>JAPPLH010000011.1:36419-60606 GCA_028819505.1 Acidimicrobiaceae bacterium
AAGAGGACGCCGCCGCAGGCAAGGACGGCAGAACAACGGGGACGGACCGGCAAGGCGCCCTCGCGGGGCCGATCCGGCGCCCGGCCGGGCGGCGGCCGCGTCACGCCGCCCGGCTCGACCGCGAGGCGCCCCAGCCAGAACCGCAGCCGCAGCAAGAAGAAGAGGCGCTGAGAGTCGCGCCGCACGAAGGAGTTCTTCTGGAATGGAATGGTTGGAAGTCAGAGCAACGACGGTGGAAGATGCCAAGGAGCAGGCTCTCGTTCATCTCGGTGTCGACGAGTCGGACGCAGAGTTCGAAGTGCTCTCGGAAGCGAAGACGGGGCTGTTCGGGAGGATCAAGCAGGAGGCTCGGGTGCGGGCTCGGGTGCTCCCCACGCCGGTGCGCCCGAAGGATGGCAGAAGCAGAGGTCACAACAGTCGCCGGTCAGGATCCTCACGACGAGCCGGATCCTCGCGAGCGCCCGTGAAGGCAGCGCCGGAACCAGCTGCTCGCTCCCGCCGCAGGGACTCGTCTCGTTCGGGCCCCCGACGGTCTGCGGGCGGTGACGACGACGCTCGTGACAAACCCCAGGTAGAGCGCCGGAAGGCACTTGACACGAAAGAGGATGCAAAAGCCATGATAATAGACTATACTGATGGTCCTTCGCTGTTGGAGCAAGCCGATCTTGCCGAGACCTTCGTTCGGGGCGTCACGGAACTGCTGGGCGTTGCCGTCACGTTCAAGCGGCATGACTTGGAGAACGGCATCATGCGGATCGAGGCGAGCGGAGACGGAATCGGGATCTTGATCGGCCGCCGGGGTGGTACAGCCCAGGCAGTCGATGAGCTGGTTCGGACGGTGCTGCAACGATCCGGCGGAACGACCAGGGAGGGCAAGATCCGGATGGACATGGGCGGGGTTCGTGCTCGCCGTGCCTCAGCGTTGGCAGAGTTCACTCGCACGATGGCTGAGGAGTCCATCGAGACACGCTCGGAGATCGCCCTCGAGCCGATGAACCGGATGGATCGCAAGATCGTCCACGACGTGATCTCCAAGATGAGCGGTGTGGAGAGCCGGAGCGAAGGCGAGGATCCTCACCGGCGGGTGATCATCACAGCCGCTCCCGACTGAGCATGCGACGTACCCTCCGCGCCATTCGCTAGTGGTCCGTCGCGGATCCCATGATCCGGACCGTCCTCGGGTCCAGGCAGCTGGACGGGTCCGTCATGCGGAGGATGGTTTCTCCGACGTACCGCTAGCCGTGATCGAGCCGGCACTTCTGGAGCGGCTGGACCGAGCGTGGCTGCCGGCTCGGGCCGCGGGGGCCATCGGAGGGACTTCAATCGAGGCTCTTCGCCTTCACGCCGGCGGGTACGTGCTGGATTGTTGGCGGACACTGCCGGAGGGACGCTTTGTGGACTGCGGCACCGGGGCCGGCGTGTTGGGGGTGCTTCTGGCCCTTGAACTGCCTGGGTCGCAGTGGCGCCTGGTGGACGCTCGGGAGCGACGGTGCGAGATGGCGCAGCGAGCTGTGGCCGCGACGGGCCTCACGGAGCGGGTCACGGTCGAGCACGCCCTAGTGGACGAGATGGCTCGGGCCGACGGCCGGGGAGGGTACGACGGAGCGGTAGCACGCTCATTCGGTCCAGTGCCGGAACTTGCAGAGTGCGCCCTGCCGCTGCTGAACGAAGGTGGCACGCTCGTGGTCTCCGTCTCGGCGTCGACGGCGGGGCGTTGGCAGCGGATGCCCTTGGCGGAGCGGACTGGTTGCGAGATAGAGGGAGCTTGGACGACACCGCACGGCAGGTACCTCTCGGTCATGAGATTCGGGCCGATCCCGGCGGACCTTCCCCGACGCCGCTCGGCGCGGAGGCGCTGTCCTTTGGGCTAGCGGCCCGGATCCAGTTGCTCCTCCGGCGTTTCATGTGAAACACGAGGGGATGCTTGACTTGCTGGGGGTGGTATGGGACCGTACCCGGGAGCCGCTGCGACAGGGAGTCGACGCCGTGGGCATGACAGAACGAGCCGGTCCGAGTCACGCTCGAGTCTTCGCGGTCGCCAACCAGAAGGGCGGCGTCGGCAAGACGACCGCAACCGTGAACCTCTCAGCGTGCTTCGCCGAGAAGGGGATCAAGACCCTCATCGTGGATCTCGATCCCCAGGCCAATGCAACCACTGGAGTGGGCTTGGACCCGCGAGCACTAGACGGGTCGATCTACGATGTGCTGCTCCAAGATCTCGAACTCGAGGAGATCATTGAACCGACAATGATCAAGGGTCTGCACATCGCTCCCTCCAACCTCGATCTCGCCGGCGCCGAAATCGAGCTCGTGCCTGCTCTCAGCAGGGAGCGGAGACTCCGGGACGCCTTGCCGGGGGCGGTCAGGGAGTACGACCTGATCATGATCGACTGCCCGCCCTCGCTAGGCTTGCTGACGATCAACGGCCTTGCGGCAGCCGACGAGGTCGTCGTTCCCATCCAGACCGAGTACTTCGCGCTCGAGGGTTTGGCCCAGCTCGTCAAGAACATCGAGCTGGTGCAGCGCAGCCTCAATCCCGACTTGGAACTGACAAGACTGATCCTCACCATGTACGACGCTCGCACGAATCTCTCACGGGATGTCGCCCGAGAGGTTCGGACACACTACGGAGACAAGGTCTGCTGGCAGGTCGTGCCGCGTACCGTGCGTCTCAGCGAGGCGCCGTCCTTCGGTCAACCCATCATTCTCTACGACCCTTCATCCAAGGGGGCAAGAGCGTTCCGCGACCTGGCAGAGGAGGTGCTCCGTGGCGCGTCGTAGCGGTCTCGGGAAGGGTCTGGAAGCCCTGATCCCGGCCGATCCGGATCCCGCAGCTTCGATCTTCCAGGAGATCGACATCAGTCACATCGTCCCGAACCCGTACCAGCCGAGGGAACGCTTCGAGGAGGAGTCCCTGGGTTCGTTGGCTGCGTCTATAGCTGAGGTCGGAGTGATCCAACCGGTAATTGTACGAAAAATATCAGAAGGATATGAACTTGTGGCAGGAGAGCGGCGCTGGCGAGCTGCTCAACGGGCCGGCCTCCGAGACATCCCGGCGCTCGTGCGGGATGCGGATGACAGGGGCGCCCTCGAGGCCGCGGTGGTCGAGAACGTGCACCGCCAAGACCTGAATGCCTTGGAGGAGGCCGCCGCCTACCGGCAGCTGATCGACGATTTCGGACTGACCCAGGAGGATGTGGCCGCCCGGGTCGGTCGCTCCCGCCCCGCAGTGGCGAACACCATGAGGCTCCTGAACCTGGCGCCGGCCCTGCAGCGCCTCGTCGTCGAGGGTGATCTCTCGGCAGGCCACGGTCGGGCGCTGCTGGCCCTCGAAGACGAGTCAGCCCGGCAGGCTCTGGCTGCCGAGATCGTTCGAGAGGGCTTGACGGTCCGTGAGGCGGAACGCAGGGTCGCCGAGCTCCACGCGGCACCGGGGCAGTCGGCGCCGTCCGATCACGACGACGAGGCGTCCACGCCCGACGAGTTGCAGGCCGGAATCCTCGAGCTCGAAGATCTACTCTCGACAAGGCTCGACACTCCGGTGTCGGTGCGGTTGGGCAAGGGAAGGGGCAGGATCACGATCCAGTTCAGCGGGCTGTCCGACCTCGAGCGGATCTATCGCCTCATTGCGTGACGACCTGGGCCGGTTGCACGATATTCACTGCAATCCGGGGTCGACGCACCAGTCGGTGATCGCATCAGCGAGAGCGCTCGCGATGTGGGGCGCCCGCGGCACGACGGCTGGTCCAGGACCGATGCGGCACCAGACCGCGGGCATCCGTGTCTCGCGAAGAATGGACAGCCGCATCGGCGTCGCCGGGGTGGGCTCGGCGAGCCAGGGCGCGAGCGCGGCCGAGCACCGTTGGGCCAGGGCCCGGCCCCCGACCGACTCGAACCCGCTCATGGCGAAGTACGCGACGCCGAAGTTGTCGCCGGCCAGCGTCACGCCGAGGTATATGTCGCCGTTCCACTGATTCGAGGTTCGAGCCTGGTGACTGAGGTCGGGCGTGCTGAACGACAGGACGTCCGCCCCGACCTGGCGCAGGCGGCGGGCGGTCGCCTGAGCGATCACGGGCAGTTCGCCGGTGTCGCCCACCACGATGCGCTTCCCCTCCACCCGGTTGGGCTGGAGGCGCAGCCGCTCGTGCTCGCGCACCTCGGCGATCGTCAGCCGGCGGGTGGTTCGCGATGTGAGCCTGTCCAGCGCGTCGATGGTCGACCGTCCGACAACCCCGTCGTCAGGAAGGCCTGCATTCTGCTGGAACTGCTGGACCGCCCTGTGGGTCCGGGGGCCGAGGATGCCGTCGACCCAGTGGGGATCGAAGCCGAGCTGCCCGAGCCGGCGCTGGAGCTCCGCCACGTCATCGCCCCGCATCATCGGGTCGCGGTAGTAGAGGAGCCGGTCACCGAGCCGGTGATCGGCTTCGACGAGGGCGGTCCATGACTGCGGGCCGCAGATCCCGTCGACCACCAGGCCGCGGTCGCTCTGGAAGCGACGCAGCGAAGCCTCGGTCTCGGTGCCGAACTCCTGCGGTTCCCCGTCGGTGCGGTAGCCGATCAGGGCGAGCCTGCGCTGGAGATCGCGGACGGCGTCGCCCGAGTCGCCCCGTCGAAGCGGCAGGCCGTGAGGCTGCCGGGTTGCGCTGGGTGGCCCGGCCCCGTGAGGCTGCGGGGCGCCGCCGGACTGTGGTGCTGGAGTCGGCACGCCGCCGCGGCCGGTTTGCGACTAGAGGTACTCCGCGAGTTCGCCCAGCAGGGCGTCCTTCGGCTTGGCGCCCACCATTCGCTTGGCGGGCTCCCCGCCGTCGAAGAGGATCATGGTGGGGATGCTCATGACACCGAATCTGCGGGCGACGTCGGGCGCCTCGTCCACGTTGAGCTTGGCCACTGTCAGCCTGCCCTCCTGCTCGGAGGCGATCTCGTCGAGGATCGGCGCGATCAGCTTGCAGGGGCCACACCATTCAGCCCAGAAGTCCACGAGAATGGGTGTGGACGCGCTGTTGAGCGCCTCGTCGAATGTCGAGGCGCTCAGCGTGATGGTTGGTCCTGCCACGATTTCTTCCCCTTGCTTGCATCATCGAGGACGTGTCGCCGTCGCTCGTCGCTCTGCGACCGTTCGGACGCGGTCACCCTACTTGCCGGTACGGCGAGTCATGACGCCGCACGCGAGCGGAGGCTCTCGAGGTGTCTCTCGGCCTCGATCGCGGCCATGCAGCCGGTTCCCGCCGCCGTGACAGCCTGCCGGTAGTAGTCGTCCTGCACGTCTCCGCAGGCGAACACGCCCTCTATCGCGGTCCTGGTGGAGTTCGGCTCGGTGATGAGGTAGCCGTTCTCCTTCATCTCCAGCCGGCCCACGAAGAGGTCGGTGTTGGGCCGGTGGCCGATGGCGATGAAGCACCCGGTCACGTCGAGCACGGATGTCTCGCCGGTCCCGGTGTCGCGGATCCGCAGGCCGGCGAGGGTGGACTCGCCGAGGTACTCCTCGACGACGCTGTTCCACATGAAGTCGATCCGCTCGTTGTCGAAGGCGCGCTGCTGCATGATCTTGGACGCTCGGAGCGCATCGCGGCGGTGGATGACGGTGACCCGCGAGGCGAACCGGGTCAGGAAGGTCGCCTCCTCCATGGCCGAGTCGCCCCCTCCGACCACCGCGATGTGCTGGTCGCGGAAGAAGAAGCCGTCGCAGGTGGCGCAGGTCGAGAGCCCGTGCCCCACGAGCTCGATCTCCCGGTCGAGTCCCAGCATGATGGACTGGGCCCCGGTCGACACGATCACCGTCCGGGCCCTCAGCGTCGGCTCGTCCGCGCCGGCGTCGCCGATCCAGATTCCGTGGGGCGGGCTCGAGAAGTCCACCCGCGAGGCCTTCACGGTATGGATCCGGGCCCCGAACCGGATCGCCTGGTCGCGGAATCGCTGCATCAACTCCGGTCCCATCACACCCGCGGGGAATCCGGGGTAGTTCTCCACGTCGGTGGTGAGCATCAGCTGCCCGCCCGGCTGGTCACTCGTCGAACTCGGCTCGCCCTCCAGGACCACCGGGCGGAGGTCGGCCCGAGCCGCGTATATGGCCGCGGTCAGCCCGGCCGGGCCGGATCCGATGATGACCATCTCCGCCTCGCCCCCGGCGAGGTCGTCAAGGCTCATTCCGGCATTGCTCCTCTCAGAGGCCGAGCGGAGAGGCGAGCCTACCCGGCTCATGCGGGCGAGGCCCCCGTGCCTGGGCGGCCCCCTGAGCGAGGCGAACAAGAGCCGGAACAGGCCCGAGCGGCCCTCAGGTCGCAGCGAACAGGAGCGGGAGAGCCCCTGCCCGGCGCGACCCGCACTCGCATGCTTGCGGGCGCTCTCGAGGTTGGACCGACGGTCGGGCGTGGTCGTGGCCTTAGGCCACCGCCTCGATCACACCGTAGAGCACCACGCCCAGGATGATGAGAGCGTCGATGATCACCGCCGCGTAGACGGGCTTCGTCGATCCGGTCCGTGCTCGCCAGGCACCGAATCCGATGACGGAGACCAGCAATCCGATGAAGCCGTGGGCCGCCCATGTCGCCGAGCCGACGCCGGAACCTATCGGCAGGTAGGCGTCGGCCAGGCGCACGGTGACGATGGTGAGCAACACCACGGCGGCGATGGCGGCGACTGCGGCCACCAGGCAGTAGACGACCGCCCGGAGCAGGAACACCGCCCGATCGGTGGTCTGCACCCGCACCGCATCGACGACCTCGACGATCTTGTCGGCGACGGTCGCCGGCCAGTCGTCGGATCCCAGGCTCAACGTCGGCCGGTCACGGGGGGTGGATTCGGCGTCGGCCATGGTCGTGCAGCCTAGTGGTATGCCGTGAGTTCAACTGCGGAGTTCCGTTCTGCATCGTGCAAGGTCAGAGGTCGAGTGGGTAACGCAACCAAACCTGCGACACACCACTAGGAGACTGCTGGGCAATGCCGATCTCAGGCCGCTGGAACCTGGTACGCCATGCCCAGCACGCCCTGACCGGCGTGGGTGCCCACGACCGGTCCGACCTTGCAGACCCGGATGTCGCCGGGGTGTACTCCGGCCAGCATCGCGCAGAAGTCGTCCACGTCGGGCGCCTCACCGTGCATGACCGTGAGATGCTCCACCGGCGCCGCCGCCCGCACCTTGTCGCGCAGCCAGCCGAGCGCCTTGCGGCGGGTCCGCTGCTTGGCGGCCTCCGCCACCTCGCCGCTGGAGATGTCGACGATGGGCTTGATCGAGAGCATCGAGCCGAGCAGGGCCTGGGCGCCGCCGATGCGCCCCCCCTTGCGGAGGTTCTCCAGGGTGTCGAGGGTGCCGAAGACGTGCGTTCGCTCGGAGGCGTCGGCCACGAATCTCTCGATGTCGTCGGCGCCGGCGCCGTCGGAGGCCATGCGAGCCGCCTGCAGCGCCAGCGTGCCCAGTCCGGCCGTCACCGACCGGCTGTCCAGCACCCGGATGTCGGCGGCGCCGTCCTCAGCCCGGATGGCGTCGGCAGCCTGCACCGCCGATTGCATGGTGGCCGAGATGGCCGCAGACAGGTTGATGCACACCACGGCCTCGGCACCGGCATCCAGGCACCGCCGGAAGGCCTGTTCGAAGCGTCCCGGCGGCGGGGCCGCGGTCTGCGGCAACTCCACTGCGGCCGCCATCCGCTGGTAGAAGTCCTCCACCGCGAGCTGCTCGCGGTCGACGAACTCGTCGGTTCCGAATCGGATGAACAACGGGACGACCTGAATGTCGAGCCCGTCGATTTCGGCGTCGCCGAGGTCGCAGGAACTGTCGGTGACGATGCCAACGGCCATGTCAGCTCCTCGTGTCGCTGGTTGTGGAAGGCTGCTGCCTCGCTGAGCGACGGTAGCACTGGACGGAGGCCGGGCGGGGCAGCCGACGGCGAACGGTCTCAAACGAGGTCGCGGTGCAGGACGGCGAGCCGGTCGATCTCTGCACGGAACCCGCACCGCTGGTAGAGCGCGAGGGCTCGCTCGTTGTCGGCAGGGGTGTTGACCAGCGCGGTCCGCGCACCGCTGCGCTCCAGCCAGTTCAGTGCGTCCATGACCAGCAGCGTGCCCAGGCCCCGGCCCTGGGTGTGAGTCGCCACCGCCAGCCGCTGCAAGTAGCCCGTCGGCCCCGCTCGTCCCGTGATGCTGTAGGCCTTCACCTCAGGGCTGCGGATCACCCGCCACCGGCTTGACGGCGTGGCGGTGCGGGCTTCGTGGAGACCTTCGGCGTCGAGGCGCCAGAACGGCGGGAAGGCCTCGGCATCAACCCGCAGAACACCATCGCGATCGCGACGTCGGGCCCTCCGGGTGCGCCCGCCGGGGTGGGCAGGCCCTTCGGAGGCCTCCAGATCCCGGCTCAGGGCCGTCAGTTCGGACCGGATGCCGAAGCCGTCCTCGGCAAGCCAGTCGCGTGTCGGCGGGGCGACGGCGGCAGTGATGACGGACCTGAACCCCTGACGCAGGAGCCGCTCCCGCAGGGAGGCCAGTACTGGGGGTGCGAGAGTCGAAGCGGCGGTGACGGGGGCGAGGTACGCCACATCGTGCCGGCCCTGCCAGGGCCCGACGCGAAATCGCGCCGAACCGACCCTCACCGAGGTCAGTGCCACGAACTCGGATCTCGCATGGGCCGCCACGATACGCGCCGGTCGTGGCTGCGGTCCCGGCCCGGAGCGCGAGACTACCCGCGTAGGAGGCACCCGGTACGATCACCGACCGTGCTGGTGATCACCGACGAGCGCTTTCTCGACCACGACACCGGTCTCCGGCATCCCGAGCGGCCCGACCGCTTGAGGGCTGCACTGGCCGGGGTGGGTGCGGTCGACGCCGAACTGCTCTCGGACGGACGCGCCCCGAGGCCGGCGGAGCGGTCGGAACTGGAACTGGTGCATAGCCCGGAGATGGTCGATCGGGTCGTGACGCTCGCGGAGCACGGCGGCGGCAGCCTGGATCCCGACACACCGATGGGCGCGGCCAGCTTGGACGCAGCCCTGCTCGCGACCGGCGCGGTGCTGTCGGCCGTGGAGCTGCTCGGGGCCGGCGGAGGAGAGGCCGAGGCCTACTGCATCGTGCGGCCGCCGGGACATCACGCCACGCCCTCGGCGTCCATGGGCTTCTGCCTGTTCAACTCGGTTGCCGTGGCCGCGGCCGCGCTGGCCGAGGCCGGCCAGCGGGTCGCCATCGTCGACATCGACGCCCACCACGGCAACGGCACGCAGGACGTGTTCTTCAGCCGGGACGACATTCTCTTCGCGTCGATTCACCAGTACCCGCTCTATCCGGGCACGGGGGCGCTCGACGAGCGGGGCGCCGGCGTGGGAGAGGGCTTCACAATCAATGTGCCGCTGCCGCCCGGCGCTACCGGGGAGGTGGCCCGGGCCGCGCTGGAAGAAGCGATCATTCCAGCGGTCGACCGGTTCGCACCGGACTGGATGCTGGTGTCGGCGGGCTATGACGGGCACCGGGCCGACCCGTTGACGGGCCTGTGCTACTCGTCGTCGGACTACGGCGACTTCGTCCGTCGGCTGATGACGCTGGCGCCGCGGACGGTGGCCGTGCTGGAGGGCGGCTACGACCTGGAAGCCACCCGGGCCTCGTCGTACGCCGTAGCGGGGGCACTGCTGGGCCTCGACTTGCGGCCCGAGCCTGCCAGCGGCTCCGGCCCGGGCATGGAGGTCGTGCGAGCGGCGGCCCGCCTCGCGGCCCGCGACGGCGAACGGTGAGCGCCGAGGCCCGCGAAGCGCTGTCGGCTGGGGGAGGACTGTCGGCTGGGGGAGCGCTGTCGGCTGGGGGAGGACTGTCGGCTGGGGGAGCGCTGTCGGCGGCGCTGTCCGCCGCGTCCGGCCTCAAGAGGCTCTTCGATGCCGCCGGACATCGGCTGTACCTCGTGGGCGGAGTGGTGCGGGAGGCCGTCGCCGGCCGGTTCCTCACCGGGGCGGACCTCGACTGCACCACCGACGCCCGCCCGGCGACCGTGCGGCGGATCGTCAGCGATGCGGCGACGTCGGTCTGGACCCAGGGCGAGCGGTTCGGGACCGTCGGCTGCGTCGTCGACGGGCGGGCCTTCGAGATCACCACACACCGCGCCGAACACTATGAGAGGCAGTCGCGCAAGCCCGTGGTGGCCTTCGGCGACGACGTGGTCCAGGACCTGGCGCGTCGCGACTTCACCGTCAACGCCATGGCGGTCGACACGGCCGACGGCGCCCTGATCGACCCGTACGGTGGGCGCGACGACCTGGTGGCAGGGGTGTTGCGCACGCCCCTGGACCCCGCGGTCTCCTTCGGCGACGACCCTCTGCGCATGCTGCGAGCGGCGCGGTTCGTCGCCGGCCACGGGTTGGCGCCCGAAGACGCGCTGGTCGGTGCGGTGAAGGCCATGGGCGACCGGCTGGACATCGTCGCGGTGGAGCGGGTACGCGACGAGTTCGAGAAGCTGCTGCTGCTCGACGACCCGTCGGAGGGTTTCCGTTTCCTGTTCCTCACCGGCCTGATCGGACGGGTGGTCGGGGACCTGGCCCGCCGCGACCCCGCGGAGGTGGCCCGGATCGCGGCTGCTGTGGACGCCGAGCCGGCGCCACGCTGGGCATCGTTGTTCGTGCGCCACTCGGCTGAGGCCGCAGCGGCCTGCCTGCGCAGGCTGCGCTGCCCGAACGCGCTGGTCTCGTCGTCGGCCGCGCTGATCGCGGCCCGGGCCCGGCTGGCCGAGACGGGCAGCACCCGGCCCGACGTGCGCCGGCTGGTCGCCTCGTGTCCCGCGCCGGTGGATGCCGCCCTCGCCTTCTCCGTGGCGGTGGCCGCGGCCTGCGGCCAGCCGAGCGACCGGCTGCTCGACTTCGCCGGCGCGCTCGCCGAGCTGCGAAGAATCGAGGATGTGGACCGTCCCACGCTTCCGGTCGACGGCGACGAAGTGATGGCAGTGCTCGGCCTCGACCCTGGTCCGGATGTCGGTCGCGCCCTTGCATTCCTGCGCGAGAGAGCCTTCCAGGAAGGTCCGCCCAGCAGGGCCGAGGCGGTGGAAGCCCTGCAACGGTGGCGGGCAACGGACTACTGTGCCGGACCGTGAAGCCGGATCCGTTCAGCGTGGCCCCCGCGGCGAGCGGCCTGCCGGACGGGCCGGCGGCTGCCGCTGAGGGCGCCCCCGCCCCGGAGGGATCCTCGACCGCGGCCGTGGACTACCGGCTGGCTCGGGAGGCCACTCTGAGAGACTGGAAGTCGGGCCGGCTCGGTCGGCACGAGGTCTGCGACGCTCAACGGGAGCTGCACCGGAACGCGGAGTTCTGTGGCCAGCCGACGGGGCGCCGGTGTCCGGTGTGCGCGGTCGCGGGCCTTGTCGAGGTCACGTATGTCTTCGGTTCGCGGCTTCCCAAGCACGGCCGCTGCGTCACGACCCCGGCCGAGATGCGGCGCTTGCAGCACCGCGCCAGCCTGTCCACCGGGTACGTGGTCGAGGTCTGCACGGACTGCGGCTGGAACCACCTTGTGCGCCGGTTCACGCTCGGGGGCAAGCGCTCGGCCTGACGTCTGCTGATACCGGCTCGACCCGCTTGCGGTCGTGCCGCGGCGGGCGGTAGCCTGCGGTCACCGCTGGCAGCCGCAGCGCGCTGGACGGGAAGGAGCCTCCCATGGACACGCTCACCGCGCCCGCCATACGGGCACGCAAGGTTCGGGACGGGGCCGATCCGCTTGTGATGGTCACGGCGTACGACGCGCCGAGCGCCCGAGTCGTGGACGAGGCGGGCGCCGACCTGATCCTGGTCGGCGATTCCGTTGCCATGGTCGTGCTCGGCTATGACGACACCCTGCAGGTGACGGTGGACGACATGGCCCATCACGTGGCCGCTGTCGCGCGGACCGAGCCCGACGCCCACATCGTGGGCGACCTGCCATGGATGAGCTACCACGTGTCGGCCTCCAGGACGGTCCGCAACGCGGCGCAGATCATCAGGGCGGGTGCGCACTCGGTGAAGCTGGAGGGCGGCCGCAAGCGCCTGCCGATGATCGAACGCATCTGCGACGCCGAGATGCCGGTGATGGGCCACATCGGCCTCACGCCCCAGTCGGTGCACGCCATGGGCGGCTTCAGAGTTCAGGGCCGCAAGGCGGAGGCAGCTCGCCGGCTGGTGCAGGCGGCGAAGTCCCTGGCGCACGCCGGGTGCTACGCGATCGTGCTCGAGGGCGTTCCCGTCCAGGTGGCGGAGATGGTCACCGAGGCGATCGAGATACCGACGATCGGCATCGGCGCCGGCCCCCACTGCGACGGTCAGGTGCTCGTCTACCACGATCTGCTGGGCTTCGAGCAACGGCTTGCTCCGAAGTTCGTGCGTCGCTACGCGGATCTGCACGCCGCCGCCACGGAGGCGGTGCGCCGTTTCTCCGACGACGTCCGTTCCGGCGCCTTCCCGGCCCTGGAGGAGTCGTACCACCTGCCGGAGGCCGAACTGGCCGCGCTCGGAGCCGCCGGCGTCTGAGCCCGAATCCGCGGCGGGCGGCCTGGCGCGGCGGGCGGTGCGGGTGGGGGTGGACCGGTCGCGGCTTCGGCAGGGCCGGCGCCCCGATCGGCCGGCGGGGCGGGGGCAGGGCCAGGCTGGGCGGGCAGGGGCGCGCCTCGATCCGCCGCAACAATCCGGGGGCGTCTGGGGAAGACTCTGTGGATGGCTGGGGATGGTGCGCCGGTCGCCCGGCAGGGGACTGGCGGCCGGGCGGCGGGTTCGCGCCTGCCCGCGGAGCTTCTCGGGACCGGCCCGGTTGGCATGGGGCCGGGTCTTGGTACCCTTCCTGCCGGCAACGTGACTGGTCCCGGTTCTTGCGGATCGGCCGGTCCGTTCTCGACAACACAGATTTCCCCGAACCTGCCCCGAGAGGGGCCCCGGCGCCGCCGGGTCCATAGGGAGGTGCTTGCCCCGTGCTGCGGGCCTACGAATTGATGATCATCATCGATTCCGACGTCGGGGCAGCCGACGTCGAGTCGGTGATCGCCCAGGTGGCCGGCGTCGTGACCGACGAGGGAGCGACGATCGTGTCCACCGACAACTGGGGTCGGCGGAAGTTCGCCTACAAGATCAACCACAAAACCGAGGGCACGTACGTGGTCTGGGAGATCGTGACCGGCACGGCCGGTCTTCCCGACACCGAACGGCGGCTGCGGCTCGCGGACGACATCGTCCGCCACAAACTGTTCAGGCTTCCCGAGGCTGAGGCTGAGCGCCGCGGCCTGCTTGCGGAGGCCGCGCCGGCCGAGGCCGGCTGAGATCCGGAGGTTCCTCAAATGGGATTCGACAACACCGTAACCGTCGTGGGCAACGTCACCCGCGACCCCGAACTGCGATTCGCCCAGTCGGGCATGGCCATAGCCCAGTTCGGGGTGGCTTGGAATCGGAGGCGGCAGGACCAGGAGGACGAGGTCTCGTTCTTCGACGTCACCTGCTTCCGTCAACTCGCCGAGAACGTCGTAGAATCGGTTCACAAGGGAGCACGGGTGGTCATCTACGGCACCCTCCAGCAGCGGAGCTGGGAGACGGACAGCGGAGACCGTCGCTCGAAGGTCGAGATTCTGGCCGACGACGTGGCGCCCAGCTTGAGATGGGCCACGGCCGAGGTGACGAGGAACGAATATCGCGGCGGCGGCGACCGGGGTGAGGGCGGCCGCGGCGGGCATCGCGGCGGCGACGGCGGGCACCGCGGCGGCGACGGCGGGTCCCGCGGTTCGAGCGGCCCCCGTCCGGCTGGTCCTGAGGCGCTCGGACCCCGGCACGGCGGCGGGACGCAGCCGGCAGGCGCGGCGAGTTCCAGCGTCGACGAAGAGCCGTTCTGAGACCGGTCCATCGATACTGAGACGAGGAGACGGGAGTGCCCAAGACCAAGGTGCGGGGCAAGAACCGCGACAACAGCCGCCGAGCGAAGAAGAAGGTGAGCTTCCTCACCACTGAGGGAATCACCTACGTCGACTGGAAGAATGAGAAGCTGCTGCGGAAGTTCATGTCCGAGCGGGCCAAGATCCGGGCCCGGCGTGTGACCGGCAACAACGCCCAGCAGCAGAAGCTCGTCGCCGATGCCATCAAGCTGGCTCGCGAGATGGCCCTGGTTCCCTACTCGAGCCGGGTCACGACCCAACGCCAGAACAAGGACCGCGACGGCCGGTCCCGGGCGGCCGGCCCGGCGCCGCGCCCGTCCGCGCCGCCTCCCGGGAGTGCATCTCCCGACGAGGAGGCGGACGATGCCGACGCTGCTGCACCCGGACTCGTCGATGCCATGGCCGCCGGCACGGGACAGGAGCGGGCATGAAGGTCGTGTTGCGCGCCGACGTGGACGGGCTGGGCCGCAAGGGCGACGTGTGCGATGTGGCCGCCGGCTATGCCCGCAACTATCTCGTTCCCAAGGGCTTGGCTCTGAGGTCGTCGGCCGGCGCTGAGCGCCAGGCCGAGGCGATGCGGCGCAGCGCTGCGCTGCGCCGCGCCGCCGGCCGCGCCGACGCTGAGGAGATAGCGGTGAGGCTCGCGCCGGCCGTTCTGTCGGTGCCGGCCCGTGCCGCGGAGTCCGGGCACCTCTACGGCTCGGTGGGACCGGCCGACATCGTGGCCGCAGTCGAGTCCCAAGTCGGGGCGGTGGTCGACAGCAAGGCTGTGGCCTTGGAGGCACCCATAAGGGAGACCGGCGCCCACACCGTGATGTTCCGGCTCCACGAGGACGTGGAGGTGCCGGTGACCGTCGAGGTGACGGCCCAGGACTGATCCGCCCACAGCATTCCACATCAAACTCGCGAGATCCACTGCTGAATCCCCCGCCGCGACGCGAAATCAACAGGCATCGTCCACCGGCGGCCGGCATCCTGTCGCACCCCCCCGTTAGCGTCGCGCCCACGCCGCCGGGTCCGGCGGTGTGGGGAGATGAAGGGCGTCAGTACGTGAGCGTTGCCGATAGCGCGACTTGGCCCGGCGGGGGCACGAGCACTGCGGCCGAACGGCGCGACGTGCGCGTTCCTCCTCACAACCTGGTGGCCGAAGAGTCCCTGCTGGGCGCCATGCTGCTGTCGCGCGACGCCATTGCCGACGTGCTGGAGACGGTGACCGCGGAGCACTTCTACCGGCCCGCGCATGCCCGGGTCTTCGAGGCGGTGCACAGCCTCTACAGCGCCGGCGACCCGGCCGACGCGGTGACGGTGGCCGAGATCTTGGAGCGCAACGACACCCTGGAGGCCATTGGAGGCCTGGACGGCCTGCTCTCGCTGCAGATGAACACGCCGGCCACCTCGAACGCCGCCTCCTACGCCCGCATCGTGCAGGAGAACCACACGCTGCGCCGCCTCATCGAGGTGGCCGGAGAGATCGCGGAGTTGGGCTACGGCCGCCCCGACGATGTGACCAAGGCAGTGGACTGGGCCGAGAACCTGATGTACCAGGTGGCCCAAGGGCAGGTGGGGGACAACACGGTCCAGCTCTCGGAACTGCTCGACGGCACGCTGGACAGGCTCGAGGAGCTCTACGAGCACGGCGGGGCCATCACCGGCACCGCCACCGGCTACAACGATCTCGACAAGCTGCTGTCGGGCCTGCAGCCGTCCTCGCTGTACGTGGTCGGCGGACGCCCGTCCATGGGCAAGACCTCGTTCGCGCTGGGCATGGCCGCCCACGCGGCCATACGCGGGCACCGGCCGGTCCTGGTCTTCTCGCTGGAGATGGGCCACATGGAGCTGACCCAGCGGCTGCTCTGCTCCGAGGCTCGGGTCGACTCCACCAAGATGCGCGACGGCCGTCTCGACGACGCCGACTGGAACCGGATCAACGCCGCCATCGGCCGGCTGGCGGAGGCGCCCATCTGGATCGACGACAACCCGAACGTGACGGTCATGGAGATCAGGGCACGCGCCCGCCGCCTGAAGAGCCAGGTCGGCGACCTCGCCATGGTCGTCGTGGACTACCTGCAGTTGATGACGGGCCGTCAGAGCGCCGACAGCCGCCAGGTCGAGGTGGCCGAGATCTCGCGGGGCATGAAGATCCTCGCCCGCGAGCTCGAATGCCCGGTCGTGGCGCTGTCGCAGCTCTCCCGCAACCTCGAGATGCGCCAGCAGAAGCGCCCCATCCTCGCCGACCTGCGGGAGTCGGGCGCCATCGAGCAGGACGCCGACGTGGTGATGTTCATCTACCGTGACGAGGTCTACAACCCCGACAACGCCGACACTTCGGGCACGGCCGAGGTGATAGTGGCCAAGAATCGCAACGGCCCCACAGCCACCACCACTCTGGCGTTCCTGTCGCGGTTCACCACGTTCGCCAACTTCGCGGCCCGGCCCGCCATCTGACGAGGCCTCTGGGTGTTCCTTGGTCAGAACCTCCTGGCCTGGCTGGTGCTGGCCCTGGGGGCGTCGATGGCTGCGGGCAACCTGGCCGCGCTGCTGCGGCCGAGACCCGACCGTCGCGACCCGACCGATTTGGACCGCGCTCCGCTGGGTCGAAGCATCCTGTACATAGTCATCGGTTCGGTGGCCGCCGTGTGGGCCATAGCATCACTGCTGTCGTCCTAGTGGTATGTCGGCAGTACGATTGCGGGACCCTGTAGTCCATGGCGCGAGGTCAGAGACTTGGCAGGTCGCTCAACCAAACCCGCGGCACACCATTGGACACAGGAGGGAGGCCGAGTCGTGACACCTTCAGCACTGGTCGGCCATCTGGACCAGGCGTCGCTCGATCTTGCGATGTCGCCGCAGGCCCGCCCGCTGTTCGACCGGGTGGTGGAGTTCGTGGCCGACCAGGTGGAGCCGGTCACGGCCGAGTTCTTCAGGCTCGGCGAGGGCCGGGCCGAGCGCTGGGGCTACGGCCCCGGCCAGCTCGAGTTGCTCGACAGCCTCAAGGCGCGGGCCAAGGCCGCCGGGCTGTGGAACTTCTTCCTGCCCGGCGCCGCCAGCGGAGAGGGCCTGAGCAACCTCGACTACGCCTACATCGCGGCCGAGCTCGGCAAGAACCCCATCGCCTCGGAGTGCCTCAATTGCAGCGCCCCCGACACCGGCAACATGGAGGTGCTCGAACGGGTGGGCACGCCCGCGCAGAAGCAGCAGTGGCTCGAGCCGCTGCTGGCCGGGGAGATCAGGTCGTGTTTCGCCATGACCGAGCCGACCCTGGCCTCCTCGGACGCCAAGAACATCGCCACCCGGGCGGTGCTCGACGGCGACGAATGGCTCATCACCGGCGAGAAGTACTACATCTCGGGCGCCGGGGACCCGCGCTGCAAGCTCATGATCTGCATGGTGCAGACCAGTCCCGACGGCCCTCCGCACCGCCGGCAGTCCCAGATCCTCGTGCCCATGGACACGCCGGGCGTGGACGTGGTCGGCCCGATGCACGTGTTCGGCGAGGACGACGCGCCCCACGGCCACATGCACATCCGGCTCGACGGCGTGCGGGTGCCGGCGTCGAACATCCTGCTCGGCGAGGGTCGCGGCTTCGAGATTTCCCAGCTGCGGCTCGGTCCGGGCCGCATCCACCACTGCATGCGATCCATCGGCGCGGCCGAGAAGGCCCTGGACCTCATGGTGCGCCGGGGCCTTAGCCGGGAGGCCTTCGGGCGCCCCTTGGCCCGACTCGGCGGAAACACCGAGATCATCGCCCGGGCCCGGGTCGAGATCGAGGCCATGCGGCTCATGGTGCTGCGGGCGGCCAAGGCCATGGACACCCTCGGCAACGCCGAGGCCCGCGTCTGGGTGAGCGCGGTGAAGGCCATGGTCCCGGAACGGGTCTGCGACATCATCGACCAGGCCATCCAGATGCACGGCGCCACCGGCGTGTCGCAGTGGACGCCGCTGGCCCGCATGTACGCCAACCAGCGGACCCTGCGCCTCGCGGACGGTCCCGACGAGGTCCACTGGTTCGTGGTCGGCCGGGCGGAGTTGGCGGCCCATGAAGGGCTCGGCGATCCGGCCGGGGAGGCGCGGCAGCGACAGCTTGCCGGGAGGGGGCCGAGCCTGCGGGGCCGTGGCCGGAGCGGCCCGTGAGCGCAGCGAGCAGGAGCGGGTGCCGCCCTGTCTCGGCGCCGGGACTCTCGCCTGCCCGCGCCGCGCGAATTTGAAGTAGCGTTCGCCGGACGGGCGACCGCTCGCATGAGCGTGAAGGAGGCCGACGCGTGACGATCACCTCGGAACGACCCAGCCGCCATGTTCCTCTGCCCGCCGCCGGCGCGGCCGGCGCGACCACGGTCGCGTCGCTGGCGCGGGACTGGGCGCGGCGCAGCCCCCAGCAGGTCGCCATGCGGGAGAAGGACTTCGGCATCTGGCAGGAGTACAGCTGGGCCCGGACCTGGGACCTGGTCGAGACCGCGGCCCATGGCCTGCTGGAGCTGGGGGTCGAGGTCGGCGACCGCGTCGCCATCCACTCCGAGGACCGGCCCGAGTGGATCATCCTCGACCTGGCCGCCGTGGCCGTGCGGGGCGTGACCGTCGGCCTCTACCCGACCAACCCGACCGCCGAGGTCGAGTACCTGATCGGCGACTGCACGCCGGTGGTCTTCTTCGCCGAGGATCAGGAGCAGGTCGACAAGGTGCTCGAGGTTCCCGACGAGACGGCCGCCTCTGTCCGGCGCATCATCTACACCGAGCCGAGAGGCTTCGGCGACTACGACGATCCGCGGCTGCTGTTCTGGGACGCCTTCCTGGAGATGGGCCGCCGCCACCGCGACGCCCACCCCGAAGCGGTGGCCGATCGGATGGCCAATGCCACCGACACCGATGTGATGACGCTGGTGTACACCTCGGGCACCACTGGTCCGCCCAAGGGCGCGATGCTGACCAACGCCAACGCGGGCTACTGCGTCGAAAAGATCGTCAACGAGGTCGACCGCTTCCCCGACGGCACCGGCCCCAACCCCAGGGACCTCATCGTCACGTACCTGCCGCTGTGCCATGTGGCTGAACGGATCTTCTCCACTTGGACCCTCGTCGGGGCGGGCCCGTCGTTGAACTTCGCGGAGTCGATCGAGACCGTCACCGGGAACCTGCGCGAGATCCAGCCGACGCTGTTCTTCGCCGTGCCCAGGATCTGGGAGCGGCTGCTTGCTCTGATCACCATCAGGGGCAACGACGCGACGTTCTTCAAGCGGGTCTGCCTGCGCTTCGCGATGGCCTTGGCGCGGGTGATCGGACGGCGGAAGGTGGCCAACGGCGGCGACCACACGCCGGTGACCCGGCTGTTGTACGCCGTGGGCCAGCCGCTGGTGTTCCGGGCGATGAAGGAGCGGATCGGTCTGCGCCGCTGCCGCCACGCCGGCTCGGGCGCGGCCGCCATCGCGCCCGAGGTGCTCGAGTTCTTCATCGGCATCGGCGTGCCGGTGTTCGAGCTGTACGGCATGACCGAGAACTCGGCCGTGGCGACCTGCAACTTCGCGGGCCGGATGAAGCTGGGGACGGTAGGGGAGCCCTACGCCGACATCGGCCTGCGCATCGACGAGGCAACCGGAGAGATCCAGACCAGGCATCCCGGCGTGTTCGCGGGCTACTGGAACAAGCCGGACAAGACGGTGGAGACGTTCACCGACGACGGGTGGCTGATGACCGGCGACGTGGGGGAGTGGGTGGACGGCACCCACATAAAGATCGTCGACCGCATCAAGCACATCATCATCACCTCCGGCGGCAAGAACATCTCGCCGTCTGAGATCGAGAACAGCCTGAAGACGTCGCCCTACGTGAAGGAGGCGATGGTCATCGGCGACGGCCGCAAGTTCGTGACCGCCCTGATCGGCATCGAGCTGGAGACGGTGGGCGACTGGGCCCAGCGCAACAACATCCCCTACACCACCTACCGGGATCTCTCCGAGAAGGAAGAGGTGATCGAGTTGGTCTCCAAAGTGGTGGACGAGACCAACAACAAGTTCGCGCGGGTCGAGCAGATCAAGAAGTTCAAGATGCTGCCGAAGGAACTCGACCACGAGGACGGGGAGCTGACCGCCACCCAGAAGCTCAAGCGCAACGCCATGGAGGACATGTTCCGCGACCTGGTGGAGTCGATGTACTGATGGTCGGCGCCGCGATCCGGGGCCCGGAGAGCCCCGGCCTGGTGGCAGGCATGGCAGCCAGGCTTCAGACGGTCGACCTGCGCCGGGGCGCCCCGGTGGGCTTCCTCGTCGGAGCGCTGGCCGCAGCTCTGATCTTCGGGATGGTGCAGTTGGCCAACGATCCGGCGTTGTTCTTCCAGACGTTCATGAAGTCCATGGGGCTCGGCTCGGTGTACGCCCTGATCGCGCTGGGCTTCGTGCTGATCTTCAAGGCCACCCAGACCGTCAACTTCGCCCAGGGCGCCCTTGCCGCTACCGGGGCACTGTTCGTGGCGTTCCTGGTACAGGAGAGGAACGTCTTCTCCGAGGGCGAGAGTTTCTCGGTCAGAGACGGCCACATCCCGTTCACGCGCATCGGCAACCCCCTCAACAGCCTGGGCGGCCCGGACTGGGCGTACTGGTTCGCGAGCGTGGCCGCGGCGCTGGTGTTCGCGGCCGTGGTGGGACTGGTCGTGGAGCGGTTGGCGATACGGCCGATGATCGGTGAGCCCCTGTTCTCGGTGGCGGTGATCACCCTCGGGCTCGAGATCATGTTCCGGGTGTTCAACAACGATGCGGTCGTCATCGAGTACCGCTCGGTGGGCGCGCCCTGGAGCCTCGACGGGTTCCATGTGGGCGGGGAGCTGATCAACTGGAGCTTCGTGGCCGCCATAGCGACCGCGGCGGTCGCGTTCGTGGCGGTGTACTTCTTCTACCGGTCGCGGCTCGGGATCGCCATGCGGGCCGTGGCCTTCGACCAGGAGGCGGCAATGGCCCAAGGCATCAACGTGGGCCGGGTCTTCGCCATCGCCTGGGCCGCGGGCGCTGTCCTGGCGGCCATCGGCGGCATCTTCGCCACCCAGCCCCCGGTCGACCAGACCATCTCGGTGGACCAGGAGACCGCCAACATCGCCTTCCGGGCCCTCCCCGCGGTGATCCTGGGAGGGTTGGACTCGGTGACGGGAGCCCTGCTGGGAGGCCTGCTCGTCGGGGTGGCCGAGATCTACGCCGGCCAGTACGCGGCGGCCAACACGTCATGGCTGGGCGCCGGCTACCCGCTGATCGTGCCCTACGTGGTGATGCTCATCGGCCTGTTGGTGCGACCCTACGGGCTGTTCGGCACCCCCGAGATCCAGAGGGTGTGAGCGTGCTCGGCGGTCACCCGGTGAGAGGGATCTGAGCGATGCTGGGCCGCCCTCGCCTGTACACCGAGTACCGCCAGGAAGCTCAGATGCTGCCGACGTGGACCCAGAAGGTGGTGTTCACGCTGTTCATTGTCCTGCTGTTCCTGCTGCCCTTCGACCTGCCGGTGGTCAGCCACATCCCGGTGGTGCGCTTCCTGGGGGACGGCGACTGGCTGCTGATCGTGTCGCGGATGCTGGTCTTCGCGATCGCGGCGCTCGGCCTGAACCTGCTCAGCGGCCTGGGCGGGCAGGTGTCTCTCGGCCATGCCTTCTTCATGGGGGTCGGGGCATGTGCGGCCGTCTATCTCGGCGGGACCAGCGGTGAGGCCACCTGGGGCCATTCACTGCCGGTCTGGATCTGGCTGCCCGGTGCAGGCATCGCCGCCGCGCTGGTGGGGGTGGTCGTGTCGCCGGTGGCGGTGAGGCTGCGCGGCCTCTACCTGGCCATAGTCACGTTGGGCCTCGTCTTTCTGGGCATCCATTTCGGGAACACCAGCTGGGGCACCAAGATCGCGGGCGCGCCCGCCTACGGCCGGGAGTTCCCGAAGCTCGATGTGCGGCTCTGGAAGGAGGAGAGGCCGCTGGTCGATGTCAGCAGCGACGGGCGCTGGCTCTGGTTCGACGTCACCGACCTGCAGAAGCTGTACCTGTTCTTGCTCGTGCTGACCATCCTGTTCGCGGTGGTGGCCAAGAATCTGGCCCGCACCCGCACAGGCCGGGCTCTGCAGGCCATCCGGGATCGCGACATCGCGGCCGAGGTGATGGGCGTGGCCGAGTTCCGCTACAAGGTCATCGGCTTCGCAGTGTCGTCGTTCTTCGCCGGTGTCGCGGGGGCGCTGTTCGCAGCGCTGCTCCAGAGGCTGCAGGTCGATGAGTTCGGTCTGTTCCTGTCGGTCGAGTTCATCGCCATCCTGCTGATCGGTGGGGCGGGCACGACCGCCGGGCCCCTGATCGGCAGTTTCTTCGTGGTCATGGTGCCCGAGTTCGTGAAGGCCTTCACCAAGTGGCTGGAGGGAGCGGAGGGTGGACCCGCCGAACTGCTCGCCCGAGCAGTTCTCACCGAGGGGGACGACTTCGGTGTCATCAACACCGCCATCCAGACGCCGGGATGGACGCTGAGCGTGGACGCCTGGAACATCGTGCTCTTCGGCGCGCTGATCATCGTGTTCCTGATCGCCGAGCCGCTGGGAATCTTCGGCATCTGGGTGCGAATCCGCAACTACTGGCAGAGATGGCCGTTCAGCTATTGATAAACCGCCGTCCCCGAGTCAAGATGTGAGCACCGTCCGGGTGTTCCTAGCCCAACAAGCAAACTGGAGGAGACAGACCGTGAAACAGATCAGATGGACGCTCGCAGTGCTGTGCGCCCTGGCCCTGGTGGCCGTGGCCTGCGGCGACGACGAGCCGGACACGGCCGCGGCCGACGACGCGGCCGCCGCGGCCCAGGCCGCGGCCGACGCGGCCCAGGCTGTCGCCGAGGAGGCTCAAGCAGCCGCGGACGAAGCCGCGGCGAGGCTGGCGGAGGCCGAGGCGGCCGCCGCAGAGGCGAGCGCTGAACAGCAGGAAGAGGCGCAGGCCGCGCTGGAAGCGGCCCAGGCGGAGGCGGCCGCCGCCCAGGAGGCTCTGGCCGAGGCGGAGGGCGCCATAGCCCACGACATCGGCGTCGATGTCGAGAACAAGGTCATCCGGGTCGGTCTGAACACGGACCTGACCGGCATCTTCGCCCCGCTGACCACCAAGATCACCGACGGCCACGAGGCCTACTGGGAGTGGATCAACGAAAACGGCGGGATCCAGGGCTGGACGATCGAGCCGGTCGTGCTCGACAACGCCTACACCGTGTCGACGCACGTCGAGAATTACGAGGTCCTGGCCGGCGACGGGCCTGAGAGCGTGGTCATGTTCAGCACTTCCACCGGCTCGCCTCACTCCGCGGCCATCGCGCAGCGACTCATCGACGACGACATAGCCGCCATACCGCTGTCGTGGTACTCGGGCTGGGCCGACCCGTCGATCGGCAAGAACCTGTTCGAGGTGCAGACCAACTACTGCATCGAGGCCATGAACGGCGCCACCTACATGACGGAGACCTACGGCAACAAGGTGGCCATCGCCACGTTCCCCGGCGACTACGGCCAGGACGGGGCCAGGGGCGTCAAGGTGGCCGCCGACGACCTGGGCCTCGAGATCGTCTACGACGGCGAGGGCGCGGTCATCCCGGGCGCGGACCAGACTCCGGTCATCACCGGCATCGCCGAGTCCGGCGCCGACTGGGTGTGGGTCACTCTCAACCCCGGACACACTGCCGAGATCATGGGCGGCGCAGTCGCAGCCGGCTTCACCGGCCAGTGGATCGGCAGTTCCCCGAGCTGGAACCCGGCCCTGCTCAACACCGCCGTCGGTCCGATCGCCGACCAGTTCTACACCCACTCCACCTACACGGTGCTGTGGGGCGTCGGTGAGGCCGAGGGCATGCAGGAGATGATCGACGTGATGCGGGAGTACCGCCCGGATGCGCCGTTCGACGACGTCTACATCATCAGCTTCATCCAGGGGTACGTGGTCCATCAGATCCTGGACAGGGCCATCAACAACGGGAACATCACCCGGGCCGGTGTGCTGGCCGCGGCGAACTCGGTCACCGCCGACCTCAAGGGCCTCGCCCCGGACCAGAGCTGGCGGGGCAATCCCAACGACAACGTCGTGCGCGAGACCTACCTCTACGACGTCGACCTGTCGCTGTACACACCCGGCGCCACCGTGTCGGACGAGGACGGCAACAACGGCTTCCGGCTGATCCGGGGGCCCTACGCCTCCGAGACTGCCCTGAACTGGGAGTACGAGCCCTGCTTCGTGGCCTCCTAGCTCATTAGGGCCTGCCCGGGGGGGGGGGCCCCCCCCCCGGGGCGCCCCCCCCCGGGGGTGGGGCCCCCCCCCGGGCCCGCGCGCCCCCGGGGGGCGCCCGGGGCCCCCCCCCCCCCCGCAACGGGGGCCCCGAA
>JAPPLH010000011.1:60616-68507 GCA_028819505.1 Acidimicrobiaceae bacterium
CCACCCCCCCCCGATTCCCAGCTTTTTTGTGTCAGCCGCCCGCGGGGCGCCGCCCCCCCCCCACCCTCCGCGGGGGGGGGGGGCCCCCCCGCCGGGGGGCCCCCCCCCCCGCCGGGGTCTTGGCCCCCGCCCGCTGTTCGCTGCGCTCGCGGGGGCCGCTCGGGCCCCTTCCCGCCCGTCAGAGGCGCTCACAGATGCTTGAAGTCACCAATCTCGAGGTCGTCTACAACGAGGTCGTCCTCGTGCTGCGCGGCCTGTCCATCGAGGTGCCCGACGGCGGCATCGTGGCACTGCTGGGTGCCAACGGCGCGGGCAAGACCACCGCGGTGCGGGCCATCACCGGGCTGCTCGACATCCACGAGGGCGACATCACCAAGGGCTCGGTCGTCTGGAACGGCGCCGACATCTCCAACTTCAAGCCGTCGCGCATCGTCGAGGCCGGGATCACCCAGGTCATGGAGGGCCGCCGGATCTTCGCCGAGCTCACCGTGGACGAGAACCTCAACACCGGGGCCTACACGGTGCGGGACCGCACGGAGAACGAGGAGGCCTACGAGCGGGTCATGGAACTGTTCCCGCTCCTGCAGGGCCGCCGGCGCGACACCGCCGGATACCTCTCGGGCGGCGAGCAGCAGATGCTGGCCATCGGTCGGGCGCTGATGGCCGACCCGAAGCTGCTGATCCTCGACGAGCCCTCACTCGGTCTGGCGCCGATGCTCATCCAGCAGATACGGGACATCATCACCAGCATCAACGCCCAGGGCACGAGCGTGCTGCTGATCGAGCAGAACGCGGTGATGGCCCTGTCCATAGCCCACTACGGCTATGTCATGGAGTCG
Source organism: Acidimicrobiaceae bacterium (assembly GCA_028819505.1). Taxonomy (GTDB): domain Bacteria; phylum Actinomycetota; class Acidimicrobiia; order Acidimicrobiales; family Aldehydirespiratoraceae; genus Aldehydirespirator. The sequence continues at coordinate 61,456 of JAPPLH010000011.1, forward strand.
GGCAAGGTGGTCATGGACGGCGACCCCCGCAAGCTCCTGGCCGACGAGGACGTGCAGGAGTTCTATCTGGGCCTGCACGCGGAGGGCGAGCGCAAGTCGTTCCGCGACGTGAAGCACTACAAGCGCCGCAAGCGCTGGCTGTCGTGAACGCCGTGAGCGACAGCCCTGAGACCGCAGACGCCACCGTCGTGAGTCCCGGCGAGGCGCCGGCGCCCGCCCTGCTCGAGGTGGACGGCATCTCCTTGCGCTTCGGCGGGGTGACTGCCATCGACTCGGTGTCGTTCGAGGTCCGCGAGGGGGAGCTGTTCGCCATCATCGGTCCCAACGGGGCGGGCAAGACGTCGATCTTCAACTCCGTCTCGCAGGTGTACCGGCCCCAGTCGGGCGACATCCGCTGGAAGGGCTCGTCGATCATGGGCACCCGTCCCGACCGGGTGGCCCAGCTCGGGTTGGCGCGCACGTTCCAGAACATCGAGCTGTTCTCCCACATGACCGTGCTCGACAACCTCCTCACCGGACGGCACATCCGCATGACCGGGTCGTTCCTGGCCGGAGCGCTGTGGGTGGGCAAGGCCAAGCGGGAGGAGATCGAGCACCGGCGCAGGGTGGAGGACATCATCGACTTCCTAGAGATCGAGGGCTGGCGCAAGCACCCGGTGGCGCTGCTGCCCTACGGCATCCAGAAGCGGGTGGAGCTGGGCCGGGCCCTGGCCATGGATCCCGAGCTGCTCATGCTCGACGAGCCGGTGGCCGGCATGAACCTGGAGGAGACCGAGGACATGGCCCGGTTCATCCTCGACATCCGCCGCGAGCTCGGCATCACCCTGCTGATGGTGGAGCACGACATGGGCCTGGTGATGGACATCGCCGACCGGGTGATGGTGCTGGACTTCGGACGCCGGATCTCCGAGGGGTCCCCGGCAGAGGTGCAGCGCGATCCCAACGTGATCGCGGCCTATCTCGGCAGCACGGAACTGGACGCGCCAGCGGCCGGCTGACCGCAGGCATCCCGCCAGGCGTAGGATCGGATCATGGCCGAGCCCGCGATCGGCGACGCGTCGAGCGCTCTTCTCGAGGAGCGCCGCCAACTCACCGCCGAAGAGCTGGCGGAGCTGGCCGCGGTGGACGAGTCGGCGGTGCCGTCGCTGGCCGCGCTGGCCCACGAGGTGCGGCTCGCCTGGGCCGGCCCGGTCGTCGAGGTCGAGGGAATCCTGTCGGCCAAGACCGGCGGCTGCCCCGAGGACTGCCATTTCTGCAGCCAGTCGGCCGCGTTCGACACGCAGGTCAAGGCCACCCCGTTCCTCGACACCGGCGAGGTCCTGGCCGCGGCCCGCGAGACGGCCGAGCTGGGAGCCAGCGAGTTCTGCATGGTGCTGGCGGTGCGCGGCCCGGATCGCCGTACCATGGACCGACTGATCGAGCTGACCGCGCTGGTCTCGGCCGAGACCGGCCTCAACGTCGCGGTCAGCGCAGGCATCCTCACCCGCGATCAGGCCTTCGAGCTGGCCGCGGCCGGGGTCCACCGCTACAACCACAACCTGGAGACGAGCCGGTCGTTCTTCGGCCGGGTCGTTACCACCCACAGCTTCGACGAGCGGGTGGACACCTGCAGCTACGTGCGCGAGGCCGGCATGGAGCTGTGCTGCGGCGTGCTGCTGGGCATGGGCGAGAGCGTCGGGCAGCGGCTGGAGCTGATCGAGCAGGTAAGGGCGGTGGCGCCCTGCGAGGTGCCCATCAACTTCCTGAACCCCCGACCGGGCACGCCGCTGCAGATCCGCAGGCCGGTGGGCGCCTTGGAGGCCGTCCGCTGGATCGCGCTGTTCCGGCTGGCGCTGCCGCCGGTGATCCTGCGCTATGCGGGCGGCCGGGAGATCACCCTGCGCGACCTCCAGGCCATGGGCATGACGGCCGGGATCAACGCCCTGATCGTGGGCAACTACCTGACCACCCTGGGACGGTCGCCCCAGCAGGACCTGGACATGCTCGCCGATCTGCGCATGCCGATCGGCAGCCTGTCGGCCGCGGTTTGAGCGGCCGGGAGCTGCACTGCCGCGGCTGCGGTCGCCAGCGCTGTTCCGGCTGCCTGCCGCAGCTCGATCCGCCCCGCTACTGCGGATCGTGCGGCGGGTGGCTGGCCACCTCGGTCAGTCCCGCAGGCTGGAAGGCCAAGTGCCGCAACTGCGGCGCTGCCAGCTCGTCGACTTCGAGCCGTCAGCCGCATCCGGGGCGGCCGACCGCTTGAAGTTCGGCCTCCGTCGGGTTCAGGCTCGTAGCACCTCCACAACCTCGCCGCAGGCCGTGCAGCGGTGGACGGCCCGGCACCGGGCCGGCCCGAACGGCGACTGCTCCACCAGTGCCGCCGCCCCGCAGCGGGGACACTCGGCCGGCCTGCCGGGAACGGCGACGGCCACGGTGAAGTCGCGGGCCATCACGGCCCGAGCATGCTCGCTGAGCCTCGAGGCATCCCATGCCTCGAGGCTGCGCCGCACCGCCACATCGGTGATGCCGCCCAGAGTCCCGACTGCCCTCGCGATCCCCGACGAGATGACGTCGAGGGCCGGGCAGCCGCTGAAGGTGGTGATCAGCTCGACCGCGACCCGCCCGCCGACGAGCTCGACCGCTCCGATCATGCCCATGTCCACCACGCTGACCCCCGGATACTCCGGGTCGTCCACGGTCCGCAGGGCATCCACGACGTCTGTCTCGCGGACGGCGCAGAGGCTGCTCATTGCCCCAACCCTAACGCCCGTCCGTCCGCCCGGCCGGCGCTGCCTCTTGGCAGGTCACTCAACCAAACCTCCGACACAGCACTAGCAGCGGGCGCCGCCGGCTACTAGTGTCGCACCATGTCGGCGATCACCGCGCCGGAGTCCGGCCGGCGGGTGCAGGGCTGGAGGACTCTGCACCCCTCGGGGTGGGTGGCGCTGGCGACGATTCTGGCCGGCCTCGTCGCCCACCTGTTCACCGACACGTCCTACCTGCTCGGCAACTTCAGGTGGTGGTGGTGGATCCTCCTCGTCGCCGGGGTGGCCATCTCGGCTTGGCACGACGGGCTTCACCGCCTGCGCCTGGGGATCGAGGTCATCCCGAAGGTCACACTCAAGCTCGCGATGATCCTGGCATGGGCGGTGTTCGTCCTGCAGTTCTTCAACGTGATCACCCGCTACAGCAACGAGTACGTGGAACAGGACATCCTCATCGGTGAAGTGGTCAGCCTGGCGTGGCAGTCCTTCGGGCTGATGTTCCTGGTGGCCGTCAACATGGGCGTCCGCGACGGGGTCAACCCGCGCATCGACTTCTGGTGGGTGAACTTCCGCAACAAGACCAAAGCCGCTCTCGACTTCGCCATGCACACGGTGCTGCTGCTGCCCTTCATCTTCATGAGCGTCCGCATCCTCCAGCACTACGCGGCGGCCGCGCTCGGCCGGCGCCACAACGGCGAGTGGCCCGCGGGCTGGCGGGTGTGGCAGAGCTGGGAGGAGGCTGTGGATGCGGGCGGCCTGGCGGTCGGACCGATCAAGACGATGCTGCTGGTCGGCTTCGTCCTGTTCGGTCTGCAGGTCCTCGCCGAGGTCATCAAGACCGGATTCGTGCTGATCGATCGCGACGACTACGGCGACATCGTGGAGCGCGACGTCCCGCAGAGGATCGAGTAGACGATGGCCGAGCCGCTCCAGGCGCGAACCCCCGGCCGCGGGCTGCATGCCGGCGCCGGTCGGGCGGCCGCCGGTCTCGCCCGCCGGACCGGGTAGGCGGCGATGGTGCTGGCGATCGAGACGATCCTCGGCATGGACGCGGGGGTGTTCCTGGCCCTGACCATGTTCGCGGTGTTCATGCTGGTGATCCTGTCGGGCTACAACGTGGCGTTCTCGTTCGCGGCCACCGCTCTGTTCTTCAGCTTCATCGGCGACTGGATGGGCGTCTTCGACCCCAACACCCTCAACACGCTGCCGGGTCGGTGGTACAAGGCGGTCAGCGACCCGACGCTGCTGGCGGTGCCCTTGTTCGTGCTGATGGGCGCCATCCTCGAGCGGTCGGGCATGGCCGAGCGGCTGCTCAACGCGTTCGGAATGCTCATGGGCCGGCTGCGGGGCGGCGTGGCCGCGGCCGTCGTGCTGGTCGGGACGCTGCTGGCCGCGGCCACCGGCGTGGTGGCCGCGACGGTGATCGTCATGGGCCTGCTGTCGCTGCCTGCGATGGTCCGGCTCGGGTACGACAACAAGCTCTCCACCGGCGCCATCATCGCCTCGGGCACGCTGGCCCAGCTGCTGCCGCCCAGCATCGTGCTGATCCTGCTGGCCCAGCAGCTGGGGGTGGGCATCCTCGGGCTGTTCGCGGGCGCGCTGCTGCCCGGCCTGCTGCTCAGCGGGCTCTACGTGATCTATGTGCTGGTGCTGGCGTGGCTGAGGCCCGAGACGGGTCCGGCCATGCCCAAGGAGCAGCGCACGCTCTCCGGCGACCCGTCGCTGCGGACGAAGCTGTTGATCGCGGTGATCCTGGCCCTGATGGTGGGCGCGGTGACGCTGCTGGCCAGGGCGAGCGGGATGGGTTTCCTGGCCAGCGGGTGGTCGCCGCTCGTCATGGTGGTGATCCACTTCGGCCTGTTCTCGGTGATCCTGCTGAACACCCGGATGCTGGCCGCCGAGGTGCTGGTCGCCATCGTGCCCATTCTGACGCTGATCTTCGGAGTGCTGCTGTCGATCTTCGCGGGGATCGCCACGCCGTCGGAGTCGGGTGCGGTGGGAGTGTTCGGGGCGCTGCTGCTGACCGTTCTGAACTGGCTGTTCGACGATCTGATGGTCAAGGGGGGCGCCACCCACATCACCAGGGGATGGCGGCTCGACTGGCAGGCGGTCAAGGACGCGGCCCGCTCCACCACCAACGTGGTGGTGCTGGTCATGACCCTGCTGTTCTGCTCGACGTTCTTCAGCGCCATGTTCTTCCAGCTCGGCGGATCGGACCAGACCTCCGAGTGGCTGACGTCGATCGGCGGCGGCAAGTGGGGCTTCGTGGTCATCGCCATGGTCGCGGTGTTCCTCCTCGGCATCAATCTGGAGTTCCTGGAGATCACCTTCATCGTGGTGCCGATCTTCGTGCCGGCCATGGACTTCCTCGGGTTCACGCCCGACGAGAAGATCTGGTTCGCCGTGCTCATGGCGGTCAACCTGAACATGGCGTTCATCTCGCCGCCGGTGGGGTTCTCGCTGTTCTACCTGCAGAGCGTCGCGCCCCCGGAGGTGAAGACGTCCGACATCCACAAGGGCGCCTTCCCGTTCATGGGCCTGCAGGCGCTGGCTCTGGTGATCCTGGCCGTCTTCCCGGCCATCACCTACACGTCGATCGAGGCGTTCCGGTTCGGTTGACGCCGGGCCGGCGGCGGCCGCGGGCCGCGCGCGGCCCGCCTCGGGAAAGCAGTCGGCGCGATCGTCATGCCGGCCGGAGGTGGCGCTGTTGAAGCATGGGGCGGGGCGGGGCGGCCCGGGAAAGCAGTCGGAGCGATCGTCATGCCGGTCTTGTTGGGCGAGCGGCGCGCGGGTCGTGTATTCTGCCACCGGCCAACGACTCGAAGTCATCCGTCCCCCGCGGAGGAGTCGATGGCGCTACAACAAGTGTCCAAAAAATGGAGGGAGCCTCATGACTCAGGAAACAAGCTCGGCCCCGACCGGCGGTGATGCCGTCGACTCGATCCTCGACGAGGCCAACTCGTCGAGTCTGGCCAGGAGGGGGTTCATCAAGGGCGGACTCGGTGTGGCCGGGTTCGCCGCGGCGTCGTCGATCCTGGCTGCGTGCGGCGACGACGCCGACGAGGCTCCGGCGCCCACGGCGACGGACGCCCCCGACGCGCCCGACGCCGCCGAGACCACCACGACGGCGGCGGCCGCCGAACCCACCGACACCGTGGCCGTGACCGCGCAGGGCCCCGAACTCGAGTGGCAGATGGCCACCAGTTGGCCCACCGCGCTGGTGACGCTGTTCGGTTCCGCGCAGTACTTCGCCCGGAGGGTGGGGGAGCTCACCGGCGGGCGCTTCGTCATCAACGCCCGGCCCGCGGGCGAGATCGTGGGCGGCCTCGAGGTGCTGCAGACGGTGCGCGACCTCGGGGTGGAGATGGGCCACACCGCGTCGTACTACTACGTCGGCATCAGCCCGGTGCAGCAGTTCGGCACCGCGGTGCCGTTCGGGCTCAACCAGCGCCAGCAGAACGCCTGGCTGTACGGCACCTTCGACAACGACGGCAGGCAGAGCGGCATCGACCTGCTCAACGAGTTCTACGCGGAGGAGCACGGCATCATCGCCTTCCCTGGTGGCGCCACCGGCTGCCAGATGGGCGGCTGGTTCACGAATGAGATCAACACGGTCGACGACCTGAACGGCCTCAAGATGCGCATCCCCGGCCTGGCCGGGCGGGTGCTGGAGAACCTCGGCGGCGAGCAGGTGACGCTGGCCGGCGGCGAGATCCTGCAGGCCATCCAGACCGGCGCCATCGACGGCGCCGAGTTCGTCGGCCCGACCGACGACCTGATCCTGGGGCTCAACGAGTTCCAAGGCGACCTGTTCTACTACCACCCGGGCTGGTGGGAGCCGGGCACCGCGCTGGAGGTGCAGATCTCCCTGGAGAGGTGGAACGAGCTGACTCCGGAGTACCAGGCCGCCATCCAGTGCGCGGCCGCGGACGCCAACATGAGGACCATGGCCACCTACGACGTGCTCAACCAGGCGGACCTCCAGACGATCAAGCAGTTCGCTCAGATCCGCGAGTTCTCGCCCGAGTTGATGGCCGCGTTCAAGGCCGAGACCGAGAACGTGCTCGACAGCGTCGCCGCCGAGGACGCGAATTTCGCCCGGATCCTCGGACCGTGGCGCGAGTTCCGCGACGGCATCTCGGAGTGGCACGGCCTGGCCGAGCGGTCGTTCCTCACCCAGCAGACCCAGGTCTGACCTGACGCCGGATTCGTGGTGGCGGGGGGGGGCAGGGCACCCCGCCCCCCCCCCCCGCGCGCCCCCCCCCCCCCCCCCCCCCCCCCCCCCCCCCCGCCCCCCCCCCCCCCCCC
>JAPPLH010000011.1:68517-73652 GCA_028819505.1 Acidimicrobiaceae bacterium
TCACCGGTACGTCGAGCACGAGGTAGAGATCCGGAAGGAGACCGCCGGTCGCGGGGCGGGGGGGGGGGTGGGGCCGGGGGGCGGCCCCACCCCCCCCCCCCCCCCGGGGCCCGCGCGTGGGGGGTGGGGGGGGGGGGGGGCGCCCCCCCCCCCCCCCCCCCCCCGGCCCGGTCACGACCCGGCCGCCCGCCGCCCCGGCGCGCCCCGAAGAGTTCCCCGTTTCTCGGCCGCTCGCGTCGAGCCGGGGCGACGCCTGGGTGGAAGCGTTCCCGGAGAACTGATATGGCTTACGAGTACTGGGCGGTCTTGAACCGACAACGGGTCGGGGGCGGACCCTTGATTGCGTCCTTCGTTGCACCCGCAGGGGAGGTGGCGGCCTGGGCAGAGGTCGATCGATTGAAGCACGTAGGAAAGGGTCAACAGCGTCTTCGGAGGGAATCCAGAGTTCGGGCGATTGCTCGATTCCTGCAGCAGGACGAGCGCAATACGATCCCCACCTCCCTGGTCGTCGCGCTTCAGCTCCCCGATTTTGAGGAGCCGCCCACGGGGAAATGCGCGACGATTGCGATCCCCGAGGATGTTGATCCCCGCCCCGGACTCGTGATCGACGGCCAACATCGGATGTACGGAGTCTCCTCACACGATCCGAACCTGCCGCTGAATGTGGTGGCGCTGATCAATCCCGAAGACGAAGAGATCGCCTTCCAGTTCCTAGTGATCAACGGCAAGGCAGCCAAGGCTCCCACCGACCGTTTGAAGCTTCTGGCCCTCCACTACGCTGAGGAGGATCTCGCCGATCGTCTCAAGACGGCGAGAATGGTGCTCGGTCGGCACACCTTCGTTGGAGTCGTCGACAACTCGCCTGAGTCGCCCTTCTACAAGTCGGTCGAGTGGCCGACAGAGCCGACCGGCGCGGATGTCGATCGGATGCACTTGGTTCGTCCGGCTTCGGTCGAGCAGGCAATCGCAGCGATTCAGAAGAAGAACCTCCCCGACTTGGCAGACGACGACTCGCTCATCGAGTTCTTCTTCACCCTGTGGTCGGCTGTCAAGGACCGTTGGCCTGACTTGTGGATGCCGAATTCGAAGCTGGTGCAGAATGTGGGACTTGTAACCCTCACGACTTTCGTCATCGAGGATCTCGTCCCCTTGGCCGACCGGGGAAGCATCGACTTGGCTGATCCCGACGCCACGCGCAAGGAGATCCAGGACAACATCCTCAGCTACCTCGATCACGAGTTCTGGGAGCGGGAGTGGGCCGCCAAGAGACTCGACACGTCCGCCGGAAGGCAGGCCGTCGTGGATGCCTTGGCGACCATGCGACGAAATCTGAGGCGCGGTGCGAGATGGGACGCGGATCTGCATTCCTTGGTCGGAGTGGATCAGGACGAGTAGCGGCGCGGCCTCAACCGCATGTCATCGCCCGTAGGCCGTCGCCCTGATGCCTCATTGCAGTACATATGGCAGATGCGGGTGCTTCACGTCGTCCTGCCGATCCTGATGGTCAGCTAGGTCCGTCCTCCCACTGGTAGCGCCACCCATCCTTCGTCTGCCGCGCTTTCGTCTGAGCCGTGATCATGGTGTGCGTCCGTTTGGATGCATCGGTTGTAGACGGTCGCGCAGCTGACCCTCGAAGTCGGTGCGCGAGATCGGGATCGCGGCGAGAAGCTTCTCGCAGGACTGTTCGAGCGTCAGGACTTCCCAGTGATCTGTACGGAGTCCGGTGGGTGTGGCTTCGGACACGAGCCATATCACGTCACCGGCGTCGAGATCGTGGCTCGGGTCAGGTGACGGTCCGCCGACGGCGTCGAAGAACGGACGATCCACCGCGACAGCGAGCTTTGATCCCCACCGGCGCATTGTCGGAACCTTGATTTGCAACTGCGGGGCGAGCCGCTTGGCGCTTGATGACCGCCAGTCCGGGCGACGGTTCTGTGACGGGAACGGCGGACGGGGGCCTGCGGCGGCAGCGATGAGACGGAATTCGGAGTCCATGCCGGGACCCGAGAAGTAGACGGCCTGAATCTCCAATCCGTACCAGCGCAGTCCGTGGTGCTCGGCGGCGATGACCAGATCGACCTTGCCTGCGGGTCGGCCCGTGGCTCCGACCATGAACGGAACCTCTCGGGCCAGCATCGCCTCCGCCGGGTCGAAGCCCACGATCTGAGCGAGCCATCGAGTCAGTGTGCTGTCCTGCTCGAAGCGGTACGGGCACATGATGACGGGTGCGCCAGCGGGCTCGTCGAGATGGATTCCGTCGGCGGTGTAGGGACGCATTGAGCACACTCCGCCCGTCTTTGTGCATGGTCCGCCCCGGAACGGGCAGGGCCGCTCCAAGCGGTCCAGCGCAGCCTTAGCGAGTTCCCGGCGCTGGTCTTCGGCCAGGGCGCGGAAATCGTGGCCGTACCATTCCGCGATCCCGTAGCGGGTCGTCACGAGAAGAGCCGGTCGCGGGTGATGACCAGTTCGGGGATGCGGTTGTGGTGGGTGTTCTTCATGGCCACCGTGACCGCCTCGAATCCGTGTTCGCTGACGAGGTCGAGAATTTCCGACGAACAGTCGTAGGTCATCAGGAAGTCGCATCCCGACGCTGCGAGCGCGTCGAAGATCCGGCGATGGCACACGGCGTTGTGGGCGTAGAGCCGGGTGCCTGCCCGCTTGCCGCCGCGTCCGGTGTAGGGCGGGTCCACGAACAGGCGCACACCGTCGATGCGGGCCGTCAACTCGAGCACCGCCAGTCCGTCGCCCTCGCAGAACGTCAGCCGGTCGGCATGGGCGGCGATCTGCGCGAGCCGGTCAGCGAGCGTCTGCGGGTACCACCGCGACGCGACGCCGTTGCCGTTCTCGCCGTGGCGGGTCAGGGACGCGCCCGGTGCCAGCACCCCGCCGCGGCGGGTGCGGTTCAGGACCAGAGTGCGGAAGCCGTGATCGAGAACCGTCTCAGGCGTCCGCTGCTCTAGCTCTTCTATTGCTGGACGGCTCACCGGGAACTCCAGCACACGGCGGGCCAGATCGTCGCCGTGCATGAGCGCAGCCCGCCAGAACGCGGCCACGTCACGGTCCAGGTCCACCATGAGCGCCCGATCCGCGAGTCCTTCCATGACGGCCGTGAGCGACACGATCCCGCCGCCGACGAATGGCTCCACAAGCAGCGGGCTCGGCTCAGCCAGCCAATGGCGGATGTGGGGGACCAGCCAAGTCTTGCCACCGGGGTAGCGCAGGGGGCTGCGCTGGGGCACCGAAGCGACGTTGACGGCCGGGATGGCCGATGTCGGAGTCATGCGGACGCTGGTTTGGCGCACGGCAGGAACTCGCTGACCGGGTCTTGCAGGCTCGCGGCCATGATGTTCGCGGTGTCCATCGGACGCCGACTGTGACGGCACCGGCGAACTCGGCTGCCCTCGCCGCTTGTCGTCGCGGACATGTCGGTCAGATCCACCAGCGCCATACCTCTACGCACGGCCCGGCCGGGAGCTTCGGCTTGAGCGGTGCAGCCATCGTCCACAGCCTCACAGTAGTGAGGGAGTGTGACATCGAATCTACCACACGACCTCTAGGCTGGTCACCCATGGTTGATCACTCATGAAGTACTGGCCCGCCGTAGGAGCGAGCCTTGGCGCGCTTGCCGGAACAAGCTGATGGGTCGGCGTACATGCAGGCAGACTGGGCGGCCATGCGGAGCTCGGACAGTGCCGCGACGGGCGTCGAGCGGGGCGGCCCTGCCGGGAGCAGGCTGCTGAGCGCTCCGAAGTTCGGCACCGATCGCAGTCACTACCGGGCTGCGATCGAGCGGTGGATGCGGCGGGCCTTCCCGTCCAGGGACGGCCTCACCGTGGTCGACATCGAAGTGCCGGTGAGCACCGGGTTCTCCAACGAGACGGTGATCCTCGACGCGGCCTGGACCGAGAGCGGCACGGACCGCCGGGAGCGCTACGTCGTCAGGATCGAGCCCGCCGACGGCGGCATGTTCCCGGCCCAGACGCCGCAGTGCGAAGTGTCGGTGGAGCTCCAGTACCGGGCGATGGAGGCGGTGGCGGCAGCGGGCGCGGCCCCGGTGCCGCCGCTGTTCGGCTACGAGCCCGACCACGACGTTCTGGGCGCGCCCTTCTTCGTGATGGGACACGTGCCCGGCCGGATACCCGCGGACGTGCCCCGCTACACCGAGGCCGGCTTCGTGGTGGACGAGGCGACGCCGGTGCAGCGCCGACGCATGGTGCTCTCGGCCATCGACGCCATCGCCGGCATCCACAGCCTGGACTGGCGCTCCGCCGGGTTGGACTGGCTGGACGCCAGCGGCGCCGGCCTGCCGACGGCCGCGCTGCAGATAGACCTGTACCGCGGCCACGCCCGTTCGGAACTGGCGGGACGCGAGCATCCCGTGCTGGGTGCCGCGCTCGACTGGCTGGAGGCCAACGACCCCGGCGACGACCGGGTCGGGCTCACCTGGGGCGACGCCCGGCTGGGCAACATCATCCTGCAGGACTACCGGACAGCGGCGGTGCTCGACTGGGAGGTGTGCGCCCTGAGCCCGACGGAGGCCGACATGGGGTGGTGGCTGATGTTCGACCGGATGTCCTTCGACGACATGGGCATCGCACGGCTCGAGGGCTACCCCTCCCGCGACGAGATGATCGCCCGCTACGAGGAGACGTCGGGACGCGCCGTGCTCGACCCTCACTACTGGGAGGTCTTCGCAGCGATGCGCTTCTGCGCCGTCTTCATCCGGCTGGGGGACCGGCTGACCGCGGCCGGTTTCATGCCCCCGGAACGGAACCCGGCCGTGGGCAACCTGGTCACCGCCGCACTGGCCGCACTGCTCGGGATCGACAACCCGACTCCGGACCTCATGGCCCGGTGACCCGGTACGCCGCCACCGCTCCGCCCCGAGTGAAGCCGCCGGCCGCCGGACGGCCGGTCGTCGCCTGCCCATTCCGGCCCTGACGGATGGCGCGTCGATCCCGGGCAGCGACGGCGAGCGGGGTTTCTCGACCGTCACCACGCGCTCCTGGGCGCAGTGGGCGCGTGGATGTTGGGCAGCGAAGGCTGGGCGGCCGCCGCTGCAAGTTTTGCGAGGTTGAGCGTTCCGGCCGCCGCGTCGCCGTCAGCGGGAGATGGCCCCGCGCGAATGCCGCTGC
>JAPPLH010000011.1:73752-79060 GCA_028819505.1 Acidimicrobiaceae bacterium
GTTCCGGCCGCCGCGTCGCCGTCAGCGGGAGATGGCCCCGCGCGAATGCCGCTGCCGGAGGGTCGTCGTAAGAGGCGATCATCGCGGACAGCCGTCAGCGGGAGATGGCCCCGCGCGAATGCCGCTGCAAGGTCATGCGGGGTCGAGCGTCCCCCTCCGGGCGAGCGGCGCGTCGATGCCGGGCAGTTGCTGCTGGGCGAGCGTCTCATGAGGGTCGTCGACAGCCTTCGGCGGACGGCTCGATCGGATGTCGGCCCACAGGGCGCGCAGGTCGGGCGAGCCGTGATACGTGCGCCCCCTTCCCGCGCCGGCCGCGTCGAGCAGACCGGCATCCGTGAGCGCCCTCAGGTCGCGGCGGACTGGTGCCTGTACTGTGTCGAGCATCCGATCCCCTTCCGGTTCCGCTCACCTGGAAGCTCCGCCGGCCTCGCCGCCGGGCTGCGTCGCCGCGCTGCTGAGCATCGACGACGGTGTGCATCCGGCGGTGTGTCGGCACCGCACCCGAGCGCGGAGGTGCGTGGCATGACCGCGATCGCCGACGCCGTCGAAACGCTCATCAAGCGGGGCGTGCTCGAGCACAGTCTGGCCGCAGCGGCTTCAGCCGTGAGACGGGGAGAGCGTTGTCGCACCCGCCACCTACACTTTTCTGACATAGTGAAGGTTGTCATTGAGGTTCGCTCATGAACGCAGTCGCGGGGACTTCAACCACCCCTCGGGGATTCAGGCCCCGACAGGACTTGGCGACGGCTGCCACGTCGCGTGACCTGGCGACCGCTCCCAGGCATCGCTGGTTCTATTTCCCGCACAGCTACTCGTACCGACTGGTTGACGCGATCCTGGACTTCTGGGACCTGCCGCCCGACGCGGTCGTGGCCGACAATTTCGCGGGATCGGGGACGACCCTGCTGGCCGCTCGCCAGCGCGACCTGTCCGCCCTGGGCTTCGACCTCTCCCCGCTGGCGGTAGCGGCGAGCACCGCGAAGATCGCGTCCTATGAAGAGCGGACACTCGAACGTGCATTGGGGAGGATCCTGGCTGCGGCACCAGCCGCGCTGCCCAAGGTTCCCCACCGGCTCTCGCGGGCGTTCACGGATGCAGAGTTGAGCGAGATCTTCACCCTTCTCCTGCCGGTCCGCTCGCTGCGGGCGGCGCGGCCCTTCTTCATGGTGGCGTTCCTGTCTGCTATCGGAGAGTTCAGCCGGGCCGTACCCGACGGCGGCTGGTTCCGATGGCGGGAGTGGCCCGACCGCAGCACCGAGATCCGGGACGCCTTCAAGGCCGCCGCGTCTCGCATGATGGCCGACGTTCAGGCTCTCAACTGGCCGCGGGGCGAGCGCGAGGCGATGGTGCGACGGGCCGACGCCCGGCGCCTGCCGATCGGCTCCGCGTGCATTGACGGCCTCATCACGTCCCCTCCCTATGCGAACCGCCACGACTACTCGCGCGTGTTCCACATCGAGTTGCTGCTGCTGGGAGAGGCCGAGCCGGCCGTCACGCGGCTACGGCACCGGTCCATCCGCTCGCATGTGGAAGCCAAGCCGCCACGGGGGCTGGCGCGCCGCCTTGAGGCATACACGCCGCCCGCGCCGCTCTCCGAAGCCCTCCGGGCGCTGCCCAGCACCACCGAGAACCGCGTGATGCGGTTCCTGCAAGGCTATTTCGAGGACCTCTACCTGTCGCTCGTCGAGGCGGCGCGCATACTGCGGCCGGGCGGACGCGCCGCGTACGTTGTCGGCAACGTCAGGCATGGGGGCGTCATGGTTCCGGTCGACGAGATTACCGTCGAGTTGGCCGCCGCTGCGGGCTTGGGCTTCGAGACGGCCTGGGTGATGCGCGAGCGAGGAAACGCCGCTCAGCAGATGGGGCGCTACGGCCGTCAGGCCTCTCGGGAGTCCGTGGTCCTGTTGTCGAAGGCGGCGAGCCCGTGAGCCTGTGGATGCGCTGGCTCGACTTCCGGGCGCTGAGAGATCTCCTGCTCCTGCTCGGCGAGCACCCACAAGGTCTCGGCGCAAGTGAACTCGAGAAGCTGGCCACGGCCGAAGGCGTCCTGCTGCGGCGCGACGGCCGACCGTACGCGCGGAGCATTCACTACCACCACCGCAGAACCCTCGAGCGGCTGGGCCTCATCGAAAAGCATGGAGCTCGTTTCGCGCTGAGTCGCCGGAACCCCGAGATCAGAGCGCTCAACGCGCCGACGAGGATCGGGGAGCCCTTGCAGCCCGAGGAGAAGGAGGCCTTCGCCAACTCGGCGCTTCGCAACGAGGACTGCCACCAAGTGTTCTTCTCGCACTTCCTGCCAGCGCGTGAGCCCGTCGCAGACGTCGCGACGTTCGTCGAACGAGGACACGCCGTCGAAGTCGCCGTGCAGTCGCGCATCGCGCTGGAGGCCGGTGCGCGAGGCGGTGAGGGCCAGCACCGCGGCCGCAACCGGTCCAAGCGCGTGGCGATCCGCGCTGTAGAGGCTGGCGACTGGGCCGCGTTCGACGGTGCTGAAGCAGTGCAGGCGATCCACTTCGGGCTCAGGTCGTGGTGCGTGGATCAGCTTGGATTCTTGGACGTCGCATTCAGGCCGGACGGAACCTATGCCACCTATCCCAAGCACATCGACGCGCCCCTGACCGATCGCGATTTGGCGGTCAGAATGTTCGCGGGCCTCGATTTCGACGATGACTGGGCGACTGTGCGGATCCCCGACCTCGCTCTGGCAGCCGGTATCGAGCACGGTGTCTCGATCAAGCAGGCCAAGGGCGTGCTCACGGAGTGGCTTACAGCACGCCCCGACCTCGTCGCAGGAGTGCCCACACGCGCGGGCTTCATTACTGCGGGTCTACCCGAAAGTCAGCATGATCTGGCCCTCAAGAGATATCTGAAGTCAAGCAGCGGTGCCTATTTGTCCCACATCCGCATACATCGGGATCTTCGTCAACACGTACAGAACAAGGTGGTGGTACAACCATGACCGACACCGACGACCGCCTTCCACGTCTCGGCCTTGTCCGCAATCCATTCCCACCGGCCACCACCGGCACCGGCTTCCTGACCGATCTCTCGCTGCCAGACCGCTGGGAGGCCGAGTTGCGCAGGCACATTCGCGAGCTTGCCGATTCCGAGGGCGACAGAGCACTCGTCATCGAAGGCGGGTACGGCACCGGCAAGACGTTCATTCTCAATTGGATTCAGGCCAAGGTGCTTCCCGAGTACCGCGTCAAGCCGTATTTCTTCGAGAATCCCGGAGTCGCGTTCTACGACCTCGCCAACCGTCTCATGCGCCAAGTGGGACGCTACGAGGTGGCGAAAGCCCTCTGGGAACTGCTCTATCCGAGCGACGCAGAGGCTCAGCAGCGTCTCATCTCGCTCGAGTTCCGGCAATGGCTCGCCACTCTCGGCAATCGGAAGAGCCGAGACAGAGCCGTTCAAACACTGACCGAATCCCTGAGAGCGCAGGACCTCGCGACGGACGAGGAGATATTGCACAAGCTCGCGCGACTCATCGTCGAAACGGGTGAGCGCCCCTACTTCGAGTATCGAGACTTTGTTCCCCGCAGCAGTCAATCCCTCGTCGCTGAGCAAGAGGAGCCGCTGTACTTCCAGGCACTGGTGAAGATCCTTGGACGAATCGCCAACGCCGACGGCATCGCGTTCCTGCTTGACGAGTTTGAGGACATCACCCTTCCCCGGCGTCTGAACAAGAGCCAGGCGTCGGCTTACACAGGGACCCTGCGCCGCCTCTTGAACATGGCTCAGCGCGAGGATCTTTGGATCATCCTGTCCATTACTCCCGAGGGGCTCGCTCGGACGAAGGAGCTGGACCCGTCCCTTGTTGATCGCTTCGGCCACCCATACAGCATTCCCGCGCTGACACGGGAGGAAGCGTACGGGATCGTCATTCAGCGCCTTGAGCCTGCACGGACTGGTGGTGAGAAGGGCCTGTACCCATTCGCTGAGGACGCCCTAGACGGACTCCAGGAGACGAGCTTCTCGAGTCCCAGACGTCTGATCAAGATCATGTGGCACTCGGTCGGCCTTGCGGTCGAGCGCGGAGAGAGCACCCCGCTCACTGCCCGGCTCGTCAAGGAGGCCGAGGAACGACTCTACGCCGAGGCCCCCAAACCATGACAGGCGACGGATCCAACGAGACGCTCATTCAGCCCGGAGTGTTCCTCGACCGCGGCGTCTTGATCAGCCTGTTTCACTTCTGGGACGCCTGCAAGGCCGCAGACGCTGACGACCGCCTTCACGAACTTTCGAAGTGGAAGGATCTGAAGGCGGCGCTCGACTCGGCTGGTGTGGACACAGACGGAATGAAGCAAACGCGCAACATCAATCGCGGCATGAAGGCCTTTCAGAGCCTCACCGGCTCCTTTAGCGATCACCACTGCTTCTCATCACGAGTCTGCTGGTCCGAGCTACACCACACGCTCCTAGAGGCTCGCGCCCTCGAGGCCTTGGTCGGCCAAGGCGTGCCCCAGAGCCTCCGAGCGAAACGTCCACTACTGATGTATCGAGCGGCCCTGCGGGAGTCGGACTACAACAAGCTGAACGATCAATTCAACACATTTCGCGACTCATTGAACATCGACTACGGCATCGATGTGATCGATGTGGAGGATCCGTCCAGAGGGCTCAATGTGACCGCCGGTGACATTTGGGAAGCCGCGCGGGAGGTCTGGTCATATGTATTGATGGACGTTCTCGACGCGTACGTGTGTGCAGCGGCGCTACTCGTCGAGGCGGAGCGGTTGCTCTCGGATGACCCCGTTCTCAGAAACGTGCTCGAAATGCTCAACGACCCGAGCAGAGACTGGACGGTCTTGCGCGAGGCACTGGGAGTGGCGCCGGATGCGGTGTTTCCGAAGCCGCAGACTCCTGCCTCGTCTGCGTCGGGTCCATGACGCCCGGATTCGGCGGCGCGGCTCCGCAATCGCTGGTGCAGACGTTCGGAAACTGCTCAGTTCGCGTTCAGAAGTGCGCCGAACCGTGTTCCAAGCCTCGTCCGCTATAGCTCCCGCTGACCTCGGGTCTCGTTATTTTGCGTCACCCTGGGCGCCGAAGTCGTCGGGGACGTGGATCGGCATGTCGGTGGAGGCCCAGTCCTTTACGGTCTTGGCCACGCTGGAGGCCTCCTCGGGCGGGAGAGTGGCCACGATGCTGCGTCCCAGTGCCTCGAACACCGGGATCTCGTCGTCGTCGAGGGCCGGCAGCGACACCTTGCGGGCCATGGCTGCGTCCAAGGCTGGCGCCAGCCGCTCCAGCTTCGCCTGCTCCCGCTCGGCCTCGGAGTCGGCGAACTCGCCCATCACGTCGGCTG
>JAPPLH010000061.1:0-14695 GCA_028819505.1 Acidimicrobiaceae bacterium
GCGGTCGATCGGTTGTCCCTCGCCGGCCCCGGTGAGCGGAGAGTCCGGCTGTCAGCCGATGCGTTCGACGATCATGGCCATGCCTTGGCCGCCGCCTACGCACATGGACTCGAGGCCGATGGTGTTGTCGGCGTCCTCGAGGCCGTTGAGCAGGGTGCACATGATGCGCGACCCGGTCATGCCGAAGGGATGGCCCAGCGCGATCGACCCGCCGTTGGGGTTGAGCTTGTCGTAGTCGATGCCGAGGTCGTCGGCCGAGGGCAGCACCTGGGCCGCGAAGGCCTCGTTGATCTCGACGTGGTCGATGTCGTCGATGGTCATACCGGCCCGGCCCAGGGCCTGGCGGCAGGCGTCGACCGGGCCGAGGCCCATGATCTCGGGGTTCAGCGCCGAAACGCCGGTGGCCACGATCCGGGCCAGCGGCTTGGCCCCCACCGCGGCCGCCTTGGCGTCGGACATCACCACCACCGCGGCGGCGCCGTCGTTCAGCGGGCAGCAGTTGCCGGCGGTGACCGTGCCGTCGGGGCGGAACACGGGCCTGAGCTGGGAGACGCCCTCGATGGTGGTGCCCTCCCGGATGCCGTCGTCCTGGCTCACCTCGATGCTGCCGTCCAGGGGGAACGCAGTTATCTCGCGCTCGAAGAAGCCGCGGTTGCGGGCGGCCTCGGCCCGGTTCTGGGACAGCACGCCCCACTCGTCCTGGGCCTGGCGGGACACTCCCTTGAGCTGGGCCACGTTCTCCGCGGTCTGGCCCATGGCGATGTAGATGTCGGGCAGGTCCTGCGGTGGCGTCCAGGTCTCGGAGCCCTCGGCGGTGCGCTCTGAGGTGCGGCTCTCGGCCGCGGCGAAGTCGGCGTTGTGTGGTCCGCTATCGGCCGCGCCGTGCTGGTAGCGGGACACCGCCTCGACGCCCCCGGCCACGAAGCAGTCGCCCTCGCCGGCCTTGATGGCGTGGGCGGCCATGCGGATGGTCTGGAGCGACGACGAGCAGTAGCGGTTGACGGTCACGCCGGGAGCGTTCACCCCGGCGAGGATCGAGGCGACCCGGGCGATGTTGTAGCCGCCCTCGCCGCCCGGCTGGCCGATGCCCCAGATCACGTCCTCCACGTCGGCGGTATCGAGGCCCGGGACCTTCGACAGCACGTCGCCGATGATGAACGCCGACATGTCGTCGGGCCGGACCTCGGTGAGCGATCCCTTGACGGCCCGGCCGATCGGGGTGCGGGCGGCGGCGGCGATGACGGCTTCAACCATGACGGCTCCTTGCTGGGGATTGGTCGGCGCCGAGACGGCGCAGCAGGCGACAACACTACGAGGCGCGGCATCCGTCCGCAGCCTCTGGGCCGGCCGTTCCGGGAATTGGCAGCGTTATGCACGGATAGCGAGCATTGTGCTGCCAATTCGGGGCCTGGCCGTTCGATGGCCCAAGGTGAGGCAACAGTAGGATCGCTCGGTGCCTCACGAAAGCTGCCACAGCGGCATTGACGCTGGGCGGGACTGGAGGCTCCTGATCGGCGGGGAGTGGGTCGAGCCGGACGGGGGGACCTATCCGATCGTCAACCCCAACGACGGCACTGTGGTGGGGCACGCCCCCGAGGCGACCTCAGCCCAGGCCGACGACGCGGCTCGGGCGGCCCGCGAGGCTCTGCCCCGGTGGCGGGCACTGAGTCCTGAGGAGCGCGGCAACCGCCTAGCCCGTCTGGCCGACGTGATCGAGCGGATGGCGCCCTCGTGGCTCGAGCTGGTCCAGGCCGAGACCGGCTCGGTGACCTCCATCGCCAAGGGCCTCCAGGTGGGCGGCCCCATGATCGAGCGGTTCCGCTACTACTCGCGACCCATCAACGTCGACACCGACGTGGCCCCGATACCGGCTGAGGCGGGGGCGCTGGGACCGGCCGGTCTGATCGCCGCCACGGTGAAGCGCCAGCCGGTGGGGGTGGTGGCCTGCATCACCCCCTACAACATGCCGCTGGTGAACGTGGCCGGCAAGGTCGCTCCCGCGCTGGCCGCGGGCAACACCGTGGTGATCAAGCCCGCACCCCAGGATCCGCTGGGTGTGCTGCTGCTCGGCGAGGCCGTGGCCGAGGCCGGACTCGCAGACGGCGTGGTCAACATCGTCACCGGCTCCGGGCCGGAGGCCCCCGCCGCGCTGGTGGCCTCCACCGACGTGAACATGGTGTCGTTCACCGGCTCGACCGCTGTCGGCGCCCGGATCTACGCCGACGGCGCGTCCACCATGAAGCGGGTGCTGATGGAACTCGGCGGCAAGGGCGCGCTGGTGATGACCGAGGACGCCGACGTGAACGCGGCCTGCATGGGCATCGCCACCACCTGGGGGCTCCACTCGGGCCAGATCTGCACCGCCCCCACCCGGGTGATCTGCCACCGCAGCATCCTCGACCAGACGGTGGAGACGCTCAAGACCTTCGCGAGCTTCATGAAGGTGGGCGACGGCCGTGCGCCCGACACGATCGTCGGCCCGGTCATCACCGGGGCCCACCGCGACCGGGTGGAGGCATTCATCGCGGGCGGCGTCGACGCCGGGGCGACCGCGGTGTGCGGCGGCGCACGCCCCGATCTGCCCGGTTGCTTCGTGGCCCCCACCCTGCTGGCGGACGTGACCCCCGACATGGAGGTCGTCCGCGACGAGGCCTTCGGCCCCGTGGTGGTGGTGCTGGGCCACGACGACGACGACGAGGCCGTGGCGCTGGCCAATGACTCCGACTACGGCCTGTTCTCCTACGTGTATGCGGGCGACGCCAAGCGAGCGTACGAGATCGGCCGCCGCCTTGAGTCCGGCAACGTGGCCCTCAACACGGTGCAACCCCACATGTACGCCCCCTTCGGCGGCTTCAAGATGTCGGGCATCGGCCGCGACCGGGGCAAGTGGGGCATAGAGGCCTACACCGAGATACAAGCCATCAACTGGCTCTCCTGAATGTGGCGAAAAAGACTGAAAATATTCCACCGCTGAGGCCGGTCACCGTGCCATAATGCCTCCATGCCTCCATGGCTCCTGATCCCGTCATGGACAAACTGGAAGCCGCCTTCGAGAGGCAGCGGGTCAGACTGCTGGCCACCGATGAGGGCCGCTGGGCGGTCTTCGTTCAACCCCGCGACATGCGTCGCCGCCCGAAGTTGATCGGCTGCTTCGACGACGAGTTCGAGGCGCTCGACGAGGGATATCGCAACGCAGTCGGGTGCCGCCTCATGGTCAGCGAGGTTCTGCGACAGGACCGTGTGATCAGCGTTCCATGGGGGGTGGCAATCAATCAACGCTGACCCGCGATCGACGGCCCGGATCGCAGGGACGATCGAATGGCGGGGCCCGATCGTGGAGGTTGAAGTGCGATTGCCACTGACCGAACTGGACCGGTATCGCTTGGAGGGCAGGGCGGTTCAACGAAGAGCGGCATCTACGACCTGATGTTGCATCTGGGGTATCGCAGCGACAATCCGCCCGATCCGATACGAGTCACGGCATACGACGCCGACGTGACAGGCGCTGAGGTGCTTGTCGGACTCGATGTGCTTCGCCGAGGAAGACTCATCCTTGACGGCCCGAAGGGCGAGTACGATCTGTTCCTGCCACGAGGCGTCGATTGAGCCGGCCGGACAGGACCTCGCCGGCCACGCCGCCCAGGACCTCGCCGGCCACGCCGCCCAGGACCTCGCCGGCCACGCCGCCCAGGTACTAGCCGACATCGCAGCCCGCTCCTGACGGCTTCGGCCCCGTCAGCCGCTAGGCGGCGTTGTCGTAGACCGCCTTCTCGAAGTCGAGGAAGCCGCCCACCGAGGTGGGGTCGGCGAACGGGAAGATCTGGGTGGCCCAGAACCCGCCCACGCCGTTGGCCCGGTCGATCCAGTAGTACAGGTTGGCGAGCCCGGCCCACGCCAGCGCGCCCGCAGGCCGGCCGGTGGGCGCGTCCTCCTCGTTGATCATGAAGGTCAGCGCCCAAGTCTTCGGCATCCCCGGGAAGAACTCGGCGTCGTTGGACAGGCGCGGGTTCGAAACGGGAAGGATCGTCTTGGCCACCTCGGTGGCGCCCACGCCGGGCAGCATCTTGACGAACATGCCCTCGGGCAGGTGGTTCCGGCAGGCCATCTCGACCGTCTCGGGCCTGAGGATCTGCTCGCCGCCGGGTCCGGCCCCGTCGTTGAGCCACATGCGGATGAACTTGGCGTAGTCCTCGGCGGTGCCGTAGAGGCCGTGGCCGGCCATGTGGATCTCCGGGTCGGGCGGCAGTTCCACCCCGGGAAGCGGGATGAGCGACCCGTCGGAGTCCTCGCGTGCGTGGATCGTCGCCATACGCTCCCGCATCGCCGGGGTCATCGAGAAGGCGGTCGAGTCCATTCCCAGCGGCTCCAGGATCCGCTCAGCGAACACGTCGCCGAGCCGCTTGCCGGTGATGCCCTCCACCACCAGACCGGCCCAGTCGATGTTGGAGCCGTACTCCCACTGCTCGCCCGGGTCGAAGAGCAGCGGCGTCTCGATGGAGGCGTACGAGGCGTCGACCACCCACGGCTGGCCCTGCTCGTCGGCCAGCCTGGTGTACGTGTCGTTGAAGAAGTCGTAGGTGAGCCCGGCGGTGTGGGTCAGCAGCCGGCGCGTTGTGATGTCGCTCCTGGGTGGGCGCAGTCTCGGCGCTCCGTCGTCGTCGAATCCCTCGAGCACGCCGAGGCCGCCGATCCTCGGGACGTACTCCTTCGCCGGGGCGTCGAGGTCCAGGTCGCCCTGCTCGACCAGCTGCAGGCAGGCGGTGCCTCCGATGGCCTTGGTGGTCGAGAAGATCGCACACACCGTGTCGGTGGTGAAGGCGTCGCCCCCGAGAACCCGCTCGCCCCGAGCGCCCGCATAGATGACGCCGTCGCGGTCGGTGGCGACCGCAGCGACGCCAGGCACGCGCGGCGATCCCGACACCACGCCGTCCAATACTGCGTCAGCGGCTGGACTGAGTCCGTCCATCACATTTCTCCTTCCGTGACAACCGGATGTGGAGCCAGACTCTCTCACCAAGCCCGCCTCCCGTCCACTTGGCCCGGACGCCCGCCGTGCTCGCACCCCGTTCCCGTTCGCTCGGGCGGCATGTCGGAGAAGCCGTGATCGGTACGACGGATGCGTTCATCTGCTTGGATCCGTGGACGGTCCCGATCATCAGATCCGCGCCGGACCACTAGGTTCTCGGGCGTGACTGGCGCCGCTCCGCTCGATGGTCTGCGAGTCGTGGAGGGCTCGGCGTTCGTGGCCGCGCCCTCCGGGGGCATGGCGCTGGCGCAGCTCGGCGCCGAGGTCGTGCGCTTCGACAGGATCGGCGGCGGCATCGACCACGGCCGCTGGCCTCTCACCGCCGAGGGGCGCTCGCTGTACTGGGCCGGCTTGAACAAGGGCAAGAAGTCGCTGGCCGTCGATCTCGCCAACCCCGCCGCCCACGAACTGCTAGCAGAGTTGATCGGCTCGGCGGGCACGTTCCTCACGAATTTCCCGGCCCGGGGCTGGACGGCGCCCGAGCGCCTGGTCGCGCGCCGGGCCGACCTGGTGATGGTGGCCATAACCGGCAACCGCGACGGCACCACCGCGGTGGACTACACGATCAACGCGGCGATGGGGTTCCCGATGGTGACCGGCCCCGCCGGCGGCACGGAGCCCGTCAACAGCGTCCTGCCGGCCTGGGACCTGCTGTGCGGCCAGACCGCGGCGGTGGGGATCCTGGCCGCCGACCGTCGCCGCCTGCTCACCGGCGAGGGCTCGGTGATGACTCTGGCGTTGAGCGACGTGGCGCTGGCCGCGACCGCTGCGCTGGGCTATGTGGGCGAGGTTCAGGTCAATGGGACGGAGCGGCCGCGCTGCGGCAACGACCTGTACGGGGCGTTCGGCGCGGAGCTGTCCACCGCAGACGGCCGTCGCCTCTACGCCGTCGCCATCAGCCGCCGGCAGTGGGACGCGCTGCTGGAGGCCACCGGCAGCGCCGCCGCTGTCGCCGAGATCGAGGCGGCTCGGGGGCTCGACTTCGGCGACGAGGGCGACCGCTTCGAGGCGCGCCGGCAGATCAAGGCGGCAATGCAGGCCTGGACCGGCGACCGGCCCCTCGTCGAGGTGGCTGAGCGTCTCGACGCCTGCGGGGTGTGCTGGGGTCCGTACCAGACCTTCACTGAGCTGGTCGCCCGCGACCCGCGCTGCTCGCCGGCCGGGGGGCTGCTCGTCGAGGTGGACCAGCCCGGGATCGGCCAGTTCCTGGCGCCGGTCTCGCCGCTGACCCCCATCGACTCGGGTGGCGGGACGACGAGCGAAGCGAGCGCGGACGCGGTGGCGCCGGTTCTCGGCGAGCACACCGACGAGGTGCTGGCCGGATGGCTCGGCCTCTCCAGCGCCGACATCGGCAGGCTCCACGACGAGGGGATCGTCGCGGGCGCCGACGGAGGCTGAGCCGGCGTTCAATGGCCGCCCTTGCGAAGATTGTATACCGCTGCTAGATTGTATACCGATGCTTGAAGCCTTCGAGACACTCGCAACACCAATGGGGTCCACGACGTGGATGGAGCACGGCCGCTGCGCGGGCGAGAGCAGCCTGTTCTTCGCACCGTTCGCGGAGCGGCCCGAGGCCAGGGTGCGCCGTGAGGCCCGGGCCCGGTCCATGTGCGAGCAGTGCTCCGTGCTGCCCGCTTGCCGCGACTATGCGCGCCGCAACCGCGAACTGGGCTTCTGGGGCGGCGAGAGCGAGTCGGAGCGAGCCGAGGCGGGATTCGCTCCGACCACGCCGATCGTCGGCCGCAAACGGGTGGCCGAGGAACGAGCCCGCGACGCCATGCGTCGCATCCTGTAGATCAGCGGCGCCGACGACGCCCGCCCTGCTAGCCGGGGCTCCGGTCCCGCGATGCTTCGGGTTCGAGCACGATCACCAGGCTGCCCACATGGCGCTTGGCGGCGAAAGCCTCCTGCGCGGCGTGGATCTCCTCCAACGGGTAGGTGCCGCCCACCACCGGCCTGACCTCGCCCCGCTCGATGTAGCCGACGAGATCGGCGAACACCTGAGGCGCGTAGACGGTGGCTCCGTGCAGCTGGAGGTCCTTCAGGTACAGGGTGCGCAGGTCGAGGTCAACGACCGGTCCGGCGATGGCCCCGGAGGTCACGTAGCGACCGCCCCGGCACAGCGCCTCCAGCCAGTTCGGGAAGCTGCCGCCGCCGACGACGTCGGCCACCACGTCGAAGCTGCCTCCGTTGGCCGCGGCGGCCGCCGCCACGACGTCTCCGGATTGCCGGGCCACCACCGCGTCGGCGCCCAGGTCGCTCACCGCGGCCCGCTTGGATGCGCCGGCTACGGCCACCACCCGGGCGCCGCGTCGTTTGGCCAGTTGCACCAGTGCGCTGCCCACGCCGCCGGACGCGCCCGGGACCGCTATCGTCTCGCCCGAGCGCAGGTCCGCTCGCTGGAGCATGTGCTCCGCGGTCGACCAGGAGCAGGCGAAGCTGGCCAACTCGACGTCGGTGAGCCCCACCGACACCGGGTACACGTTCTCCTGCGGGACCGTGCAGTACTCGGCGTAACCGCCGTCGCGCTCGCTGCCCAGATAGCCGGCGAGGCCGCGATCGGCAGGACGGTCCCGGTCGCGCAGCCACGGGTCGACCAGCACCCGTCGGCCCACCAGACCTCCGTCCGCATCCTCACCCGCCGCCACCACCACGCCCGCTATGTCGGCGCCCTGGACCCGGGGGAAGGACAGGCCGCCGCGGCCCCACGCCGAATCGCTGGGGTCAGCCTCGGCGAACCCTTGCGAAGACGTGGCCGAGACGACCGAGCGGCTGTACCAGCCGGCACGGGTGTTGATGTCGGTGTTGTTCATGCCGCAGGCCGCCACTCGCACCAGCACCTCGCGGGGTCCGGCCCCGGGCACGGGCACGTCGTCACGCACAGCCAGCATCTCGGGGCCGCCGATGCCCAGCAGGACCGCGGCCCGCATGGCCGCGGGCAGGCCAGGATCAGTCACGGCGCTCGGCAACACGCTCGGTCGCTAGTGGTATGTCGTGCGTACATTTGCGGAACCCTGTAGTCCATAGCGCGAGGTCAGAGACTTGGCAGGTCGCTCAACCAAACCCGCGACACACCACTAGGCCCGCAGCCGGGCGTTCGCCGGATCGTGGACGGCCTCGTCCAGCACGCGGGCCGGCCGCAGGTCGCCAACGACCCGGACCTCCAGCGCGGTGCCGGGCTCGGCGTGCGCAGGTGCCAGATAGGCGAAGGCCAGACTCTGGCCGGTGTGGAAGCCGTAGGCGCCGGAGGTGACCAGGCCGACGGCCCGCCCGCCGGCGTAGACGCCGTCGGCTGCATGCACGTCGGCGTCGTCTGCTTCCACGGCCAGATAGGCGAGCCGCCACCGGTAGGGCTCCTCGCCCGAGGCCGCCCCGGCCCGGCGGGCCAGCAGCGCGTCGCGGCCCACGAAGTCTCCCTTGTCGATCTTCACGAACCGGTGCAGCCCGGCCTCGTCCGGGTTCACGTCGTGGGTGAGCTCGCGGCTGGTGAGATAGCGCTTCTCCATGCGCAGCGAGTCGAGCGCATGGTTGCCCGCGTCGGCCACCCCCAACGGCTCGCCTGCAGCCCACAGCGCGTCGTAGACGGTGCCGAGATCCTCGACCGGCACATGAAGCTCCCAGCCGAGCTCCCCGGTGAAACCCACCCTCAGAGCCCGCACGTTCGGCACGCCGGCCACCGTGATGACCTGCGCCCGCAGCCATCCGAAGGCCTTGTTGCCCAGATCGGCGTCGGTGAGGCCGGCCAGCAGCCGCCGGGCCTCGGGCCCGGTGACGTTCAGCACCCCCAGCTCCATCGACCGGGTCACCAGCTCGGCGTCGGCGCCGCTGGGCCAGTGCGTCTCGAAGAACTCCCGATCCTTGCCCTCGCCGGCGGCGGCCGACACCAGGTAGAGGTGGTCGGCAGCCAGACGGGTGACCGTCAGCTCGCTCTCGATGCGAGCCTGCGGCGTCAGCAGGTACGTCAGCCCGATGCGTCCCACCGCAGGCACGTTGTTGGTGGTGAGGCGGTCGAGCACCGCGGCCGCGTCGGGGCCGACCAGGTCGAACTTGGCGAACGCGGTGGCGTCGAGGATCCCGACCCGCTCCCGCACGGCCCGGCACTCCTCGGCCACCGTGTCGAACCAGCCGGTGTGGCGGAACGAGACCATGTCCTGTTGCGGCAGCCCGGCCGCGGCGGGGAACCACTTGGGCCGCTCCCAGCCGTAGACCTGCGTGAACACCGCCCCCTTGCCGTGCAGGCGCCCATAGAGGGGGGTGGTGCGGTAGGGGCGACCGGCAGGCCGCTCCAGTGTGGGCAGCGGGGTCTGGTGACGGTACTGGTGGTCCTCGGCTCCCTTCACCCGGCCGTAGGACATGACGTCGGCGCGGTCGATGTAGCCGAACCGGCGGGCGTCGTAGGCCCGCACGCTCACGCCGGTGGTGCCGTGCACCATCCATCGGGCCAGCTCCCGACCCAGGCCCGGGCCGTCGGCGATGCCGACCTGCACGCCGACCATCTGCCAGAAGTTGCGCACCCCCGACGGGCCCAGCAGGGGCTCACCGTCGGGCGGGTACGAGATCGCGCCGCAGATTACCTGCTTGATGCCCAGCGGCTCCAGCACCGGCATCCGCTCGAAGGCCCGGGCCAGCCATGGGCCGACCCGGTCGAAGTCGGCGTCGAACAGCGGGTTCTCCAGCGACCAGTCCGGTCCGTCCCCGTCATGCCAGACCGCCTCGGCGCCGGTCTGCTCGTAGATCCCGATCAGGCCCGACTGCTGCTCCTGGCGGAGGTACCCCGACACGTAGTCGTCGCGCACCACCGGCAGCTCCCGGTCGAGGTCGCCGAACTCCGGCACCGGCTCGGTGAGAAGGTAGGTGTGCAACACGTTGGCGATGGGCACGTCGAGTCCCACCATGCGAGCCACCCGGTGCGCGTAGCAGCCCGCCGCGTTCACGACGTGCTCGGCATGGATCGTGCCCCGCTCGGTGTCCACGTCGAAGCTGCCGTCTCGCCGTCGCCGGATGCCCAGCACCCGGTTGCGCCGGCTGACGGCCGCACCCAGGTTGCGAGCGGCCCGCACCATGGCGTTGGCCGCCCCGGCCGGGTCGACATGCCCGTCGTCGGGGGTGTGGATCGCGCCGAGCATCCCGTCGGTCAAGTAGAAGGGATGCAGCTCCGAGATCCGCGACGGCGAGACCCACTCCATCGCGTTGCCCACGTAGGCTGCCGGACCGAGCTGGGCCCGCAGCCAGTCGATCTCCTCGGCGGTGTAGGCCACCCGCAGGCTGCCGCTGCGGTGCCATGAGGTGGCCACCCCGCTCTCGGCCTCCAGCGACGCGTACAGCTCGCAGGCGTAGCGGCGGAACTCGGCCAGCGCGTAGCTCGACACCGAGTGGGTGACCTGGCCCGCCGCGTGCCAGGTGGAGCCCGACGTCAGCTCGGCCTTCTCGATGAGAAGGCTGTCGGCCCACCCCTCGTGGGCCAGGTGGTACAGCGCGCTGGCCCCGCAGATCCCGCCGCCGATGACCACGACCCGGACCGAGCCCGGCAGGTTGGACCCGCCGCGTGCGGTCTCGCCGGGCAGAACCGAACCTTGCTCCACGTCAGATCCTCCCTGCGGGTCCGGCCTCAGCAGGCGCCGGAGCGCGACGTTATCGCCGCAGATCGGGCACAATACGCATACAAGGGCCGCAGTTGGGTCGTACCGACCCCACGACACAAGGAGGCCGAGATGCGTCACTCGCATCCCGCTCTGGTCGACCCGGAGTTCTACGTTCCCGGCCTTCCTGCCGACTATGTGGCCGCCCGCTACGGGATCAGCGCCGCCGACATCGCCAAGCTCGGCTCCGCGGAGAATCCCCTGGGGGCATCGCCGCTGGCCGTGCAGGCGATCCGGGAGCGATTGCACGACCTGCACCTGTACCCGTCCTGGACGGCCGAGCCGCTGCGGGAGAAGATCTCGCTCGTCTACGGCGTCGAGCCCGAGCGGGTGATGTGCGGAGCGGGCGAGACCGAGATCATCTCATGGCTGATCCGGGCGTTCTGCGAGCCGGGTGGGCGCATCCAGATGCCCGGCCCGTGCTTCCCGATCTACCACCTGTTCGCCGAGGCCGAGGACCGGGTGCCGGTCCTGGTGCACGACGCCACCGACCGGGCCACGATGGCGGTGGACGTCGACGCCTACATCGACGCCATCGACGAAGCCACCCGGATCGTGTTCGTCACCAACCCGCACAGCCCTTCGGGAACGTGGACGACCGAGCGCGACGTGCGGCGCATCGTCGAGGCGGCGCCCGAGGCTCTGGTGGTGCTCGACGAGGCCTACGTGCACTACTCGGACACTGGCGGATACATCCACCTCGCCGACGACTACGACAACCTGGTTGTGCTGCGCACGTTCTCCAAGGCGTTCGGCCTCGCCGGCCTGCGGGTCGGCTTCGGGGTGGGGCCGAAACCGGTGGTCGACGCCTGCCTGGCCGTCAAGCCGACATGGAACATGGGGGTGCTGCAGACGGCCGCCGCGGCCGCCGCCCTGGACGACAAGGACCATCTCGACGCCACCGTGGCGATGATCTCGAAGGGTCGGGACCATGCGCAGATCCGCTTTGCCGAACTCGACCGCTTCCGGATGGTTCCGGGCAGCCGGTCCAACTTCTTCCTGGTCGAGATCCTGGATCCGGACACCGACTCCAGCCGGGTGTTCGAGGGGCTCCTGGAGCGAGGCGTGATCGTCAAGGACGGCTCGGTGTCGTTCCGGGGGCTGGACCGGCGCTTCCTGCGCTGCGACGCCAACCGGCCCGACCGCATGGACCGGCTCGTCGACGCACTGGCGGACCTGCCATGACCGGGCGCCGTGACGGGCTGGCGGGCCGGTGCTGCACCGACCCGGAAGCGCTCGCGGCCGAGAAGTAGAAGGCTGTGGGAGAACAGGAGGTGGCGGACATGACGAACGAGCGGCCCGGCGGGTTGGCGGCCCGCTACTACACCGACGGCGAGGTCTTCGCCTCGGAGATGGACCGGGTGTTCGCCCGGAACTGGGTGATGGTCGGCCACGTGTCGGAGGTTGCCGAGCCGGGAATGGTGGTCACGGCGCGTGTCGGCGACGAGAGCGTGCTGGTGGCCAACGACGCCGGACAGCTCCGGGCCATGTTCAACGTGTGCCAGCACCGCGGCCACGAACTGGTGACGTCGGGGCAGGCCCGCCTCGACCGGATCACATGCCCCTACCACGCCTGGACCTACGGCCTCGACGGGCGGCTGCTGCACGCCCGCGGCGAGGAGGTGGGCGACGTGTGCGTCCCACGGGTGCGCCTCGAGACCCTGGCCGGGTTCGTGTTCGTCAACCTGTCGGCCGAGGCGGCCGGGCTGGCCGCGACCGCGCCCGGAGTGCAGGACGACCTGCTCGCACGGGTGCCGGACGCCCCCCGGCGGGTGCTGTCGGCCCGGCGCACCCACGAGATGCGGGCCAACTGGAAGGTGGTGGTGGAGAACTACAACGAGTGCTACCACTGCCCCAACGTCCACAAGTGGTTCACGTCGGGGGTGGTGGCCCCCGGCAGCTACCGGATCGCTTCGGGCGGCTCGGTGATCCACCACGCCGCCGAACGCCCCGGCCAGCCGCCCGCATGGACCGACGCCGACGGCGACGGCGACGGCGCCCGCACGGCCCGCGCCGAGGCGGTCGGAGCCGACGCGGAGACCCGGGCCGGCGACGGCGCCCGCACGGCCAGCGCCGATGCGGTCGGGGCCGGAGAGGGGGCCTCCGCGGGAACCCGGGCCGGCGACGGCGGCGGGGTCGGCGACGGGTACGAGGCGTACTTCGTGTGGCCGGTGTCGGCCATCCAGTGCTATCCCGGCCAGGTCGTCAACACCTTCCGCTGGGTGCCGCTGGCAGTGGACCGCACGCTGCTGATCCGCGAGTGGTGGTTCGACACGGCCGATCTGACCGAAGCCCAGTCGCGGCTGGTCTCCGACGACTGGGAGAACACCGTCGCCGAGGACTTCGGGATCGTCGAGTCGGTGCAGCGCGGCGTCGCCAGCCGCGGCTACACGCCCGGGCCGCTGATCGAGGACCCCAGCGGCGTGTGCGGCGTTCACAGCGAGAACTCCGTGCGCCACCTCCAGGATCTGGCGCGGGCGTCGCTGGACGGCGCGGTGTGATGCCGGCCCCGCCCGGTCCTGCCCGCGTCCCGCGCCTGCTGCCGCCGCCGCTCCACGGCGCGGCGTGATGCGGCCGGGTCCGCATTCCGCCGCCGACGGGTCGGAGTCGCCCGAGGCCTCCCCATCGGCGCGGCTTGCCGAGTTCCTTGCCGGCGTGCGCTCACAGGTCGCCCCGGCGCACCTGGCCGCGGCGTGCAACTGCGTGATCGACACGCTGGGTTGCATCGCCTATGGCGCCGACAAGCCGTGGTCCGCGGCCGCGGCTCGCCACGCGCTGGCGACTGGCTCCGGAGGTCGCTGCACCGTGGTGGGATGGCCCCAGCAGGCCTCGCCGGCGATGGCCGCACTCGCCAACGGCACCGCGGCTCACGCCTTCGAGCTGGACGACGTCCACGAGGAGGCCGTCAACCACCCCGGAGCGGTCGTGGTGCCCGCGGCGCTGGCGGTGGCCGAGGACCTGCAAGCCTCCGGTCGGGACTTCCTGGAGGCGGTCGTCGTGGGATACGAGGCAATGGCAAGGGCCGGGCTGGCCGTCGGTCCGGCCTCTCACGTGCTGGCCGGCTACCACCCCACATCCATGTCAGGAGTGTTCGGCGCGGCCGCCGCAGCCGCCTACCTTCGCGGCTTCGACGCGGCGGGGCTCAACCATGCCTTCGGCATTGCGGCGTCGCTGGCTTCGGGGACCATGGAGTTCGCGTCCTCGGGGGGAATGGCCAAGCGGATCCACGCCGGGCGGGCCGCCGAGGGCGGGATCCTGGCCGCGGCGCTGGCCGCTGACGGCTTCGAGGGAGCGGGCGACGGCCTGGCCGGCCGGTACGGCTTCTGCCGGGTCTTCACCGGCGACCCGCAGCCCCACTTGCTGACCGAGCGGCTGGGCGAGCGCTGGATGATCGATGAGATCACGGTCAAGCCCTACCCGTCGTGCAGCGACCTGCATCCCCTGATCCAGGCCACGTCTGAGCTTGTCGCCGAGCACGGCATCCGCGCCGGGGAGATCGATCGGGTCGCGGTCCACACCACCACCAAGGTGTGCGAGCTCAACGACATGGACGGCACCGCCTCGGTCATGGCGGCCCAGTACTCGGCGCCGTTCAACGTCGTGGCCGCAGTGCTCGCTGACCCTGCTGATCCTGCCACCTTCGATCCCGAGCGCATTGCAGATCCGGTTCTGGCGGCGATGCAGGCCAAGGTCACTGAGATCCACCCGGCCCCGGAGTTCGACGCCACCTACGCCTGGAAGCAGGGCGGCCGGGTGGAGATCACCCTCGCCGACGGTCGCCTCCTGGAGCGGACCGTACACGGTCAGAAGGGCTCCATGCACGATCCGCTCAGCGACCACGAGATCGAGCGCAAGTTCCAGATGCTGACCGAAGGCCGCCTCGGCCCCGCGGTCCCGGAGGTCGTCCGGTCGCTGCCGGACCGCCCCGTCGAGTACCTCACCCGTCACCTTCGGTCGGGCTGAACGAGCCGCCCCGGAATTGGCAGCGTTTTGCTCGGTATGCGTGCATTCTGCTGCCAGTTCGCGGCTG
>JAPPLH010000061.1:14795-78287 GCA_028819505.1 Acidimicrobiaceae bacterium
GAGGAATTGGCAGCGTTTTGCTCGGTATGCGTGCATTCTGCTGCCAGTTCGCGGCTGATGGGCGGGCACCGGAGGAATTGGCAGCGTTTTGCTCGGTATGCGTGCATTCTGCTGCCAGTTCGCGGCAGGGCTAGGCTCCGGTTGTAGGGGCTGCGCCCGGCGGGCAGGCTGAGGTCGTGAGCGAACTCGATCTGCGTCAGGACTTCGCCGGCCGGGCCGGCGCGGCTCTGGTGGTGGGGGGAAGCGGCGGCCTCGGCTCGGTGATCGCAGCGGAGTTGGCCGCCCGCGGCAGCGACCTGGCCCTCACCTACCGCAGCGACGCCGACGCCGCGGCGGCCACCGCGGCCGTCGTCGAGCGCTGCGGGCGCCGGTGCTGGACCGCGCCCGCCGACCTGAGCGACGACTCGTCCGCCGCCGCGGCTGTCGAGCAGTTGGCGGCTGCGGCCGGAGGGCTGCACACCCTGGTCTACGCGGCCGGGCCCCGTGTCCCGCAGGTTCACATGAGCCGGGTCGAGCCGAGCGCGATGCGGTCCCAGCTCGACGCGGACGCGGCCGGCTTCTTCGCGGCGGCCCACGCTGCGCTGCCGCACCTGCGAGAGGCCCGGGGCAGCATTGTGGCGGTCACCACCGCAGGCTCGGACCGGTTCCCGGTGCGCGACGGCCTCAGCACCGTCCCCAAGGCCGCGGTCGAGGCGGCCGTGCGTGGTCTGGCCGCCGAGGAGGGGCGCTTCGGGGTGCGGGCCAACACTGTGGGCCCCGGGATGCTCACCGACGGGATGGCCCGGCGGCTGATGGCCTCCGGCGACCTCGACGAGCGGGCCCTCGATGCCGCCCGGGCCAACATTCCAATGCGCAGCTTCGGGACCGCGGCCGACATCGCCGAGGCGGTGTGCTTCCTGGCCTCTAACCGGGCCGGCTATATCAGCGGCCAGCACCTGGCCGTCGACGGCGGGTACACCGTCTGAGAGCTGTTCGCCGGCGACGCGGCGCCGGCGCCGGGAGTAGCGTCGAAGCCGATGTACCCAGGAGTTCATGCCGCCGCCAACCCCGACAAGCCGGCCGTCATCATGGCCGGATCGGGCGAGACGATCACCTACGCCCGACTCGACGCCGAAGCCAACCAGGTGTCGCGACTGTTCCGCGAAGCCGGGCTGGCCCCGGGCGGCCATGTGGCCTGGTGCCTGGAGAACCACCGCAACTTCCTGCCGTTGATGTGGGGAGCGCACTACGCCGGGCTGATCTACACCCCCATCAGCAGCCGCCTCACCACCGACGAGATCGCCTACATCGTCGACAACAGCGGCGCCCGGGTCTTCATCACGTCGCAGTACAAGGCCGCCCAGGCCGCCGAGCTGGTCGACCGCACGCGCCGCGTCGAGTTGAGACTGATGATGGACGGCGTCATCGACTCCTACGGCAGCTACGAGCAGGCCGTGGCCGCCATGTCGCCGGAGCCGTTGGAGGGTCGGGTGGCCGGCACCGACATGCTCTACAGCTCGGGCACCACCGGGCGTCCAAAGGGAGTGCTCAGCGCGTACGAGGCGGTTCCCATCGAGGAGTCGGAGTCGGCGGTGGCCATGATGTGCGTGCTGCTGATCGCCATGTCCGACAAGTCGGTCTACCTGTCTCCCGCGCCGCTGTACCACGGCGCGCCGCTGCGCTTCACCATGGCCAACCACGTCATCGGCTCCACCGCGGTGATCATGGAGCGCTTCGACGCGGAGCAGTTCCTGGCCGCCGTCGAACGCTACTCGGTGACCCACACCCAGGTGGTGCCGACCATGTTCGTGCGGATGCTGAAGCTGCCCGACGAGCGGCGGCTGCGCTACGACCTGTCGTCGCTCACCAGCGTGCTGCACGCGGCCGCGCCCTGCCCGGTGGAGGCCAAGCGCCGGATGATCGAGTGGCTGGGGCCGATCATCAGCGAGTACTACGCCGGCACCGAGGGCAACGGGGCCACCTTCTGCGACAGCGAGCAGTGGCTGGCCCATGAGGGCACGGTGGGGGTCCCGATCAACGGCGAGGTGCATATCGTGGACGAGTCCACCGGAGAGGAGGCGCCCGTCGGTGAGGAGGGTGTCATCTACTTCGGCGAGGGCAACACCTTCGAGTACCACGGCGACGAGGAGAAGACCCGCAACTCGCGCCTGCCCAACGGCTGGTCGACCATCGGCGACGTCGGCCGGGTGGACTCCGACGGCTTCCTGTACCTGACCGACCGCAAGGCGTACATGATCATCTCGGGCGGGGTGAACATGTACCCCCAGGAGGCCGAGAACCTGCTGACCATGCACCCCGCGGTGCTGGACGTGGCCGTGATCGGCGTGCCCGACGACGACCTGGGCGAGGTGCCCAAGGCGGTGGTCCAGCCCATGGAGATGCCCGACGGCGAAGAGGCCGCCTCCGCACTCGAGCGGGAGCTGATCGACTACTGCCGGGCCAGCCTGGCCTCGGTCAAGTGCCCCCGCACAGTGGACTTCCGAGGTGAGCTCCCCCGAGACGAGACCGGCAAGCTCTACAAGCGCCTGCTGCGCGACGAGTTCTGGCAAGCCCAAGACCGCCGCATCTAAGCGCCGGTCCCCCGGCCGGGCGCCCGCAGCCCGCGCAGGGTAGTCAGGCGCGGTCGAGTTGGCGGACGAGCGTGGCCGGGGCGACCCGCCGGTAGCTCTCCTCGAGCCAGTCGGCCACATCGTCGATGCTGGCGTCGGCGAGACGGACCAGCACCGCGCCGTAGCCGTCGTAGTGGGGCACGGTGAACAGCACGTCGGGATGGTTCTCGAGCAGCACCGGCTTCATCTCCAGCTCGCAGAACAGCACCAGCACCTCGGTGTGGTGTACCTGGTCGCGCCGGTGCTCGCGCTCGCCCCACAGGCGGCAGAAGCCCTTGTTGCGGACCTTCAGCCCCGGCGTGCCGTACCAGGTCGACTCGGTGACCTCGGGTAGCTGCATCCCCAGCCGCCGGACATCGTCGAACGTCACCACGCCCCAAGTCTGCCATCACACACCCGGGCACGGGATTGAGCGAATTGTGGCACGCAGGCATCCAAATGAGTCAGCCGCCGAAGTTGCGAGCAGTCCAGCCCGGGCCGCTATGTGTCTGAGTCCGGCCACACGGCGGTGAGGCCCCCGCGGAGCGTGCCCGCGGGGGCCTCTGCCGGCGTCGGCTGCGGCCCTTATCGCTCTCTCGTACCAATGGGAGACCGAAACGCAGCCGAAGCTCTCTTGTGTTGTGGTGGGGCGAGACCCCGGGCGGCTCCTTGACCTTGCGCTGGGCGTCTACGACGGCCCGAGCGCTTGAGCGCCCAAAGGGAACCGGGCCCGCGCTGGCGCACTAGCCGGCCAGCGACCGCAGCGGCTCAAGTCCGGCACCGCGGAGATCGCACCAGCACGCCTCGACAAGCTCCGCGGCCTGCTGATCGACGTAGCCGCGCAGCGCGCCGTCACAGATCGCGTCGAGCCAGCTGGCCTGGATGACCAGCGTGGTCGCCGCCGTCGAGGCCAGTAGCGCCAGAAACGGTGCCGTGACCGCCACCCATACTGGGGCGTCGAACTGCCGGGTCACAGCCGGACCGGGTGCTAGGAGCAGCGCTGGCGTGTCGGCCTCGAACCGGTGTTCTACGTCCGTGGCTTACAGCTGTCGGGGGTGGTACTCGTGTCGACCTCCCATCGGGGATTGTGCTTCGGGCACTCTGTCGCGGAGACGTTGGAGGATGTCGCATTGATCGTGGCCAGCGACTCACATGGCCCGTTACCGCCCTTCCAGCCGTGGCCGGCGCCTTGGCACAGGGTCTTGTTGCTGTAGTTGGCGGGTGAGACGCCGATTTCTGCTGACGCGAGTTGGTTGCTCGCTTCGCTGCCGCGGCTGATTATCACTCCGGCGATGGTTGCGGCCACGGCTAGCAGCACGACCATGATGATGACGGTCTGCAACGCGATGCCGCGTTCGTCGAAGCGGGACGCCTGCGGGGCCGGGTGCTCCGCCTCTGGCCCGGTTTGATCGGCCGTTGGCGGCGTAGTAGTCTGTATGGACACTGAGTCTCCCTCACTTACATTGTGGGAGACTCCCTTGTGGGAGACTCCCTTGTGGGAGACTCCCTTTCAAGGGTTGGGAGTCTAAGAGACGCTGATTCCGGTTGCAACAACCCGTCGGCCGCACGCCAGCCCGTCCCGCGAGTCGCCGGGCGGCACCGCCGGTCAACCACGGTCGCATGCGAGCCCACGGGTAAAGCGCCGCGCGCCACCCACAGCGCCGCCACAACCAGCACCGGCAACGCCCCTCGCCGCGCCGACCCAGCCGACTCAAGCAACGAGACCCACGGCGCCGACAGAGCAGGCTCCAGCGAGGCTGGCTGCTGCGGACACTTCCCCCTGGCAGACAATCACCGCGGGCGCGGCCCGGTCCGGCCACCGCGCGGGCAGCGCGACAATCCGCCCGCGCCGGCACCAGCCGCTAGTCCGGCCGCGGCATCTGCGCTTCTGGGCTGCACGGCGCGAGGGTCTCTCTGGCCCTGGCGGCGACTGCGAAGCCGCCCGCCGGAGAATCTCGGTTGAGAAACGGTGCCTCTACGACACACAAGTCACCCGAGATTCTGGCTGAGGCGCGGCGGATGCCAGCGAGCCGCACCCCGAGAGAGCCTGGGTTCGAACTGCCCCGTTTCAGCTCGCGGTGATCGACTTCACCACGGCGTGGGCAATCCTTTGGGCGACTTCGCTCGGGGGGAGTCTCGTGATGCCGCCTTCGGGGAGCCTGGCGATCCATGTGTCGACATTGGGGAGGTGAAGCGTCAGTTCTGCCACTCCCGGCGACTGCGAGTCGTCGCGGATCCAATGGCGGTAGCCGGAGGGGTCTGGAACCGACCAGAAGATGGACGGTCCGGCGCCTATCTCTTGCCAGCCCTGAACCGCATAGCTCCGGTATCCCGTCCAGGCCAAGAGTCGACGATCGGACAGCGCCGGTATCTCCACGTTGATGCGGTACAACCAGGAGTTGCCCGCCGGATCTCCTCGCGCAAGCACCGCATAGTCCTCCACCAGCAGTTCGTCCTCGTACCAACGGGTCGAGACCCTGCCCACATCGCCGACGGCGGCATCCAGGGCGTCGTCCACCAGCGAGAACAGCAGCTGCACGGCGTCGTTCCATATTGCGACCTGCCGCTCCTGGGCCCGCCGCAATTCGGCTCGAGCCCGGTCGTAGCCCTCATGGGCGGCGGCCTTGCGCTCCAAGTCGCGCAGGGCGTCCTCGGCCCTTGCCAAGATCAGTTCGGAGATCGGCCCTAGATCGCCCCCCAGATCGGACTCCGCCAGTGCCTCGTAATATCTGAGACGGTCCTTGCGCCGGATGATGATGCTGGGTAGCCCGGCTCGGATCAACTCCAGGTTCATGATCGCTCGCGATGTGCGGCCGTTGCCGTCGGTGAACGGGTGGATGTGGGTAAGCCAAGTGTGCAGCACGATCGCCCTCAGCAGCGCCAAGACATCCGTATTGGCTCCGGACCACCGGTCCCAGTCCTCCATTGCGGACATGACCTCGCCCCAACTGGAGGGCGGGCGGTGCGGCGAGCCAGCGATCCGTACAGGCTGGGAACGGAACAGGCCTGCGCCGGCGCCGTCGCCGAGGATCAAGCCGTGCAGTTCCTTCACTTGGCCGAGCGTCGTCGGAGAAGGATCACGCGCGAGCTCGACCATTCGTTCCAAGGCTTTAGACAGATTGACAGCGTCCTTTGCGAAGGCGGGGTCGTGACCCGTGATCGTGATGCCGCGCAGCACTGCCATCTGGGTTTCACCAACGCTGAGGGTGCTGCCTTCGATGGCGTTCGACTCCGCGATCTGCTCGAACCGCTTCTCTCCGAAGTAGGCCCGCAGCGTTGCTTCTGAGAGCCGTCCTTCACCCCGCAGCAATTCGACGCGCTCCTGAAGAGAGGCAGCCTCGTCGATCACCCATCCACCGGTGTCCTCGAGGCTGTAGGGGCTGCCGTCAAGATCGATCATCGCCGGGCTCCCTCCCGTCCCGGCCGGAACCTACAACGCGACCAGCGCCGTTCCGTGGATCTCGGCTAGGTGATCTTGAGGACCCGGGCCGCGTTGTCGCGCAGGAACTTGGGCCAGACCTCGTCGCGGAAGCCGACGTTGGGCATCTCGCCCATGATGCGCTGCAGTGACAGGCCCATCGGGAAGTAGCCGGCGTACATCACCTTGTCGGCGCCCCGCGTGTTGGCGTAGTCGACGATGGCCTGCGGGTAGTGCTTGGGGGCGAACGCCGACGTGGAGTAGTGCAGTCCCGGCCACTTGAGCATCAGCTTCACCGCGAGGGCCTCCCAGGGCTCGCAGCCGTGCCGGGTGACCAGGGTCAGCTCCGGGAAGTCGTACATCACCCGGTCGAGCCGCTCCACGTGCTGGCAGTCCATCGGCAGCCGGGGGCCGGGCACGCCCGCGCACACGAACACGGGGATGTCCAGGTCGCAGCAGGTGGCGTACGCCGGGTACCACTTGGCGTCGTCTATCGGGATCTGGGGGAAGCACCCGGCCGGGAAGGTGCCCACCGCCCGGATGTCGTAGGCCTCCTTGCAGTGGCGGATCTTGCGCACCGCGCCCATGATGTCGTTGGCGTCGACCTGGCAGGTGGCCACGAACCGGTCGGGATGGTCGGCCAGGGCCCTGCGGTTGACCTCGCCCTCGCAGCCGATCAGGCCCCACTCCACGCCGTAGGCGTCCATCTCGCCCAGCGTCAGCCCTATCGGGTCGGCCGCGCCGTACTTCTCCTTGGGCACGCCCTTGAACATGTACTCCACCGGGAAGTCGAACTCGGCCGACTCGGCGTCCTTGAGCTGTTTGCGGATGAACTCGTAGTGCTCGAAGTCCTTGGCGGGAAAGCCGATCATCGTGTCGACGATCCCAACGTCGGTCGGCATAGGCATGGTGGTTCCGTTCGTCGCCGGGAAGGGGCGCTAGTTGCGGGGCACTTCGCGCCAGGGGATCTCCTTGTCCACCCTGGGCTCGCCGGGCAGTCCCAGCACCTGCTCGCCGAGGATGTTGCGCATGATCTCGCTGGTGCCGCCCTCGATGGAGTTGGCCCGGGCCCGCAGGAAGCCGTGGTGGGTGTCGCCGAACTTGCCGTCGAGCGAGACCGCGGTGGGTCGGCGGAACTCGTAGTCGTAGTCCACCATCGCGGCCGGTCCCTCGAGGTCGAGCACCTTGGCGGTGAGCTCCTTGTTGAACTCGGCCAGCATCAGCTTGCTGACCGAGCCCTCGGGGCCGGGGTTGCCGGCCCGGGCGTTCTGGGCGGCCCTGACGTTGGTGAGCCTGAGAGCCTCGCCTCGAACCCACAGCTGCATCACCTCGTCGCGGTGGGCCTTGGTGCGCACCGCCGGGTCCATGTTGCGGTAGGCCTCCATCAGGTTGCCCAGCGGACCCTGCTGGGCGGTGGTGGCGCCGCCCACCGCGCCGCCGATGGCGGTCCGCTCGTTCATCAGCGTGGTGAGCGACACCCGCCAGCCCTCGCCCACGTCCCCGATGCGGGCCGAGTCGGGCACCCGCACGTCGGTCATGTACACCTCGTTGAACTCGGCCTCGCCGGTGATCTGGCGCAGCGGCCGTACCTCCACGCCGGGGGCATGCATGTCGAGGGCGAAGTAGGTGAGGCCCTTGTGCTTGGGCAGTTCCGGGTTGGAGCGGGCCACCAGCATGCCGAGGTCGGCCACGTGGGCCAGCGTGTTCCACACCTTCTGGCCGTTGACCACCCACTCGTCGCCGTCGCGTTCGGCCCGGGTGCCCAGACCCGCGAAGTCGGATCCGGAACCGGGCTCGCTGAAGAGCTGGCACCAGCGCTCCTCGCCGGTGAACATCGGCCTCAGGTAGCGGCGCTTCTGCTCGTCGGTGCCGTGGGTGAAGATCGTCGGGCCGACCAGCATCAGGAAGAACGTGGACGGGTCGGCGGGCTGGGCTCCTCCGGCTCGCAGCCGGCGATCCACCACTCGCTGCATCCGGCGTGACAGGCCGAGCCCGCCGAAGCCCGGCGGGTGGTGCACCCAGGCCAGCCCGGCGTCGTACTGGTGGCCCCGGAACTCGACGAGGCTCGCCTCCGCGGGGTCGTGCTCGGCCAGCAGGGCGTCGGCGGCCTGCTCGGCGATGCGGGTCTGCTCGGCAGTGTCGGCGGGGGATTCGGTGGCGGTCATGGTGATTCTCCGTTGGACGTTGCGGTCGCGGTCCGGTCGGCGTCATGCTTGGCCATGCATTCTTACTCCCGCCAGCACCTGATCGACACCACTGAGGCCTGCTACGCCGAGATTTCGGCGCTCTGCGCCGACCTCTCCGACGACGAGTGGACGGTGCAGTCGCTATGCCCGGCCTGGACGGTCCGGCAGGCCATCGGCCACGCCGTCGGCGTCGAGGACGTGATCTCGGGCTGGGAGATCAGCACCGACGACATGCCGCCCTTCCAGAAGATGCAGGCCCTGACCGACGCCTCAGCCGGCATGTCGTCGGCTGAGTTCGGGGCCCGGGTGGCCGAGATCTTCGACGCCCGCCGGTCCGATCTGGCCGGGCTGGGCGACGACGACATCGAGCGCCCGTCGTGGACGCCGGTCGGCGTGCAGAGCTATGGCGGCTTCCTGGCCATCCGCATCTTCGACATGTGGGTCCATGTGCGCGACTGCACGATCCCGCTGGGGCGCGACACCGACGACAGCGGGCCGGCCGCCGAGATCACCCTCAATCAGGTGGAGGGCTCGATCGGCTACATCATGGGAAAGAAGGTCGGCCTGCCCGACGGCATGAGCCTGCGGGCCGACATCACCGGGCCGGTCGAGCGCCAGATCGCGGTACGGGTGGACGGCCGGGCCAAGGCGGTCGATCCCTCGTCGCTGGCGGATCCCGACGTGGTGCTGACCGCGGACTCGACCACGTTCATCATGCTGGCCTGCGGCCGCATCGACCCCCAGGCCAAGATCGACGACGGCTCCATCTCCTGGAGCGGCGACGCCGAGTGGGGCGAGCACGCGGCCCGGAGTCTCCGCTTCACGATGTGATGGTGTCTCAGCGGCTTGATGTCTCCGGCTCTGGATGCACTTTCCCGTTGTATGCCCGGGTTTCTGCACACAGAACGGGCAGTGGCTTCGCGGTGAGATGACGGCGGACGGCTGGCCTGCGGCCGGCGCCGACGACTGGTTGGCGCTGGTCGCGCAGACCTTGCGGGGCTGGGACCTGGGCGAGCTGTCCAGCACGACCCGCGACGGCATCGAGATCCGGCCGCTCTACACCGGGGGTCCGGACCGGCCCGCGGCGGTGGCGGTGACAGACCCGCGGCGGTTGGAGGCGGGCTGGGACGTGCGCGCCGTCCACAGTCTGGCCCCTGGCACGGGTGGCGGCTGGGGCGACTCAAACGGGCTGCGGCAGCAGATCGAGGACGACCTGGCCGGAGGCGCGACCTCCCTGGAACTCGAAGCCCCGCCCGGGGCGACCGCCGATGGACTCGACCGAGTGCTTCCGAGTGTGGACCTGTCCCAAACGCCGCTCGCGCTTGCACCCAACGGGGAGCTTGGCCCGGCCGAGGCCCTTCTCGGGCTGGCGGCTCGTCGGGACGCGGGCCTCGCTCCCGGCAGCTCGCTAGGCATCGATCCGGTGGGGGAGTGGGCCCGCTCGAGCCGCCGAACGGACTGCGCCGAGGCGGCTGAATGGGCGGCACGAACTGTGTCGTCCGGCTCCCTTGCTCCCGGTGTTGTGGCCTTCACGGTCGACTCGACCCGCTACGCCGATGCCGGCGCGACCGAGGCTCAGGACTTGGGCTGGGCCACCGCCACGGGAGTCGCGTACTTGCGAGCACTGGTTGAGGCGGGCCTGTCGACCGATGCCGCGGCTGGGCTGATCGGCTTCCGGCTGGCGGCCACCGCCGACCAGTTCGTGACCATCGCCGCGCTGCGAGCGGCCAGGGTGATGTGGACCCGGGTGGTGACGGCCAGCGGCGGCTCTGCCGATGCGGCTCGCCAGTACCAGCATGCGGTGACCGCGGCCCACATGTACAGCCGGCGCGACCCGTGGGTCAACCTGCTCAGGGGTGCCTCCGCGGCACTGGCCGCGGGCGTCGCTGGCGCCGACGCGGTGACCGTGCTGCCCTTCGACCACGCGTCCGGAGCCGTTGACGCCGACGGCTCGTCGTGCCGCAGACTGGCTCGCAACACGCAGCTGCTGCTGCTGGAGGAGTCGCACATGGCCAGAGCGGCCGACCCCGCAGGCGGATCGTTCTACGTGGAGTCGCTAACGGAGGAACTGGCCTCCGAGGGCTGGCGAGTGCTTCAGGGCATCGAGGCGTCCGGCGGGATAGAGGCCGCCATCGACCGGGGAGCGCTGGCCGCCGCGATGGAGGAGAGCTGGCAGTCCCGTTTAGGCGCACTTAGAACCCGGCGAGAGGCGCTCACCGGCGTGAGCGAGTTCCCCTTCCTGGACGAGGCCGCCCCAACACGCCACGGCTCCAATGAGGCGGGGGGCACGTCCGGCCTGCCGCGCAGGCGCCTGGCCGAGCCGTTCGAAGACCTGCGCGACGCCGCCGACCGCCACCAGGCCGCCACCGGCAAGCGGCCTGCAGTCTGGATTGCGGCCCTGGGGTCGGCCGCGGCCCACTCAGCC
The DNA here is from genome assembly GCA_028819505.1 of Acidimicrobiaceae bacterium. Taxonomy (GTDB): domain Bacteria; phylum Actinomycetota; class Acidimicrobiia; order Acidimicrobiales; family Aldehydirespiratoraceae; genus Aldehydirespirator. The sequence goes on from JAPPLH010000061.1 coordinate 25,413, forward strand.
CGCACGGCTTGGGCCCAGAACCTGCTGGCCGCCGGCGGCATCGAGGCCCACGGCGCGACCGGCGTCGACTCGCCCGTCGCTGCGGCCGCCGACTTCGCGGCATCGGGCCTGACCGCAGCCGTGATCACCGGCACCGACGACATGTACCGCCTTCGCGGCCCGAGCACCGCCAACGCCCTGGCTGAAGCAGGGGCAGGCTTCGTGGCCCTGGCCTGCGACCCCGACACCCCCGCCGACCTCCTCGAAGCGCTGCGGTCAGCGGGCGTCGACGAGGTATGGCACGACGGCATCGACGCAGCCGCCGCCCTAGAACGTCTCCACGGCGCTCCCGGCGTCGGCTGACCGCGGCGACCCGGCGGCTGTCAGTCCTCGAAGACTGGGGGGCGCTTCTCGGAGCGGGCTAGGACGGCCTCCTCGAAGTTGCGGGTGGTCATGCGGACCAGCAGCTAGGGCGTTCATCTCCGAGCGCATGTGGGCCGCGTAGCTCGAGGCCTCCAGCCCGGCCCACAGCATCCTCTTGGTGAGCTCGATACCGGGCCAGCTCAACGCCGCGATGCGGGCGCCGATCTCGTAGCAGCGCTCCAGCAGGTCGGAAGGCGCCACCGTCTCGCTCACCAGGCCGATGCGGGCCGCTTCGCCTGCATCGACATCGCGGCCGGTCAGCATGATCTCGAAGGCCCGAGACGATCCGATCGCCCTCGGCAGGGTGAAGCTGAGGCCCAGCTCGGACGCGGTGAGGCCGTTGTTGATGCCCGCGGCCCGGAAGTACGCGTCGGTCGACGCGATGCGGATGTCGCACGCCAGGGCCAGGCACATCCCTCCGCCGATGGCCGCTCCGTTGATGGCCGCGATCACCGGCTGGTGGAGGTCCCCGACCAGCTCGATCACCTCGTGGAGGCGGTCAGCGGCCCGGTGGGCGATGGTCGCCCTGGTCAGGCCCTCGATGTAGGGAACCCGGCCCGCGCTCACCATGTCGGCACCGGAGCAGAAGCCGTGGCCGGCGCCGGTGATCACCACGACCCGCACATCGTTGTCGTTGTTGAGGCCGCGCAGCGCATCGGCCAGTGGGATCATGTCGTCGAAGGCCACGGTGTTCATGCGCTCGGGCCGGTTGAGGGTGACCAGCGCGATGTTGGGCCGGGGATGACCGATCAGTACGAAGTCATCGGGTGACGGCATGGGGCGACGGCACCAGCCGGTGCCCCGACGGCCGGGGTGCCCGCCCCAACCTCGACCGGAGGCTCAGTCGCCGGGGTCGGGCCTCCGGGCCGCACCGTCGATTTGGCCGCCGCCGTCCACGAACAGGGTGCTGCCGGTCACGTACCGGCTGGGGGAGTTGGTAGACAATCGGCACGACATCCCCCAGCTGATGAGGAGTCCGGTGGAGGACCTGCAGCAGAGAGCCCAGCGCATCGCGGCCAAACGCAGCTCCATGTGGGTGTACCGCTCGGTGCGTCGCACCATCATGACGGTGCTGTACCCCTACTTCCGGGTGAAGCGCCGCGGCCAGGAGCACCTCGACATCTCCGGTCCGGTGATCGTGGCGCCGGTGCACCGGTCCAACCTCGACACTCCGCTGCTGTCCGGAATGAGTCGCCGCCGCCTGCGGGCACTGTCCAAGGAGTCGCTGTTCTCCAACAAGTACTTCGGGGCGTTCCTGGCCGCGCTGGGAGCGTTCCCTGTGCGGCGGGGCGCGGCCGACCGGGAGGCGATGCGGGAAGCGGTCAAGATGTTGGAGGCGGGTGAGCAGATCGTGGTGTTCCCCGAGGGGGGCCGCCAGACCGGGCCCCGGGTGGAGTCCGTGTTCGACGGCATGAGCTACCTCGCGTCCCGCACCGGCGCCGTCATCGTTCCGGTCGGAATCGCTGGCACCGAGGCGGCCATGGCCACCGGCACCCGCCTGCCGCGGCCGGTCCGGGTCGCCATGGTGGCCGGCCCCCCGATCCGGCCGCCCGAGGGCCGCATGACCCGCCCGCAGATGAGCCGCTTCTCCGAGGAAGTCCGCAAGCGCCTGCAGGAGGTATTCGACGAGGCGCAGTCCCTGACCGGCTGAGTCCGCCCAGCGCGACGCCGTTCGGAGGTCCTATTCCCAACACTTGCGCGTGCAGCGGAGTACACCCAGGCGCGGGGAGCCGTTCGGGGTGAAGCCCGCGGGTAGCCTTGAACGTGCCTGCCCGCCGGGTCGAGGGCTCGAGGATGCCATGCCGTTCCACGACGACGAGATCAGGCAGCGGCTGAGGTTGGGCGAGGACAGCTACTGGGAGTTCAAGGGGATCGAGTTCTCCGGCGACCGTCCCCGGCGCCCGAGGCGGGACGACCTGGCCGACGAGCTGGCGGCCTTCGCCAACACCGGCGGCGGCGTGATGCTGTGCGGCGTCACCGACGGCGGCGAGGTTCAGGGAATGACGCGCCGTCAAGTCGATGAGTTGGAGGCTCTGCTGGTCAACGTGTGCCGTGACTCGATCAGCCCGCCGGTGACGCCCACCGTGGAGCGGCGGGAGCTCGACGGCGGGATGCTCCTGCTGGTGAAGGTGGCCGAGGGCGATGCCCAGCACGACAGTCCCGGCGGCAGCTTCCATCGAGTTGGCAGCTCCAAGCGCCGCATGACCCCCGACGAGCGCCTCAGGCTCGCCCAGCGCCGCGGCCAGGCGCGGTTCCTGTGTTTCGACAAGCAGCCCGTGCCGGGCACCGGCTTCGAGAGTTTGGCGGAGAAGCTGTGGAGGCCCCTCCTCGGGGGTCCCGGCACCGCCGATCCTCGGCTGGGACTCGAGAAGATGGGGTTGCTCGGACTTGACGACGCGGGAGTGACCCGGGCCACGGCCGCCGGTGTGTTGCTGTGCTCCGAGTCCCCACAGGACTGGCTGCCGAGTGCATGTATCACAGCCACGGCGTACGTCGGCGCCGATCGTGGGTCCGGTCAGATCGACTCACAGACGATCTCTGGGCCGCTGAACCACCAGGTCAGGGATGCGGCAGCCTTCGTGGCCAGGAACACGCGGGTGTCCGCGGTCAAGGCACCGGGCCGGGTGGACTTCCCCCAGTACAGCGACCGGGCGGTCTTCGAGGCGGTCGTCAACGCGGTCGCTCACCGTGACTACTCCATCAGCGGCAGCCGCACACGTCTGTCGATGTTCGCTGATCGGTTGGAGATCCAGTCGCCCGGCGGACTGCCCAACAATCTGACGGTGGAGAGCATCGGACTTCGTCAATCGACGCGCAACGAGGTCTTGGTCTCAGTGCTCGGCCGGATGCGGGTCGGCGAGACGAAGGGCGCCCATGACCGCGAGTTCTTCATGGAGCGGCGGGGCGACGGCGTGCCGATCATTCTGTCGGCGACGGAGGAGCTCGGCGCGGACCAGCCTCGCTACGAAGTCATCGACGGGTCCGAAGTGCGGCTCACGATCCCGGCCGCGCCTCAAGTCCACAGTCCTGGCGACGCCGTGGTGACTGTGTTCGCCGGCAACGAGCCGCTGGCCGGAGTCGACGTAGCGGCTCTGTTCCCGAACAAGACCTACGTCACGGACGCAACTGGCGCGCTCGGCGAGGCTGTCCTCGGATTGCACTCAGCCAGCCTGCCGATGACCGTGTTCGCCGCGGCTCCGGGCTGGTCGGCCAGCCTCGTCTCGGGCTGGCGTCCCGAAATGTCGAAGCTGGGTTTGAGCATGCGAGCGCTTCCGGCCGGCGGCTCCGCCATCTTCTTGGAGGGCTCGGGCGAGGTGCCGGGAATCGTGGGTCGGCTGAATCCGGTGCGTGACAACCTCGACCGCACCTACCTGTACACGTCGAATATCTCGGTCAACGAGGGGAGTCCTCAGCCGGTGCCCTTCGTGCTCGGTGAGAAGCTGCGGCTCGTAGACGCTCACGGCACGCGCGCCGGCATTCGCATCATCGACATCGTGGGGGCGTCGGCTCTCGTGGAGTACCAAGGGGAGGCCGCCGGACGCGGCGGCGCGTCGCCGGACGCTTCGGATCCAGGCCGTCGCGACCACGGGCGCAGTTCGCCGCTCACTGATTCCGGGTAGGGCCCAGCGGCGAGAGATTGCTTCTGAGAGTCTCCTCGAAATCCTCGCGCGATGCCGTCGTAGCGGCTTGTGGGCGCCTATTGGAGTCCTCTGCGCGTGTACTTCTGGATGGAGCACACGCCACCGCGCTTCGAGCAGGGCGGTGCAGAGGATTGGAACGGACAGGGAGGGGCATCTTCGCTGGTTTCCCGCAAGGCGGGTCGGGCGTGCTCGACTCGCTCCGCCGCGTTGAGCGACATTGGAGAGCGCCCGAACCACCCGGCGATGCCGAACCGGGTCGCTGTGTCGTCGGGCGACGGTGCTGGTACCTATTCGAAGAGGGCGTGCCTGCTGATCACGAGTTCTGAGACCCTGTCGTGGTGCGTGTTCTTCATTACCACCTCCACGGCACGGAAACCGAACTCTCCGACGAGGTCAACGATCTGTGGGGCACGGTCGTAGGTCATCAAGAACTCGATCTGGGACTCAGCGAGAGTCTTGAACAACGACCGATGGTCGAGAGCGTGGTGCGCGTAGAGGCGGCTTCCGGCCCGCTTGCCGCCCGCGGTGTAGGGAGGATCGACGAAGGCGACCGCGCCAGGCAGATCGGCGACGGTCTCCAGCAGAGCCAGTCCGTCGCCCTCACAGAAGCTGATCTGCTCCGAGTGCGCCTCAATGTCCCGGAGGCGCCTGACTAGCGTCTCCGGGTACCAGCGCGAGGCCACACCCTTGTTGTTCTCGCCTGATCTCGCCAGCGCCGCGCCAGCTGCCAGAATGCCGCCGCGGCGCGTGCGGTTCAGCACCAGCGTCCGGAAGCCGTGGGCCAGCAAGTCCCGCGGAGGCGTGTCCGCGAGATCGAACACGTTGGCCCGGGTGGGCTCGAACTGGCAGACGAGCTCGCGCAGCCCAGGTCCGTGCTGCAGCGCCGCGTGCCAGAACGCGGCAACATCGTGATCGATCTCTGCCATGAGGCATCGTTCGGCCAAGCCCTCGAAAGCGGCCGTTAGAGCGACGATTGCGCCGCCGCAGAAGGGCTCGACCAGCAGCTTGGGTCGCGGCTGCATGGGCTCCAGCCAGGCGCGTACATGAGGGATCAGCCACGTCTTGCCGCCTGGGTAGCGCAGTGGCGAGCGCTGCGGGACCGTCGCCACGTTCACCGCCGGTATCGACGACACCGGGAGAGCCGCTCGGTCGAACCCGTCCCACGCGATGTCGGCACCGCTCTCGGCAGTTGTCGTTAGCATTGGCGCGTCCGCCTTTGGTCCCTTGCCGCTGCGGCTACTGTCACACGTATTGGCAGCCGCGGCGTTACTGGCGGCGGACGACCATCGCCGCGCCGCCGTGCTGCTGCCTCCGGGGTCGCTGTCAGCCGCAGCCCGACGCCTTGGATCGAACATACGTTCGCTCATCACGGGGACGGTAGAGGCGGGGTGTGACAACTGAGCAGCGTCCCGACATCGGCAATCGGTCGGCCAAGAGCGCAGGCATCGAGTGCGGCAACGGCGCTGCTGAAGGGGCGGGTAGCCTCGGTATACATGCCTGCAAAGATCACTCTGGGCGCTGACGGCGCCCTTGTTGTTCCCGACGAGCCGATCATCCCCTTCGTGGAGGGAGACGGGATCGGCATCGACATCTGGCCCGCGGCGAAGTCCGTTCTGGACGCGGCCGCGGCAAAGCACGGCCGCCGCATCGCCTGGCGCGAGGTGCTGGCCGGCGAGAAGGCCTACAACGAGACCGGGGACTGGCTCCCGGCCGACACAATCGGCGCCTTCGACGAGCACCTCATCGGCATCAAGGGTCCGCTGACCACGCCGGTGGGCGGCGGCTTCCGGAGCCTCAACGTGGCCATCCGCCAGATCATGGACCTGTACGTGTGCCTGCGCCCGGTGCGGTGGTTCCAGGGCGTGCCCTCCCCAGTGCGGGAGCCGCACCTGGTCGACATGGTGATCTTCCGGGAGAACACCGAGGACATCTACGCCGGCCTGGAGGTCTCGTCCGGCTCGCCCGAGGCGGCCCGGCTCATCGAGCTGCTCCACGACGCCTTCGGCTGGGAGATCCGGGCCGATGCCGGGGTGGGGATCAAGCCGGTGTCGAAGTTCGGGTCGCAGCGACTGCAGCGGGCCGCCCTCAACTACGCGCTGCGCCGGGGCCGCAAGCGGGTCCACTGGGTGCACAAGGGCAACATCATGAAGTTCACCGAGGGCGCCTTCCGGGGCTGGGGCTACGAGCTGGTGCGCGAGGAGTTCGCGGACGTGGCCGTGGCCTGGGAGGACTGCGGCGGCGACGCCGGCGACAGGATCCTGGTGCAGGACACCATCGCCGACATCGCCCTGCAGCAGGTGCTCACCCGTCCCGCCGAGTTCGACGTGATCGCCACCATGAACCTCAACGGCGACTACATCTCCGACGCGCTGGCGGCCCAGGTGGGCGGCATCGGGATCGCGCCCGGCGCCAACATCAACTACGTGACCGGCCACGGCGTGTTCGAGGCCACGCACGGCACCGCGCCCCGCTACGCCGGCCAGGACAAGGTGAACCCGTCGTCGGTGCTGCTGTCGGGTGCGCTCATGTTCGAGCATCTCGGCTGGCAGGACGCCGCCGACGACATCATCGCCGCGGTGGAGGCCACCATCGGCGACGGGATCGTCACCTACGACTTCGCCCGGCTCACTGAGGGTGCCACCGAGGTGAAGTGCTCGGAGTTCGCCGCGGCGATCGTCGACCGCCTCTAGCCGGCTTGCCGGGAATTGGCAGCGTTTTGCGCGGTATGCGTGCATTCTGCTGCCAGTTCCGCTCCCTGGGGGCGTGATGAGCCCCTACCGCGACGGCATCGCCCGCCGGGGCTACCGGCTGATCATGCGGTCGGTGCGGGCCCACCCGATCCCGCACGCGGTGGCCCTCATCGGCGCGCTCGGGTTCGTCGCCGCCACGGTGGGAACCGCCTGGCTGCTGGGCTGGATCACCGACCACGTGATCATCGCTGACGAAGCCGAGCGCACCCGCCCGGCGGTGGCCGCGATGCTGGTGATCGGGGTCTCGGTGGCGAGCGGGGTGTCGGTGCTGATGCGCCGCTGGTTCCTGGCCATGGCTGAGCTGCGAACCCAGCGCGACTGGCGGCGGGCCCTGCTGCACCGCTACATCGACCTGCCCATGGACTTCCACCGCGAGCGCGACCCGGGCGAGCTGCTCGCCCATGCCGACTCCGACGTCAACACGGCCACCATGGTGCTCAAGCCGCTGGCCTTCGCGGTCAGCGTGGTGGTCCTCGTGGCGGTCACGATGGTCGCCCTGTTCGCCGCCCACCCGCTGCTGGCGCTGATCGCCGCGGTCGTGTTCCCGGCGCTGGCGGTGATCAGCCGGGTCTACACGCGCATGGTCGAGGCGCCTTCGGCCGAGGTGCAGCGGCGGGTCGGCGAAGTGTCGGAGGTGGCCCACGAGAGCTTCGACGGGGCCGTGGTGGTGAAGACTCTCGGCCGGGAGCCCATGGAGGTGGAGCGGATGCGGGCCGCGTCGGCGCGGCTCCGCGACGAGCGCATCCGGGTCGGTCGGATGCGGGCCGGCTTCGAGCCCTCCATAGACGCCCTGCCCACGGTGGGCGCCATCGTCCTGCTGCTGGTCGGTGCCTGGCTGGTGGGGCGGGGCTCGGCCACGCCCGGCGACCTGGTGCTGGCCGCGACCCTGTTCTCGCTGCTCGCCCTGCCGCTGTTCATCGTCGGGTTCTTCCTGGAGGAGATGCCCCGTTCGGTGGTGTCGCTGGAGCGAGTGGACCGGGTGCTGGACCGGCCTCTCGAGCCGTCAGCCGAGCCTGAGGGCAACGGCCCGGTGCTCCCTCCGGGTCCGCTCGGGCTGCAGGTTGACGACCTCGCGGTCCGCTACGGATCGCGGCCCGTCCTCGACGGGTTGTCGCTGGCCGTCAACCCGGGCGAGACCGTGGCGCTGGTGGGCGCAACCGGCTCGGGCAAGTCGACGCTGATCGAAACCGTGGCCGGGCTCAACTCCGTGGCCGGCGGCTCCATACACCTCTCGGGCGCGGCTCTGCAGGACGTGCCGTCCGAAGAGCTCCACAGTGCGGTAGCGCTGGTGTTCCAGGATGCGTTCCTGTTCGCCGATTCGGTCACCGAGAACGTCGGCTTGCAGCGGGGACGCTCACCGGCCGACGTGTCCGCCGCGCTGGACTCGGCGGCTGCCGGCGCCTTCGTGGACGCACTGCCCGACGGTGGCGCCACCGTGGTGGGGGAACGGGGCGTGACCCTCTCCGGTGGCCAGCGGCAGCGGGTGGCGCTGGCCCGCGCCCTCGTCCGCTCGCCGCGGCTGCTCATGCTCGACGACGCCACCAGCGCGGTCGACCCCGTCGTGGAGGGTGAGATCCTCGCCAACCTGCGCCGCGACCTCGACACCACGATGCTGGTGGTGGCGCACCGGATCTCCACGATCGAGCTCGCCGACCGGGTCGCGTACCTGGCCGGCGGCAGGATCGTTGCCACCGGCACCCACGAGGAGCTGCTGGACATCGACGACTACCGGTCGCTGGTGTCGGCCTACGAGCAGGCCGAAGTCCCGTGAGCGACACACCGGAGGCCGAGGTCCGGGCCCGGCCGGGCAGTGAACCCGTCGGCGGTGGCACCGACCCACAGCGAGCAGGGATCGGTGAGACGCCGAGCAAGTCGGCCGGGGAGGAGGTCAAGGCACTCCGAGTGCTGCGCCGCGGCTTCGCCATGAGCCCCGAATTGCGTCGAGGACTCCCGGTGGTCGCCGCGGTGGGGATGTTCGCCGCGGTCGGACGGCTGATCGTGCCGGTCATGGTGCAGCTCGTCCTCGACCACGGCGTGATCGGCCCCGACGGCTACCGGCCCGGTGTGGTGTGGGCTCTGTCGATGTCCGCACTCGGCGCGGTTCTGGTGGTGGCCGCGGCCAGCCGCTTCGCCCTGATCCGGCTGGTGCGCATGGCCGAGTCGGTGCTGCTCGGCCTGAGGGTCAGGGCGTTCGAGCACATCCACCGGCTGAGCCTGGCCACGCACACCGAGACGCGCCGGGGGGTGCTGGTGGCCCGGGTGACGAGCGACATCGAGGCCATGGCCATCTTCATGCAGTGGGGCGCCATGTCCTGGACCATCAACCCGGTACTGATTGTGGCGACGCTGGCAGTGATGCTGTTCTACAGCTGGCAGCTCACGCTGCTGGTGCTGGTTCTGCACCTGCTGCTCCTGCCGTTCATGCGCTGGGTGCAGCGCCGCCAGATCGCGGCCCACTCCCGGGTGCGCGACCGGGTGGCCGACACCATGGGCCACGCCAGCGAGACGGTGTCGGCCGCGGCGGTGATACGGGCATACGGGTACCGCGGCGCCGTCCGGGCCCGCCTCGACCGCGCCGTGGACCGCCAGTACGCGGCCCAGATGTCGGCATTCAAGTGGTGGGCCTTCCTGATGCCGACGGTCGATCTGGTGTCGTCGGTGGCGCTGGCTGCGGCCCTCGTCGTCGGGGTGACGTGGAGCGACGAGTTGGGCATCGGTGCCGGGGGCCTGGTGGCCTTCGTGTTCCTTGTGCGGCTCTTGATGAGGCCGATCTCGGAGATCGGTGAGGTGTTCGACACCACCCAGTCCGCGCTGGCGGCATGGTGGAAGGTCCTGGGAGTGCTCGACACGCCCGTCGAGGTGGTCGAGCCGGAGCCCGCTGAGGCAGAGGAACTGCCTTCGGGTCCACTGCCCGTGGAAGTGCGGGGCGTGAGTTTCTCGTACCGCGCCGGCGAGCCCGTGCTGCGGGGGATCGACGTGCGCATACCGCCCGACACCAATGCGGCCGTGGTCGGCGAGACCGGCTCGGGCAAGACGACCTTCGCCCGTCTTCTGGCCCGCCTGGCCGACCCCGCGACGGGCGAAGTCGTGGTGGGCGGTGTGGACCTCCGCGCCGTGGCCCCCGAGGCTCGCCGCCGGAGTATCAGGATGGTTCCCCAGGACGGCTTCCTGTTCGCGGCCACCATCGAGGACAACATCCGCTACGGCCGGCCCGGCGCCAACGCAGCCGACGCGGCCGCGGCCATCGACGAGCTCGGGCTGCGGGGCTGGGTCGAGGGGCTCCCGGCCGGGATGCGGACTCCGGTGGGACAGCGAGGCGGGCGGCTGTCGGTGGGCGAGCGCCAGCTGGTGGCGCTGGCCCGGGCCCAGGTCGCCGATCCGGGCCTGCTGATCCTGGACGAGGCCACCTCCGCGGTGGATCCCGAGACCGAGGAGGCTCTGGCCGCGGCCATGGCCCGTCTGGCGGTCGGTCGCACGACGGTGTCGGTGGCCCACCGCCTGAGCACCGCCGAGCGCGCCGACCTGGTGCTGGTGTTCGACGACGGCCGCATTGTCGAGCAGGGCGCCCACCGCGATCTGGTCGCTGCGGGCGGCGTGTACGCCCGGCTGCACCGGTCCTGGGTGGGCAACACCCGCCGGACGGCGGCCGGGGCGGGCGCTCAGCCCGGCTGAGGGCGTGCCGCACCGGCTACGGTGCCCGCCATGCGTGATCCTGTGAGAGTGGCCGTCACCGGAGCGGCCGGGCAGATCGGCTACAGCCTGCTGTTCCGCATCGCCTCGGGCTCGATGCTCGGACCCGAGGTGCCGGTGATCCTCCAGATGCTGGAGATACCGCCGGCCATGGACGCACTGCGGGGCGTGGCCATGGAACTCGACGACTGCGCCTTCGGGCTGCTGGCCGGCATGGTGCTCAGCGACGACCCCGGCGAGGCCTTCGACGGCGTCCAGGTCGCCCTGCTGGTGGGCTCGCGGCCCCGCACCAAGGGAATGGAGCGCAAGGACCTGCTGGAGGCCAACGGCGCGATCTTCACCGTGCAGGGCAGGGCCCTGGCCGCCGGCGCCGCCGACGACCTGCGGGTGCTGGTGGTGGGCAACCCGGCCAACACCAACTGCCTGATCGCCATGAACAACGCCGAGGGGGTGCCCCGCGAGCGGTTCACGGCCATGACCCGCCTCGACCACAACCGGGCCAAGGCCCAGCTCGCCGCCCGGCTGGGCGCCGCCGTGGGCGATGTCCGCAGGATGACGATCTGGGGCAACCACTCCGCCACCCAGTACCCCGACCTGTTCCACTGCGAGGTGGACGGCCGCAACGCGGCGGGCCTCGTGGACGACCAGGAGTGGCTCGAAGGGACGTTCATCCCCACCGTGCAGCAGCGGGGTGCGGCCATAATCGAGGCCCGGGGCGCGTCGTCGGCGGCCTCCGCGGCCAGCGCGGCCGTCGACCACGTACGCGACTGGATGCTGGGCACGCCGCCGGGCGACTGGGTCTCGATGGCGGTCCCCTCCGACGGCAGCTACGGCGTGCCCGACGGGCTGATCTCGTCGTTCCCGGCCACCTGCGCCGAAGGCGCCTACCGGATCGTCGGCGGCCTGGCGATCGACGGCTTCTCGCGGGCCCGCATCGACGCCTCGGTGGCCGAGTTGGCCGCCGAGCGCGACACGGTGGCCTCCCTCGGCCTCATCTAGGCGGCCGGGCGCCGTGCTGCTGGGAATTGGCAGCCCGGAGGCCCCGTTCGGGGCTCGTCCGCTGCCAATTCGCGCCGGAGCGGCCCCGGCGGGCCTCTGAGGGACGCCGGCCATGCCCGAGTTGCCGGAGGTTGCAGCCCACGCCGAGCGGCTGTCGGCCGGGTTCGCGGGAGCACCGCTGGCCCGGTTCGAGCCGATGCACCCGGCCGTGCTCAAGACCTTCGATCCCCGTCCCGCCGCGGCCGCGGGCAAGGCGCTGAGGAAGGTCGGCCACCGGGGCAAGTACCTGCTGTTGCGTTTCGGTGAGGGCGACGACGCGCACGAGGACTCCGACCTGACGTTCGTGGTCCATCTCATGCAGGCAGGCCGGCTGCGCATCGACGCCGACCGGGCCCGCAAGCGCCGCGGCGGCATGGCCCGCTGGACCTTCGCCGACGGCCCGGCGCTCCTGCTCGCCGAGGCCGGCACGGAGCGCCGGGCGGGCGTCTGGCTGCTGGCCGGCGACCCGGGAGCGGTGGAGCCGCTGGCCCGTCTCGGACCCGACGCCCACACCATCGGCCGCGACGATCTCGCCCAACGCCTGACCGCGGCCGGTGAGCGCGTGCACGGCTTCCTGCGGGATCAGTCGCATCTGGCCGGGATCGGCCGCCTGCTCGCCAACGAGATACTCCATTCGGCCCGGATCTCGCCGTTCGCCAACACGTCGCGCCTCGACGGCGACGCCGTCGACCGTCTGCATGCCGCCATCGCCGCATCCATCGCCAGGGGTCTGGCCGCGGAGCGGGAGCGCGACGACATGGGCCGCTCCCAGGATCGTCCCAGCGACGTCCACCATCGGGTGGGCGAGCCGTGCCCGGCATGCGGGGACACGGTGCGCCCGGTCGAGTACCGCCGCTACCGGGTGGCCTATTGCCCGACCTGCCAGACGGGCGGCAAGGTGCTGGCCGACAACACCACGAGCCGGTTCCTGAAGTAGCAGGCCGGGTCTGCGTCGTGGGCCTGCGACGGCTCCTGGTCGTGGCTGTCCTCCGCGGCTTGCCGGAAGCAGCATGCCGTCGGTGTCGTCAGGCTGCCCCGGCCAGGGCGGCGCCGATGGCCTCCATGGCTGGGCGGGCCGCGAGCAGCAGCCGAGGATCGCCGTCGAACCGCAGCCGCCCCTCGGCGAAGGCGCGTTGAGCGGATGCACCCTCGACCGTGATCGATCGAGCCGTGTCGCGGTCCGATGCCAGCGTCACGACGGGCTGGCCGTGCGCCCCGCCGGCGCGCCCGACGGCGGCCGACACCCGGCCGGAGGCGATGCGCACATGCCAGCAGAAGGCAGAGGCGTCATCGTCGTAGGCGTGGTACTCCAGCACCAGACCGACCGTGTCGTCGACGCGGCACTCCGACAGGGCGGCGTCGAGCCAGCCCACCCACTCGTCAGAAGGGAACACGGGCATGCCGCCCGCGTCGTGCTCGATGGTCACGGGCGCAGGCTAGCCATCCTCGTAGCCTGACCCCGTGTCCCGCCCGAGTACCGGAGATCTGATCGCCGGAGTGTCGGTGGCCCTGGTCGCCATCCCGCAGTCGCTGGCCTACGCCGAGTTGGCCGGGCTCCCGCCGCACTACGGCCTCTACGCGACGGCGCTGCCATCGCTGCTGGCCGCGTTCTTCGTGTCGTCCCGGTACCTGCAGACCGGACCGGTGGCCCTGACCGCGCTGCTCACCCTCGGCGCGCTGTCCGGGGTGGCCGAGCCGGGCGGGGCCGGCTACGTCCGGAGCGCGGCGCTGCTGGCGCTGCTGGTCGGCGTCATCCGGGTGCTGCTCGGCGTGGCCCGCATGGGCCGGGTCGCCTACGTGCTGTCGGAGCCGGTCGTCACCGGATTCACCGCCGGGGCCGCGGTCGTGATCATCGCCTCGCAGTTGCCCAAGATCTTCGACGTCTACCCCGACGGGCAGGTTCTGGCCGCCGCGGTGCGCGCTCTGGGCCGGCCCGGCGATTGGCGCTGGTCGGCCATCGCCTTCGCCGTGATAACGGTGGTCCTGATGATCGGGGGTCGCCACGTCCACCGCCTGTTCCCCGGTGTGCTGGTGGCGGTCATCGCCGGTGTGGCAGTGTCCGGCGCCAGCGGTTATGAGGGTTCGAAGGTGGGCGACCTCGACGGCGGGTTCATACCGTTGAGCCTGGACTTCCCGTGGTCGGAGACGCCAAGCCTGCTGCTGCCGGCGGCCGTGATCGCCCTGGTCGGGTTCGCCGAGCCGGCGTCGATCGCCCGCACCTACGCCGCGGCCGACCGCCTGCCGTGGAACGCCAACCGCGAGATGGTCAGCCAGGGCGTCGCCAACCTCGCCTCCGCAGTGTCGGGCGCCTTCCCGGTGGGCGGCTCCTTCTCGCGCAGCTCGCTCAACCGGCTGGCCGGCGCCACCAGCCCATGGTCCGGCGCGATCACCGGCGCCTTCGTGCTGGCCGTGCTGCCGCTCGCCTTCCTGCTGGAGGACCTGCCCACTTCGGTACTGGGCGTGATCGTGATCGTCGTCGTGCTGCGGCTGGTCGACGTCGAGGAGATAGCCCGCCTGCCGTGGGGCTCGTTCCCCCAGGCGCTGGTGGGCGCGGGAACCACGTTCGCCACCATCGGCTTCGCGCCCCGGGTGGAGCGGGGCGTGCTGGTGGGGATCGGATTGGCCATCGCGGTGCACCTCTACCGCGAGATGCAGGTCATCACCCCCGCCGAGCGGAACCATGAGACCCTCACCGTGCGGCCCAAGGGCGTGATGTGGTTCGCCACCGTGCCCCAGGTGGAGCGATCGGTCCGCGAGGAACTGGCCACCGAGCGAGACCTGACGTCGGTGGTGATCGACCTGGCCGGCGTGGGACGGCTCGACTACTCCGGGGCGGTGGCGCTGCGCCGCATTATCGAGAGGATGTCGGCCGGTGGGGTGACGGTCGTCGTGGCCGGCATCCCGCCCAGCGCATCAGGCGCGGTGCGCGCCGAGCTCGAGGGCTACGAGTCGGCCTGACAGGCCCTAGACACTAGAACGAGAAGCCGTCCAGCGCCTGCTTGAGGGCCTCGGTGTCGTGTGCGCCGAGCACGACCCTCGAGTTCGTGGCCACGTAGACGATGTCGAGGTTGATGCCGGCGTCAGACACCATGCGGGCCAGTTCGGCCAGCTCGCCCGGGCGGTCCTCGGCCTGGACCACCACCACCTCGCGCTCGCGGGTGACGGACGGTCCGTGCGTGTTGGCCAGCGCCCGGTACACCGGCTCGCTGTGGGGCACGAGGATGTGAAGCTCCGCCGTGTTGCCGTTTCCCATGCACGTCGCGGCCGCGATGTTCACGCCCGCGTCGCTGATCGCCGTCGCCACTCGGGCCAGCGCCCCCGGTCTGTTCTCCAACTCGATCACCAGGTCGCTGGCCAGAGTCGACATGAGTGCGGATCCTCCTTGGGCTTGTGGGGCCCGGTGCGTGCATCCGGGCGGGTAGGCGACCGACTGTAGGGCACGACCGGGCCGCTGTGAAGCCCGGACTTCCGGTCCGGCGGCGGTCCTGTCCAGCGAGCACCGTTCGCGGCGCCGGCTGGATCGCACCAGCGCCGGTGGCGTGCGGTTCTTCGCATGTCACGGTTGGCGAGGACCCGACGCGGCGCCTACCGGGGGGTCTGTCGCGGCGGTGCCGGCGGCGGCGGGATCGAGCAGCGTCCCCTGGAGGGCGGCGCCGACCTCGGGCGCCATGTTCAACGCGGCGATGAGGGCGGTGAGCTTGAGGTTGATCTCGTCGATCTTGGCGTCCTGGGCGGCGAACCCGGCATCGACCTTGGCCTCGAGGCGGGCGAAGCGGTCGTTGACTTCGGCGAAGCGGTCGTTGACTTCGGCGAAGCGGTCGTTGGTGGTGGCGAGGGTGTAGGCGAGCAGGGCGATGACGACGGTCCCCATGAAGCCCAGTATCCCCGCGAGCACGGCGCCGAAGAGGCTCAGCAGCGGGTTTGCGGCGATCTGGTCGCGCAGGCGGGTCCGGCCGGCGGCGAGGGTGCCGGCGCCGTCGCGTGCCGCGGCCCCGGCTCGGGGCGTCGGGGCCGGCTCGGAGTCGGGGCTGTGGGCCATGGACGGTGCCGCGGCTGCGGCCGGGGTCGGCGTTGCGGTCATGGGTCCTCGCTTGCGCAGGCGGCGGCGCTTGTGGCGGCGCGGGTTCTGTCAGGGTTTCGGCTGGCCGCAACGAGCCCGGCAAGCGAGGCTGTCACAGGAGACTACATCAAGGTGGATGCAGCGTCAAAGCATGAAAGAACAGTGCTTCTCCGCTGCCTCCGGTCGCGCTGGCCGCCGGCGGAGCGCGCTGGTCCCGTCCGAACCGGAGCGGGGCGGCGGGGTGGCTACGGGCTCGCCGGGGTCGCCGCGGGAGGCCAGCGGTCGGGCAGTAGTCTGCGGCGATGAGCGCCGGGCGTCGAAGGCGGCGGCCGCGGCAGGCTGCGGTCACCGGGTCGGGCGGCCCGGTCCAGCCGCCGTGGCGGCTGCATGAGCGCCGGTTCGAGCCGACCCCGGTGGTGAGCGAGGACGAGCTCGAGGCCATACACGCCGCCTCGCTGACGGTGCTGCGCCACACCGGCATGGATTTCCTGCATCCCACCGCCCTCAGGATGTGGGCCGAGGCGGGGGCCTGGGTGGACGGGGATCGGGTGCGCTTCGACCCGGAGATGGTCACCGAACTGGTGTCCGCCGCCCCCGGCGAGTTCGTGCTTCACGCTCCCGACCCGGCCCGTCATCTCCCGATGGGGGGCCGCAGCGTCTCCTTCGCCTCGGTGGCCAGCCCCCCGAACGTGGCCGACCGGGCCGGCGGCCGCCGCACCGGCAACCGGGACGACTTCCGGCGGCTGGTGATGCTCGCTGAGGTGCTCAACGCGGTCGGCTTCCACGGCGGCTATCCGGTGGAGCCGGTGGACGTGCACGCATCGGTGCGCCATCTGGTGGCCACCCGCGACCTGCTCACCCTGACCGGCAAAGCGGTCAACGCCTACTCGCTGGGAGCGCAGCGCAACCGCGACTGCCTGGAGATGGTGCGAATCGCGCGCGGCGTAAGCGACGACGACCTGGAACGCGAGCCGTCGATCTTCACCGTGGTGAACTGCAACTCGCCGCTGCGTCTCGACACTCCCATGCTGGAGGGGATCCTGCAGTACTCGGCCCGCAACCAGGCGGTGGCGGTCACCCCGTTCACGCTGGCCGGGGCGATGGCGCCGGTCACGGTGGCCGGCGCGGTGGTGCAGCAGAACGCTGAGGCGTTGGCCGGCATCGCCTTCTGCCAGTTGGTGAGACCGGGTTCGCCGGTGCTCTACGGGGGGTTCACCTCCAACGTCGACATGCAGTCGGGCGCACCGGCCTTCGGCACGCCCGAGTACATGAAGGCGGTGCTGCTCGGGGGCCAGCTGGCTCGCCGGTACGGGGTCCCCTACCGGTCCTCCAACGTCTGCGCGGCCAACGCGGTCGACGCCCAGGCCGCCTACGAGAGCGTGCTCTCGCTGTGGGCCGTGGTGACGGGCGGCGCCCACATGGTGATGCACGGCGCAGGCTGGATGGAGGGAGGGCTGCAAGCCTGCTACGAGAAGATGGTCATCGACGCCGACATGATCGGCATGGTGGGCGAATTCTTGCGGCCCCTGGCGACCGATGGGGACTCGCTCGCGGTGGAGGCCATCGACGAGGTCGGCCCCGGCGGGCACTTCTTCGGCACGGCCCACACCCTGGCCCGCTACCGCGACGCGTTCTTCAAGCCGATGGTGTCGGACTGGCGCAACTACGAGACCTGGGCCGAGGCCGGCTCTCCCACGGCCCTGGACCACGCCGAACGCCTGGTCGGGGAGCTCCTGGACGCCTACGAGCCTCCGCGGTTGGCCGACGACGTGCGGGAGGAGCTGGACGATTTCACCGACCGGCGCATAGCCGAGGGCGGGGTCCAGACCGACTTCTAGGCGCAGCCGCCGCCCGAGGTTTGGAACGGCCGCGTGCATCCGCTATTCTGCGCGTCGTTCTAGCCGGCCGCGGCGGCGATGAACATGTGAGTGCCGGAGCGCCTCCCCCGGTTGAATGCTTGGGGCCGAGAGGGGAAGCACTCCGGCGCTTTGCAGTCTAGATGCCTCATCAGTCATATTGAGCGCCTTTCACATGCTCGAACGGGCGGATCGGCCGGTGAGGCCGCGTGCTGGGCGTTGCGGTCGGGGAGCGGCCGTGGTGTACTTCGCGCCATGGGACAGCCGGGTACGGTGGGCTCGATCGACTTCACCTCCGAGGACTTCTGGTCGGCCACCCGGCGGCCGCTCGACCAGGCGACCGGACTCCAGCCGGCCGTCTACACCAGCGAGGACTTCCACGAGGTCGAGAAGGATCGCCTGTTCGGTCGGGCCTGGGTGGCGGTGGCCTCGGCGTCGGAGGTGGCCGAGCCGGGCCGCCTGCTGGTGCGCATGGTGGGCGACACCTCGGTGCTGATCGCCCGGGGCCTCGACGGCGCGCTGCGGGGCTTCATCAACTCGTGCCGGCACCGGGGCACCGAGCTGGCCTCGGTGGACTGCACCGTGCCGCGGATGATCCGCTGCCCCTACCACCGCTGGGGGTACGCCCTCGACGGCACGCTGGTGGCCACGCCGCTGTTCGACGAGGTGCCCCGACCGGACTTCGATCCCGCCGAGTTCTCCCTGCTGCCGGTGCGGGTGGAGACCTGGGGCTTCTGTGTGTTCGCCTGCCTGGACGAGCGGACGCCGCCGCTGGCCGAGTGGCTGGGCGACCTGCCCGAGCGGATGGGCGGCTACGGCTTCGACGGCTGGTACGTCCACGGGAGGTGCAGCTTCGACGTGGCCGCCAACTGGAAGCTGATCACCGAGAACTTCCAGGAGTACTACCACCTCGCCTGGGTCCATCCCGAGCTGGCCAAGGTGTCCCGGGTCCGGGACCACTACCGCTACCAGGGGCCGGGCCTGTACTGCGGCCAGACCACGACCCCGGTGTCGGGCGACGAGCGCGACGACTGGCTGGTGCTTCCTCCGGCCTCCGGGCTGGACAGCTCCGACTCGGTGAGCGGCCGGTTCGTGGCCGTGTTCCCCAACGTGACGCTGGCCGTGCTTCCCAGCCATGCCTTCGTGATGCGCCTCGAGCCGCTGTCGGTGGGCGCCACCCGCGAGCACTGCGCGTTCCTGTTCCCGCCCTCCACCGATCCCGACACCGTGGGCGACGCCTTCGAGGCCACCCGCAAGTTCTGGATCGAGGTCAACAACGAGGACATCGACATCTGCGAGCGGTCCCAGCGGGGGCTGGCCTTGGGCGCGGCCCCGCCCGGGCCGTTGTCGCCCCGCTTCGAGGAGCCCCTGCACCGCTTCCACAACATGGTGGCCGACTGCATGACCGCGGACTCGTTGGCCACCGGAGTGACGGTGCCGGGCGGGGACGGTCCCGGCGACGCCGAGCGCTACGGCTGCGGGCCCAACCCCGCCCTGCCCGCCATCGACGCCCGCCGCTGGCCGAGCACGGACTGATCGGCGCCCGCCGGCTCCGGGAGAGACTCGGATGAGGACGGACGCGCGGGTCGTGGTGGTCGGTGGGGGAGTGGTGGGCGCCAGCGTCCTCTACCACCTGACCAAGGCGGGTTGGACCGATGTGGTGCTGGTGGAGCGCACCGAGCTCACCGCCGGCTCCACTTGGCACAGCGCGGGCGGCATGCACACCCTCAACGGCGATCCCAACGTGGCCCGGCTCCAGCGCTACACGATGCAGCTGTACGCCGAGATCGAGCGGGTCTCCGGCCAGGACTGCGGCATCCACATGCCGGGCGGGGTCATGCTGGCCGACACTCCCGAGCGGCTCGACTGGCTGAGGATGACCCATGCCAGGGGCCGCTACCTGGGCATGGAGACCGAGATCGTCTCGGTGGCCGAGGCGGCCGAGCTGGTGCCGCTGATCGACCCCAAGTACTTCGTGGGCGCGCTGGTCGACGCCCACGAGGGCCACGTCGACCCGGCCGGGGTGACCCACGCCTACGCAAAAGCGGCCCGGCTGGCGGGCGCCGAGGTGTACCGCAACTGCTGGGCCCGGGCCATCGAGCGCCGCGCCGGCGGGGGCTGGCGGGTCCTGCTGTACGACACGGCCACCGGCGAGGACCTGGCCGCCATCGACTGCGAGCACGTCGTGAACTGCGGGGGCCTGTGGGCCCGCGAGGTGGGCCGCATGGTGGGCCTGGAGCTGCCGGTGCTGGCCATGGAGCACATGTACCTGGTGACCGAGCCGCTGGAGGAGGTCCGCGACTTCAACCGGCGCACCGGCTCGCGGCTGAGGCATGTGATCGACTTCGGCGGCGAGATCTACATGCGCCAGGAGGGCGAGGGGATGCTGCTGGGCACCTACGAGCGGGCCTGCGTGCCCTGGTCGCCCCGCCAGACGCCGTGGGACTTCTCCATGAGGCTGCTGCCGCCCGACCTGGACCGCATCTCGGACTCGCTGGAGGTGGCCTTCGCCCACTTCCCGGCGTTCGCCACTGCGGGGATCCAGCGGGTGGTGAACGGGCCGTTCACGTTCGCGCCCGACGGCAACCCGCTGATCGGTCCCGTCCGGGGCCTGCCGGGATACTGGACCGCGTGCGGGGTGATGGCCGGGCTGTCGCAGGGCGGCGGTGTGGGGTTGTCGGTGGCCAACTGGATGGTGGAGGGCGATCCCGGCTTCGACGTGTGGGCCATGGACGTGGCCCGCTTCGGCGACTACGCCACGAGCGCCTACACCGATGCCAAGGTGCGCGAGAACTACGCGCGCCGGTTCCGCATCACGTTCCCCAACGAGTTCCTGCCCGAGGGACGGGGCGTGCAGACCTCGCCCATCTACGACCGGTTGGTGGCGGCCAACGCGGTGTGGGGCGACGCCTTCGGCCTGGAGTCGGCGCTGTGGTTCCAGACCCCTGGGCTGGAGCCGGTCGAGGAGGTCACCTTCGGGCGTTCCAACGCCTGGGACCGGGTGCGGGCCGAGACCCTGGCCGTGCGGGCCGGCGTCGGCATGATGGAGACCACCGGTTTCGCCAAGTTCCTGGTGTCGGGTCCGGGAGCGAGGGAGTGGCTCGATCGGCTGCTGGCGGGGCGGATACCGATCCCGGGCCGCATGGCGCTCACACCGATGACCAACCCGGCGGGGAACCTCGCCGGCGATCTGACGGTGGCGTGCCTGCCGGCCGCGCCAGGCCGGGCCGAGGGACCGGCGGGCACGGTGGTGGGCGGCACCACCGGCAACGTGCGGGACGGCGAGCGATTCGTGGTGTTCGGCTCGGGAATCGCTGAGCGCTACTACGAGCGCTGGTTCGACGCCCATCTGCCTGAGGATGGTTCGGTGAGCTACCTCACGCTGGGCGCGGAGTTGTGCGGACTGGCCATCGCCGGGCCGGCGGCGAGGGATCTGCTGACCGAGGTCACCGACGCCGATGTGTCGGCTCACGGCATGCGGTTCATGGCCTTCAGCGAGATGGAGGTGGGATTGGCGCCGGTGTGGTGCGGTCGGATCAGCTTCACCGGTGATCTGGGCTACGAGTTGTGGATGCCGGCCCGCTACCAGCGCTACGTGTTCGATCTGCTGCGGTCGGCGGGGGAGGCGCACGGGCTGGAGTTCTTCGGGCTGCACGCGTTGAACTCGCTGCGCCTGGAGAAGGGGTTCGGGTCGTGGCTGCGCGAGTACCGGCCCGACTACGACCCGTTCGAGGCCGGGCTGGGCCGCTTCGTGCGGATGGAGAAGGACTTCATCGGCCGGGAGGCCCTGGCCAAGAAGCACGGCGAGGCCGGGCCGTCGGGCGGGGTGGCAGCGACAGGCCTGCGCCTGTGTACCTGGACGGTCGACGTGGGCACCGGCGCCGATGCCTGCGACGTGATCGGCGACGAGCCGGTGTGGCACGACGGCGAGGTGGTCGGCTGGGTCACCTCCGGCGGTTGTGCCCACCACAGCGAGGCATCGGTGGCCATGGGCTACATCCCCGCCGAGCTGGCCGACTCCACCGGCCACTTCGAGATCGAGATAGTCGGCACCCGCCGCCCCGCCAAGCCGGTCGAGAGCTGCCTATGGGACCCCGAAGGCACCCGCATGCGGTCATAGCGCGGGCGTGTCACAACTCGGGGGTACGGTCTGACCTGTGAGCGAAGCGGGCGGCGGGGAGCTGTTCATCGTCGACAACAGCGTGTCGGGCTGGACGGGTCTGGAGTACCTGAGCCAGTGGACCGATGTGGCCCGATCCTTCGACATAGCCACCGGGTTCTTCGAGATCGGGGCACTGCTGGCTCTAGACGGCAAGTGGCAGCAGCTTGAGGGAATCCGGTTGCTGATGGGCGACGAGGTGTCGCTGCGAACCCACCATGTGTTCAAGGAGGCACTGCGCCAACGGGTGGGCCGGCTCGATGACAGCTTGGAGCACGAGAAGGGCCCCAATCCGTTCCTTGAAGGGGTGGAGGCGGTGGTCGAGGCCATCGCTGAAGGACGGATCGAGTGCCGCGTCTACCGGCGTGACAAGTTCCACGCCAAGGCATACATCACCCACGCCAGGTTCGATGTGGTCGGGGCGCAGGCGCTGGTGGGGTCGAGCAACTTCACCACGCCGGGCTTGACCCGCAACGTCGAGTTGAACATCCAGGTGCAGGGCGGCCGGGACGTCGCCCAGCTTCAGGAATGGTTCGAGACCCATTGGGCGGCGGCGGAGGACGTGACCGCCGACGTGCTGAAGGCGATCACCCGCCACACCGCCGAGTTCACGCCTTTCGACGTGTACGCCCGGGCGTTGCACGAGTTCTTCCGGGGCCGCGAGCTCACGGCAGGTGAGTGGGACGAGTCCCAGTCCCGCATGTTCGGCCATCTGGACCGCTACCAGCAGGAGGCGTACTGGTCTCTGATGAAGATCGCCCGCCAGCACGGCGGAGCGTTCCTGTGCGACGGTGTGGGCCTGGGCAAGACGTTCGTGGGTTTGATGCTGATCGAGCGGCTGGTGCTGCACGAGAACAAGCGAGTGGTGCTGTTCGCTCCCAAGGCGGCCCGGGAGGGGGTGTGGGAGCCGCACCTGCGCCGATGGCTGCCCCATATCGGAGGCGTGGGCGGCGGCGCCGACTTCTCGAGCCTCAGCGTGTTCAGCCACACCGACCTTGGCCGGGGCAACCAGTTTCCCGAGCGCTTCCAGCGCATGACCGACCTGGCTGACGCAGTGATCGTCGATGAGGCCCACCACTTCCGCAACCGTGGCAGCCGAGGCGACGACAGCGAACTCAGCAGCATCGGCGACGGGCAGGACCGGCGGTCCCGTTACTGGCGCCTGTACGACATGCTCGACGGTTCGACACGATCCAAGCTGCTGTTCCTGCTCACCGCCACGCCGGTCAACAACCGTCTGGCGGACTTCCGTCACATGGCCGAGTTGTTCACCCGAGGCGACGAGGCCTTCTTCGGCCGCAGCCTCGGAGTGAACCACCTGTCGGGACACTTCAACGTGATGGAACGAGACCTGCAAGCCACTCTCGGCGCAGCAGGAGGCAGCAACGGGAACGGCAGCGGCGACATCTCGGGCAGAGCAGCCATGGCTCTCGCCGAGGGGCTCACTCAGGAGGCCCGCGACGCCCTGGCTGCGGATGTGGTCTTTGGAGCGTTGGTTGTGCAGCGCAGCCGGTCCTACGCCAAGGCCAGCCAGATCCAGGAGCGCGGCGAGTCGGCCGCGTTCGCGGAGCGCAAGCCGCCCCAGGTGGCCGAGTACTCGATCCGGTCGTCGTACCGGGACGTGCTCGACATGTTCGAGAAGGCCTGCCGCCGCCAGAATCCGCTGTTCTCCCTGGCGGTCTACTACCCGTTGGCTCACTACATCGGCCCCGAGAAGGACATCGACCCCTTCGAGGAGGGCCGCCAGCGCCAGGTGGTGGGGCT
Organism: Acidimicrobiaceae bacterium; assembly: GCA_028819505.1. Lineage (GTDB taxonomy): Bacteria > Actinomycetota > Acidimicrobiia > Acidimicrobiales > Aldehydirespiratoraceae > Aldehydirespirator. The sequence continues at coordinate 48,773 of JAPPLH010000061.1, forward strand.
GATACGCACCATGTTCCTGAAGCGGTTCGAGAGCTCGGTGTACGCGTTCGAGAAGTCGCTGGACCGGCTGATGCGCAAGCTGCTGGCCTTCGTCGAGGTCCACTGCGAGCCAGGTGCGGAACGGCAGCGGCTCGACGGATGGCTGCACCGGCACGCGGAGGTGGTCGGCTACCGGCCCGAGGTACAGCTCGGACTGGACTTCGACGGCGAGGACGACGACGACGCCGCCGACGAGGATGTGATCCCGCCCGAGTTGCTGGAGGCGGTCGAAGAACTGTCCCGCGACGAGTACGACGTGGTCGTCATCGTCGACAAGACCTTCGAGGACCTCGACGAGATAGTCCGCTTCCTCGACGCGACCAGTCGCCTCACCCCGGACCAGGACGACAAGGTTCGCAAGCTCACCCGGCTGCTCCGTACCAAGGACCTCTCGGGTCGCAAGGTGTTGGTGTTCACCGAGTTCGCCGACACCGCCCGCTACGTGGAGTCGCAGCTCCGGTCCGCTGGGATCGACGGTCTGGCTCGCATCGACAGCGGCTCGAAGATCGACCGGGCGGAGGCGATCCGCCGGTTCTCCCCCTACTACAACGGATCGAGCAGCGCTGAGCTGACCGATCGTGGGCTAAAGGAGATCCGGGTGCTGGTGTCCACCGACGTGCTGTCGGAGGGTCTGAACCTCCAGGACGCCACCCGATTGGTCAACTACGACCTGCACTGGAATCCGGTGCGGCTGATGCAGCGCATAGGCCGGGTCGACCGCCGCATGAGCCCCGAGACCGAGGAGCGCCTCCGGGCCGATCACCCCGAGGCGGCTGCGGACCGGGGCACGGTCCGGTTCTGGAACTTCCTTCCCCCCGAGGAGTTGGAGCGGATCCTGAAGCTGTACGAGCGGGTCACCGGCAAGGTGCTGATGATCTCGAGCACGCTCGGCATCGAGGGCCGCAAACTGCTGCGCCCCGACGACGCCTACGACCCGCTGCGCGAGTTCAACGCCTCCTACGAGGGCACCCGAACCGCTGTCGAGGAGATGCACCTGGAGTACCAGGCGCTGCTCAAGCGCCACCCGGAGCTGGCCGAGCGGCTCGACGGGCTGCCCGGCTCGGTGTTCTCGGGCCGCCGCAAGTTCAGCAAGGGCGCGAGCGGCGTGTTCTTCTGCTACTCGCTGCCCGCGCTCGACGCCGACGAAGGCGCGTTCACCCTGGACGCCGGGCCCACCCGCTGGTACCTCTACGACGTCGACGCCGACGCGATCGTCGAGTCTCCCGGCGAGATCGTCGAGAGCATCCGCTCCAAGCCCAACACCCCGCGCCGCTGCGAGATGGGCCGAGCCACCCTCAAGGACCTGCGCGACAAGGTCTGCCTCTACATCCGCGACTCGTACCTCAAGAGGGTCAACGCCCCCATGGACGCTCCCGAGCCCGCGCTGCGCTGCTGGATGGAACTCAACTGATGGCTCTCAAGCCTGCCGGAACACGAGCTACTATGGTCATGACCATAGTCATATCATCCGGTCCCGAGGGACCACTGGACAGGAGGGAAGGATGCCTGACAACAGCCACGAGGTGCCGTACGACACTGTCACAATCAAAGCGTCGGAGTTCAAGGCCCGATGCCTCCAACTCATGGACGAGGTGGCCGAGACCGGCAGGGAGATCGTCATCACCAAGCACGGGCGGCCGGTGTCTCGCCTGGTGCCCCACGTCGAGAGGCCGAAGAGTCTCTTCGGCATAGACAGGGGGAAGATCGAGATCCTCGGCGACATAATCGAGCCGATCGACGTTGAATGGGACGCCGTCGCCGGCCGGTGGGAGCCCGAGTGATTCTGCTGGACACGCATGTCCTGCTGTGGTACCGGGACGGGTCGCAGCGCCTCGGTTCACGGGCCCACGAGGCCCTGGACCGTGCAGCGATCAACGGGGAGGCCGCCATCTCGGCAATCACCTTCTGGGAACTTGCCCTACTGGTCAGCAAGGGGCGGATCAGCCTTCCTGGGGATGTGCGGGCATGGCGCCGCCTGAACCTGAGACAGGGCTTGACGGAAGTCCCGGTGGACGGCCGGATCGGCGCCCGCGCGGCCACCTTGGAGGGCCTCCCGGGCGATCCCGCCGACCGCATCATCGTTGCCACTGCTCTTGAGGGGCACCGGCTGGTGACCGCCGACCGGAGCATTCTCGACTGGTCGGGGCCGCTGCAGCGGCTCGACGCCACCCAGTAGCGGGTACGTCGGAGGTTGGGCGCTGTGTCGCTCGTTGAGTGTCGCCAACGCGGCCTGCGCCGGCTCAGCGATGCGCGACTGATTCACCTGGGGCCCCGGCGGACGGCTGGACCGATGCGCCCGCCGATAGGGGCCCAATCATGAGAAAGGAGCCCGGCCTCCGCGTGCCTGCCGACCGTGCTGAGACGATGCGCGGCATCCGCACCTTCGCTCAGGTGGTCCAGTACCTCGTCGACGACCAGGGCTGGCCCCTCGATGATCCCGACTGCCTTGAGGACGACCTGACAGCGGTCACCTACGACTGGGATGCCGGCGAGTTGGGCATCCCCGTCGAGCGGCTCGACGATCTGAGGCGGTTCCAGCAGATGCGACCCCTGACCGCGGGCCAGCCGTGGGGCGTGTTCTTCCTGGAGTTCGGCGGACCGCGGCTGCGCTACACGCCGATCCGGCAACTGCTGCGGGCCCTGGTCACCAAGAAGCGGGCCGCCGCCGGTGCCGGGACGCGGACATGGGCGCTCGGCGATCTGATGTTCATCGTGATCACCGGAACCGGCGACGATGTGGAGCTGCATTTCCTGGCGTTCCGGGGCCGCGACCCGCAGACCGCCGAGTTCCGCTCGTTGGCGTGGCGGCCGGCCCATGCGCCGGCGCGCCATCTCCAGCGGCTCAGCGAGGAACTGCTGCCGTGCCTGGCCTGGCCCGACGACGACACCGACGCCGAGGCGTGGCGCCAATCCTGGTGGGAGGCGTTCAAGCTCCCGGTCGGCCAGTCGATCAGGGACTCGGCCCGTCTGGCCGACCGCATGGCCAAGACCGCACGAGACTTGCGGGACCAGATCCGTGAGGCGCTCGGCAACGAAGACGGCTCAGGGCCGTTCTCGTCGCTGATGTCGGAGATCCGCACCCAGCTGGTCAGCGACGTCAACCCCGACAGCTTCGCCGACATGTGCGCCCAGACGCTCGTCTACGGACTGCTGAGCAGCCGGGTGACCAATCCCAGGGACTTCGGCTCGTCGCCGATCTTCTCGGCCGTGCCGGTGGCCAACCCGTTGCTGGAGGCCCTGTTCGAGCAGGTCCACGACGAGGCCGCGACCCTCGACCTGCCCGGCAGCGACCTGCCCCAGCTCGTGGCCGACCTGCGGGAGACCAACGTCGAGGCCGTGCTCGACCAGTTCGGCTCCACCGCCAAGGGCGGCGACCCGGTGATCCACTTCTACGAGGAGTTCCTCAAGAAGTACGACCGCCGGATGCGGGCCGACGCGGGTGCCTTCTACACGCCCCAGCCCGCGGTCGAGTTCATCGTGCGAGCCGTCGACGAGGTGCTGCGATCGAGGTTCGGCCTGCCGATGGGCATAGCTGACGCCGCGACATGGCAGGAGGTGGCCGACCGCAACGACTTCGACGTACCCGAGGGTGTCGATGCGGACAAGCCGTTCGTGTCGATGATCGATCCGGCGACTGGCACGGGCACGTTTCTTGTCGAGTGGCTGCGCCGGGCTCGCCTGTCGTTCATTGAGCACGGCGATAATGACGAATGGCCCGAGCACCTGCGCGACCGCCTGCTGCCGTCCATGCACGCCTTCGAGTTGATGCTCGCCCCCTACGCCATCGCCCACCTCAAGGTCGCGCTGGAACTCCACGATGCCGGAGCCGGCGACGGCGCTATGCAGATTCTGTTGACCGACACCCTGGAACACGCCGCCCGCCAAGGCCAGTTCGCCACCGTCCTCGATCCTGTGGCCGAGGAAGGCCAGAACGCCGCCGAACTCAAGGAGCACGAGCGGTTCACCGTCGTCATTGGGAACCCTCCGTACGACCGCGAGCAGCGCACTGCGGGCGACAAGGGCAAACGCAAGGGCGGGGTAGTCCGCCACGGCGCACCCGGTGTCGCCCCGCGGCTCGACCGGGAGTCCGCCCTACGGCGAACGGCTGCTGGCGCTGCTGCGGACGCGACCAGAATCGTCCCGCTGCTCGACTCCGTCACCGAACCGATGAAGGCCGCCGGTCTCGGCCGCCACCTCAAGAACGTCTACAACGACTACGTCTACTTCTGGCGTTGGGCCGTGTGGCAGGCCACCGAACTGCCGCCGGGACCAGGAGTGGTCGCATTCATCACCGCGTCGTCGTACCTTGATGGAGTCTCAATGGGCGGAGTTCGCCACCTGCTACGCAGCGCCTTCGACGAACTGTGGATCGTGGATCTCGGAGGCGAGGGCCGGGGCGCCCTGACGGAGGAGAACATCTTCGACATCCAGACCCCGGTCGCCATAGCGGTCGGCGTTCGCACGGGGCGGACAGCGTCTGCGCCGGGCTGGGCGTCGCAGCCACTCCGGCAGGGCGCTGGCGCCACCGGGACCGGCGATTGCGAGGTCCGCTACTTGAAGGTCGGAGGCAGCCGGGTTGACAAGCTGTCGGCGCTGTCGAGTCTCAGTCTCGCCGACCGGTTCGAACCCGTGACGGGTAACGGTCTCGATCCCATGACTCCCCGTGGTGACAGCGAGTACCGCGATTGGCCTCAGGTCACCGATCTGTTCCCGTGGACTCACTCGGGATCTCAGTTGAAGCGGACATGGCCTATCGCCGAGATCAAGAGTCTGGCCGAGCGACGTTGGCAGAGTCTGCTGCTGGAAGTGGCACGCGAGCGAGGACAGCTTCTCAAGCAGACGGGCTTTCGCACTACAACTAGCACGCCAACTCCTCTGCTGGTACCCGGACCTCGGTTGAGAAGGCTCCGGGACCTCGATCGGGGCGATGAGCCTGAGGGATTTGGACGCTATGGCTATCGGAGCTTCGATCGTCAGTGGATCATCAGTGACAACCGCCTAGCCGACCGCCCTAGGCCTGAGTTGTGGCAGGTCCGAGGATCGCGGCAAGTGTTCGTTACCACTCTGACATCCACCAAGATGGGCCGAGGCCCAGCACTCACGGTCACGCCCTATGTTCCCGACCTTGACCACTTCCGTGGCTCTTACGGCGCGAAGAACGTCATGCCGCTTCACCGAGACACGCGCGGCAACGCTCCCAACGTCACTGACGGGCTGCTAGCCGCCCTCGGCGACAGGCTCGCCATCGAGGTCACCGCGGAGGATCTGCTCGCCTACGTCTACGCGTTGGGCGGAACCCCCGCCTTCTGTGACCGCTTCAACGAAGAGCTTGCCGAGGCTGCCGGCCCGATCCATGTCCCGCTCACCGAAGATGCCGACCTGTTCCAACAGGCGCTTGAACTGGGCCGTGACCTCCTGTGGTGGCACACTTGGGGCGAGCGCTTTGCGCCCGATGGCCAGGCTCGTCTCCCCGAGGGCCAAGCCAAGGAGGTCACTCCTGTTGAGGGCATGCCCGAGAACTTCGACTACGACCCCGAGTCTCTGACCCTGACCGTCGGCACCGGCGCCTTCGCCCCGGTCAGCCAGGGGGCCTGGGACTTCGAGGTCTCCGGCCTAAGGGTGCTCCGCTCCTGGCTCGGCTACCGCATGAAGAACCGGAAGGGTCGGAAGTCCAGCCCCCTCGACGACATTCGCCCCACCCGCTGGACCCAGACGAAGGAGTTGCTGCTCGTCCTGTCCATCATCGAGCACACCATCGAGGTCACCCCAAAGGCCGCCGCCCTCCTCGACCAGATCGTCAAAGGCCCGTTGATCCCGGCCTCCGACCTCCCGATCCCGACCGAAGCGAACCGCAAGCCGCCCAAGCCGTCCCCCGACCGAGCGGCCGTCCTGGATCACGCCCAATGACCGCCGGCCACCCCGGGCTGACGTCGGCCTGCCGGTTTCCTCAATCCGCTCGGCCATGGCCGGGCGCGGCGCTCCGGTAGCGTGACCGGCATGGCGGCGCAGCAGGCGACCGGAGCATTGCCGGCCGCCACGCGCCTCCCGACCGACCAGCTGTGCTTCGACCGGAGGAATCCGAGACTTTTCCTCGACGGGGAGCTCGACGAGCCCGATCTGGTCGAGCGGCTGTGGAGGGAGTTCGCCGTCGACGAACTGGCGCTGTCGATTGCCAGCAACGGGTACTTCGAGCATGAGCCGATCTTCGTGGCGCGAGAGGACGACAGGCTCGTCGTGGTGGAGGGCAACCGCCGTCTGGCGGCTGTGCGGCTGCTGGTGGATGGTGCCCTTCGGGCGAGGGTGGGAGCAAGTGATCTGCCGACGATCACGGCCGCGCGGCGGGAGGAGTTGGCCACTCTGCCTGCTATCGAGTGTGCTCGACAGAGCATATGGCACTACGTCGGCTTCAAGCATGTCAACGGTCCACAGCCGTGGCAGTCGTATGCGAAGGCGCAGTACGTCGCCTGGGTCCACAACGAACTGGGCGAGGAGCTCGACGAGATCGCCCGGCGAATCGGCGATCGGCACACCACCGTGCGAAGGCTGTACCGAGGCCTGATGGTCCTGCGCCAAGCAGAGGAGTCCGGCCGGTTCGACCTCGACGACCGGTGGAAGAAGCACTTCTCGTTCTCGCATCTCTACACCGGTCTGGACTATCAGAACATCCAGGAAATGCTTGGAATCGACAACGAACGCAGCTTCCGGCCCGAACCCGTTCCCGCCGAGAGGCTGGAAGCGCTGGGCGATCTGTGCCTGTGGCTCTACGGACGGAAGTCCACCGACACCCGACCGCTGGTCCAGAGCCAGAACCCCGACCTCCGTCGCCTGGACTCGGCCATCGGCAGCGACGCCGGACTGATTGCGCTGCGGCGCGGCCTGCCGTTGGATGTCGTGATCGACATCAGCACCGGCGACGAGGAGCTCTTCAAAGGACATCTTCAAGAGGCCAGGCACCGACTGCAGGAGGCGCGGGGCAAGCAGCTGACGGGCGACGCAGGCGACGGCGACACTCTTCGCGTCGCCACCGAGATTCTCGAGCTCGCCGATCGCCTCGTCGCGGACATGGAGGACCACCGTCGGCAGCAGCACGCGCCTGCGTCCCGAGCGAGACTTCGAGGATGTCAGCCAGGCGGCGGCCGAGAGCTACTTCGGGCGCAATGAGCACGACGGCGCCCACCTGTCCGCGTTCCCGCGACGGACGAAGGCGACGGGGTTCCCCGCTGCTGTCGACGAACTGGCTCGCAAGCTGGGAGAGGGCGGAGGCGCGAAGCCGGTCAGGCCCGCTGCCCAGCAGAAGGACGCGCATCTCGACGTCGTGGTGTGGCACGGCTTCGCGGACCGGCGACCGGGCCAAGTGATCGCGTTCGGCCAGTGCGCCGCCGGCGCCAACTGGCCCGCGAAGGTGAGCGAACTGCCCGACACGAGAAGCTGGTGCCAGGCGTGGATGATCCGACCCCCGTGCGTCCCGCCCGTTCGCATGTTCTTCGTTCCGCATCGGCTGACGCGCGAGGAATGGGAGACGAGGTCGACGATCGGCGGCGTCCTCTTCGAGCGGTGCCGCATCTCGTTCCATGCTCCCGAGCTGCCCAGCGCTGTCCGGCACGGTTCCGGTACGCATCCCCGCTGCCAGCGTTGCGGGGGCGTGTCGAGTTGAGCGACTTCAGAGACCTGCACAGGCTCAAGTCCGTCCGGCGGCGGGAGGCCCGCTGCATCATCACCTCGCCCCCCTACCTGGACGTGACGAGCTTCGAGGAGGATCAGTGGCTGCGTCTGTGGTTCTTGGGGGGGCCGCCCCATCCGACCCGGAACCGCGTCTCCCGGGACGACCGCCACGAACTGGCGAGCGCCTACTGGCGGATGGTGGCCGACTGCTGGAGAACCGCCGGCTACCTGGTGGCGAGCCGCGGCCATGTGGTCGTGAGGATGGCGGGCAAGGGACTGTCCGCTGACGCTGTGGTCGACGGTTTGACCGGGTGCGCGGTCGTCGCCGGCCGGGACGTGTCGCTCGTCGACTGGGAACGAGCACGATCCCCAGGAGACAGACCGACGCCTTCCGACCCGGATCGGTAGGCGTGAGATTCGAGGTAGACGCCGTGTTCAACCTCGCTTAGCCATCGTTCTCAGATGCGCGGCGGTTGGACACCGCGAGCCAGTCCTTGTGGAGCCGTTCGGTTTCGCGCAGCACGCTGTCCCATGTCGTGAAGACGAGGCGAGGACTCTGAGCTGTCTCGAGGTGCCGCCGCATCCCGTCTGCCTCGGACGTGTAGCCCTGAGCGATCATCAATCCCACCACTCGGAGTGGTCTGCTGGATCTTGATTGGCTCTCGTGGGCGGCGATCGCGTATCCTTGGAATCTTGATACTTCATCACGGTTCACGGTCCGAGTCGTGCCCTTCGGATGCGTGCCGCGCTTAATCTCGACGACGAGAAGCTCGTCATGAGTGTATGGGGACCTGGGACCGAGTGCGAATAGGAAGTCCATGCGCCCGTCAGACTCGTCCTCCCTGGGCGTGATGCCCAAGTCGGACAGGCGGACCTCGTCGTCCAACAGGTACCACCTCGGGTCCAGCAGCCACGGGTGCTTCTTGATGTGATCGTGGATCGTCGGCACTTCCGTCGCCCCGCCCGCGACGAATCTCTGCAGTTCAGCGATCGTCTTGAGTCGGGCCTGAATGATCGTCTGGTTGCGGCGGGCATCAATCAGGCCGAAGCGCTGCACGACCTCCCAGATCTGCGTCTGGAAGTCCGAGGTGCTGCTGTCGATGGTCTCGAGGAGTTCTCTGACGATTGTGTCCTCGTGCGCGTCGACAATTGAGCTGACCAGGGCCCTGGCTTCGTCGACAGCGATCGCCGGGATCTTCGACACAGCGCGCGTCACCCGCATCATCCGTTGGCGCTCGTCGGGCGTCAGCCGGTCCATCAGGTCCGTGAAGTTGCTGAGGTCCAATCCTTGGGCCACCCGCTCCTGTCTGAGGCTGCTCCATTCCCGCAAGGCGCGGCGTATGAGATTCTGCCCCCAGTTGATGAAGTCGTTGAGCCGCTCGTCCTCGAGTTGCAGCTGGTCGCGATTGGCCTGGATCAGGTCGGTGTCGATGTCGTGGCCATCGTCGAGCCAGTTGGCCTCCACTTCACCGATCAGGTACTCCTGCCCGAGTTGCCCCTCTGCGCCGGCGGTACGTTGGAAGAAGAATGGTCGCTGCACCATCTTGCCGCGTGCCAGTACAGAGACACCCTGAAGTTGTTTCTCGCGGAGTGGCTTCTCGGTGAATCCGATCCACCAGCGGACTGGCCCGGCAGCTGATTCCATCTCGGCCCAGCCGTCGGCCGAAATGTTGGTGGCATCGTCATCGAACAACCGGCCGTCTCGCGGGAATCGAAGGTCCAGGTCGTAGTCGAAGCGGCCCACGTCCTCGCCGTTGACCACGATGCGCATTGCGTTCGTATCGAGAGCGAAGCGGCGCGCCAGTGACCGCCGGAATTGAGCCTCGTTCATCGCTCGACGAGGCCGGAGCGCCGAGAGCGTGATGCGGGTGCCGTGGGTGAGGGGATTGCCCCCAGGGTCGCTCAGCATCTCATCGTCCTGCGCTGTCTCAACGTCGTAGTCCGCCGTCGGATCGAGGTCGCGAATGTGGTCATAGTCGAGGCGGAAGCTCGTGAGCCGACCCTCGGTGTCGACTGTGTGGCACTCGAGTATCTTCGCCGTGCCGAACGCTGCGAGCTTGCCGATACCCTTGCGCCCGTGGAGTGGCCGTCCGCCCTCCGTGTGATCCTTCTTGAGTTCAACCCGCCGTTTGCGTCCCACCAGCAGATAGCGGGTCTCAGCGTCCTCATAGGACATGCCGTCGCCGTCATCGACGACGACGATTCGATCATCCTCCGTCCACGTCTGGCCGAGCGGGATGTCGATCCACACGTTGCTCGCGTCGGCATCCCATGCGTTCGAGATGAGTTCTGCCATGGTCGCGGTGGCGCCCGGGTACAACTGGGCGCCTAGTTGCTCGATCAGCGATCCCAGGAAACGCAACTTCAGTGGCCTCCGCGTGCCGTCATGCATAGTCGACTCGTTCCAGCGACGAGTGCTGCTGACGGCTCAGACGCCGTTCGGCCTTACGGACGCGCTCATCAGTTGACGATGCGAGCCCTTCCACCGTGCCGGAGAGCAATAGGGCAATCGCCGCCCCATGCTCTGACGTGAACTTGGGAGGGACGGCCTCACCAATGATGGTCCGCACGAAGGTTGGCCCCCAGCGGTTTAGGGCGGTTCCCCAGTCGAAGCCTGCCGGGAATGTCTGCAGGTAGGCGCACTCGAAGGGGCTCAGGAGGCGGTTCTCGAAGGGGTGTATGGTCAGATCGGAGCCGACGTGTCCACTCGCGGTGGTGATCGTGGCTGCGGGATCGTCAGGCAACATGCGGGAGTAGCTTGAGTTTCTGAAGCCCTTCACCAGCCTGTATGAGCCGTCCTCCTCCTGTACGACCGGGCGTAACAGCGGTGCCCCACAGACTGGGCAGACGGCGTCGTCCGGCCCGACATCGACCTTTCCGCATTGCTCACACTGCGAGTTCTGCCAGGCTCGACCACCGGAACCTGGGGGAATTGCTGCAACCATCCGGTACTGGCGACTGTTGCCCCAGACGGGCACTACATGCATCGGGTTCGCCTCATCCCTGGCCTGGGACGGCGTCAGGGCATCAAGAGGCTTGGCGCCTAGGTCGGCTAGGGCCTCGCCAAGCGTCCTTGGTTCCGAGGATTCGAGGTAGGCGGAGGCACAGGGGTAGGGGACAAGGGCTTCTTGCTCTAGCAGTTCGAGAGAGGGTTCGTCGCTTCTGATGAAGGTGAGGAAGGCACGAACGCGACGCTGCGGGATCCCGTAGTCGGCAAGGTCCGTCAGGAACGGGAACACGCTGTAGTGGTGTTCCAGGAGGCGCATCAGTAGTGCCGCTGCGGAGATCTGGTCGCCCGTGTGGGGATCGACGACCAGGCGAGACAGGAACGCCGGCACGTTCTCGACCACCACGATCCGTGGCTCTACCTCCTTGGCGACATCGGCGATCACCTCTACAAGCAGGTTGCGCGCATCGCGGGTCCCCGCATCGGCGTCGTTCTCATGGCCTCGGCCGCCTCGCGCCGAGCTCATTCCCTGGCACGGCGGGCACGCCGACAGCAGGGTCGGCTGCACCGAGTCGCAGGCCTCGCGGTACGACGCGACCACATCCCGCGACGTCTCCCTAAGGTCGCCCGTAACCCCCGAAGCGTCCGGGTGGTTGCGAAGCGCGACATCAAGGCGGCGCTCATCGATCTCTGCCAGAACCCTGAACCGGAACCCCGCCCGCGCGAAGCCGACATCGCCGGCGCCGCAGTTGGAGAAGAGGCTGATCGATTCCAGATTCGCCACTGCGTCCTCCCTTGGGCGATGCCGGACGGCATAGCTTGATATGCTGTCTCATTTAACAAGATTGACTACAGAGTTCAACCTCGTCGTCGGTAGGTGCTGAATGAGCCTAGGCACGGAGCGTAGTTCATCCTGTCGCATCCACATGACAGCCCGCTCGGCCGGGTGCCCCTCAGCGCCGTTTCGGCGGGCCTTCCGGCGATGAGCACCGCGGGGCGGCCTTCCAGCCCGGCAAGTACCTGCGTGATGAACTGGTGGAGCGCGGATGGACCGTCCCCAGTTCGCTGACATCGTCGGCTGGTCCGTGGGCACCGTGACGAAGATCCTTGATGGGGAGAGCTGGCCGGCATGGCGGCGCAGCAGGCGACCGGAGCAGTCCCGGCCGCCACGCGCCTCCCGACCGTCCAGCTGTGCTTCGACCGGAGGAATCCGAGGCTCAAGCATCTCGTCGATGCGCACGCGGGGGATCCGGTCGGGTGATCGACCGTGGACCCAGCTATCTGGCAGTGCTGGCCATCGCCTGGGATTCCAGAGGCTCGCCTTGCGCTCTCACGCACCGCTTCCACCCCGACTTCACGCCCCTCTCGACGTGTATGCCCGGGCGCTGGCCTGTCCGAACCCCAGCTACTATGGTCATGACCATAGTCATATCCGTCCCAAGGGACCGATCGGACGGGAGGGCAAGAATGCCCGACGGCAGCAACGACCTGCCGTACGGCACCGTCACCATCAAGGCATCAGAGTTCAAGGCCCGGTGTCTCAAGCTCATGGACGAGGTGGCCGAGAACGGCAAGGAGATCGTCATCACCAAGAACGGCCGGCCGGTGTCGCGCCTGGTGCCGCACGTTGAGCGGCCGAAGTCCATCGTCGGCATAGACAAGGGCAAGATCGAGATCCTCGGTGACATCATCGAACCCATTGATGTCGAGTGGGACGCCGCCGCCGGTCGGTGGGAGCCCGATTGATTCTGCTGGACACGCATGTCCTGGTGTGGGCCAGGATCGACGCGGAACGGATCGGCTCGCTGTGACGCGGAGAGGTCCGTCTGTGCCCGTGAGCGAGTCTCAGCAAACGGGCAGCGCAGGCCAGCACTCGCTGCTTGCGGCGCCTGGTACGGGCTCCTTCTCTACGTCGGGAGCGATGGTGTTGAGGCGTGGTCGGTCCGGCGATTGGTCCGGTGTGGTTGCCGCCGCTTCCGCACCATTCCCCGGTGGCGAGCCGAGAATGAAGTAAGCCTGGATGCGTTCGATCTCGTGAAGGGCGCTGGGCATGATCGCCGTTCCAGGCAAATTCGGCAGTGAAGTGCGGCTCGCGGTGTCATAGGGGGTGCCTACAGTCCGGGTCCGATGGGACACGATCTTGACAGCAAGGCGCTGGCGTTGCTGCGGAGGCTGACCGGCGACCCTGCCGCGGCCTTTCGGCCCGAACAACTTGAGGCAATCGCGGCGCTGGCCGGTGAGCGCGGCCGGGTATTGCTGGTGCAGCGGACCGGCTGGGGCAAGAGCGTGGTGTATTTCATTGCTACCCGGCTGCTTCGAGATCGCGGGCTCGGCCCCACGCTTCTTGTGTCGCCGCTATTGGCGCTCATGCGGAACCAGATCGAGGCGGCCGAGCGGCTTGGGGTTCGCGCCGCCACCATCAACAGTTCGAATCGGGACGAATGGGCAGGGGTCGAGGAACAGATCGACGCAGACGAGGTGGACGTCTTGCTGATCTCGCCGGAGCGGCTGGCCAATCAGCAGTTCCGCAGCGAGGTGCTGCCGGTGATCGGTCGACGCAGTGGTTTGCTGGTGATCGACGAGGCCCACTGCATCTCCGACTGGGGCCACGACTTTCGGCCCGACTACCGGCGGCTGGTGCGCGTGTTGGGCCTGCTGCCGGCCGGCGTGCCGGTCCTGTGCTGCACCGCTACCGCCAACGACCGCGTGTTGGCCGACGTGACCGCGCAACTTGGAGCCGACTTCGTGCCTGTGAGGGGTCCGCTCGCCCGAAGCGGCCTTCGGCTTCACGCTCTCGACAAGCCGTCGCAGGCCGAGCGGCTGGTGTGGCTCGCCTCTGTGATCGAAGAGCTGCCCGGCACCGGCATCGTTTACTGCCTCACTGTTGCCGACACCGGGCGGGTTGCCGCCTGGCTCAGATCACAGGGCATCGACGCGCGGGCCTACAGCGGGGAGGACGACAACGAGTACCGGCGCGCCGTCGAACAGGACCTGCTGGCCAACAGGGTGAAGGTGGTCGTGGCCACGTCGGCTCTGGGCATGGGATTCGACAAGCCCGACCTCGCATTCGTGATCCACTACCAGTCACCGGGATCGCCGGTGGCCTACTACCAGCAGGTCGGACGGGCCGGCCGCGCCCTGACAGAATCCTGGGGCATCCTCCTGCGAGGTGTCGAGGACACCGACATCCAGGACTACTTCATCGGTGCCGCCTTCCCTCCTGCGGGCCTCGCTGAACGGACGGTGGACCTGCTGGAGAGCCGGGCCGCGTCGATGACGACGCGAGAGATCCTCGCGGGAGTGAACGTGACGCAGGGGCGGTTGGAGAACCTCCTCAAGGTCCTGGAGGTTGAGGGTGCCGTGGAGCGTGACGGTCGCGGGTGGCTGAGGACGCTTGCACCGTGGTCATACGACCATGGACGGGTCACCTCGGTCACTGCACTACGCCGTGCCGAGCAAGAGCAGATGCGCGGCTACATCAGCACCGACGAGTGCCGGATGCGGCTGCTGCGCGGCTACCTCGACGACGATGACCCCGAGCCGTGCGGACTCTGCGACAACTGCGCCGGCCAGAGCCTGGACCGAGCCTTCGATCCAGCCGTCGTCCAGCAGGCCGTCAACTTCCTGCGCAAGTCTGAGCGCGTCATCGAGCCTCGCAGGCAGTTCCCCGACGGCAAACGGATCGCAGTGGATAACCGGCTCGAGGAGGGGCGCTCCCTGGCCGTGTGGGGTGACGGCGGCTGGGGTCGGCTGGTGCGACGGGGCAAGCAGCAGGACGGCCGGTTCGACGAACAGATCATCGCCGCGGCGCGGGACCTGATCCGGAATCGCTGGAGACCTGACCCTGCGCCCGGCTGGGTTGCCTATGTGCCCTCGCTGCGTCGGCCCGAACTGGTACGGGACTTCGCCCACCGGCTGGCGCAGGCCCTCGGGCTGGCCTGCACGGATGCAGTCGTCAAGGTCAGCGACACCGAGCCCCAGAAGACAATGCAGAACAGCCAGCAGCAGTACCGCAACATCAAGGACGCATTCGAGATCGCAGGTGAAGTACCGTCGGGTCCGGTGCTACTCGTAGACGACATGGTTGACTCGCGGTGGACCCTGACCGTTGTCGGCCTTCTGCTGCGCGATGCAGGAACGGGTCCGGTGCTCCCGTTCGCACTGGCGGACACCGCCGGGAGGTCGGCCCGTTGAGGTGCGACGACTCGCTGGCCACGTTCCTTCTTGTCAGCCGCCTCTGCGCTGAGGATGTGCGACCCTTCAAGGCGTCGGAGTATTGGAGCCTGCTCGACGTGATCAATGCGGACCCGCCCGTCGATGCCGAGCAGGGAGCCGATGCAGTCCAAGGGCGCGGGGATCTATTGGGTCCGGGCGCGCTTCTCAACAAGGGTGAGGACCAGCTCGTACGAGACCATGGCTTGCCTGACGACATCGCCGGCCGAATCGCCGGGCTCTCGGAGCGGGCGACGGCGGTGGCCTTTGAGTTGGAGCGGCTGGACCAGTCGGGCATCCGCACCGTCACTGTCTTCGACGAGCGCTACCCGCGCCAGTGGCTCGACCGGCTCCGAGCCAAGGCGCCGCCGCTGGTACACGCAGCCGGTGCGCTTGAGCTGCTCGACGCACCTGGATTGGGAGTGGTCGGCAGCCGCGACGTGTCCCACGAAGGAGGCGAGGTCGCCAAAGAGGTTGCCCGGCTTGCGGCCCGGCGGGGCCTGCCGCTGGTGTCGGGGGGCGCTCGAGGCGTCGATCAGCTTGCTATGGACGCAGCCTTCGAGGCTGGTGGAGCAGTCGTCGGGATCCTGGCCGAGTCGCTGTCGCGAAAGCTCAAGCGACCCGAGGTCCGCAGGGCCGTGTACGACGGCGGCACCGTGATGTGTACTCCCTACCGCCCGGACGCTCCCTTCAGCGCGGGCAACGCCATGGGCCGCAACAAGCTCATCTACGCACAGGCCACGCTCACCGTGGTCGTCGCCAGCGACGATGGGACCGGCGGCACATGGTCCGGCGCCACCGAGGCACTCAAGCACGGGTACGGGACCGTCGCGGTGTGGCGAGGAGCTGGGGAGGGCCCAGGCAACGAGTCCCTCCAACAGCAGGGCGCGCTGCCCGTGTCCGGCCTCGAAGACGTCGAAGCTCTACTCGACAGCGCACATGATCCCGCCAGCGCATCATCATTGGGCGCTATGGACCAGCTGTCGCTGTTCACCACATTTCGGCCCGGCTAGTCGACAGCCTCCTGATGTCTGGGTTCAGACCTGCCAGCGGGTCGAGCCTCGAGGGTCAGTGATCGAAGTAGGCAGGATCCCTAGCGCCACGATGGATTGGTCGGAGTGAGCGGCCAGCGTCTTCAATGCCCTCGGTCCATCTGGGTTCCGGCCGATGGCCGTGACAGGCCTCCAGAACATCCATGCGCCCGACGGCCGCGAAGTGGCGGAGCGTCACGGCGTCATGGATCACGGGTCCCATGCGCCGATGGTAAGGGCCGATATCAGGCGGCCACGGGATCCTCGTCGAAGCTCTGGATTGTCACGTCGGGGGGATCTTCGGGAGCCGAGAAGTCGCCGTCGATGGTCTCGGCTGCTTCAGGACCTATGGAGTTGAGCGCTTCGATCATCTTGTCGATTTCAACGTCAAGAAGCCTCGCAAGAGGCCCCGCGCTGACGATCCCGTCCAGCGCGCCATGGAGGCATCTTGAGGCCAGCAGGGTGGGTGGTCTCCTCTCGGGCCTGGCTCCGCGAGCCGCCAGTAGGTTGCGGGCGGTCTCGTCGTCGTCTAGGTGCCCGATCAGGCTGGCCCACCTGATTCTCTTCAGTCGGGCTCGCCCTTCGGCGTTGATGATTCCCAGGTTGTGGAGGCGGTAGATGAGCGTCTCGTAGCTCACGCCGAAGCCCACGAGCATCCGCGCCAGGCTCTCCGCCTGACGACCGTACTTGCTGATGGTCTCCCTTATTTTCGGCTCGGGCATCAAGAACGCAGCCGCGAACGCATTCGCCAGTCGCTCTTCATCGGAACGGGCCCGCAGGTCTCGGTCGATGTTGATCGTCGTCCCGTCACTGTTGAGGACGTGCCCCAACTCGTGGGCCAGGGTGAACAGAGCCCTCGACCTGAGCTGATCAGCGTTCACGAGGATGAAGGAGAATGCCGAGTCAGTGATGCAGAGGCCCAGCGGTCCATCCTCGCCAAGGCTCTCGACCATCACGTCCACGCACAGCTTGGCCTCGATCGCCGTGGCCAGTTCCGTCAGACGATCCTCGCCGCTGGCAGTTGGCGCGAGACGCTGCTGCGCCCAATCAGCGAGAGCGTTGGCCTGTCGCAGCCACCCTGAAAGCCGTGGGGGCGGTTCACCGGTGCGTGGGGGGGTGGGATGGCCACCCTCGTCAAGCACTTGGTGCAACTCCGCGAGTGCCGTGAGCCGCATCAGCGAGTCCTGGCTGGCGGTCGCGTCGCCGTTGGTGCGGTGCGCAACCGGAAGCCGCCCTAGGAGCGAGTCGGGCTCAAGGATCGCGAGCTGCGACACACCCAGGAAGCTCGCGATGGCAGCGAGCTCGGCGGCCTTCACGTTTCGCCGGTCGTGTTCGAGGTTGGACACGGCGCTGGCGTCTACCCCCAGAGCGTCGGCGAGATCCGCGGCCTTGAGTCCCGCGGCCTCTCTCAGCCGCCGGATCTGGCGACCGATGGACACCTCCACGGCGACAGTATGGGCGAAACTTGTGGAAATCGCAAGTCTTTCTTGGGAAGCACTGGGAAACAAATGGGACAAGTCGCGAGTCCCTATGGACAGGTCGCAGTCGTTGGTCGCTACTCCCAGTCCCAGGCCCAAACCCGGTCGCAGGCCTCCACACCTGGGTCGAGGGTGTGGTAGTCGGCGGCGTCGGTGGTGAACAGTGCCCCCTCGGTGGTCAAGCCAGTTGGCGCATCGAGGGTGCCGGCGCAGATGGCGATGTGGTTGGTCTGGTCGGGACGACCCTCCGCGACCTTCCAGAACAGCGATCCGCCGCACTCCCGGCAGAAGCCGTAGGCCACGTTGGGATCGTCGGCCGGGTGGTGCCAGGCCAGAGCGGCGTCGGACACGAACCAGAGGTCGGAGCGCTTGCAAGCCGATCCGGCCATGAAATGGCCGGTCCAGCGGCGGCAGCGCCAGCAGTGGCAGTTCCAGACCGGGCGGATCGGTCCGTGCACCTCGTAGCTGACCGCGCCGCACAGGCAATGGCCCGAGGGCGGCGACTCCGGCTGGGGCTGAGCGTTCTCGTTCATGGCAGTCCCTACGTAGTTGGAGGCGGGCAGCGGTAGGGTCGCGATTGTTGCACGGCACGGGGCCGGCCGGCGTCCCGGTGCGAGCTCATGAGGTGACCATGGCAGACGACGACCGCCGCTACGACTACGTGATCGTGGGCGGCGGCTCGGCCGGCTGCGCGCTGGCCAACCGGCTCAGCGCCGACCCTGGCACCTCGGTGCTGGTGCTGGAGGCGGGCCGGCGGGACTGGCGCTTCGACGTGTACATACACATGCCCGCGGCGCTGTCGTTCCCCATCGGCAACCGCTTCTACGACTGGCAGTACACCTCCGAGCCCGAGCCCCACATGGGCGGGCGCCGCGTCTACCACGCCCGGGGCAAGGTGCTGGGCGGGTCGTCCAGCATCAACGGCATGATCTTCCAGCGGGGCAACCCCCTCGACTACGAGCGCTGGGCCGCCGACCCCGGCATGCAGCGCTGGGACTACGCCCACTGCCTGCCGTACTTCAAGCGCATGGAGCAGTGCCTGGCCGGCGACGACCACAGCGGCCCGCCCGACAGCCGCGGCAGGGGCGCCTACCGCGGCCACCGCGGCCCGCTGGTGCTGGAGCGGGGCCCGGCCACCAACCCCCTGTTCGAGGCCTTCCTGGAGGCCACCGAGCAGGCCGGCCACCCCCGGACCGCCGACGTCAACGGCTACCGCCAGGAGGGCTTCGCCGCCTTCGACCGCAACGTCCACCGGGGCCGGCGCTTGAGCGCGTCCCAGGCCTACCTGCACCCGGTGCTCAGCCGGCCCAACCTCCACCTCGTCACACGGGCCCTCACCACCAGGATCCTCTTCGAGGGCGACCGGGCCGCCGGCGTCACCTACACCAAGGGCGGCCGCCGCCGGACCGTGAACGCCGGCGAGGTGATCTGCTGCGGCGGGGCCATCAACTCGCCGCAGCTCCTGCAGCTCTCCGGCGTGGGCCCGGCCGGTCTCCTGCACCGCCACGGCATCGACGTGGTGGCCGACGTTCCCGCGGTGGGCGCCAACATGCAGGACCATCTGGAGGTGTACGTGCAGTACGCCTGCAAGCAGCCGGTGTCGATGCAGCCGCACCTGGCCAAGTGGCGCCGGCCCTGGATCGGCCTGCAGTGGCTGGCTCGCCGCGGCCCCGCCGCGACCAACCACTTCGAAGCGGGCGGCTTCATCCGCAGCAACGACGGCGTCGCCTACCCCAACCTCATGTTCCACTTCCTGCCCATCGCCATCCGCTACGACGGCTCGGTGCCCGAGGGCGGCCACGGCTACCAGGTGCACGTCGGGCCCATGTACAGCAACTCGCGGGGGACGGTGGCCATCGTCTCGACCGACCCCCGGACCAAGCCCGCGCTGCGCTTCAACTACCTGTCCACCGACCAGGACCGCCGCGAGTGGGCGGAGGCCGTCCGCCACGCCCGCCACATCCTCAACCAGCCGGCCATGGACCCGTTCAACGGCGGGGAGGTGTCGCCCGGCCCGGATGTGAGCACCGACGAGGAGGTCCTCGACTGGGTGCGGCGCGACGCCGAGACCGCGCTGCACCCGTCCTGCACCGCCCGCATGGGCCTGGGCGACGACTCGGCGCTGCACCCGGACTCGCTCGAGGTCCACGGCACCACCGGCCTGCGGGTCGTGGACGCCTCGTCGATGCCGTACGTGACCAACGGCAACATCTACGCCCCGGTGATGATGCTGGCCGAGAAGGCCGCCGACCTGATCCTGGGCAACACCCCGCTGCCCCCCGAGCCGGTGGACTTCCACCGGGCCGACCCAACCGGTGTGACCTAAATCACACCCCGTCTGACCTCCAATTCGTTGCAATTCGCGGCGTTCGGCGAAACAATCCCAGGACAGCCGACGATGTGGCGCACACAGGCAGAGGAGGAGCGAGAATGAGCCCGATTCCGTTCAGCAACACCAAGGTCAACGCCAACACTGTGTGGCGAGACGCCCTAGGTCCCGGCTATGCCGTAGGCGTGGTCGAGAGCCTGCTGCGGGTGACCGGCGAGGCCGCCGGCCGCCCCTACCGGGTCCGCCGCTAGCGGACCACTAGTCAGCACGACGATTCCCCCGAGGGGCGTAAGCCCCTCACCCCACCTCGAGGCCCCCGCCGAGATCGGTCGCCCCCCATCCGATACGGCGAGGGCCTCGACGCGTCCGGCCGCGGCCACCCGCTCGGCCTATGCTTCCCGCTCCTGTTCGCTGCGCTCACGGGCCGCTCGGGTCACGGCCTCGCTCGGCGCACCGCGAGATGCCCACCCGGCCGCGGCTACCCCTTCGGCGTCTAGGCTCGCCGGTGTGGTAGAGCCCGACTTCCTTCGTTTCGACACTCTCAGCCTTCACGCCGGCCAGCACAGCGATCCGACGACGGGCGCCAGAGCCGTGCCCATCTACTTCACGACCTCGTACTCCTTCGAGGACACCGACCACGCGGCCGGGCTGTTCAACCTCGAGATCCCGGGCCACATCTACTCCCGGATATCCAACCCGACCGTGGCCGTGCTCGAGGAGCGGGTGGCGGCGCTGGAGGGCGGCGTGGGCGCGGTGGCCACCGCCAGCGGCCAGGCCGCCTTCTTCCTGGCCGTGGCCACCCTGATGGACACCGGCGGCCACATCGTGGCCAGCCGCAACATCTACGGCGGCACCCACAACATGCTCAACCTGACCCTGCCGCGCTTCGGCATCACCACGACGTTCGTGGACCCCCGCCGTCCCGACGAATTCGCGGCGGCCATCGGCGCCGACACCCGGCTCGTCTTCGCGGAGACGCTCGGCAATCCCGGCATAGAGGTGCTCGACATCGCGGCGGTGGCCGAAGTGGCTCACGCCCGCGGGCTGCCCCTCATGGTGGACGCCACGTTCTCGACCCCGTACCTCATCCGCCCCTTCGAGCACGGCGCCGACATCGTGATGCACTCGGCCACCAAGTTCCTGGGCGGCCACGGCATCGCTCTCGGAGGCGTGCTCGTCGACGGCGGCCACTTCGACTGGGACGCCTCGGGCCTGTTCCCCACGATCACCGAGCCCTACGCCGGCTACCACGGCATCAGCTTCAGCGACGAGTTCGGTCCCAGCGCCTTCATCAGCCGGGCCCGGGCGGAGGGGCTGCGCGACTTCGGCGCCTGCATGAGCCCGGCCAACGCCTTCCAGATCCTTCAGGGCGTCGAGACGCTGCCGCTGCGGATGCAGCGCCACGTGGCCAACACCGAGGCCGTGGCCGAGGCACTGGCCGCCGACGACGCGGTGACCTGGGTCAAGTACCCGTCCCTGTCGAGCCACCCCGACCACGAGCTGGCCCGCCGGCTCTATCCGAGAGGAACCGGGGCCATCCTGAGCTTCGGCGTCGCCGGAGGGCGCGACGCCGGGGCCAAGTTCATCGCCGCGGTCCGCCTGGCCTCGCACCTGGCCAACGTGGGCGACGCCAAGACGCTGGTGATCCACCCGGCCAGCACCACCCACCAGCAGATGTCGGCCGAGGACCTGGCCGCGTCCGGGGTGGGGGAGGACCTCGTGCGGATCTCGGTCGGGCTGGAAGACCCCCGCGACATCGTCGAGGACCTGGAGCGGGCCCTCAAGGCGTCGCAGCGCTAGGGGGCGGCGAGGCGATGGGTACGCTGACCGGGAATTGGCAGCGCAGGGTGCCCGTTCGGGCGCTCGCCGCTGCCAATTCGATGCGGGCGACCGGATAGTCCGTCCGCGCGGGCGTGCAGGGACTGTCGTGGAGGCGCTGATCGACGGGCGGGTGGTGCGCTGCGCCACCGGGGGACGCAGCATCGACGGCGACGAGCCCGCGGTGGTGCTGGTGCACGGAGCGGGCGGCGACCGCACGGTGTGGCAGCTCCAGACCCGCTGGATCGCGCACCACGGCTACCGGGCCGCGGCGGTGGACCTGCCCGGACACGGAGGCAGCGAGGGCCCCGCGCCGGCGAGCGTCGAGGAGATGGGGGAGTGGCTGGCGCGAACCACCGAGGCTCTGGGCTTGGCCCCCGCCCACCTGGTGGGCCATTCGATGGGCACGTTCGTGGCGCTGGAGGCGGCCGCCCAGCGGCCCGAGGTGGCCCGGTCGCTGGTGCTGCTGGGCACCGCGGCAGCGATGCCGGTGCATCCCGCGCTGCAGTCGGCGGCCGATGCCGGCGACCCGTTGGCCGGTCGGCTCATCACCTCTTGGGGCATCGGCAGTCGGGCACACACCGGCGGGCACGCCTCGCCGGGCATGTGGCTGATCGGGGGCAACACCTCGCTGCTGGACCGGGCGCGGCCGGGGGTGCTGGCCAACGACCTGGCCGCCTGCGACGCCTACGACGGCGCCGAGCAAGCCGCGGCACGGGTGCGGTGCCCGGTGACGCTGGTACTGGGCCGGCAGGACAAGATGACGCCCAACAAGCGGGCCGCGCCGATGATCGCCGCCTTCGGAGACGTGCGCAGCGTCTACCTCGACCGGGTGGGCCACTTCCTGCAGATCGAGAGCCCGATCCCGGTCCGCGAGGCCATCGCCGCGGCCCTGGCCGGGCGGCCCAGCGAGTAGGCTGCGATCGCACGGGCACGGCCCCGAGCGAGGCCGCGGCCCGAGCGGCCGGCGAACTTGAAGCGGTAGACCGCATCCAGGGTGGCTGACTGCTTGAAGTACCGGCGATCCAGCGGCTCGCGCTGTGACGGAAGTCACGTTCGGGTCGTCACCGCGCCAACCGGCGGTCGTTTACCCTCCGGCCGTGGCCTCAGGCGCGGCGGCGCGGCCCGAGCCCGGCGACGAAGGGCTGGAGGGTGGACCGCTGATCGAGCCGCGCGGCGACAGCTTCGGCGCGGTCAGGTCGCTGCTCGCCGGCGTGGCCCTGGCCATGAGCTGCAACGGGCTGCTGCGGGTCGCCCTCGGGGTGCGGGCCGAGATGGAGGACTTCGGGCTGTCCGTGACCGGCGTGGTGATGGCCGGCTACTTCCTGGGCTTCCTGTTCGGGACCCGGGCGGCCGAGCACTTCATCGCCTCGGTGGGCCACATCCGGGTGTTCGCCGCCCTGTCCGCGGTGGGCTCGGCCGCTGCCATCCTGCACGTGATCTGGATCCATCCGGCGTCGTGGACGCTGCTGCGATTCCTCTACGGGCTGTGCCTGGCCGGGATCCTGGTGACCGTCGAGTCGTGGCTCAACGACATGGCCACCAACGCCACCCGGGGCCGGATGCTGTCGCGCTACATGATCGTGACCATGGGCGGCATCGGCTTGGGACAGCTGATGCTGAACGTCGCCGATCCCGGCGGCTTCAAGCCGTTCGTGGTGTCCTCGGCGCTGATCTCGTTCGCGCTGGTGCCGGTGGCGCTGTCGGCGTCGGCCGCGCCGCCGCTGGTGGTGCCCGAGCCGATCTCGCTGCGGGAGCTCGTCAAGATCGTGCCCCTCGGGCTGCTCACCGCGTTCTGGGTCGGCGTCTCGCAGGGCTGCCTGATGGGGCTCGGCGCGTTCTACGCCGCCTCCGAGGGCCTGTCCAACTCCCGGATCTCGCTGTTCGTGGTGTCGTCCATGGTGGGGTCGGTGGCGTTCCAGTGGCTCGTCGGGAGCGCCTCGGACCGGGTGCCCCGCCGCTACGTGATCCTTGTCGTGGCCGTCATCGCGGCCGGCTCCGCGGGCCTGCACCTGCTGGTGCCGGTCGGGTCGGCGCTGTCGCTGCTGCTGATGTTCGTCCACGGCGGCTCGACGTTCCCGCTCTATTCGCTGGCCGTGGCCACCACCGCCGACAGCGTCCCGCCCGCGCAGCTGACCGGGGCCAGCGCATCGCTGGTGAGGGTCAGCGGGGTCGGCGCGGTGATCGGGCCGACGCTGGGCGGGTTCCTCATGGCGGTGATCGCGCCGTGGGCCTACTTCGGGGTCCTGGTCGCATCCCACGCCGTCATCGCGCTGTACGTCGTGTACCGCATGTTCACACGACCGGCCCTTCCCGTCGGCGAGCAGGGCACGTTCGATCCCTGGCCGCTGCGGGCCTCGGCCGTCGCGGCCAACCTCCTGCGCCGCCCGCGCCTCCGCTAGCGGGGCCGGGACAGCGCTGCGCTGTGCCGGCGGCCGTCGCATTCGTCGACTGTCCTGGGGGCCGGGCCTGTGGTCGACGTTCTTCCGCACCTGCGCTGTGCCGGCGGCCGTCGCATTCGTCGACGTCTCCGCTAGCAGGGCCGTGATCCCGGGGACGGTCGCGCCGTGATTGCGGCGACGGCTAGTCTGACCCCCCGTGAAGTCGCATCCGGCCAGGCTGTCGCAGCACCGCGGACGCTTGCGGGGCCTGCTGGCTGTGGCTGCGCTGGTCGCGGCGGCGGCATGCGGCGGGTCGACAGACGGCGAAGCGGCCGGCAGCGACAGCGCAACGGATCCGGCCGCCACGACCGCCGGCGCCGCCGGTGCCACCGACACGGTTTCGGACGCGGACGATCCTGCCGCGGGCCGGCCCGGCGGCGAGATAGTGCTGGCCGTGGAGCAGTGGCCCGAGTGCCTCAACCCGCTCACCTCCTGCGCCAACGCCAGCTGGCTCGGCTGGTCGGTGCTCGTCCATCTCCAGGCGGGCCTGATGGAGTACGACGAGGGCAACAACTTGGGGGCCTCCCCGGTGATCGTCGAGGCGCCCAGCCCGGACAACGGCGGCGTGGAGACCCGCCCCGACGGCGGCTTCACCGTGACCTACCGGCTCGACCCGGATGCCCGCTGGAGCGACGGCACGCCCATCACCAGCACCGACGTGTGGTTCACGTGGCGGGCCGTGCTCGACACCGAAGGCTCGCTCAACACCATCGGCTACGACCTCATCACCGACGTGGGCCACGACGACCCGCACACCGCGGTCATCGCATTCTCGGAGCCCTACGCCCCTTGGCGCCAGCTCTTCGGCGGACTGCTGCCGGCCCACGGCTTCGACGGCGAGACCGAGATATCCGGCCATTGGAACGACTCGATCCCGATCTCGGCCGGGCCGTGGCGCCAGGAGTCGTGGAGCCAGGAGCAGCACATCCTCGTTCCCAACGAGAACTACTGGGTCGCCGACCGGATGCCGCTGGCCGACCGGGTGGTGATGGTCCCCAGGGAGGACACCGACACCGAGGTCGCGGCCCTGCAGACCGGCGAGGTCATGGCCGCCTTCCCCCAGCCCTTCCCCGGCGCCAAACAGCGTCTCGGACCGCCGTTGGCGTTCGTGTCGGGGGAGGGCATCTTCATGGAGGGCCTCTGGATCAATCAGGCCGCACCCGACCGGCGCTTCGAGATAACCGCAGCGCTCCGCCAGGCCCTCGCTTATTCGCTCGACCGGGAGCGAGTCGCGGAGGTCGCGCTGGGCCCCATCATCGACGACCCGGCGGTGCTGCAGTGCGCGGGCTGGAACCCGGCCTTCGGGCAGTGGTGCGGCGACGACTTCGCCCGCTACCGCCAGGACATGGCCGCCGTCGAGGCGCTGCTGGCCGCCGACGGCTGGACTCGCCCCGACCCCGAGGGCCTGTGGGTCAACTCCGAGGGCGTCGAGCTGGTGCTGCAGTGGAACACCGTCGCCGGCAACAAGC
This sequence comes from Acidimicrobiaceae bacterium, assembly GCA_028819505.1. GTDB lineage: Bacteria > Actinomycetota > Acidimicrobiia > Acidimicrobiales > Aldehydirespiratoraceae > Aldehydirespirator. The sequence goes on from JAPPLH010000061.1 coordinate 74,199, forward strand.
GCCGCGAGGACATCCAGGCGCTGGTCACCGAGATGACCAAGCCGTTCGGGATCGGCTTCCAGATCATCAACTACGACGCGGGCGAACTCTTCCAGAACCGCCTGCCGGTCATGAACTTCGGCCCGGTGGCGCTGTTCGCCAACAGCACCAACCCCGATCCGTCCGTCACGGCCCTCTACGACATCGACGGCATCCCCACTGAGGCCAACTCCTACAGCGGCCAGAACTTCACCGCCTACGCCAGCCAGATGGCCAGCGACCTGGCCTTCGCCATCGACGCCGAACTCGACGAGGCGGAGCGCCTGAAACTGGTACACGAGCTGGGGGCACTGCTCGCCGACGACGTCCCCTGGATCCCGCTGTACATGCTGCCGAACCTGCTGGCCTGGGACCCCGAGGTTCTGGAGGGACCGGGCAAGTACGTGTCGAGCGTGTACGGCGGCTTCTACGACATCTACGACTGGGCCGTGATCGGGTGAGCGACCGGGTGATCCGCCGAGCGGGGCCGGCGGGCACACTCCGGAGGTGATCCGCTACGCGGCGGGACGTCTCGCGGTCACCGTTCCCATACTCCTGGCCATCTCGTTCGCCACGTTCTGGGCGGCCGGCGAGATCTCCAGCCCTGCCGCCCAGCTCACCCTCAACCCTCGGATAAGTCCCGAGGCCAGAAGGGCCTACATCGAATCCCTCGGCCTCGACGAGCCCTTCTTCGGCCGCTATCTCATCTGGCTCGGCAACTTCGCCACCGGGGACCTGGGAACGTCGCTGGTCCGCAACGGCCAGGACGTCTGGCCGCTGGTGCGCAGCGCCATGGCCAACACGCTGCTGCTGATCGTGGTGGCGATGGCCCTCTCGCTGGCGATCGGCTTGGCCGTGGGCACCTTGTCGGCGCTGCGGCCGGGCTCCGTCATCGACCGGGCCTCGACCGCCGTGTCGTTCCTGGGCATCTCGATTCCGGTGTTCTGGCTGGGCCTGATGCTGCAGCTGCTGTTCGGCCTGTACCTGGCCGAATGGCTGCGGCTGGGTGCGCCGGTGCTGCCCACGGCCGGGATCTACTCGCCCGGCCGGCAGGGCTTCGACCTGCTGGACAGGGCGCGGCATCTCGCGCTGCCGACGATGGCGCTGTCGCTGCAGCTGGTAGCGGCCTACAGCCGCTACATGAGGTCGTCCATGCTCGACGTGATGGGCGCGGACTACATCTCCACCGCCCGGGCCAAGGGCCTGCCCGAACGCCATGTGGTGGTGCGCCACGGCGTGCGCAACGCGCTGATCCCGGTGACGACGCTGGCCGCGGTGGATCTCGGGCTGCTGGTGGGCGGCTTGATCGTCACCGAGCGGGTCTTCCAGTACCCGGGCATGGGCCTGCTGTTCCTGGACGCTCTCCACGGCGGCGACTACCCCGTGCTGCTGGCCACGGTGATGATCGTGTCGGCCGCGGTGTTCTTGATGAACCTGCTGGCCGATCTGCTCTACGCGGTGCTCGACCCGAGGATCCGCTATGGCTGAGCGCGCCCTGCTGTACCTGAGGATCGGCTATGGCTGAGGACGCGTCGTCGCGGCCGGGCTACCAGCACCGGGGCGAGGGCCGGCTCGCCGACGGGCGGACGATGGCGGGGCAGCCGCTCGAGACGCCCGGCGACGAGATCGCGCCGCACTGGCGGACCGTGTGGCGACGGTTCCGCAAGCACCGTCTGGCGACCGTCTCGCTGGCCGTATTCATCCTGATCGCGCTGTGCGCAGCCTTCGCGGACTGGGTCGCTCCCTACGGCGCCACCGAGCAGAACCTGGACAGGATCCTGGAACCGCCTGGCGGCGACTTCCTGCTGGGAACCGACACCCTCGGGCGTGACACTCTGAGCCGGATCCTCCACGGAGGCCGGATCTCCCTGCTGGTCGGGGTGTCGGTGGCGTTGATCGGCGGCGTCGTGGGAACGACCGTCGGGCTGGTGGCGGGATACTGCCGGGGGCTGGTGGACCCGGCGCTGATGCGCTTCACCGACACGATGCTGGCCCTACCCGGACTGATGGTGGTGATCATGGCGGCTCGCGTGCTGGGCGACGGCGTGCTCGACGTGGTGATCGTCCTGGCCGGCGTCACCTGGATGGTCCCGGCCCGCATTGTGAGAGCCAAGGTGCTGTCGCTGTGCGAGAACCAGTTCGTGGAGGCCGCCGTCGCGCTGGGCGTGCCCGGCCGCCGCATCATGGTGCGCGACCTGCTGCCCAACCTGGTGGGCGAGATCGTCGTGGCGGTGTCATTGACGGTGGCCGGCGCCATCCTGGCGGAGTCGACGCTGAGCTTCCTCGGGTTGGGGGTGAGCGCGGCCCACACCGCCACTTGGGGGAACATGCTCGGAGGCAACGAGGGCTTCATGATCACCGCGCCCTGGCTGGTGTGGGCGCCGGGCCTGGCCATCGTGGCCACGGTGCTGTGCATCAACTTCATCGGCGACGGCCTGCGCGACGCCCTCGACCCGCCCCGCCGGTAGCCTGCGCGACGCCCTCGACCCGCCCCGCCGGTAGCCGCGGGCGGGCCGGACAGGCCGCTGCCGCGATGAACCGGGGCGGCGGCCCACTAGCCTCGGGCGCAGGTCCCCGCGGAGCGCGTCGAAAGGAGACACGATGGCGCAGAGAGGTTCATCGGCTTGGCACTCGTGGGTGGAGGCGGTCTTCGACGACCGGGTCAACCGGTCCCGGCCCCGCGCGCTGAGGGCGCTCGCGGAGTGGGCCGCAGCCTCGGTGGCAGTGAACGGCGATGTCTACGCCGGCATCTCCGCGGGTTATGCGGCCGTGTCGCGCGCCGCCGAGTCTCCGGAGTCGACTATCCGGGCTGCTCGCTACTCCATCTGGCACGCGGTCACCTCGCTGCGCGAGAGCAGCCCCGACGATGTCGACGTGTGGCACTTCGAGCTGCACGCCGCGGGCGAGCTCATCGGTCTGCGCCTTCCCGACCGCCCCCACCTGGAGAACGTCTCGATCGCCAGTTGACGGGATCCGGCTCGGCGCCTGCTCCGGCCGGCCGGGCCGGTCAGCCGATCTCGTCGGGCATCCCGGCCTTGCGTCGGGCCACGTAGTCTCGCAGCTCGGCGTCCACCGCGTCGTCGATTCCGGGCGGCTCGTAGTCGGCCAGGAGCTGCTTCCAGCGGGCGTTGGCCCGCTGCGCGGCTGAGAGCGATCCCTCCTCGGACCACTGCTCGTAGCTGGCCGCGTCGGAGATGTCCGAGCGCCAGAAGGCGGTCTCGAAGTTGGCCAGGGTGTGCTGGTTGCCCAGGAAGTGGTCGCCGTGGGCGTTGGTGCGGAACGCCTCCATGGCCTGGCCGTTGTCGCTGACGTCGACGCCCCGGGCCCACACCTCCATGGCGCCCAACTGGTCGGCGTCCAGGATCAGCTTCTCGTAGCCCAGCGCCAGACCGCCCTCCTGCCAGCCCGCCGCGTGCAGCACGAAGTTCACGCCGGCCTGCATGGTGGGCAGCAGCGTGTGGGCCGACTCGTAGGCGGCCTGCGCGTCGGGCAGCTTCGAGGACGTGAACTGACCGCCTGAGCGGAACGGCACACCGACCCGGCGGGCCAGCGACGCCATCACGTGGATGGCCTGGCCGGCCTCGGGCGTGCCGAAGGTGGGCGCCCCGGTGGCCATCGACATCGACGAGGCGAACGTGCCGAACACGACCGGCGCCCCGGGCCGCACCAGCTGCAGGTAGGCCATGCCCGACAGGGCCTCGGCCAGCGCCTGCGCGGCCAGGCCGGCCACCGTCACCGGCGACATGGCCCCGGCCAGGATGAACGGGCTGACGATGCAGGCCTGGTTGGCCCGGGCGTAGGTGGTGGCCGCGCCCAGCATGGTGGCGTCCCAGCGCATCGGCGACGAGGCGTTGATCAGCGAGGTCATCACCGTGCGGTCGGCGAGGTCCCCGCCGAAGGCGATGCGGGCCATCTCGACGGAGTCCGCGGCCCGCTCGGCCGCGGTCACCGAGCCCATGAAGGGCTTGTCGCTGTAGCGCAGGTGGGCGTAAACCATGTCGAGGTGGCGCTTGTTGACCGGCACGTCCACCGGCTCGCACACCGTGCCCCCGCTGTGGTGCAGCTGGGGCA
>JAPPLH010000093.1 GCA_028819505.1 Acidimicrobiaceae bacterium
CGGTTCGTGGCGGTGCCGTTGGCCTTGATCCTAATCTGGGGTCATCCAGCCGGAAGTCTCGGTTGCCGGGCTGAACTGCGCCAAGTTGCCAGTTCGACGCTTCAAGTCCCCGTCCCTCCGCGATCAGCAGTCGAGCTGGGAGCGGGCGAGGAGGGCCGCTCCCAGCAGGCCGGAGTCGTCGCCCAGGGCGGGGGCGGTCACGAACCGGTCGTCTCCGGAGCTGTAGTCGGCGTAGCCGGCGAGTTCTGTGCGGGCCGCGGCCCTGATCATCTCAGCCAGGCCGGGGCGGGCGCCGACGCCGCCTCCGAACACGACCCGGTCGGGGGCGAACGAGTAGGCGAGCACCCGCACGAGTTGGGCCAGATAGAAGGCCTCCAACTGCCAGATGTCGGCGCGCCCGCCGGCGCCGGGCGGGTCGATGCCCCAGCGCTCGGCGACGGCCGGTCCGCAGGCCATGCCCTCCAGGCAGTCGCGATGGAACGGGCAGCGGCCCGGGTAGTCGTCGCCCGCCGCACGGCGAACCGGGATGTGCCCCAGTTCGCTGTGGTGACGCCCCCGCCATGGCCGGCCGTCGACCGCCACCGCGGCCCCGACCCCGGTGCCGACGGCGACGCAGGCGAGCCGCTGCGGTTCGGGCTCGGGTCCCAGGGCCTGCTCGGCCACCGCGGCCGCCTCCACGTCGGTCTGGATGCCGGCGGGCACGCCGATGGCCTCCGAGAGCCGGCTCCGGATCTTGGCTCCCGACCATCCCGGCTTGGGAGTGTCGGTGATCGAACCGAAACCGGGCGAGCCAGGATCGAGGTCGACCGGCCCGAACGAGGCGATTCCCAGCGCGGCCACCGGCTCGGACCGCTCGAAGAACTCCGCGACGGCTGCCAGCGTCGTGTCGGGGTCGGCTGTCAGCAAATAGCGGGAGTCGACGATCGTCAAGTCCGACGACACCACCGCGCACCGGAACTTGGTCCCGCCGGCCTCCACCGCTCCCACCAGCGCGCCGGTCATCTCTCTGCCCTTAGACGTCGGGGATCACCGAGATGCTGGAGAAGCACATCTCGTCGACGGTGCCCTCGTTCCAGGTGATGTAGCGGGGCTCGGGCATGAACTGCAGCGTGCGGTCCCACCAGCACTCGAAGCGCACCGTGTCGCCCCGCTCGATGCGGATCTGCTCCACCGGCTCGTAGTTGAGCTGCCATTCGAAGTCCCACACCGGGATGTCGAGCAGGATCCGCTCCTCCGGCGTGTCGGGATGCAGCGTCATCCGGTAGGCCGCGCCGAACTCGTGCATGTGGCCCAGCACGGTGTGGATGGTGCCGGTGTCCCGGGCCGGCAGGTCGCAGGAGCTGTAGCCGACGCTGCCGTCGAGGTCGTCGTAGTCGTCGACGGTGCCTCTGCATACCGCCAGGAGGGCGTCGGGGATGAAGCGGGCGAACGCGTCGTACTTCTCGGCGATCTCGTCGAGCACGTTGGAACGCAGGCACAGGTTGACGTAGCCGTCGATAGTGGCGGTCCGCTCGGCCGCGATTGCAGCCTCCTCGGGTGTGCAGGGGACCTCGGCCGGGGTGAGGTAGCTGTCGCCGGTGATGTGAGTGATGCCCGCGGCGACCTCGGCGCCGGTGGCGGTGTCGAGGATGATCCAGGAGCCGTCGGGCGGGGTCTCGTGGTCGTAGTGGTAGTGGATCTGGTTGACGATCATGTCGCCGGGCCACAGGTATATGCCGTACCCCTCGGGGTAGATGGTCGGCGACTGTCCCGGCGCCCAGCCCTGGATCGAGTACACGCCCTGGGAGTTGAGCCCCGACAGGCCGAAGCACGTCCAGCCCGGCTCGTCGGAGAAGCCCTCGGCCGCCTCGATGCGGTCCTCGGCTGCGATCCTGGCCGCGATCTCGGAAGCCGCCGCGGCCGGCACCCGGTAGACGATGGCGTGGTGCACCACCTCCACCTGGTCGGGCCGGAACTCGAAGCCCTTGACCCAGGTGCCGTCGCCCTCGGGATCGGCCACCTCGTGGACCTGGCAGCGGTAGTCGTCCTTCTTGACCGGCCGGCCGTCGGGGCGTGAGTAGCCGGTGTACAGGCCGTCGCGGGGCCCGATCTTCTGGTCCTCCTCCACCGGCAGGATGGCCTGGACGCGGGCCACTAGCGGCGTGTCGGGCCGCACGTCGAGACCGCCGCCGGCGTCGGCCCACTGCTTGATGGCGGCCTTCTCGGCGTCGCTGAGCGACCAGTCGTGCACGTACTGCGGGCTCAGGTCCGAGGGCAGCCATGGGGGCATGAAGCCGATCCCGGTGACGAAGGCGATGTCGCCGGCGATGGCGGCCGCGTCGCCGGCGGTGTCGAGGGCGAGGGTGCTCCAGGCCGGGCCGTTCGACGTGTGGCAGCTCACGCAGCGTGTCTCGAGGATGGGCTGCACTGTGGCCGCGAACCGGCCGCCGGCGAACTCGGGCGCCGGGATCTCGCGGCGCAGGTCGCCGGCCGGCGCCGAGCCGAACTCGACCCGGTCGGCGACCAGCTCGAAGGTCAGGATCACCTCGTCGGAGGTGTGGACGAGGCGGGCGATGTTGATGGGACCGATGTCGTAGTGGCTGGTCAGCACGGTGGCCGACATCGTCGCGACGAGGGCGTCGGGGGTGACGGTGACGGCGCCGGCGAAGGTCTCGGTGCGGGTGGTCTCCTTGACGGTGAGTTCGCCGGTGACGGCGATCTCGTAGGACAGGCCGTCGGCGAAGCCGGCGTCGAGGCCCTCGATCTGAGCGGGCCGGAACCGCACGAAGGGCCAGTGGCTCGACTCCAGGTAGTCGTGGCGGATGCGCTTGTCGCGCAGGGCGGAGTCGGACTGGAACATCTCCACGTTGACCACGATCTCGCCGATCCGGCTGGCGGCGAGATCGACGAGGTTCACCGCGATCTCGCCGGCCATGACCGAGGTGGTGCCCACCGTGGTGCGCGACAGCCCGCCGAGGCGTTCCTCGATGTGGTAGCTGGCCCGGGATCCGCTCCCGGGAACGATCCGGTACAGCCGCTCGGTCTCGACGTCGAAGTCCTCGGGATCCTCCACGTCCACGACCGGGGGAGCGACCACCTCGCCCCCGGTCACCAGGTCGTCGTGATCGATCTCGCCGTCCACGGCGACGTCGACGGCGTCCACGGCCACGTCCACGGCGGTCTCGACGGTTCCGAGCCACTGTCCCCGGGTCAGGAACGCGGCCACTCCCAGCACCATCACCGCCAGGATCGCAATCCGGCCCGGATCGAGCCTCCGCCACCAGGACACGCCTCAGTATGCCCCGCCCCCCGCGCCCCACGCCCCGGCCAAAGGGAATTGGCAGCGTGATGCACGGGTGGCGTGCATTGTGCTGCCAATTCGAGAGCGCCGGTTGGCTCCACCAGGGAATTGGCAGCGTGATGCACGGATGGCGTGCATTGTGCTGCCAATTCGGAAGGTCAGCCGGTGTAGGTCACTCCCTCGGGCGGCGCCCGCAGCGTTCCCCAGCACTCGGCGGCGCCGTCGGGGCGCAGCCCGCAGGTGTAGCCCTGGCCGACCTCCACGGCGGCGAACTCCCCTGCGGAGGGCGCTTCGTCGGTTCCCCAGCACTCGACGGCGCCGTCGGGACGCAAGCCGCAGGAATGCACGCCGGTCGAGACAGCCGTGAAGGCGCCTGCGGGGGCCTCGCTCTGCCCGTGCGAGTTGGATCCCCAGCACTCGGCGGCGCCGTCGGGGCGCAGCCCGCAGGTGTGGCTGTCACCGGCTGCGACGGACTCCTGAGGGCCGCGGAGTTGGCGCTCTGGAGGAGGCTGCTCCTGGCCGCCGGCTGCGACGGCGATGAAGGCTCCCGCTGGGGCATCCAGCCTCCCCGCGTACGGGTTTCCCCAACACTCGACCCAGCCGGTGTCGAAGAGGATGCCGCAGGTGTGCGAGCTCCCTGCCGAGATGGCGGCGAAGGTGTCTGCGGGGGTGTCGGCCTGTCCGTGCGAGTTGGATCCCCAGCATTCGACGGTGCCGTTGCCTCGCAGGGCGCAGGCGTGGCCGACGCCGGCCGTCACGGCATGGAACGCTCCGTCGGGGACGTCGAGCACGCCGAAGCGGTCGAATCCCCAGCATTCGACGGTGCCGTCGGGGCGCAGCCCGCAGGCGAAGTAGTTCCCGGTGGCCATCGAATCGAAGCGTCCACCGGGCGGTTCCATCCGACCCACGAGGTCTGTGCCCCAGCATTCGACGGTGCCGTCGGGGCGCAGCCCGCAGGTGTGGTTGCCGCCGGCAACCAGGGATGCAAGCTGCTCGCCGGGAGGTTCGGCGCCCGCGATGAAGCGCCTGCCCCAGCACTGGATGGTGCCGTCTGTGCGCAGCCCGCAACTGTGGTCGGCCGCGGCCGCGACCGACTGGAATTGGCCGTCGGGTGCCGGAGTCGCACCGAAGGCGTCCGATCCCCAGCACTCGGCTGTGCCGCCGGTGCTCACCGCGCACGTGTGGTCTACCCCGGCCGCGAGCGTCGTGAAGGTCCCGGCGGGCGCGTCGGACTTGGCCAGGTAGTCGGATCCCCAGCATTCGACCGTGCCGTCGAGTTTCACCCCGCAGGTGTGGTCGGCCCCGGCGGCGATGTCACTGAAGCGTTGGGTGCGCCCTTCGGCCTGGCCTTCTTCGTTGGCGCCCCAGCAGAGCACCGTTCCACCCTCGCGCAGCACGCACGCGTGACGGTGCCCCGCGGCCACCGCGGTGAAGTGTCCACCGGGCGGGGTCAAGAGTTGAGTGTCGGAACCGCCCCAGCAGTCGACGTCTCCATCGTCACGCAGCGCGCACGTGTAGCCTGCGCCCGCGGACACCGCGACGAATTCGCCGACGGGCGCGTCGGCCATTCCTGGGAACTCCTCGCCCCAGCACTCGATGCCGCCGTCGGTGCGGATGGCGCAGTTGTGGCCGGGCCCGGCAGAGATCGCCTTGAACCGACCCACGGGCGCGTCCAGCAGCCCGTCCCGGTTGACGCCCCAGCATTCGATCCGGCCGTCGGAGCGGATCGCGCAGGTGTGCCAGAATCCGGCCGCCACAGCGGTGAACGTCCCCGGGACCGGCGGAGGCGTCGATTGGTCGGGCGCCCCGGCGCTTGAGCCGTCGTCGGTGGCGGCCGGCTCAGCCTGGACGCCGCCGCCGGTCGGGCCGTCGCCCGCGGGCGGCTCATCCGAGCACGCCGTAGCCGCCAGCGCGGCCGCCACTAATAGACAAGCGAGTCGCATCGGTGGTGGCGCCCAGTATCGCGCCGCCGGACCCCTCCGGGGCGATGTCGTGGTCGCGGAAGCAAGAACAGCACGCCCGACTTCTCGAAGAACTCGAACGCGGCCGCCGGCTTGGTGCGGGTCACTCCAGCGGGAACGGCAACTGGAGCCACCATGGACGGTCGATCGCCTCGACCTGGCTGACCCACTTCACCCACCAGAAGCCCCGCCGGCCCGGGGCCACCAGCCTCACCGGCGCGCCGTGACCCCGGCGCAACGGCTCGCCGTTGTAGCCGACGGCGAGGTACAGGTTGGCCGCGTCGCGGGCCGGGAACAGCCGGCTGTAGCCGGTCAGAGAGGTGACCTCCAGGGTGGGTCGGTCCAGTTCCGGCATCAACTCGGCGACCGGCACCGCATCCCAGGACTGGCGGCTCCACCAACCCCCGGTGCAGTCGAGGTCGGCCGCCAACGGTCTGGTCCTCTCGTGCAGAGCCTCCAGTGCCACCGGGTTGCCTGCGATCGTCAACTCCCATTCGGAGGCGGGCACTCGGGGCGACCGGTCGTTGAGCCACATGGTCGTCGGCATTTGCGACGGGTTGAACGAGGCGATCTCGTGGGAGCCGGTGAAGCGCCGGTTGTCGCCCACCACTACCTGCTGGATCCCGTAGGCGATGCCCGCGGCGGCCACCGCGACCCCTCCGCCGACCAGGGTCCTGCGATCCAGGTCGGTGACGCGGGGGCGTCCGGGCCGGCTCACGATGTGCCACACCACCAGCGGCGCCAGCAGCGCAGCCAGAAGCACATGGGTCCACAGCGCCGACCAGTAGCCCACCCCGTGCCACAGCCCGGTGGCGTGCAGCACCCCGAGAACGACGGTGGCGGCAACCAACGCCCCGAGCAGCATCGACAGCCACCGCGTTGCCCGGCGGCGATTCAACCCGGTCCGCACCGATCCCCGGAGCTTGGCCGGGGCCAGCGCCAGCAGGCTCAGTCCGGCCAGGGCATGTATGACCGTCACCCAGCGGGCCCAGCCGCTGCCGACGCCCCAGGACACCAGGCCGGTCACCGCGGCCACCGTCACCGCCCCGCCCAGCAGCAGATCGACCCGCCGGGGGGTGAGACACTTGGTAACTATCATGCTATATTGATCTATATAACTATTGCCGAATGGCCTCGACGGTTGGACATGCTATACTTGGGAGGACATGACCGTGGCAGAAGCGATCATCGGAGTATTGGGTGCGGGCATCTTGGGGCTGCTCGGCTTTTCCCTGTCCGTAATCAAGTCGGACATTCGATCCCTCGGCGCGCGCCTCGATCGCAACGAGGCGATCTTGGTCAAGGTGCTTGAGCGATTGACCAAGATTGAGACCGTCCAAGAGGAGCATGGCCGTCGATTGACCAGGATCGAGGCCACTCTGGAGGAGCATGGCCGTCGTCTTGCCAGGATCGAGGCCACTCTGGAGGAGCATGGTCGTCTGCTCACCTCGATGGCGGACCACGGCGAGCGGATAGCCGCACTCGAGGGCGCAACCGGGGCCGCTTAGCGGGCGCCCAGGACGGCGTCGGCGATGCGGTCCTCGCAGGTCGCCTGGTCCCACCAGGAGAGCTGGAGCTGCTTGGCTCGGCGGAAGTAGAGCTGGATGTCGTACTCCACAGTGAAGCCGATGCCGCCGAACACCTGCTGGCACATGGCGGTGATCTCCCGGTAGGTGCGGCAGGCGAACAGCTTGGCCATGGGGGCCAGCCGCTCGGTGGAGCGGCCCGTGCTGTGGGCCCACGCCGCCTCGTACACCAGCAGTTGGGCGCCGTCGAGGGCGGTGCGGGCGTCGGCCAGGTAGTGCGAGACGGCCTGGAACTCGGCCAGGGCCTTGTCGAACTGGCGCCTCTCCTTGGCGTACTCGACGGTCATCTCGAGGGCGGCCGAGGCGCCGCCGACGGCTTGGGCCGCGGCCAGGATCGCACCGGAGTGCATGGCGCGCTGCCAGGCCTCCCAGCCGGCGCCCGCAGCAGCGTCGGGGGTGCCCAGGCGGGCGCCGGCACCGACGTGTACGCCGTCGAGGGTGGCCCGGTACTGGGTGTCCGACGAGATCGACATCCGCTGGTCGAGGCTCAGGCCCGGGGCGCCCGCCTCCACCACGAACAGGTCGATATCGGTGTCGTCGTCGCCGCTGCGGGCCAGCACGACGACGAGGTCGGCGGCCGCCGCGAACGGGACATGCTCCTTGGCGCCGTCCAGCACGAAGCCGTCTCCGTCGGCGCGGGCGGCCAGCTGCACGCCGCGGGGCTTGTAGCCCCCGCCCGGCTCCAGCCACCCGACGGTCGCGATGGTCTCGCCCGACGCGATGCCGCCCAGCAGCTCGGCCTGCTGGGCCGGCGACCCGGCCTCGGTGATCGCCGCGGCGGACAGCACGCAGCTGACGAAGTGGGGCAGCGGGGCCAGCGAGCGCCCCAACTCCTCGTAGAGCACGACCCCGTCGAGGAGGCTCATGCCGGAGCCGCCGGCGCTCTCGGGGACCATCAGGCCGCACAGGCCCAGCTCCCCGAAACGCTGCCAGAGCTCCCGGTGGACGCCGTCGGGGTCGTCCTCGAGCTCCCGCACACGCTCCAGCGGCGAGAGCTCGCTGCACAGGCCGCGCACCATGCCGCGCAGCATCTCCTGTTCCTGGGTGAAGTCGAGGTCGAGCATCAACGCCTCCCGCAAGCCTGGTCGGAGGACTGGAGCATCACGGGTTCCAGTCCTCGCCGCGGCGCTGCCACGGATTGTCGGCCGCCGACATCGGCAGGGCCACCTTGGCCCTCCCGGTCGTGCAGACCCGGTCGTCGGCCCGCAGCACCAGGTCGAGTTCGGCCCAGCCGCAGCCGGAGTCGTCGACGGGCACCGCCGTGACCACCGACGAGATGGTCATGGTGTCGCCGGGGAAGACCGGATCCTGCATGCGGAACGAGACCCGTCCCAGCCGGCCGCGGGGCCCGGTCCAGTCGGTGACGGCCCGCTCGATCCAGGCGAGCTGGTTGGGCGTGTTCAGGAAGATGTCGCGGGCCCCGTTTCGCTCGGTGGCGAAGCGGTAGTCGTGGTGCATCGGCCGCCAGTCGCGGCTGGCCAGGGCGCCGAGCACGACGGTGGTGGCGGTCACGTCGTGGGTGAGCACGGGCAGGGCGTCGCCCACCCGGACCTGGTCGTGGGCGGGGTCCGGCTTGGCCCGCGGGCCGGAAGCCTCGTCCGGCGACGGGGACTCCGTCGGACGGGGCGCCCGAGGCTGCCCGGCTGGGGCCGGGTCGCTCCGGCGGTAGCCGAAACCGGTGTAGGACTCCACACCGACCAGCGTCGCGTGCTGGTTGTGGTACTCGACGTCGATCACCCAGAACCGTCCGGAGCCGAGCCGGGTCGTCTTGGGCCCGCTCACCGACCGCAGAACCTGGTGGTGGCTGATCACGTCGCCGGGGCGCACGGGCTCGTGGAACACGACCGTGTTGTCGCTCATGATGGCCTCGGGGAGCCCCAGACGCTCCTTGAGGTCGAAGTGGACCCCGAGCGCGACCTGCTCGGTGGTGGCGCCGGGCGCCCAGCGGTGGGGCCGCATCCACAGCGACAGCGTGCTGAGGGGCAGGATGCGGTCCCCGGCGACCATCCCGGCCACGGCCGGTTCCCAGTACAGCGGGTTGCCGTTCTCGGTGGCGGCCAGCGTGTTCCAGCCGTAGCCCATTTCGGCAGGGAAGTCGGCCGTCTGCGGGTACACGGGCCGGCCGATCAGCTCGCCGATGCCGGCAGGCAGTTCGCCGGTCATGCGGTCGCCGCCTCCCCGTCACTCCGGGAATCGGCAGCGTGGTGCCCCGTATGGGGCGCATTCTGCTGCCAGTTCGTGAATCGGGTGGCGGTCGAGGGCGCCGTGAACAGGGGGAGTGGGGGCCGTCTTGGGTCTGTTGGGCTTGCCGGTTCGGCGGACATCACGCGATCAGATTGGCGGCATCCAACTCGGCGCCGCCGTCCGCCTGTTGGGCTTGCCGGTTCGGCGGACATCACGCGATCAGATTGGCGGCATCCAACTCGGCGCCGCCGTCCGCCTGTTGGGCTTGCCGGTTCGGCGGACATCACGCGATGGCTCCTTCCGCGGTCAGTCCGGCCAGGCGGGTCTCGTCGTAGCCGGCCTCGGCCAGGAGCGCGGCGGTGTCGGTGGTCCCTTGGTCGGGCAGCCGGTGCGGGCTCTCTGGCGTTGCCGTTCCGGCCCACAGCGAGCTGATCTGCTCGACGGCGCCTGCCTGGGGGTGCTCGGCATCGACCACCGCGCCCCGGGCCAGGTACTGCTCGTCGCGGACGGCTTCGGAGATTCTGTTGACCGGGGCGACACAGCAGTCGGCGGGGCCGAGTCGACGCACCCACTCGTCGCGGTCGGCCGTCTCCAGTGCGGCCGAGACAGCGGCGCGGATCTCGTCCTGGGCATCGTCATCGGTCTGGGCGTCGATGTAGCGCTCGAAGCCCAGCGCACGGCACAGGTTGGCCCAGAATGCGGGCTCGATGGCGGCCACCGACAGATACTCGCCGTCGGCGCAGGCGTAAACGCCGTAGCAGGCATAGCGGCCGGTGAGGATGTAGTGGCCCGGACCGGGCTCGGCGCCGGTGGCCAGGTGCTCGTCGGCGTACAGCGCCATCATCCCCAGCGCCCCGTCGGCCACCGAAACGTCGAGGTGCTCGCCGTGGCCGGTGCGCTCCCGGCGCAGCAGGGCGGCCGTGACCGCCAGCGCGGCGTGCATCCCGCCGGCGGCGATGTCAGCCACCGTGGCGCCGGGCAGCGCGGGGACGCCGCCGGCGTCGCGTCCGCTGCAGTGCAGGTAGCCGGAGACGGCCAGGTAGTTGAGGTCGTGGCCGGCCCAGTTCCGCCTCGGGCCGCTCTGGCCGTAGCCGCTGGTGGAGCAGTAGACGACACCCTCATTGACGGCCCGCACCGCGCCGTGGCCGATGCCGAGGCGGTCGACCACGCCGGGACGGAAGCTCTCCACCACCACGTCGGCGCCCCGGGCCAGGTCGAGGAAGGCGTCCCGCCCGCTGTCGCACTTGAGGTCGAGCAGCACCCGCCTCATGCCCCGGTGGCCGCTGTAGGCGTAGGCGGGGGGAACGGTGGCGGCCCCGGCCCGTCGCGGCACCGGACCGACCTTCACCACCTCCGCGCCGTAGTCGGCCAGAAGCCTGGTGGCCCGGGCCGCGGGCCCGACCGACGACAGGTCGAGCACCCTGACCCCGTCGAGCGCGCCCGCCGGGGCGGCCTGCGCCTCGGAGGACGTCACGCTCCCACGCCCCCGGGACGGGCGCGAACAGGCGCGCCGCGGCGAGCGCCGTTGCGAGTAGCGGTCACTCCGTCCGTGTGGATGCGGTCGCCGGCGCGAACAGGCGCGCCGCGGCGAACTCCGTTGCAAGCGCCGGCCACTCCGTCCGTGCGGACGCGGTCGCGGGCGCGAACAGGCGCGCCGCGGCGAGCGCCGTTGCGAGCGCCGGCAGCGCGAGGGCTGCCCCTCACCGCGCCGCGACGCCCGTCAGGGGCTGTCGCCGTC
>JAPPLH010000025.1 GCA_028819505.1 Acidimicrobiaceae bacterium
GGATGCAACTCCTGGGGCGGGATCCCGGACGTCACCCTGGCGCTCGTTTAGGGCCCGGGGGGGGGGGGGGGGGCGGGGGGGGGCGCCCCCCCCCCCCCCCCCCCCCCCCCCGCAGCGAGGGGAACCTGGGACGTCCCGCCTAGTGAGCGCTTAGCCGGCGTCGAGCCCGGCCTGCCAGTCGGCCTGGGCCTGGGCTGCGAGCGCCTCGGCGTCGGTCCACTCGTTGAACGGAGCGAACCAGGCCGGGGCTTGCGATGCGTTGGCCCACTGACCTACGCCGGCGGGCGGCACCCAGAACTGCTCGAAGCCGATCCGGAAGTCCTCCAGCAACGGCGCGATCGCGGCGCCGAGCTTGGTGTCCAGGCTGGCTGTGGGCTGCGTCGGAATGAAGCCCACCGCGTTCGCGAACGCCTGGTAGTTGTCCGGCTCGGAGAAGGCGGCCAGGTAGGCGAGCGACTCCTCGGGGTGCGGCGTGTCGGCCGCGATGGCCCAGCCCTGGTCGTACTTCCCGAACAGGTACTGGTTGTCCTCGGGGTTGTCGCTGCCCGGGAACGGTATGTACGTCCAGTCGAACCCGACGTCGTCGAGGGCGGGCGCCTGCCACACGCCGGTGGGCATCATGGCGACGTCGCCGGCCGCGAACCGGGCCGGGGCGGCGTCGTGGGAGAGCCCGGAGACGCCCCCTTCGAGCATCTCGGTGGTGAACACCTGCATCCGGCGCAGCATCTCGGTGGACCGCTCGTCGTCCCAGCGGATGTCGCCGGTCCACAGTCCCTCCATCAGGGCCGCCTGATCGGGGTACATCGCGCCGAGCAGGCCGTAGGCGCCGACGAAGATCGGCCAGCCGTCGCCGCCGCCGAGCGTCATGCACTCGTTGCCGGAGGCCTTGAACGCGTCGCAGGCCGCCACGAGTTCGCTCCAGGTGGTCGGGACGTCCACGCCGACCGAATCGAACAGGTCGAGGTTCAGGAACATGCCGCTGTAGGACACCCGCCCGAGGTTGATGGCGTACAGCCTGCCCTCGAACGAGCCGGCGTCGTCGAGGGTCGCCCGGTCGTAGTGGTCGACGAACGGCTGGCGGGTGAGGTCCATCAGCAGGCCTGCCTCGATGAGGGTCTGCCAGTTCGGGGGGTTGACCCCGGACATGTACGGCTGGGCCGCGTTCTCGAAGCCGAAGATGTCGATGACGTCGATGTCGCCCGCGGTCAGGCGGGTCTGGGTGGAGATGCTCAGGTCGCCCGGCGCGACCACCGACATGTCGACGCTCACGTGCGGGTTGTCGGCCTCGAAGGAATCGTTGAACGCCTCCATGAACTCCACCATCGGCGGGTTCTGGTGCACCAGCACGCGCAGCGTCACGTCCTCCTTGGGAGGTTCGGCCGCCGCCGCCAGCGCGGCCTCCGCTGCTGCGGCCTGCTCAGCGGCTGCGGCCTCCGCGGCTGCGGCCTGCTCGGCTGCTGCGGTCGCATCGGCGCTGGCCATCTCCGCCGCCGCCTGGGCATCTGCCAACTGCGCCTCGAGATCCGCCAGCGCTCCCGCGTCGGCGTCGTCGGCAGCTTGCGCCGCTGCCAGCGCGGCCTCGGCCGCTTCGGCCGCGGCCGAGGCCGTGGCCGCCTCCGAGGCGGCCTCGTCGGCCATCGCCTGGGCCTCGTCGGCCATCGCCTGAGCCGCCTCGGCCTCGGCCCGGGCCTGGTCGACTGCCGCCGTGTCGACCGCGGCGGTGCCGGCCGGCTCGTCGTCGCCGCACGCCGCGGCCAGCAGGCCTATGGCGAGCAGCGCGGCGAGTAGCCGGCCGATGGGTGATTTGCTCATGTTGTTTCCCTCCTGTTGTCGGGTCACGTCTTGCGACGCATTGGGACTGGTCGCACCGGGGGCGCTGGCATCACGCTCCTGTCTCCGCCGGGGCGGCGCCGCCGCACGATTCACGCACGGCCAGCCTTGTCTGGAACACCACGTGCTCGGGCGCCGCCGCGCCGCCGATCACCGATGTGAGCAGCCGCACGGCCCGCTCGCCGACCTCCGTCACGGGCTGGACCACGGAGGTGAGCCGGGGGGTCGTGAGGTCTGGCGGCACGATGCCGTCGAACGAGACCACCGAGATGTCGCGCGGGCAGTTCAGGCCGGCTTCGCTGACGGCTCGGAGCGCGCCGACGGCCATGCGGTCCGAGGAGACGAACACGGCGTCCGGTTGTCCGGCCAGCAGCCGGGCCATAGCGGTTCGGCCGGACTCCTGCGACCAGTCGCCCTCCTCGATGCGGTCCTCGACACTGAGGCCCGCCTCGGCCAGACCTTCGAGGAAGCCGTTGCGGCGGTCGATCCCCGCCGAGGTGTTCGAGGGCGCGGCGATGAGCGCCGGCCGGCTGCGCCCGAGCGCGGCGAGGTGCCGGGCCGCGGTCCGGGCGCCGGCCCGGTTGTCGACGTCGACACAGAACGTGGAGCCGGCGCTGTCGGGCCGCCCGACCACCACGAAGGGCATGTTGGCGCCCTGCATGTGGTCGATCAGGGGGTCGCCCCTGGTGGTGGCCGTGACGATCACGCCGTCGACGAGGCCGGGGGTGACGACCCGCGAGATGATCGAGCTCTCGTCGGGCCCGTCGCCGAACAGGAACAGGGCCAGCGTCATGCCGACTTCGTTGGTCGCGCTGCTGGTGCCCAGGATGAGCCGGCCGAAGTAGGGATCGTCGAACAATGTCCCGGCTGCGCTGGGGATCACGAGCCCGATGACGCCAGTGCTGTTCGAGGCGAGCGAGCGGGCCGCGGCGTGGGGGCGGTATCCGGTCTCGGCGATCACGGCCTCCACCCGCCGCTTGGTCTCGGAGCTCACGTGCCCACCGTTGACGACCCGCGAGACGGTGGAGCGCGAGACGCCGGCGCGGCGCCCGACATCCTCCAAGTTCAGCCGTCGTTCCATGGGCCTCCTTTGGGGGGCCATCTTTGGGAGCGCTCCCAACCGTATTGCTACTGCTGGAGCTTGTCAAGTCCACAACCATTCGAACAAGTGTGAGAGCGTTCTCAGCAAGAAAGCGCAGACAACGACGCGTTCAGCGTCGGCCCCTCGGCCTCTGGCTCAGAAGTCGAACAGCGACATGGCGGTGCCGCCCCGGATCATTTCGCGCTCGGCCGGGCTGATGTTGCCGAGGAGCTGGTCGATCACGCCGAGGGTCTCGGGGTAGCCGGGCTCCTCGCGGATCCAGGGCCAGTCCGAGGCCATCAGCATGCGGTCGGCGCCGAAGGCCGCGTAGATGCGGTCGGTGGTCTCCTGCAGGTCACGGTAGGGGTAGGGGGCCCCGCTGAAGGCGTAGTGCCCCGAGAAGTGGACATGCACGCTGGAGTGCTTGGCCGCCAGCGCCTCCACCACCTCCAGGCCGGGCGGGGGCAGCGGCATGTCGAACCGGGGCCGCCCGTAGTCGTCCACCATCAATTCCAGATGCATGTTGGGCAGGAACCCCAGATGGTTCAGTACCACTCTCAGGCCGGGGAGGAGGTCCAGGCAGCCGTCGAGCAGGGCGATCTGGTCGGCGGGCCCGTAGAACCAGACCTTCATGCCGGCGTCTCGCATGGCCGCCAGAGCCGGGAACACCGCCAGCGACTCGGGGTCGGCGCCGGGCTCGCCCTCCAGCCCGTAGAACCTGACACCCTCGATCCCGGCGTCGATGCGGCGTTGCAGCGTGGCCAGGGGGTGGGGATCGGTGAAGTCGTAGACGGAGACGCCCGCGAACTTGCCCGGGTGCTGGGCCAGCACCTCGGCCAGGTAGTGGTCGTGCTCGGACAAGGCACAGTAGACGGCCCGGTCCACCCCCGCCGTGTCCATCGCCTCCAGCAGGCGCTCGGCGCTCTCCTCCCGCTCGGGCGGGGTCATGCCCTCGAAGACAGCCCGCGGATAGGTGTCGCTGAGGGCCTTGAAGAGATGCAGGTGGCCATCCACTACGTCCATGGCTTCTTGCCTTTCTGTTCGTCCGCTACTCGTCTGAGCCTTGTTCTTCGGAGTCTTGCCCGTGAGCGGTCTGCTCGGCGATCCAGGCGAGGTGGTAGGCGGTGAGGTGCCGGCGCATGAACATCACCAGCTGCTCCACGAGGTGAGGGTGCTCCTGCAGCAGGGTCGGGCCTCGCAGCGCGGTGCCCGTGGAGATCCACATGTTCTGGCCTCGCATCCTCGAATGGCTCGTTCGCACATGCTCATGGACGGGCTCGTCGTGGGCGCCGGTGAACAGCACCCGCATAGCGGGGAACGATCCGATGCCGTCGTTGCCGCTGTCCGCGTCGCCCGGTCCGGGCGCGGGGCTGATCACGGCATGGACCGGAGCTCCGTGCTCGCTGCCCAACTCGAAGGCGGCCCGGGCCACCGTTCCGTGGACCACCAGCCCGCAGGGGCCGAAGGCACCCTGCACCTCGGCCAGCGCGCCGGTCACATCGTCGACCGTGGCGGACGGGTCGGGCTCGCCGTCGGACAGGCCGTGGCCGCGAAGTTCCAGGCAGATCACCCGGAAGCCCTCCGACCTCACGGCGGGTGCCACCGAACCCCAGGCGTCCAGGTCCTCGCCGACGTCGTGCACGAACAGCAGGGGCGGCCCGTCGGCCGGATGCTCGATCCCCCGAAGCACAGTCCCGTCGGCCAGGGCGACCTCGATTGGGTACGGCCTAGAGGCCGAGCGGAGAGACGACTGGGTCACAGGTACTCCGCGACGCGTGGAGCGAGGCCGTGGCCCGAGCGGCCCGTGAGCGCAGCGAACAAGAGCGGGAAGTTCGACAGCGCCATGGCGACCGGCCGTCAGAACGGCTGGGGGTTGAAGCAGCGGAACCCCACTCCGGCCTCCACCTCGTGGGGGGGATGGTCGGTCCAGCACTGCTCCAGAGCGTGGGGGCAGCGGGGGGCGAAGCGGCAGCCGGGAGGCATCATCTGCATGGGCGGGACGAGCCCCGGGATCGGGACCAGCTCCCGGCGCTTGCGGCTGGCGTGGGGCAGGGCCCGCAGCAGGCCCTGGGTGTAGGGATGGCGCGGGTTGGAGAACAGCTCGTCCACCGGGGCCTCCTCCACGATCTCGCCCGCGTACATCACCGCCACCCGGTCGGCTATCGAGGCCACCACGGCCAGGTCGTGGGTGATCAGCAGCATCGACATGTTGCGGTCCTGCTGCTCGGCCCGGAGCCGCTCCAGTATCTGGGCCTGCACGGTCACGTCGAGCGCGGTGGTGGGCTCGTCGGCGATGAGGATCTCGGGGTCCAGCACCAGTGCCGTGGCGATCATCACCCGCTGTCGCATCCCGCCCGACAGCTCGTGGGGGTACGAGTCGAAGCGCTCCTCCGGGGCGGGCAGGCCGACGGCGCGCAGGATCTCGACGCCCATGTCGCGGGCCTCGGCCTTGGTGGCGTCGCGATGGGTGCGGATCACCTCGGTCATCACCTGGCCCACAGTGAAGACCGGGTCGAGCGAGGTGAGCGGATCCTGGAAGATCATCGAGATGCGCTCGGAGCGGACATCGCGCACCCGGCGCTCGGGCAGTTGGGTGAGGTCGGTCCCGTCGAACACGATCTCGCCGGAGGTGATACGCACCGGCGGCGTGGGCAGCAGCCGCATGATCGACAGCGCGGTGATGGTCTTGCCGCACCCGCTCTCGCCCACCAGGCACAGCACCTCATTCGGTCGGATGTCGAAGGACACGTCGCGGACCACATCGAAGGAGCCCTCCGGGGTGGCCACCGCGGTGTGGAGGTTGCGGACCGACAGAACCGGTGCATCGGTCGAGCCGTTGGCAGCGGCCGCAGCTCCGGTCGCGGTCGTTGCGGCGCTCATGACTTGCGCAGCCTGGGGTTGGCCACGGTGTAGCCCACGTCGGCCAGCCAGTTGCTCAGCACGACGATGGTGATCAGCACCAGCGAGAAGAACTGGGCCACCGGGTAGTCGCGCCGCAGCACCGCGTTCACCAGCACCTGGCCCAGGCCGGGCCAGCCGAAGATCGTCTCCACCACCAGCGCGTAGCCGACGATCTGGCCGATCCGCAGGCCGGCCAGCGAGATGATGGGCACCATGGCGTTGCGCAGCACGTGCTTGCCGATGATGCTCGTCTCCGAGAGGCCGCCCGCCCGCAGCGTTCTCACGAAGTCCTGGCCGAGGTTCTCCAGCATGGCTGACCGGGTCATCCTCACGGTCAGGGCGATCCCTTCCATGGCCAGCACCACCGCGGGCAGGATCAACTGCTTGAAGCTGCAGCATCCGGCCGACGGCAGCCATCCCAGCGTGGACGCGAATAACCACACCGTCAGCAGGGCCAGCCAGAAGTTGGGCACGGCCATGCCGGCCACTGAGAAGGTCATCACCGAGCCGTCGGCCCAGCTATTGCGCCTGACCGCTGCCAGGATGCCTAACGGGACCCCGATGGCGAACACCAGCGCGAAGGCGGCCGCTCCCAGTATCAGGCTGTTCTTGCCGTGGTGGGTGAGCATGTCGAAGATGTCGGCGTTGTTGGTGAGCGACTTGCCCAGGTCGAAGGTGAGCAGACGGCCCATGTAGCGGAAGTACTGCTCGTGGACCGGGTCGTTGAGGCCCAGCAGCTCCCGGAACTCCTCGCGCTCCTCGTAGGAGGCCGAGGCCGGCAGCCGGGCCGACACCGCGTCGCCGCCCGACAGCCGGATGGCGTAGAAGACCGCGATCGACGACAGCAACAACACGATGAGCGTGTAGACGGAGCGGGCCGCGATGCGCTTCATCGCGCCAGAGGCCGAGCGAATCGGCGAGCGAATCCGCCTCGTACGGGCGAGGCCGTGGCCCGAGCGGCCCGTGAGCGAAGCGAACAAGAGCGGGAAACACCCGCTATCGACGCAAGGGGCTCATACCCATTGGCGGACCGCGAGCTGCCTCGGGCGCTCATTGCTCGTCCACCGACTTGGCCTCGTGGCGCAGGCGCGGGTCGAACACGTCGCGCAGCCCGTCGCCGATGAGGCTCACCGACAGCACCACCAGCACGATGGCGATGCCGGGGATGGTCGACTCCCAGTGGTTGAGCCGCAGGAAGTTGCGGCCGTCGGCCACCATCTGCCCCAGGCTCGGGGTGGGAGGCTGGGCGCCCAGGCCGATGAACGACAGGGCGGCCTCGGCGATCACGGCCACCGCCACGTAGTAGGACGCCAGCACGAAGGCGGGGGCCAGGATATTGGGGAATATGTGGCGCCACATGATGCGCATGGACGAGTAGCCGCCGGCCCGGGCCGCCTCCACGAACTCCCGCTGCGACAGGGTCAGCACCTCGCCCCGCACCACGCGGGCGATGGCCGCGGTGTTGACCAGCCCGACGGCCAGGATCACCGGGAACAGGCCGCCGCCCATCCCTCCGACGAACAGCACGGCCAGCAGGATCAGCGGGAAGCCCCAGATGAAGTCGACAGCCCCTCCGATGGAGCGGTCGGTCCAGCCCCGCAGGTAGCCGGCCAGCATGCCCAGCACGATGCCGGCCATCAGCGCCAGCACCGTGACCCCGGCGGCCACGGTCAGGCTCACCCTGATGCCCACGAAGACCCTCACCGCCATGTCGCGCCCGAGGGCGTCGGTGCCGAGGATGTGGCCGTCGCTGAGCGGCTTCAGGTGGATGGCCGAGTAGTCCTGGGAGACGTAGTCGCCGCCGGTGATCCACGGCCCCAGGATCCCCGCGGCCAGCACGACCACGCCGAGCGCCGATCCCAGCAGCAGCAGCCGGTTGTGGCGCATGCGGCGAAGGCTGCGCCGCAGGCCGCCTATGTGCTGGGCCTCCTCCAGCTCCAGGAGCCGGTGCTCCCAGTCGAGACGGCGCGCCTCGACTGCTGCCGTTGCGCCGTCGGTGGCGGCGGTCACGGCGCCGCCGCGCTTGGATGCAGGCTCTGCGCCCCTGGGCCCTCTAGCCCTCGATCCATGTGTCGTTGTAGTACGGGTAGAGGTTCCACACGAACGGCTGCCAGCCGTGCACCTTGTTGTTGTGCACGAACGTGGCGTTCTGGTTCATGATCGGCAGGTACGGCAGCTGCTCGGCCCACGCCAGCTGGAACTCCGACGACGCGGCCTGCGCCTCGGCCTCGGTGCCCGACTGCTGCCACGCCGCGATGGCGTCGTCGATGCGGGGCTCGACCGCGTGCGAGAAGTTCGGCACCGGGATGGTGGCCGACCAGCCGAACAGGATGAGCACGTCGAGGGGGATGGGCCACAGCCAGAAGAACAGCGACATCTCCACCGAGTCGCGTCCCGGCCGGCTCTGCTCGGCGAAGGCGAGGCCGCGGTCGACCACGTTGAGGTTGGCCCTCACGCCGACCTTGGCGAACTGGGCCGACACCGCGGCGGCCACGTTCTTCTGCACCGACTCGTCCTCGACCAGGTAGCGGAACTCGAAGCGGACGCCGTCGCGCACCCGCACGCCGTCGTCGCCCATCACCCAGCCGGCCTCGTCGAGCTTCTGGTTGGCCAGATCCACGTCGAACTGGTTGAACTGCTCCACCGCCGGGTCGTACTGGCGGTCGGTGGTGGGGAACGGCCCGTAGGTCGCCGCTCCGTTGCCGGCCAGGATGGCGTTGACCATGCCCTCGCGGTCCAGCGAGTGCGACAGCCCCTGGCGGGTCAGAACATCGCCGAACAACTCGTCGTAGTCCCGGTTCATGGCCAGGTGGAAGCCGGACCACTCGGGGTGGCGGATCACTGTCAGGTCGGAGTTGTTCTCCAGCCTGGAGATGTCGATGTGGGCCGGGTTGATCAGCGTGTCGATGTCGCCGTTCTCGAGCTGGGTGGCCCGCTGGCCTTCCTCGGTGATGACCGTCCAGCGGATGGCGTCGAGGTAGGCGGGCCCCTTGTTCTCGAAGAACGGGGTGTTCGACCCGGGGTAGTCGGCCCAGCGGTTCACCAGCACGTGGCTGCCCGGCACCCATTCCTCGTGGGTGAACGGACCGGTGCCGTCGGCGAACTCGGTGCCGTAGGTGGACTCGGGATTCAGCGTGCCGTCGGCGTTGAGCGTGCTGTCCTTCCAGGTGTTGATGTTGAGGATGCGCCAGTAGCCGGTCTTGTGGGGCCCGAGGGCGCCCAACCAGGCGTTCTTCATTTTCATGATCACGGTGTTGCCGTCGGCCTCATAGGTGTCGACCGGAGCGGCCAGGCCCGCGATGAAGCTGTGGGCCTGCACTGAGCGGTAGAACTCGGCCACCGCCTCGGCGTCGATCGTCCCGCCTGAGTGGGAGATCTTGCCCTCGGGGATGTCGAAGGTGTAGGTCAACCCGTCGTCGGAGACGGAGAAGCCCGATGCGAACTGGGGCACATCGGCGCCCGACGGGTCGTTGGACAGGATGGCCTCGTAGATGGCGAAGAAGGCCGGGTCGTACCAGTTGGTGGTGAGCGGGTCGTGCTTGGACACGTCCCGGTTGTAGCCCTCCCGCAGAGTGCCGCCCTGCGTGGGGCCGGTGTCGGCCGGCTCGGCCGGGGCTGCGGTGGTGGCCGGAGCCTCGTCGGTGTCGGCCGGCTCGGCCGGGGCTGCGGTGGTGGTGGGAGCGGCCTCCTCGTCGTCGCCGCAGGCGGCCAGGATGCTGGCTGCGGCGGCGATGCCTACGCCTGTCAGACCAAGGCGCTTCATGAACGCCCGGCGGTCGAGTTGGTTGGCCTGGTATTGGTCGGCGAGCTCGGCCACTTCCGGTCCGTACTCGTCTCTTATCCACGAAGTCCCCATGGGACGCCCCCTTCTTCCAGAGTGATGAAGTGCGGCCGACACGCTGTGGCTACGGCCGGAGCAAGACCGTATACCAAATCGTGGGACCGCGACTAGTCGCGGCCCGCGCCGCCCCGGCTTGGGGCGGGCGCGCATTGCTCGCAAGCGTCTCGGGGTGCAGCGTTGTCATTCCCGCTCTTGTTCGCTTCGCTCACGGGCCGCTCGGGCCACGGCCTCGCCCGTACGGGCCGGATTGGTCCGTCTGCCCGCTCGGCCTCCGGGCCCTCAGAGGTCGTCGAGGGCTTGAGCCGACGGGTACGAACTCCGGAAGTCTCCGGCTGCCTCTGCGGACCAGCGCGCCCCGAGAGGCACGGTCAATTCGACGAGTTCGGGCTCGGTGCAGGGCTGGCCCTGGGCCACGTGCAACGCGGTGGTGCCCCCCTTGCGCCGCAGCACATACGAGTACACGGTGCGGTAGCCCCGGTGGTTGCAGATGCCGGTGTCGCCGTCGTCATGCGAGCGCTGCAGGGCGAGGATGCTGTCGATGCCGCCGGCCTCGTCCAGCCGGCGCTGGGCGGAGGCCAGCCGCTTCTGGGTGGTGACGGTGTCGTCGTCGTCGGGGTGGGGCTCGAGCACGACGTGGTGGTTGGAGCGTGCGGTGGGCCCGGTCAGGGCGGTGGCCTCGACGCGGTCGCTGCGCACCTCCACCGCGGCCGCGCCGGACCCGTCGACCATGATCAGGTTGGCCCACAGGTAGGGCTTCGACTCGACTGCGTCCTGCACGGCAGCGACGGCCGAGTCGACGTCGCGGCCCTCGCGCAGGGCGATCTCGGTCAGCTCGTCGTAGTTGGCGTGGCCGTCAAGGGTGCGCACGTTGGAGTCGCAGCACAGCAGCCCGTGCTCGTTGGCACCGATGGAGAACCCCGAGAACTGGTCGAGGTCGGGGTCGGTGCCGGCCCATGTGGTCACGCCCTGCACGCCGAAGACGCTCGGCTCGGTGACGAGCCGGTCGTCGAAGTGGGGCCGGCCGAAGTCCTTGTTCTTGAACAGCAGGTAGTCGTCGTCACCGAT
>JAPPLH010000067.1:0-9066 GCA_028819505.1 Acidimicrobiaceae bacterium
CCACGGCCGTTCCCGCGCCCGCCGGGACGGCGACGTGTCGGGGCGCTGCTGCTTGTCTCCGACATCGCAGCAGGGCCGCCGTCGTTCCCGTGCCTGCCGGGACGGCGAGGCCCGCAGGACGGGTAGGGGCTCAGCGGTGCAGATGCGCGCCGGGTGGGCTATTCTCACCGCCCATGGCTCAACCGTTCTCCATTTCCGACGAAGACAGGCGAGAGGCTCTGATAAAGGCTGCCGCGGTTCGCCGGGAGCGGGCCGAGCTCCGCGACCAGCTCAAGGCCGGCGACATCTCCCTCTCGGACCTCTTCGGCCGGCTGGACGACGACACCGTCGGCAAGATGAAGGTTCTGGTCGTGATCGAGTCCCTGCCCGGCGTGGGCAAGGTGAAGGCCCGCAGGGCGATGGAGGGGATCGGGATATCCGAGAGCCGGCGCATGCGCGGGCTCGGCAGCCGGCAGCGGAGCCGGCTGCTCGACGCCTTCGGCTGAGCAGCACCGGGTCGGTAGCCTCGCGGGGGTGACCTCCCTCGAGGGCCGCACGGTCGTCATCGTCTCCGGGCCGGGAGGCGTGGGCAAGGGCACGATCGTCGAGCAGCTGCTGGCCCGTGACCCGCGCCTGTGGCTGTCGCAGTCCTGGACGACGCGGCCCCGCCGGCCGGCGGAGCCCGCCGACGCCTACCGCTTCGTGGACCGCGCCACGTTCGAGGCTGCCATCGACGCCGACGGCTTCCTGGAGTGGATCGAGTTCCTCGACTACCTGCAGGGCACGCCGCTGCCGGATCCTCCCGATGGGATGGACGTGCTGTTGGAGATCGACGTCGGCGGAGGGCGGCAGGTAAGGGAGGCGGTGCCCGACGCCGTGCTGGTGTTCGTGGACGCGCCCAGCGCCGAGCATCAGCGCAGGCGCCTCGAGAGCCGCGGCGATGACGCGGCGACGGTGGCCCGCCGGATGGAGAAGACGGCCTCCGAGCGGGCCGAGGCGGTGGCGATGGGTTACGTGATGGTGGTGAATGACGAGGTTGGCCGAGCGGTGGAGGCTGTCGAGGCGCTGGTCGCCGCGGACCGCGGCCGCCGCCGGGAGGGTCCGGTCGGCGGCTCGGGCCGGTAGGCGGTTCGCCGGCGCGGCCTCCTTGCGGAGGTGCTGTGGGGGTGTCGGCTTGACGGGTTTGGGGGAGGCGTGGTACGGCTGGGGAGGCGTGAAGGTCCGGGTGCTGTGGGGTGTTGGCTTGACGGGTTTGGGGTGTGTGGTAACGCTGGGGTTGTGAGGCTCCCGCGGCGCGGCAGGCAGGGTGCTGGCGCTGGTGGCGATGTGTGCGCCGTGTCGTCGGCTGGTGCTGTGGCTGCGAAGGGGGGTGCTGGCTGCTGGGGGCAGCGGTCGGCAGACTGTCAATCGGCTGCGGATTCGGCGCTAGTGGTATGTCGTGAGCACAATTGCGGAACCCTGTCGTCCATCGCGCGAGGTCGGAGACTTGGCAGGTCGCTCAACCAAACCCGCGACACACCGCTAGCCGGGCTGTCGGTCGTGCGGGGCGTCGAACGACCGTTGTGTTTCAGCGGCGCCGTCGTTTGCCGGATCGGTGTCCGCCGGCGTGGCCTTGGGGGAGCACGCAGCGTGCTTTGGCCACCGGCATGTGCGCTCCGCAACGGCGGACGGGTTCCGGCGGCGGATTCGGCGATCCGCCGGCGACGGCGGAGTCTCGGCTGCGGTAGCGCCGCTCGGCGGCCGTCATCTTGAACACGGCGTCTCTGGGCATCAGGTCCGTCAAGGCCAACGCTTCGTTGGCGTGTCCTGCGAGGCATCCGGCAGAACGCAGCCGTTCCTCGGTTTCGGCAAGCGTGTAGGGGCTGGCATCGATTCGTTGCGCGAGACGCTGGGGGGTGGCTTCGTCGGCTAGGTCGGCCACGGCCTCGAGGAATGTCCGCTCCGACTTGGACAGGTCGTGCCATGCCGGTCGGATCAGGTCTTCCAAGAACGACTCCTCGGCCATACGCACCGCCTCCTGCACGGCCTGCACGTCGCTGGGATACTTGGGCGCTCCGGCGATCTTCCACGCGTTGTGGCTGATGCGCTGCATCTTGTAGGGCAGCGGGCCAGACGCCGCGGCCGCCAACCTCAACGCGTCCCACTCGAACGTTCCCCCGGCGTCGGTCACCGGGTATCGCAGTCCTTCCATGATGTCGGCTTCTGACAGCGCGGGCAGGTCCTGACGGGCGCAGCGCCGAAAGAACGTCATCTTCTTGTCCATCAGCAGCGTGTGCTTCATGTCGGAGAGACCCGCCGCCATGACAGCCAACGGCAGTCTGCCGCGTTATTCCCCGCCATGGCACACTGCACCCCGCCATGGCACACTGCACCCCGCAATTGCTCACCCCTCCCCGCAATTGCTCTTGACCTGCTGCTGTGTCGAGTCGAGCCGCCGCGCTTTGGCGGGCGGAGTGGCCGGTGCCGGCCCGGGGACGCGCAGCGCGTGAACCGGTTGCATGCTCTCGTGGGCGCCGCCGGCCGGCCCGCCGGAATGCCGGTGCAAACCGTCGGGAGCGGGCGGCGAGGCGGCCGGATGGGGTCGGCGCCAAGAGGCGCGGGTGGTAGCATGGGCCACCTTCTGTTGCCCTCGGATCGAGCGGAGCGCGCCATGGCCCACGGCTACGACACGATGATGACCCCGGCCATCGAGGATCTTCTCGACCGGACAGAGTCCAAGTTCGTGCTCGTGACCCTGGCCGCCATGAGAAGCCGCGAGATCACCAACTATCTGGGCCAGCTCGGCGGCGGGATCGGAGCGTCCGTGCCGCCCCAGGTGGTCTCCACGTCGTCCAAGCCGCTGTCGATCGCCCTCGAGGAGGTCGCCGCCGGCAAGATCGAGGCGGTCGAGTTCGACCCGGAGGCCGAGGCCGCAGCGGCGGCCGACGCGGCGCTTATGGCCGAGGATGCGTCCGGCGGGGGCTCGCAGCTGCTGGATGTGAGCGACCCCGACCAGGGCCGGGCCGCCGAGTCCGTCGGCGACGCAGGCGCCTGACGGGCGTGGGATGAGCGCCCCCGACTGTTCCATGGCGGGCGTGTCCGTCCCACCTGCCCCGGCCCGACCGTTCACGACGCCATGAGCCCGCTCGGCGGCCGCTGCGTGGTGCTGGGCGTCACCGGCGGCATCGCGGCCTACAAGGCGGCGGATGCGTGCCGGCGGCTGGTCGGCGCCGGTGCCCATGTCGTTCCCGTGCTCACCGCGGGAGCGCTGCGGATGGTGGGGGAGACGACCTTCTCGGCCCTGGCGTCGGAGCCGGCGGTCACGTCGCTGTGGAAGGACCCCTCTCCGGCCATCCCCCACACCGATCTCGGCCGGCGCGCCGACGCCGTCGTCGTGTGCCCCGCCACGGCCCGGCTGATCTCGGACCTGCGCACGGGGCGCTCCGGCGACATTCTCACCGCCACGCTGCTGGCCACCCGGGCGCCGGTGATCGTGGCTCCCGCCATGCACACCGAGATGTGGGAGCACCCTTCGGTGCAGGAGAACATGGCGGTCCTGGCCGAGCGGGGCGTGACCGTCGTGGGGCCGGTGGAGGGACCACTCGCGGGCGGCGACATCGGATCGGGCCGGATGGCGGCGCCGGCCGAGATCGTGGCCGCGGTCGAGGCGGTGCTGACCCCCCAGGACCTGGCCGGCCGGCGAGTGCTGGTCACCTCGGGCGGAACCCGCGAGCCGATAGACGCAGTGCGGTACGTGGGCAATCGCTCGTCGGGCAAGCAGGGCGCGGCGGTCGCATCAGAGGCCGCGGCCCGCGGGGCCGGAGTCGTGCTCGTCACCACAGAGCCCGATCGGGCGCCGGCCGCCGCTCGGGTGGTGGCGGTGGAGACGGCCGCAGAGATGGCTGCCGCCGTCGAACTGGAGGCCCGCGGCGCCGACGCGGTGGTGATGGCCGCCGCGGTCGCCGACTTCCGCCCGGCCAACCCTGCGGGCACCAAGATCAAGAAGGGGAGGGGCGTGCCCCCGCTGGAACTGGAGCCCACCCGTGACATCCTCGCGTCGCTGGGCGCCTCCAAGCCGCCCGGCCAGGTGCTGGTCGGTTTCGCGGCCGAGACCGAGGATCTGGAGGCCAACGCGCTCGACAAGCTGCGCAGCAAGAACCTCGATGTGATCGTGGCCAACGACGTCTCCAAGGAGCAGGTCGGTTTCGGCCATGACACCAACGAGATCGTGATGTTCACCGCCGACGGCGCCCGCCACCATGTCCCCCTGACCACCAAACGCGAGGCGGCCCGGGCCGTGCTCGACAAGGTGGTAGCACTCATGGCGGAGGCCCCGTGAGCAACTGGATGTTCACCTCCGAGTCGGTGACCGAGGGCCACCCCGACAAGATGGCCGACCAGATCTCCGACGCCATCCTCGACGCTCTTCTCGGCGCCGACCCCGGCAGCCGTGTCGCCTGCGAGACGCTGCTCACCACCGGCCTGGCCGTGGTGTCCGGCGAGATCCGCACCGACGCCTACGTGGAGATCCCGAGCATCGTGCGCCGGACGATCTGCGCCGCGGGCTACGACAACGCCACCTTCGGCTTCGACGGCGACGCCTGCGGCGTGGTGGTGGCCATCGGCGACCAGTCGCCCGACATCGCCATGGGCGTGGATCGCGCCGACCAGGATCCGTACGCGCAGGGCGCGGGCGACCAGGGGATGATGTTCGGCTACGCATGCGACGAGACCGACGTCGGAATGCCCCTGCCGATCCATCTGGCCCACCGGCTGGCCGAGCGCCACGCCGAGGTGCGCCGGGCCGGCACGATCCCCTACCTGGGGCCCGACGCCAAGACGCAGGTCACCCTCGAGTACGAGGGCAGCCGGCCGGTGCAACTGCACACCGTGCTCGTGTCCACCCAGCACCGCACCGGCATCGACCGCGACCGGATGATCCTCCCCGACGTCACCGAGCAGGTGATCGAGCCGGTCATCGCCGAGCAGTGCCCGCAGTTCGCCGACGACGGCTACAAGGTGCTCGTCAACCCGACCGGCAAGTTCGAGACCGGAGGGCCGAAGGGCGACACCGGCCTCACGGGGCGCAAGATCATCGTGGACACCTACGGGGGCATGGCCCGCCACGGGGGAGGCGCCTTCTCGGGCAAGGACCCGTCCAAGGTCGACCGCTCCGCCGCCTACGCGGCCCGCTGGGCGGCCAAGCACATCGTGGCCGCGGGCGCGGCCTCACGCTGCGAGCTGCAGGTGTCCTACGCCATCGGCATGGCCGAGCCGCTCTCGCTGATGGTCGACACCTTCGGCACCGAGACCGTCGACCGGGCCCGCATCGTCGCAGCCGTGCAGGAGGTGTTCGACCTGCGCCCCGCCGCCATCGTGCGGGACCTGGGCCTGCTCGAGCCGATCTACACGCCGACCGCGGCCTACGGCCACTTCGGCCGCACACCCGAAGGCGGGCGGTTCACCTGGGAGAGCACCGACCGCCTGGACGATTTCAAGTCGGCGCTCGGCCTCTAGCGTCCTGAGTCGTTGGGGCGTGAGGCATGCGGCCCGCACCCCGTCGTCATCAAGTCTGCGTCACACCACCAGTCGCCGTTCTCTGAGCAACGAGGCCGCCTCAGTCGGCATGTCTGCTCGCAGAACGGCTGCTATGGCCTGTTGCGCTGCGCTCAGGGGTTGCCCTGCGCTCAGGGGCCGCTTGGGCTCGCTTCCGGCTCCTGGTGGCTGCGCTCAGAGGCCGCTCGGGCATGCGGCCCGCGCTCGGCGCGTCGCATAATCTCCGTGTGAACCGCGACCGGTCCGCTCAGCTTCCGAGCCCGGGCGTCCAAGGCCACCTCTGGGTCGAGGGGCCGTCAGCGGAGGAGCCAACCGCTGCGAGCGAGGACTCGGCGGGATCCGAGGAGGGGTCTTCGGCGCTCGGCGAGGCCGACTCCGGCGGGGCTGAGGATGCCGCCCCGGCGCTGGTCGTTCGGGTGCTGCCCGACGTGGTGGGACTCGACAAGACCTTCGACTACGCGGTCCCCGATTCCTGGCAGGCCGACGGCCGGGCCGAGCGGCTGGCGGTGGGCTCGATAGTGCGCATCCCCCTGGGCAGTCGCCGGGAGCGGGGCTGGGTCACAGGAATGGACATCGAGCCGCCTCCGGGTGTGGAGCTCAAGCCGCTGTCCAAGCTGACCGGCATGGGACCACCCGCCGACGTCGTGAGCCTGGCCGAGTGGGCCGCGTGGCGCTGGGCTGGACGCACGGTGCATCTGCTGCGCGCCGCGTCCCCGCCCCGCGTTGTGACCCGCCCGGCCGGGGCGAGCACGGTCGCGGCCGGAGGGGCCGGTGTGTCGGGGTCGTGGGCGCTGGGCCGGGGGCGTGTGCCCGACGGCCCGCCAGTCGCGGCCGGAGGGGCCGGTGTGTCGGGGTCGTGGGGTGAGGTCGGGGGTGGCGGTTCGTCGGGGTTTGGCGGCCAGGCCGGGGCTCGCACGGTCGAGGCCGGGGGGCGGCAGGGGCGGAGTCGGCGAATGGCGGTCGCGGGCGACGGTTCGCTCAAGGGGTGCGACGGCTTGTTCGACCGCCCCGGCTGCGTGACCGTGCTGCGGTGTCCGCCCGGCGACAGCGGCGCGCCGGTCGCTCGGGCCGCGGCCCGCCGGGGCGATTCGCTCATCGTGGTGCCAACGCCGGCGGACGCCCGCCGCATCGCCGCCGATCTGCGGAGTCGGGGGGTGCGGGTCGCTCTGGGCTTCGACGACTGGGCCGTAGCCGCCGCGGGCGCGACCGTGGTCGGCACCCGCACGGCGGTGTGGCTGCCCATGCCGCGCCTGGCCGCGGTGGTCCTGCTCGACGAGCACTCCGAAAGCCTCCGGAGCGAGCAGGCGCCGACATGGCATGCCCGCGAGGTGGCCTTGGAGCGGGCCCGAAGGGTCGGGGCGCCGGCCGTGCTGGTGTCGCCCATCCCGACGCTGGAGGCTCTGGAGGCCGGTGAGCTTTGGACGGTCGATCGGTCGGCTGAGCGCGACGGCTGGCCCGTGGTCGACGTGCTGGACCGCCGTCTTGACGACCCGGTGCGGGGCGGGCTGTTCGCTGAGCGTCTGCGCGACCTTCTGGTTGCCGCCCGCGGACGTGTTGCGGTCGTGCTCAACCGCAAGGGCCGGGCCCGGCTGCTGGCTTGCAAGGCGTGCGGTGAACTGGCCCGTACTTCCGACGGACGGACGCCGATGCGCCTCACCGACGAGGAACTGGTGGCGGCCGACGGCAGCGAGCGCCGGCCGGTGGTGTGCGCCGGGTGCGGCTCGACGGTCCTGCGCAACCTTCGCATCGGTGTGACCCGGGCGCGCGAGGAACTGGCGGCGCTGGCCGGCGAGCCGGTGGGCGAGCTGACAGCGGATTCGGATCGGTTCGGTGATGAGCGGATCGTGATCGGCACCGAGGCCGTGCTCTGGCGGCTGCCGTCGGCGACCGCGGTGGTGTTCTTGGACTTCGACCCGGAGCTTCTGGCCCCCCGCCAGCGGGCCTCCGAGCAGGCGCTGGCGCTGCTGGCACGGGGTGCCCGGCTGACGGGCGGGCGACGGGTTGGGGGCCGGTTGGTGGTCCAGACCCGCCAGCCCGACCACCCGGTCGTGCAGGCCGCGGTCAGGGCGGATCCGTCCATCGTGTCCACTGTCGAGCGGGATCGCCGCCGAGATCTCGGTCTACCGCCCTACGGCGCCCAGGCGAGGCTCTCGGGTCCGGGCGCAGAGACCTTCATCGCAACAATGCGAGCCTCAGCTGACACGGCTGTCAGCATCCGGGGCCCGGTCGGCGGGCATTACCTCCTGCGGGCCCCGAGCCACGATCCGCTGCTGGATCTGCTGGTCCGCACCCCTCGGCCCGCTGAGCGCCTGCGGGTGGAGGTGGACCCTCTACGGGTGTGAGCGGTGGTCAACATCTCCCATTCTTGATGTAGTTGTTCCGCTCTGGTGAGGTCAACTACATCAAGAAGCTCCGGCGGGGCCTTGGGTCCACTGCTGGCGACGGGCCTCGTAGACGGCGATGGCCGTGGCGGTGGCGACGTTGAGGGCGCCGACCCGGCCGAGCTGGGGGATGAAGCCCACCGCGTCGCAGGCGTCGAGGGTGACGGTCGACAGGCCGTGGTCCTCGTTGCCGACCACCAAGGCGACCGGGCCGGTCAGGTCGAGCTCGTGCAGAGGCCGGGCCTGGGTGGCCAGCTCCACCCCGACGATCCGGTAGCCGCCGCCTCGGGCTGCCTCGAGTGCGTCCGCCGGGCGGTCGAACCGGCTCCACGACAGGTAGCGCTCGGTACCCAGAGACGTCTTGGCCGCCTTGGGCTCGTCGGGGGAGGCGCCGCCACCCAGGTAGACGTGCTCGACCCGCTCGGCCGCGGCGGTGCGGGCGATCGCGCCGACGTTGAGGGGGTTCTGCACCCGGTCCAGCACCAGAGCCAGCCGCCCGTGGCCGCGCTTTCGCCAGTCTCGGTGCAGACGCTTCAGACCGGTGGAGTCGAGTTGGCTCATGGCGCTCCGGCAGCCTCAACCCCTGGCCGATCCGACCGGGAATCGCCACCGCCGCGGGGCCGCACCTCCAGGAGCCGGTAGCCGGATCTCGACAGCAGCCGGTCCACTGGATGGCCCCGGTCGGTGAGCCATCGGGCCAGCGAGTCGCTGCCGAGGTGGCGATGCACGACCAGATGCGCCCGCCCGCCGGCCGCGAGGCGGTCGAGCCAGGCGCCCAGCAAGCCGCGAAGGGCGCTCTTGCCGACACGGATCGGGGGATTGCAGAGGATGCGGTCGAAGCGGTGCGCCGGGTCCACCTCGTCGGGGCGCGCCACCGTCACATTGCCGGCGCGGTTGCGCTCGGCGTTGCCGGCCGTGAGGCGCAGCGCCCGCTCGTTCACGTCCACCGCCAGCACCTCGGCCGCGGGGGAGCGCAGCCCGGCGACGCAGGCGATGGGGCCCCAGCCGCACCCCAGGTCCAGCACCCGCCGGTCGCCGGCGTCCAGCGGCGGCGCCTCGAGCAGCAGCAGACGCGTGCCCGCGTCCAGCCGGCCGGGCGAGAACACCCCTGAATCGGTCACGAAAGCCAACTGCATCCCGCCGACGTTCACCGCGACCGTCCGCGGCGCGG
>JAPPLH010000067.1:9166-12981 GCA_028819505.1 Acidimicrobiaceae bacterium
GTCGAATCGGCGGTGCGCGGTCCGTCGGAGGTCGCGGTCGCGGCCGGAGGTTCGGTCTTGAAGTACTGGCCGCCGGCCGGCTGGGCGGCGGGGTCGGAAGGGGGGTTGGGCAGGGGATCGGCAGCGGGAACGGCCATGGCGCGACGGTAGCCTCAAACCGTGGCGGCCCCCTACGACATACGCATCATCGGTGACCCGGTCCTGCGCCGCCGCGCCGCCGCCGTCGCCGACGTGGACGCCACGCTGGTGCGCATCGTCGAGGGGATGGTGGAGACGATGCACGCCGCGGAGGGGGTCGGGCTGGCCGCTCCCCAGATCGGGGTGCAGAAGCGCCTGTTCGTCTGGGATCTGGGCGACGGCCCGCGCGCCATCGTCAACCCGCAGATCGTCGAGTCCGACGGGGAGTGGGTCTACGACGAGGGGTGCCTGTCCGTTCCGGGGCTGTCGTGGGAGATCGTCAGGCCCAAGCAGGTCCACGTGATCGGCCGCGACCTGGACGGCAACGAGGTCTCCGTCGAGGCCGACGAGATCGAGGCCCGCCTGTTCCAGCACGAGTTGGACCACCTCGACGGGACGCTGCTCATCGAGCGGCTCGACGAGGCCACCCGCAAGGCTGCTCTGCGAACGCTGCGCGAGCTGGGGATCGGGTCCGGCTCGACGGCGATGCGGCCGTCGGGCGCAGGGGACGCGACTTCGACCGGTCTGCGCCTGCTGTGACCGCGGCGCCGGCGAGCGTCGTCTACTTCGGCACGCCGGAAGTGGCGGTGCCGCCCCTGCGGGCCCTGAACCGGGCTGGCCACGACGTCGCGCTCGTGGTCACCCGCCCCCCCAAGCGGCGCGGCCGGCGCCAGGCGCCCACCCCGTCGCCGGTGGCGGCCGCAGCCGCCGAGATGGGGCTGGCCGCCACCAACGACCTCTCCGACGCGCTGCACGTCGAGGCCGATCTGGGCATCGTCGTCGCCTACGGCGAGTACATTTCCGGCGAGGTCCTCGAACGCCGCCGCACTGTCAACCTGCACTTCTCGCTGCTGCCGCGCTGGCGGGGGGCGGCGCCGGTGGAGCGTGCCATCCTGGCCGGCGACACCGAGACCGGCGTCTGCCTGATGGATGTGGCCTCCGAGATCGACGCCGGAGCCGTGTACCGGCGGGCGTCCACCCCCATCGAACCGCAAGAGACGGCTACCGAACTGCGGGCCCGGCTCTGCGAGTTGGGCGTCGGGCTGCTTCTGGACGCCATGAGAGAAGGGTTCGGTGAGCCGGCGCCCCAGTCGGGCGAGACGACCTGGGCCGGCAAGATCAGTGCCGAGGAGTTGCGGATCGACTGGTCCGCCCCGGCCGAGCAGGTCCTGCGGCTGGTGCGGGTCGGCGGTGCTTGGACCACCTTCCGGAACCGGCGGCTCAAGGTGCTGGAGGCCCGGCCCGCAGCCGGCACCGGCCAGCCCGGCGCCGCCGGCACGATCGCGCTGGCCCCGCGGACCGGTGACGGGCCGGCGGTGCAGGTCGCCGCCGGGATAGGCGCGGTCGAGCCCGTGACCGTGCAGTCAGAGGGGCGGGCCGCAGCCCCGGCCCGCCACTGGGCCAACGGCGCTCACATCACCGGCGGCGAGCGATTCGAGTGAGAGCGAGCGCGTATGGATCGTAAGCATGGCGCGGCGAGGGGTTGTGACTCCCGCTCTTGTTCGCTGCGCTCTGAGGGCCGCTCGGCCACGGCCTCGCTCAACGCCCCGTGCACCTCGTCCTTGGCGGTAGGCAATCCGCTCGGCCTCTGGTGAGCCGGCCCGCTCGCACCGGGAGGCCTGCCAGCGGCCGCCCAGCGGTCACCGGCGCCCGCCGCCTGGCGCTCGATGTGCTGGTTCGCGTGGACGCCGGGGGCGCCTACGCCAACGTGGCCCTGCCCGCCGCGCTCAAGAAGGCCGACCTCGACGAGCGCGACCGGGCCTTCGCCACCGAACTGGTCTACGGCGTGACCCGCCGCCGCCGGGCCCTCGACTGGGTTCTGGACGCCTTCCTGGTGGCTCCGCCGCCCGCCCCGGCGAGGGCCGCGCTGCGCATGGGCGCCTACCAGATCATCGAGTTGGGCACCCCGGCCTACGCGGCTGTGTCGGCCACCGTCTCGGCCGCCTCCCGCAAGCACCGGGCCCTGGTCAACGCCGTGCTGCGTCGCGTCGCCGACGCGGGCGCACCGGACTGGCCCGACGACCCGACCCGGCTCAGCTACCCGGACTGGATAGTCGACACGCTCTCCGACGATCTCGGCCGCTCCACCGCGCTGGCTGCGCTGGAGTCGATGAACAACCCGGCCCCGGTGCACCGGCGTGACGACGGCTACGTGCAGGATCTGAGTTCACAACTCGTCACCGACGCGATCGAGGTGCGGGCTGGGGATCTCGTGGCTGACCTGTGCGCCGCGCCGGGTGGCAAGGCCACCGGCCTGGCCGCGCGCGGCGCGACCGTGATTGCCTGCGACTCGCACCGGGGTCGGGCTGGGTTGCTCGAAGCCAACCGGGGCGCCCTGGGGGCCGCGTCGATGACGGTTGTGGCCGCCGACGGCCGGCATCCGCCGCTGCGGCGGGGCCGGGTCGACGTGGTGCTGGTGGACGCGCCGTGCAGCGGTCTGGGAACCCTCAGGCGTCGCCCGGACGCCCGCTGGCGCATCGAGCGGTCGGCAATCCCTCGGCTCGTCGAGTTGCAGCGGTCGCTGCTCGACGCGGCTACCGGGCTTCTGCGCCCCGGCGGGCAACTCGTCTACAGCGTCTGCACCCTCACCGCCGCGGAGACCTTGGAAGTCGCGGCCGAGGTGTCGGCCGACGCTCGCTTGGAGCCGTTGCCGCGCCCTCCGTCGCCCTGGCAGTCCCATGGCTGCGGCGCGATGCTGCTCCCCGACGCCGACCGCGACGGCATGGCCCTGTTCCGCTGGCGCCGGACCTGAATTGGCAGCGGCGGGGTCCCGAATGGGCACTCTGGGCTTCCAGTTGGCGACGGGCTGGTCGCAGCGCGGCGAATTGGCAGCGATGAAGGCCCGTTCGGGCGTTGGTGGCTGCCAGTTCGGTTGTGTGGTAGCGGGGATTGCCCATGGCCTTGAGGCGCTTGCCCGTTCGGGCGTTGGTGGCTGCCAGTTCGGTTGTGGGCTGGCGGCCGGTGTGAAATGTTGGCGGCGGGGTCCCGAACGGGGGTCGGTGGCCGCCAGTTCCTTGCCGTCAAGGTCGGCGACGAATTGGCAGCGGCGGGGTCCCGAACGGGCGTCGGTGGCTGCCAGTTCGGCCGGGGCGAGGGAGGTTGGACGGCCGTGGATAGGGTCGGAGATGTGACGAACGGGGGTGTTTCCGGCCTTGAAGCCAAGGTGGTCACCGTGTCCGACGGCGTGGTCGAGGGCACCCGGCAGGACCGCAGCGGGGAGGCGCTGGAGGCGTATCTCGACTCTGCCGGCTGGACAGTGGTCGAGCGGTCCGCCGTGGCCGACGGAGTGGGGTCGGTGGCGGGGGAGTTGCGCCGGCTGGCCGACGGCTTCCACGGGCTGATCGTCACCACCGGCGGCACCGGCTTCGGGCCCCGCGACGCCACACCCGAGGGCACCAAGGCGGTGCTCGACCGCGAGGCGCCCGGCCTGGCCGAAGCCATGAGGCTGGTCAACCCGCTCGGCCGGCTCTCCCGCGGCACCGCCGGCACGACCGGCACCGCGCTGGTCCTCAACACGCCCGGCTCCTCCAAGGGATGCGTGGAGACGGTCGAGGCCGTGATCGACGTCGTCGGCCACGCCGTCCGGCTCCTCGTCGACAACTACGACCCGCACCCCCACGGCGGGTGAGCGGCAGCAG
>JAPPLH010000067.1:13081-77087 GCA_028819505.1 Acidimicrobiaceae bacterium
CGGCTCCTCGTCGACAACTACGACCCGCACCCCCACGGCGGGTGAGCGGCAGCAGCCCGGGCCATGGGGTCGGGCAGGGCCCCGTCGGTGCGCCGGTAGCCTCGGCACGGCCTGAACCGCGCCCTCAACCGCCACAGGACCCCCCATGCTGAAGCTCGTTCTCCCCAAGGGATCGCTCGAGAAGTCCACGCTCGAGCTGTTCGAGGCTGCCGACCTGCCGGTCCGGCGGTCCTCCGACGTGGCCTACAAGGCGTCGGTGGCCGACCCGCGCATCGACGATGTCAGGATCCTGCGACCCCAGGAGATCCCGGTCTACATCGCCGACGGTCTGTTCGACATCGGCATCACCGGGCGGGACTGGGTGGAGGAGACCGGAAGCGAGGTCGTCTCGCTGGGGGAACTGAAATACTCGAAGGCCACGTCGCTGCCGATCCGGGTGGTGCTGGCCGTGGCCGACGGCTCGCACTGCCAGAGCGTCGCCGACCTGCCTCAGGGTGTGCGGGTGTCGACCGAGTACCCGGCGCTCACCCGGCGGTTCTTCGCCGACGCCGGCATCGAGGCCCAGATCGCGCTCAGCTACGGCGCCACCGAGGCCAAGGTCCCCGACATCGTGGACGCGGTGGTCGAGATCACCGAGACCGGCCGGGCGCTGCGGGCCGCCGGACTGCGCATCATCGACACCCTGCTGACCTCCTACACCGAGCTGATCGCCAATCCCGCGGCCGCAGCCGACGCTGGCAAGCGGCACGCGATGGGGCAGATCTACACACTGCTTCAAGGCGTGCTGGAGGCCAGGGGCAAGGTGCTGGTGAAGCTGAACGTGGGCGCCGACGCGCTCGACGACGTGATCGAGATACTGCCCGCCATGAAGGCCCCCACCGTCAACGAGCTGTTCCAGGGCGCGGGCTACGCGGTGGAGACGGTGGTGCCCCGCAGCGAGATCAACATCCTGATCCCTGCCCTGCGCGACCTGGGCGCCACCGACATAGTGGAGATGCCCATCTCCAAGATCGTCCCGTAGGGGAGTCTCGCCATGAAGAATGGATGGCTGAAGTACGGGGTCGGGTCCGCGATCGGCGTGGGCGCGGGCGGCGGCGCCGGTGTGGGCGCCATCTTCGGGGCCCCGGGCGTGGGCGCGGCCGTCGGCGCAGCCATAGGCGTCGTGATCGGTGTGTGGATCTCCAGGAGGGGAGTCAGGCGCAAGGCCTGCTGACCAGCCCTGTCAGGCGACCGGGTCGTCCTCCGAGCCGTCGTCGCCTGATTCTCCGGCGTCGCCGTCTTCGGGGCGGTTCTTGAGTTGGACGAAGGCCATCCGGATCTGAGACAGGGCGTCCTGCAGCGTGGGCTCCGCTTCGCCGAGGCGCCCCTTCATCCCGTCGAGCAGCGCGCCCAGGGCGTCGATCGCCATCGCCCCCTCGGCGAAGTTCGGCGGCTGGTTCGAGAGATGCAGGGCGGCCAGTTCGTACAGGCCCATGGCGTGGTTGGCGACCACCACCGAAGCGGGCACCGCCTTGAGCCGCTCGCGGGACTCGGCCAGATCCCGTATGTACTGTTCGGCCTGCTCCCGCTCCTCCGGCGACAGGCTGTCGAGGTCGAACTCCTCGTGCGCGGCGGCTCCAGCGTCGGCTGTTGAGGCGTCGTGGCCCGCAGGGCCGGCATCCGACCGGCGGTCGCCGACCGGTACCTCGCCTCCGGGGGTCCACAGCGTGCTCATCCGAACACCTCCCGGTGCGACACTGGCAGATGGGCCCGGGGCCCGAGCGGCCCGTGAGCGCAGCGAACAAGAGCGGGAGTGACACCGTCGCGACGCAGCATGATTTCAAGCTATCCGCGCTCACTCCTAGCCGCATGCCGCAACCGGCTGCTAGCCTACCGGAGTCAATCCAGCGGACATGCGCCCCGGCCGCGGCCGGGGCGTTCCGCCCGAATACGGAGGTTCCGTGCTCACGAGGAGTGAAAGGCGATAGCACCGCCAGGCGAAGAGCCCAACATCAACGACCAGATCCGGGCCCTCGAGGTGCGCCTCGTGGGGGAGGACGGTCAGCAGATCGGCATCAGGACGCTTCAGGAGGCGCTGAATCTGGCCCGGGCCGCGGGGCGCGACCTCGTCGAGGTGGCAGAGGCGGCCAACCCGCCCGTCTGCCGCATCATGGACTACGGCAAGTTCAAGTACGAGGCGGCCCAGCGGGCCAAGGAATCCCGACGCAAGTCGTCCAGCGTCATGGTCAAGGAGATGAAGTACCGGCCCAAGATCGGCCGGGGCGACTTCGAGACCAAGACCCGCAGAGTCGAGAAGTTCCTGGGCGAGGGCAACAAGGTCAAGGTCACGATCATGTTCCGGGGACGCGAGGTACAGCATCCGGAGCTCGGCAGGAAGATCCTCGACGACGTGGCCGAGACCGTCGAGCATGTGGGCAAGGTGGAGTTCCAGCCCCGCCAGGACGGCCGCAACATGGTGATGGTGCTCGCTCCCGACAAGCAGGCACAGGCCCGGCACCGCCGTAGACTCGAGGCCGAGGCCGCCATGGCCGCCAACGAGACGCCGCAGCCCGGCGCCGCGGAGTAGGACGTCACCGGCCTTTCGCTCTCACACCGAGGCGAGCAGTCGAACCAGAGAAGATCAACCATGCCCAAGATGAAGACACACCGGGGCGCAGCCAAGCGCTTCCGCCGCACCGGCTCCGGCAAGCTGCGGCGCCGCCGGATCAACAAGAACCACATCCTCGAGAAGAAGTCCCCCAAGCGCAAGCGCCAGTTGCGGGCCCCGGCCGAGGTGTCCTCGTCGGACGAGAGGATGCTCCGGGACCTGGGCATCTAGTCCAGCTCCAGGCAACTCGAAGAAGAAGGTGACGATTCGATGGCCAGAGTGACGCGACCCGCCCAGTCGAGGCGCCGCCGCCGGGCGCTGGTGGCGCGGGCCAAGGGCTACTACGGCAACAAGTCCCGGTCCTGGCGTGCGGCCAACGAGCAGCTCATGCACTCGGGCAACTACGCGTTCCGCGACCGCAGGGCCCGCAAGAACGACTTCCGCCGGCTCTGGATCCAGCGGATCAACGCCGCCTGCCGCCAGCGGGGAACCTCCTACAGCCGCTTCATCGCCGGGCTGAAGGCGGCCGGCATCGAGGTCGACCGCAAGATCCTGGCCGACCTGGCCGTCAACGACCCCGACGCCTTCACCGCCCTCGTCGAGGCGGCCTCCGCGGCCCAGGCCCAGGCGAGCTGACTGGACCTCGCGCGCTCGGGCCGCGCCATCGGCGGGTGGCCGAGCGTGTCGAGCGCCGGGTGTCCGGCTCCCAGGTTCGGAGACGGCC
Organism: Acidimicrobiaceae bacterium; assembly: GCA_028819505.1. GTDB lineage: Bacteria > Actinomycetota > Acidimicrobiia > Acidimicrobiales > Aldehydirespiratoraceae > Aldehydirespirator. The sequence continues at coordinate 16,393 of JAPPLH010000067.1, forward strand.
GAGTTGAGCCCGCCTCCGCCGCTCGGGCCGCGCCATCGGCGGGTGGCCGAGCTGCGGCGCCTGGTGCGCCGGCGCGCGCCGAGCGACTCCACGGTCGTTCTGGAGGGGCTGCGAACGCTGTCGGAGGCCTTGACTGCCGGTCTGCAGCCTTCGGTCGTGGCAATTGCCGAGCCGGCCGCCGACGACTCGGCGGTGAAGGACGCGCTGGCCCGGCTGGCGCCTGGCGCCGAGACGCTTGTGCTCTCCCACAGGGCCTTCCACTCGGTCGCGCCGACCCCAACGCCTCAGCCGGTATTGGCGCTGATCCACAAGCCCGAGTGCGAACTGCCCGAGATGCTCAGCCCGGACGACCTCGTGCTGGTGCTCATGGGCGTGTCCGATCCCGGCAACACAGGCACGATCATCCGCACCGCCGAGGCCTGCGCGGCCTGCTGCGTGGTGGTGGTGGGCGGCGCCGACCCGTGGGCACCCAAGGCGGTGCGGGCCTCGGCCGGCTCGGTGCTGCGGGTGCCCGTCGTCCAGGCGGACGACGCCCTGGCCGCCCTCAGGACCCTCCGGACTGCGGGAGCGGCCATCGTGGCTGCCGATCCTCACCATGGCGAGCGCCACGACGCTGGCGTGCTCGCCGCTGGGCGGGGTGCGGTGGCTCTCGTGTTCGGATCGGAGTCCCACGGCCTCGACCCGTCGCTGCGGGAACTCGCGGACGGCCGGGTCCGGATCCCCATGGCGGGCCGCGCCGAGTCGCTCAATGTGGCCATGGCGGCCACCCTGCTGGCCTTCGAGTACCGTCGCTAAGGCGGTATGTCGCCCGCGAGGGCGGCTTCGAGAGCGTCGGTCCTGCCGAGCGATGCGATCAGCGCCGTCAGCTTGCGGTCGATCTCGGACACTCCACGCTGCAGCTCGTCGATCTCGGCGTCCTGGGCGGCGAACCGGTTCTCGATCTCGGCGTCCTGGGCGGCGAACCGGTTCTCGATCTCGGCGTCCTGGGCGGCGAATCTGGCGTGCATATCGTCGCTGAGGGCGCTCACCTCGTCTCTGAGAGAGTCAACGTCGTCGCCGACCCGGTCGATTTCCTCGTTCAGCAGGAACACGGGGATGCCGAACAGGACGCTCACCGAGCCTATGAGTCCCACGATGATCCCGATCAGCAGAGCGGTGTTGCCTGCGTCGATCCTGCGGGCGGCGGGCTGGGGCAGGCCCGCAGAGGCGGGCGAGTGAACCGGCGCCGGTCGAGGTGCGGGCGCCGCCGACTCGGAGGCGGCATGCGCCGTGGTCTCGGGCGCCTCTTCCGGCCCGGGACCGCCGGAGGGCTCGGGCTGGAGATCATCGTGTGTGTCGTCCATGGACGCCATCACCTCGTGCGTGGTGGGATGAATCGATGCGGTCATGAATCCTCGCTCCGGCCGGGCGGCGCTCGTTAGCGGCGCTCCAAGACTTCAACGGTCGACTGCCGCTACGGCCCGGCAGCGAGGCTGGCACATCAGGGTATCTGACGACAAATGTCGTGTCAAACACGGGTTCCTCGTCGACAATCGAGATCGCGATCATCCGCCGGGCAGCGGGCGCGAACGCCATTAGCCTCTCTCGGATGATCGAGGGCTACGAGCAGGACGTTGCCGATGCCGAGGAGCGCCTGGCCGCGGCTGCCGACCTCGATGCCGTGGCCGGCATCGAGCGGGACATGCTCGGACGCCGCTCGAAGTTCACCGAGGCCAAGCGCCGGCTCGGCGAGCTCGACGCCGGGGAGCGGGCCGCGGCCGGCCGCCGCCTCAATGAGGCCCGCGGCAGGGTCGAGGCTGCCGTGGCCGCGGCCCGCGGGCGGCTGGCGGCCGCGGACCGCGCCGAGCGCTACGCGGCCGAGCGGCTCGACCTCACCGAGCGGCTCGACCTCGCCGAGCGGCTGCGCCCCACGGAGCGTCTCCACCCCGCTGAGCGCTTGCGCCTCGCCGAGCGCCTGCGCCAGCAGGCCGTGTCGAGCAGGGGGCGCTTCCATCCCGTGACCCAGGCCCGCGACCGTCTCGAGGACGTGTTCGTCGGGATGGGCTACACCGTCGCCGAGGGCCCCGAGGTGGAGACGGCCTGGTACAACTTCGAGGCCCTCAACATCCCCGACTGGCATCCGGCCCGGGGCAGCTTCGACACCATCTTCGTCGACCTCGGGGCGCCCGAGGAAGTCATGCTGCGCTCTCACACCTCACCGGTGCAGATCCGGGTGATGGAGAAGCGCAAGCCGCCCGTCTACATCGTGGCGCCGGGCCGGACCTTCCGGACCGACACCGCCGACGCCACCCACCTGCCGGCCTTCAACCAGATCGAGGGCCTGGCCGTGGACCGCAACATCACCATGGGCGACCTCGCGGGCACCATCGACGAGTTCGTCAGGGCCTTCTTCGGCAGGGAGGTCAAGAGCCGGCTGCGCCCGTCCTACTTCCCGTTCACCGAGCCGTCGGCCGAGTTCGACATCTCCCGGCCCGACGGGTCGTGGCTGGAGCTGGGCGGCTGCGGGATGGTCCATCCCAACGTGCTGAGCAACTGCGGGATCGACCCCGAGGAGTGGCAGGGCTTCGCCTTCGGCTTCGGCATCGACCGGCTGGCGGTGATGCGCCACGAGATCGACGACATCCGCGAGTTCGTCAACAGCGACACTCGCTTCCTGAGCCAGTTCTGATGGGTGCGAGTGGGGTGACGGCCGCGACCCGTCGGGGCCAGCTCGACGGTAACGTCGATGCTGGCGAGGCCGGTGCGCCTGAGCCAGTTCTGATGGGGCGGGATCCATCATGAAGGTGCTGCTGTCGTGGCTCAGGGAGTTCGCGCCCGGCATCGACGGCGACCCGGCCGAACTCGGCGACGTGCTCAGCGCGCTCGGTCTGACGGTCGAGGAGACGACCGTCACCGGCTCGGTGCCCGACGGCGTGGTGCTGGGCCGGGTACTCGAGCTGAGCCCCCACCCCGACGCCGACCGGATCCAGCTCGTCGAGGTGGACGACGGTTCCGGCAAGACCCTCCAGGTCTGCTGCGGTGCGTTCAACATGGCCGTCGGCGACCTGGTGCCGCTGGCCCGGGTGGGCACCGTGCTGCCGGGCGGGCTGGAGATCGCCCGCCGCAAGATGAGAGGCCAGGCCTCCGAAGGCATGTGCTGCTCGGAGATCGAGCTCGATATGGGCGACGACGCCGACGGCATCATGATTCTCAACGACCGGGTCGCGGCCGGCGCCGGGCCGGGCATGCCGCTGGCCGACGCTCTGGGACTGGCACCCGACGTCCTGTGGGACCTCGACGTCGGAGCCAACCGGCCCGACGCCCTTTCGGTGATGGGCGTGGCCCGCGACCTGGCGGCCGGTCTCGGCGTGGCCTTCGAGCCGCCCGACTGGTCCACGGCCGCCTCCGGCGGTGACATCGCCGAGTCGGTCGAAGTGGAGATCGTCGACCCCACCCTCTGCGGCCGCTTCGTCGGCCGGGTGCTGCGCAACGCCCCTCAGGGCTCGTCGCCGCCGTGGATGGCCAACCGGCTGACCGCGCTGGGCCAGCGCCCGATCAACCTGGTCGTCGACATCTCCAACTACGTGATGCTCGAGCTGGGCCAGCCCAGCCACACCTTCGACCTGGGCCGGGTGGCCGGCGCCCGGATCCGGGTGCGCCGGGCCCGTGACGGCGAGACCATCACCACCCTCGACGGCGCGCACCGCACGCTGGCCGCCGGCGACGGAGTGATTGCCGACGGCGACGACGAGGCGATCGGCATCGCCGGCGTGATGGGCGGCGCGTCCACCGAGATCGACGCCGGCACCACCGACGTGCTGGTGGAGATGGCGTGGTGGGACCCGCCGTCGATCTCCCGCACGGCCAAGCGGCTGAACCTCTCCAGCGAGGCCGCCACCCGCTTCCGCAGGGGCGCCGACTGGGGCTACAACATGGAGCGCTGCATGAACCGCTTCGTGCAGCTGGCCGCGGCGCAGGGGGCCGAGGTTGCCCCCGGCACGATCGACGAGCGCGGCGACCTGCCCGACCGCCGCCCGCTGCGGGTGCGGGCCGCCAGGGTCAACAGCCTGCTCGGCACCGGCCTGGGCGCCACCGAGATGGCCGGTCACCTGCGGTCCATAGGTTTCGGGGCGGACCCCGCCGGCGACGCCGAGCTGGAGGTGGCCATCCCGACTTGGCGCTGGGACACCGAAACCGAGACCGACATCGCCGAGGAGGTGGCCCGGCTCCACGGGTACGAGAGCATCGAGCGCACCGTGCCCACCGCCAACGAGGCCGGCGGGCTGTCGGCCTACCAGAAGGACCGGAGGCTGGTGCGCGACGTGCTGGTGGGTGCGGGCTGCTACGAGACCCAGCCGATGCCGTTCGTGGCGCCCGGCTCGCTGGCCGCGGTGGGCCTGCCCGAGGACGGCGTCACGCTGTCCAACCCGGTCGACGACAGCGAGTCGGTGCTGCGGACCTCGCTTCTGCCTGGCCAGGTGCGGGCGGTGGCCTACAACCAGCGCCATTTCAACGGCGATGTGCGGCTGTTCGAGATAGGCCACGTCTACCTGCCCCCGCCGGAGGGCCGGCTGCTGCCCGACGAGAGGGAGTTCCTGGCCGTGGCCCTGTCGGGCGCGGAGGCCCCGGCCGCGGTGGCGGTCCTCGACCTGCTCACCGATGCTCTGGCCCTGCCCGCGGTCGAGCTGCGAGCCGCCGAGCCTCCGGGGATGCACCCCACCCGGTCCGCCGAGGTGGTGGTGGCCGGGCGGTCCCGGGGCGCGGTGGGCGAGGTCGATCCAGAGGTGCTCGAAGCCGCGGGGGTGTCGGGCCGGGTGGCCTGGCTGCAACTCGATCTGCAGGATGTGCTCGACGGCCCCCGATCACGGCGCCGCTACCGGCCTGTCAGCACGTACCCGCCCAGCGATGTGGACTTGGCCTTCGTGGTGCCCGACACTGTGGCCGCGGCCCGGGTCGAGCGGGCGCTGCGAGCCTCGGCCGGCTCGCTGCTGGCCCGCATCGAGCTTCGCGACGTCCATCGGGGCTCGGACATGGCCGGCGGGACGCGCAGCCTCGCCTACCGCTTGAGATTACAGGCCCTTGACCGCACCCTCGATGATGCCGAGACCACTGAGGCCCGTCGGCGCTGCATCGACGGGACCGTCCGCCTGCCGGGCGTGTCGCTCGCTCGCGGTGCCGCACCGAAGGTCACCGACGATGCCGCGCGCCGCAGTGGCTCGCTGCCCGGTCCCCAGGCCCTCACGGTGGAGATCGATGAGACGCAATTGAGCTTCGAGACCGACTCGGGGACGTTCTCAGCCGACCGGTTGAGCCCCGGCACACAGCTCCTGTTGGACCGGGCACCCCCGTTGACCGGCGACGAGGCGCGAGTGTTGGACTTGGGATGCGGCTGGGGTGCCATCGCCTGCGTCTTTGCGCGGCTTCACCCTGAGGCCGAGGTGTTGGCGGTGGACGTGAACCCGCGGGCGCTGGAACTCACCAGAGCGAACGCCGACGCCAACTTTGCCGGCAACGTGACCGTGGCCCACCGAGACGACGTGGACCCGGACCTCCGTTTCGAGCGCATCCTGTGTTTTCCGCCGATCCCGACACGCGGTGACGGCGAGCGAGACCGTCGAGAGATGCTCAGCACATGGCTGCCCCGGCTGACGTCTGCCGGGAGGGCGCACTTGGTGGTGCCCGACGACCCGGCAAGCGACTCGCTGGTCGCTTGGCTCACCATGAACGCCCGCGTGGCGACCCTGACGACGGAGACAGGTTTCCGTCTGCTGGAAGTGAGCCCCGAGATGCGAGCATCTACGGCTAGGCGTACCAGCTAGGCCCTTGCCAGCGCCCCGCTGTTCGAGCAGGGCACACTGAAGCCCGACGACCTGCAATCCGCTCCAGCCTGTCAGCGAGCCGACGGCGTCCTTCACAGCGGCATCCAACGAACTGGTCGCCTCCACAGAATGGATGTAGTGGCGCCCGTTCCGAGTGGCGTGGCCGGTCTCGGCCGACGGCTCGCGGATCATCGGGTCGCGGATCATCGGGTCGCGGTTCATTTGCGCTCTGACGACGGTGATGCGCCCTACCGTCGCCGGGGCGTCGGCGGCGTACGCGTGGGCGACCACCAGCAGCAGGTCGGCCCGCTCTGGACCAGCGATTCTCGCTCTCGGATCGAACCAGTTGGGCCGTCATGGAGCGGCTCGGGATCCACCATGCCGTCACGCTGGACAACGACTTTCGGATCTATCGCTTCGGTCCCGACCGCCGCCGCTCCTTCGCCGTCTCACCCTGATCTCCTCGTCCGGCTAGCGGAAGTCGCGGCTGGGGAGGGTGGCCGGCAGCGCCAGCGGCGCCAGGTGCTCGGCGATGACGTTCACCACGCCCTCGTGGCGCTCCAGGCGGCCCCGGATCGTCAACGCCCTGGCACCGATGGCGAGCCTGCGGAACCGGGCCTGGCAGCCCTTCGACACGATCACGTTGGTGAGGCCGGTCTCGTCCTCGAGGTTGATGAACATGGTGCCCCCGGCGGTCATGGGACGCTGACGGTGCGACACCGTGCCGGCCACCTTCACCCGGCCGACCGGGTGAGTGTGCAGGTCCGCGGCGGCCACCACGCCCGTGGCGTCCAGCTCGGCCCGGTGGAAGCGGGTGGGATGGCCGTCGGGGGCCACGCCGGTGGTCCACAGGTCGGCGGCGGCCTGCTCCTGGGGCGACATGGGCCGCAGCCTCGGCGCCTTCGTCCCGGTGACCGCGCCGGGCAGGCGATCGGCATCCGACTGCGCCGCCGCGCCGGCCGCCCACAGAGCCTCGCGCCGGTCCAGGCCCAGCGAGTCGAACGCCCCGGCCGCGGCCAGCGACTCCAACGCCGGCAGGTCCAATGGCGGCAGGCGTCCCTGGAGCTTGCGCCCCCGTCCCGCGCGTCGTCGACCGTTCGGGGCCTGTCGGGCGGCCCCGGCCCGCTCGGCCGCGATCCTGCGCTCCGACATGGCCCGGACCAGGTGCTCCATCGACTCATACGGGGCCTCTTCAGCCATGGCCGCGGCCAGCTCCGGGCCCACTCCCCGCACCGACGACAGGCCCAGGCGCACCGCGGCGCCGCCCGTCGAGGCCTGGCACGGCTCCAGCGTCGCCGCGTCGGCCGACAGGTTGATGTCGGGACCATGCACTGCCACGCCGTGGCGGCGGGCGTCCTGGCACAGCGAGTGGGGCGAGTAGAAGCCCATCGGCTGGGCGTTCAGCAGCGCCGCGCAGAACGCGGCCGGGTAGTGCCGCTTGATCCACGCCGAGGCGTACACCAGGTAGGCGAACGACACCGAGTGGCTCTCGGGGAACCCGTAGGTGGAGAAGGCCACCATCTTGTGCCAGATCTGCTCGCCCGCCTCCTCGCCGACGCCCCGCTCGGCCATCCCGGCGAAGAACCGGCCCCGCAGCCGCTCCATGCGCTCCACCGACCGCTTGGCCCCCATCGCCCGGCGCAGCTCGTCGGACTCCGCCGGGGTGAACCCGGCCACGTCGATGGCCATCTGCATGAGCTGCTCCTGGAACAGCGGCACCCCCAGCGTCTTGGCCAGCGACCGCTCCAGCAGCGGATGCAGGTAGGTGACCGGCTCGACTCCGTTGCGGCGCCGGATGTAGGGATGCACGGAGCCGCCCTGGATCGGCCCGGGCCGGATCAGCGCCACCTCCACCACCAGGTCGTAGAAGCCGCGGGGCCGCAGCCGGGGCAGCGTGGCCATCTGCGCCCTCGACTCCACCTGGAACACGCCCACCGTGTCGGCCTCGCACAGCATGTCGTACACCGCCGGGTCCTGGGGCAGGGCGGCCAGGTCGATCTGCTCGCGATGGGCCGAGGCCACCATGTCCACCGCGTAGTGCAGCGCGGAGAGCATCCCCAGCCCCAGCAGGTCGAACTTCACCAGGCCCGCGGCGGCGCAGTCGTCCTTGTCCCACTGCAGCACCGACCGGTCGGCCATCGACGCCCACTCCACCGGGCACACCTCGGCGACGGGCCGGTCGCAGATCACCATCCCGCCCGGGTGGATGCCCAGATGCCGGGGCCCTCCCTCGGCCTCAGCGGCCAGGCTCAGCACGTCGGCTGGGACATCTTCGAGGTCTTGGTCAGCGGTGCCTGCGCCCGCGGCCGGCTCGCCCAGGCCACCCCGGCGGTCCAGCGACTTGGCCCAGGCGTCCTGGCGGGCGGGCGGATGGCCCAGCGCCCGGGCCATGTCCCGCACCGCCGAGCGGGCCCGGTAGGCGATCACGTTGGCCACCAGCGCGGTGCGGTCGCGGCCGTAGCGGCCGTACACGTACTGGATCACCTCCTCGCGCCGGCCGCTCTCGATGTCGATGTCGATGTCGGGCGGGCCGTCGCGCTCGGGCGACAGGAACCGCTCGAACAGCAGGCCCAGCGTCACCGAGTCCACGTTGGTGATGCCCAGCACGTAGCACACCGCCGAGTTGGCGGCCGACCCCCGGCCTTGGCAGTAGATGTCGCGGCTGCGGCAGAACGACGCGATGTCCCACACCACCAGGAAGTAGCCGCAGAATCCGAGCCGCTCGATCATGTCCAGCTCGTGGCCGATCTGGCGCCAGGCGCCCGGCACCCGCTCGGCCTCCGGCGGGCCGTAGCGGGCGGTGGCGCCCTCGACGGCGAGACGGCGCAGGAAGGCGGCCTCGTCGAGGCCGTCGGGGCACGGGTACGGCGGCAGTTCCGGCGCCACTAGCGACAGGCTGAACGCGCATTCCCGCCCCAGACGGGCCGCGGCGTCGGTCGCGCCGGGGTAGCGGGCGAAGCGGCGTGCCTGCTCGGCGCCGGAGCGCAGGTGGGCGCATCCCCAGGCGCTGAGCCGGCCGTCGTGGTCGCTCAGGCCGCGACGGGCGCCGGCCGCGGCCAGGGCGTCGGCCAGGCGCCGGTCGGCGGGCGCGGCGTAGCGCACCGCGTTGGCGCACACCGGCTGAACCCCCCGGCGCACGCCGAGTTCGGCCAGGGCGTCGTTGCGGTGGGAGTCCAGCGGGTCGCCGTGGTCCCACAGCTCCACGAACACGTTGCCGGCGCCGGCCGCGCCGGTCAGCCGGTCGAGCGCGGCGGCCGCGGCCCGGGGACCGTGCTCGACCAGCGCCGAGGGCACCGCTCCGCCGTGCGCGCCGGTGAGGATCGCCCACCGGTCGCGGTGGGCCGCGGCCGCCTCCAGGAACGTCTCGGTCGACAGCCGGGGCTCGCCCTTGCGCCCGGCCATGTGGGCCCGGCTGATCAGCGTCCCCAGGGCCGCGTACCCGGCCGCGTCGCGGGCCAGCACAACCACCGTGCGGCTCTGCCTGCGCCGCTCAGATGCACGGGGGGACGAACGCCGGGACGGGCGGGTCAGGTCGAGGGTGAGCTCGGCGCCGAACACGGTGGGCAGGCCGGCCTCGGTGGCGGCCCCGGCGAGCCGCACCACCCCGTAGAAGCCGTCCCGGTCGGTCAGCGCCAGGGCGTCGAGCTCGAGCCGGGCGGCCTCGGCCACCAGCTCCTCCGGGTTCGACGAGCCGTCCATGAAGCTGAACCGCGAGCGCGCATGCAGCTCCGCATACGGCACCCGACCCGCCCCGGAGCCCCTGCCGGCTTGGCGGCCAGAAAGACTGCGGACCACGCCGGCTCCATTGGAGGCAGTGTGGTCGCTCCTGCGGTCCCCGTTCGACCACAGCGGTGCGCCCGCCCGGTCCGACAGGCGGCGCTCCAGTTCCCGCCAGGAAATGACCGGATTGTCGAACCCCATCCCCAAACTCTAGTTGAGCGAACATGTGTTCGTCACTCTGCTCCGTAATGACCGATGTTAGTTGAATAAAATGATAGTTAGTTATATGTCATAGCAATAATCCGGTACCGCAGCTGTATGCGGCTCTCAGGTTGGAGGATCGAAGTGACGGAGTTCGAGAGGGCTCAGGCGATGATCACGAAATGGCGCAGGAGCCAGACGGGGGTCCGATTCTCCGATCTGGCCAAGGTGTGCCGCCTATACTTCGGGGAGCCTCGCCGGAAGGGGAGCCATCTGATCTATCGCACTCCTTGGCGGGGCATGCCGAGAGTGAACATCCAGAATCATGACGGGGAGGCCAAGCCCTACCAGGTTCGGCAGGTGCTGCTTGCCATCTATCTCAAGGAGGCAGATGATGGATAAACCAGGCTACGAGTATCGCACTTCCTGGTCGGAAGATGACGACGCCTGGGTGGGCGCGTGCAATGGGTTCTTGCTGGTGAGCCACTTGGCGCCCACAGAAGCCGAGGCTTCGAGCGGCATTCGATCCCTAGTAACCGACATCGTGTCCGACATGAGAGCCAATGGCGAGTCGCTGCCTCTCCCGCTCCCTTGGGAGTTGTACGACGCGGCGCGACTCGGCACGGTGACTGCTCAGAGCAGCTAACCGCTCAGCTGCGTAGTCATCGGCTATGCAGCTAGTCGTAGGTGGCCTCGCGCTGCCAGCGGCCGGACTCCAGCACGCAGAGGTGGGCCGAGCCGTCGTCGAGGACCAGCTGGAAGCGGGCTTGGCGGCGACGGGCCGACTGGCGCCACCAGCGCTCGTCCAGCGGCCACGGGCCGGCCCAGGCGACGACCATCCGGCTGCGGCCCTTCGTGTCCGTCACTTGCCATGGTGCTGCGCTTGCCTCGCCCCGGCCGCCGACGGTGACGGTGTTTCCCTCGCAGTCGGTGACCGTGATCGGTTCGGGCCTTTCCAGTACCACGGCGGGCTGAGGCGGCGGCAGCCGTCCCGGCCACGGAGCTTCCACTGCCTCGGTTGCCTTGTCCGCCCCGGCCTTCCTGGCCCCAGTGGTGACGGTCCTGGAGGCTCTTGGCGGCTTGCGCCCCCGACTCTTCTTGCCCCTGCCTCCGTCTAGGGCGGTCGCTGAATAGCCGCCGGCACCGCTGGCTTCGGCGGCGTCATACGGCACCCGGCGGCCGATGTCGGCGGGGCGGCGCCCGCCGGCCAGACGGGGCACGGTCACCGCCTCGGCCCCCAGCAGTCCCTGCACCCGGGCCAGCGCCCTGGCGGCCCGCTCGTCGGCATCGCTCTTCGCGCCCCACATCCCCAGCTGGCGGCCGTCGGCGGGAGACACCACGCATGGCGCTATCCGGATGAGTGTGACCGGGCCGGTGGGACGATCCGGCGACCGGTGCCAGCCCTCCAGCTGCCAGCGGACCCTGTCAACAATGTCCGCCGCGTTGAAGCGGAACTCGTGGCGCCATCGTCGATTGCTGGCGTGGCCGCTGTCGGACTCCGCAGTGATGCCGATGCTCACGCAGTCCAGGCCGTCGCGGGCCAGCCGGGACACCATGTCGTCGGCCAGCGCTCGGGCCGTGAACGCCACCGTCTCGATCCGCTCGGCGGGCGGGTCGATCTCGGCCTCCACGGCGGAGCTGGTCGGAGCGGGCTTGACCTGCTGCGGCCGGTCGTCAAGGCCGCAGACCAAGCGGTAGGCCAGCAGCCCCGGCCAGCCGAAGCGGCCCAGCATGTCGGATTCGCTCAGCGCGGCCAGGTCGCCCAGCGTCCGGATACCCAGCCGCCACAGCACGTCGAGGAGCACTTCTGTGCCCTTCTCGTCGGAGTACAGCGGCGAGACAGGATCGGACAGTGAAGTCAAGGGCAGCCCGGCCAGGAACTGCCGGCCCTGCCCGGGCGGCACCACCAACACGGCCGTGAAGAGGGAGAGACTGACGGCGGGTGACTGCGCGGTTGGTGACCGCTCGGTGGATGGTTGGGCAGCAACGGGCGATCTCATCTCGGTCCTCTCGGATACTCGAGCCAAGCGGGCGGCGAGGCCGGCGGCGAAGAACCCGTCGGCGACGCCCACGCCGACTGACCGCGCCGAGGGTGTCGAGTCGGCTGTGGCCTGTGCGACCAGTTCGACCAGGGCACGCTCGCCGCCGAAGCAGCGCGACGGCCCCCTCGCCCCGAAGGCGTGCAATCCGGGCCTCAGCGCCTCGGCCGACGGAGTGAACTGCTCCAGGGCCGCGGCCACCGGCTCGCAGTCTCGTGCGTCGATTTCGCCAAGATCCACCACGACCATGCGCACCGGCCGTTCCTGGGGTCGGGGGAGTGACGGTTCGGAGGCCATCGGTTGTGGCGGGGTGGCGGCTAGCTCGCCCGGCGTTCGGTGACGTCCTCGTGGCCGTCGCCGAGAGCGGAGTCCTTGACGGGCTCTGCGCAAGCCACCCGGCCGTCGGTGGACGGCAGCCACATCAGCAGCCGGCGGGGCCGGGACGCCGCGCCCCGGCCTCCGACGGTCACCTCGGCCCGACGGGCCAGCAGCCGCCCGTGACCGTCGTCGATGCCGGTCCACTGCGTCTGGGTGACCGTCAAGCGGGCCTCCGGCACCAGACCGGCCGTGATGTCCGCCGAGGTGCCGCCGAGTACGCAGACCAGCGAGGTGCCGTGCTCGCGCATCCGGGCCAGCAGCCGCCGTGCCGTCGCGCCCGCCACCCTGATCTCGGGTCCCAGCAGCACGAGGTCGAAGCCGCCCACCACCGCGCCCAGCACGTCCGCAGCGAGACTCCCGGTCCTGGCCGCGCCAGGCAGGTCCACCAGCGCCCAGCGGTCCAAGTCGACGCCTCGCTCGGCCAGCGCGGCCACGCCCAGGTCGGCCATTCCCACCGCCGCCACCCAACTGCCCCGGCGGGAGGCCTCGGCTGCCAGCGCCATCGCCAGCGTCATCGAGCCGTGGCCGTCGACCGCGACGGCGGTGCCCCGCCGGATGCCGCCCTCCGGCAGAAGCGTCGCCAGCGCCCCCTCCACAGGAAGCCGCCACTCATGGGCCGCTACGGCGAGCGCCGAGACTTCCGCGGATTGCATTGCCAGCTGCGCCGACGATGGCTCCAAGCCTGCCATCTGGCCAATATACAAACATATGTTCGCTCTGCGCCAGATTGATGCGACTACTGGTCCTATAGGGTCAGAATCGGCATCAATTCCGGCAGGGGAGGGACTGTGTGATGGGCTGCTGTGACGGGCGGGTAGTGATCGTCACCGGTGCGGGACGGGGGCTGGGTCGGGCCCATGCCCTGGCCTTCGCGGCCGAGGGCGCCCATGTGCTGGTCAACGACCTCGGCGCCACCGGTGGTGGCTCGCAGCCGCGCTCCGACGATGCCGCCACCGCAGTGGCCGGGGAGATCAACGCCGCCGGTGGCTCGGCCGCCGTCAACCATGCCGACGTGGCCGACTGGGATGAAGCCGGCGCCATGGTGGCGCAGGCCATCGACACCTGGGGATGCCTCGACACGCTGGTGTGCAACGCCGGGTTCCTGCGCGACCGGATGCTGGTCAACATGAGCGAGCAGGAGTGGGACGCCGTGGTGCGGGTCCATCTGAAGGGCCATTTCGCGCCGGCCCGCCACGCGGTGGCCCACTGGCGCGAGCGCCAGAAGGCCTCCGGCGGCGAGACGCCGGCCGCCCGCATCGTCAACACCTCGTCGGGAGCGGGTCTGATGGGATCCATCGGCCAGGGCAACTATGTCGCGGCGAAGGCCGCCATCGCGGCGCTGACGATCCAGCAGGCCGCGGAGTGGGGCCGCTACGGCGTGCTCGCCAACGCCGTCGCGCCCGATGCTCGCACCCGGATGACGGCGGTGATCCCCGGCTATCCCGCGCGGCCCGACGACGGCTGGGATCCCAAGGATCCCGCCAATGTGTCGCCGCTGGTCGTGTGGCTCGGAAGCGCGGACTGCGATGTCTCCGGGAGGGTCTTCGAGTGCGCGGGAGGCCAGCTCAACGTGTGCGACGGGTGGCGGCACGGACCGGTGGTCTCGGTGGGGGAGCGGGCCATGGCGGTGGCTGAGGCGGCCGCGCTGGCCCGCCTCTCAGTGGAGGCCGGGGAACCGCCTGCTCCCGTGTACGGCGCCCGTTGAGAACCTGTTGCGAGGCAGAGGGAGCGGAGTTCTCCGAGATCCAACCCGGCCTTCAGAAAAATCTGTGACAAGAATGTGACAAACCCGTGACGATGGTGTAACCTAGTCGACAGGACTCGGGTCTGAACGACAGGATCGGCCAGAACCGGATCCACATTCCCCCCCTCCAGGGACCGTGCGGAGCCCGCCAGTATCACGCTGGCGGGCTCCGGCGCGTCTCGTCGGGCGGGCTCCGCTGGGGTGTGACTGTGCCCGCCAGTCTGGCGCTGGCGGGCTCCGGCGCGTCCCGTCGGGCGGGCTCCGCCGCGCGTTACGCTCCCATCGCTGTTCTAGCTACCGGAGCAACCTGCATGACCGAGCCGATCTACGACGCCCGGACCTTCTGGGAGTTGCTCGACCGACGGGTGGCGGCCACGCCCGACCGGATGATGCTGGTCGACGAGACGGGACGCTCGCTGACTTTCGCAGAGTTCAGGGACCAGGCCGAGCGTGTGGCCGCGGGGCTGCTGGCCATGGGCGTCACCGAGGGCACGCCGGTCACCTGGGTGCTGCCCACCCGCATCGAGACCGTGCTGGCGAGCTTCGCCCTCAGCCGTCTCGGCGCGGTGCAGAACCCGATCATCCACATCTACCGCCGCCGTGAGGTCGGGTTCTGCATCCGGCAGACGGGCGCCGAGCTGGTCGTGCATCCGGGCGTCTGGAACGGCTTCGACTACGGCGGCATGGTCGGCGAGATCGTCGCGGGGCTCGACCACGAGGCCCGGGCCCTCGCAGGCTACGACAACCTCCCCGAAGCCGATCCGGCCACTCTGCCGCCGGCGCCGGAATCCGACGGCGGCGCCGTGCGCTGGCTGTACTACACCTCGGGAACCACCTCTGACCCCAAGGGCGTGAAGCACTCCGACGCCTCGTTGATCGCCGGCGGGGTCGCGCTGGCCCGGGCCCTCGACATGAGCGGCGGCGACGTGGGCTCCATCGCCTTCCCGTACGCCCACATCGGCGGACCCGACTACATGGTGACGATGCTTGCGGCCGGGTTCGGCGCCGTGCTCGTCGAGCGTTTCGACCCGGCCGCGGCGGTCGTGACCTACGCCCGCCACGGCGTGACCATGGCCGGCGGCTCGACGGCCTTCTACCAGATGTTCCTGGAGGAGGACCGCAAGTCGCGCCAGTCCGCCGGCCGTCCGGCCATTCCCGCCCTGAGGGTGCTGTCGGGCGGGGGCGCCCCCAAGCCGCCCGACGTCTACTTCCGGGTGAAGGAGCAGATGGGGGTGCCCGTGGCCCACGGGTACGGCATGACCGAGTGCCCGATGATCTCGCAGGGCTCGCCCCGTGACAGCGACCACCAGTTGGCGTACACCGACGGGCGCCCGGTCCACGGCTGCGACGTGTCGATCGTGGCCATGGCCGCCGACGGCGGGGAGGCGCCCGCCCCCGCCGGCGTGCAGGGCGAGGTGAGGGTGAGCGGCCCGATGCTGTTCTCGGGCTACACCGATCCCCGCCTCGACAAGGATGCCTTCGACGCCCGGGGCCGCTTCCGCACCGGCGATCTGGGCGTGCTGGGCGCCGACGGGCACCTGACGCTGACCGGGCGGGTGAAGGACATCATCATCCGCAAGGGGGAGAACATCTCCGCCAAGGAGATCGAGGACGTGCTGTACACCCACGACAAGGTGGGGGCGGCCGCGGTCATCGGCCTGTCGGACCACAAGAGGGGCGAGCGGGTCTGCGCGGTGGTCGAGACCACGCCCGGCTCCGACGATCTGACCTTCGACGAGATGGTCGAGGCCTGCCTCGCGGCCGGCCTGGCCCGCCAGAAGGTTCCCGAGCAGCTCGAGATCTATCCCGGCCCGCTGCCCCGCAACGCCACTCTCAAGATCCTCAAGCACAAGCTGCGAGAGGTCTATGAGAGGAAGGGGCCGGTGAGCCTGGCCGAGAGAAAGGTCTACGTGGCCCGACAGGAAGAGGATTGAGGCACCGCCCATGACCGGCACAACCATCTATCACAACAAGCATTGAAACTCCTCCAGGAATGCCGTGGCGGTCGCCACGGACGCTGGCGCCGACTTCGACGTGGTGCTCTACATGTCCGATCGTCCCGACCGCGACACGCTGCGGGGCATCGTCGAGCGGCTCGAGGACCCGGTGGAGGACCTGGTCCGCAAGGACTCGCAGTTCTCCAAGCTCGGGCTCGATCCCGACGACTACGTGGGAAACGCCGACGCGGTGGTGGACGTGCTGCTCCAGTATCCGAGGCTCTTGCAGCGCCCGGTGCTGGTGCGGGGCGACCGTGCCATCATCGGCCGGCCCCTCGGCGACATGAAGGCCAAGGACCGGCTGGCCGAGTTCCTGGCTTGACCGCGCCCTGCGTTCCGCGGTTCGCTACCGTGGGCCACCGCCAAGCCGACCACATCGCCAAACGACCACAAGGAGAGCCGATGCGCATCGTCGTTGACTTCGACCTGTGCGAGAGCAACGCCGTCTGCATGCAGATCGCGCCCGACATCTTCGAGGTGCGGGACGACGACTTCCTCTACATCCTCGACGAGACGCCCGGCGAGGCCGACCGGGCCAGGGTGGAGGAGTGCGTGCAGCGCTGCCCGAAGCAGGCCATCTCGATTGCCGAAGACTGAGCCAACCTCGGGAGCCGGCTGCACATGACCCGAGCCCCGCGCGCCGTCACCATCGTCGGGGCCTCACTGGCGGGTTTGAACGCGGCCGAGGCTCTGCGTCGCGAGGGCTTCGACGGCCCGGTCACGCTCATCGGCGCGGAGAGCCGCCTGCCCTATGACCGGCCTCCGCTGTCCAAGCAGGTGCTGGCGGGCGATTGGGCGCCCGAGCGGGCTGCGCTGACCGACCCTGAGGAGTTGGCGGAAGACGGCATCGAGGCCCGTCTCGGCGTGCGGGCCACCGCTCTGGACATGGCTGCCCGCGAGTTGACCCTCCATACCGGCGAGACCGTGGAGTTCGACGGGCTCGTCATCGCCACCGGGGCCCGCTGCCGCACGATGCCGGGCACCGAGGGGATCGGCGGGGTCCACGTGCTGCGGTCGCTGGACGACTGCCTGGCGCTGCGGGCCGACTTCGAGGCGACGCCCCGGCGGGTGGTGGTGGTCGGCGCCGGCTTCATCGGCGCCGAGGTGGCCGCCACCGCGCGGGGCCGCGGCCTCGATGTCACGATGGTGGAGGCTCTGCCCACCCCGCTCAGCCGGGTGCTCGGCGACGAGATGGGCGAGGTGTGCGCCGAAGTCCACCGCGACCACGGCGTCGACCTGCGCACCGCCGTCGGCGTGGAGCGCATCTCCGGCGACGGCCGGGTGGAGCGGGTGACCCTGTCGGACGGCTCGACGGTCGACGCCGATGTGGTGGTGGTCGGCATCGGCGTGGTCCCCAACACCGGATGGTTGGAAGGGTCGGGCCTGGAGGTGGACGACGGCGTGGTGTGCGACGCCTCGTGCCTGGCCGCCGACCGGGTGGCCGCCGCGGGCGACGTGGCCCGCTGGCCCAACGAGCTCTTCGGCGAGACGATGCGGGTGGAGCACTGGGACAACGCGGCCCAGCAGGGCGCCCACGCGGCCCGCCGCCTGCTCGACGCCGCGGTGGGGCCGTTCACGCCGGTGCCGTGGTTCTGGAGCGACCAGTACGACCGCAAGATCCAACTGGCCGGCCGCGTCCGCGGCGACGACGAGGTCCGCGTGGTGGCCGGCTCGGTCGAAGAGCGGCGCTTCGCCGCGATCTACGGTCGGGCGGGACGCATCGTCGGGGTGCTCGGCTTCAACCGTCCCCGCCACGTGATGCGCTACCGGGCCCTGATCGAGCAGCGGGCCGGCTTCGACGAGGCCCTAGCCGCCGAGTTCTAGTTGCAGCGGCGAGCCGCTCATACAGGCTCGCCTCATTCTGATGGCTCCCCTCCCCCCAATGGCGGTGCCGAGCGAGCAGAGCCCATGAAGGTGCCGTTGCCGTCACCGAGACGCGCGCTCCACCAATCCCGCTTCGACGAGGAACCGGGATGGAGTCTGAGCATGCAAGCGGCCGAACCGGTCGTACGTGGTGGCCGGCCATGAGATCAGCAACTCCCGAGAGGCCCGAGTCATGGCCACGTAGAGTCTGCGGCGGTCCTCGTTCCGTTCTTCTGGCGTATCGGATCGGTAGTGCGGTATCAGCCCTTCGCGGGCCCCGACCAGCGCGACGGCCTTGAACTCCAGTCCCTTGGCACGGTCGATGGTCAGCAGCCGCACGCCCGGGTCGGTGGGCCGGGTGCGCTGCGTCCTCGCGAGATGCACCAAGAATCCCTTGGGGGAACGATCCTGCACCGACGTCCTCGATCGGTAGTCCGTCCATGCGTCCCCGAGAGCGCGAGCTCCGTCCTGCCAGCCGTGCGCCTGCCCTGCGGCGGGCAGCGCATCCATCGCCCGCGCAAAGTCGTCTCGCCCCCTCGCTGAGCGCTCGACTAGGTCACTTAAGGCTCTCAGAGACTCGTCGTCGGCGCCCTTCAGCGCCTCCAATGGGTCGTCGCTGCCGTGGTGCGGCATCAACTCGCGGAGCTCCTCGAACGCTCGGCGAGCGGCGGGCGCATCGTTGTCGTTCAGCCGAAGGGCGAGACAATCGACGAACAGACGGGCCTCGGGTTCCTTCAGGAACACTCCGGAGTCCGTTTGGATCGTCAGTTCGATGCCTCGATCCTTCAACGAATCCACGGCAGGAGCCAGAGTCCATCTAGTTCGGCCGAATATGGCGATATCCTCGGGGGCCACTGAAGTGTCTTCGCCGTCAGCGGCGATCTCGCTGTCCAGGCCAGACTCTATGAGCCGACAGGCCCACGAGGCGATGTGCTCGGCCTCAGTCTCGGGCGACGGCATTGCGATTGTGGCGACCTTCCCCGGCGGCATGTTCTCTGGAGAGAACACGTTACGGTCAGCTTCCGGCAGTGAATGCAATAAAGCCTCGGCGGCACACAGTATTCTCTGCGCGCAGCGAAAATTGTGGCGAAGGGTGAGTGGAGCTTCCGCTGCCTGTGGCACCAGCCGCTCGGCGTGCTTGAAGGCACCTCCGGCGTACCCCCGTATCGACTGTTTGTCATCCGCGACGACAAACAGACTGATTTCATCGCCCGCGAGTCGTCGCAGGATTCTCGCCTGGATCTCAGTTAGATCCTGTCCCTCGTCTACGAGGATCTCTCGATACAGCGTTCGAAAGTGGCCTAGTACCCATTCGTCCTCGTCGAGGAGCCTGCGAAGGCCAAGCAGCATCCCCGGGAAGTCAATGGCTCCATGGTCTCTGAGATGCCCCTCATATGCCTCGGACAATTCGCCTAGTTCGACTCCGAAGTAGTTACGGCGCGAGTCGCCCTCACCTTTCGTGACGTCAAGCAGGAGTCGATGGGTGTCGATCGCCTCGAGCAGCGACCTCATGTCATGTTCCAATTCGTTGCTGACGCTCGCACCGCGGCCCACAGATTGGAGGTACATGCTGACAACGGAGGCACGATCGATGTCGTCGCTGAGAACCACCACATCGGGGCCGACGCCGACCTCCTTGCCGTAGCGGCGCAGCCAATCGAGCGCGAAGCCGTGGATCGTGTCGGCGTCGATGCGCCACAACTCGTCGGCGACAGCCTGTCGGGCCCGTCGTCGCAGCTCCTCGGCTGCCTTCACGGTGAACGTCACCACGAGCAAGCGGAACGACTCGCCGGCGCTGCGCTCGAGCGTTCGAATGACGCGCCGGATCAGAACCTCCGTCTTGCCGCTGCCGGCCGGAGCGACAACGAGCACCTCGGCTCCCTCCGCGGAGATGGCGCGCTCCTGGTCGGGCGTGAGGGATCGGGGGACGCGCCGACTCATGCGTCCTCCGCATCACTCGGGGCGCTCCGCCCGATCCCTAGGACGGCCCCCAGCTTCTGACCGAGTTCTTCGATACAGGCCGGGAGCGTCCTGTTCGCCTTCATTGCTCTAGCGGCAACCTGCTCGACGGCCCATGCTTTGTTGGCGCGAAGAAACTTCAAGTGCGGCTTCCTGCCTGAGCCGATCTCGATGCCGCTATCGGCCGCAACCTGTTCGATCTCCTGGGTGTAGCCGGCATCGATGAGCATCTGCTCGATCTGCTTCTCGCCGCTCATGATCACTTCAGGCGACTCAGGTGTCAGCAGGTCGGAGGTTCCTGGATGCACAATCTTGCCAAGCGCCAATTCTCCCGCCTCGTCTCGATCAGTGAAGGCAAACCATGGCAGTTTGAGATCATGTGCGGCCCGGATGACTATTCCTGGCTGTTCTCGGTTCATCGATTCACAGTCGATGAAGGAGACGCCCAAGCCGGCTGGGTGGCAGCCGAAGTAGGCGGATAGCAGAATCGGGAGCGCGCCCCGCTCAGATGTGCCGTCGCACAGCACGATAGCAACGAACGACGAGTCGCGAGCACACGGTCCTCGCGGCTGGGCAGGAACGTTGTTCGGATCCCCACGGTCTCTGAGCCGGTGGCCGGGTCGCGCTGCACAAGCACCAGATCCTGTGCGGTCCGGGGTGCGAACCTCTGGCCCTTCGCGGGAACCGGCAGCAGGTCCACCGCCGCCTCGTCCGCCAGAGTGCCGTCGCCCTCTCGGCGCAGGTCGTCGTCGAGCGGTCTACGGCTTCCGAGAGCAGACCAAAGCGCCAACAGGATCGATGTCTTGCCGGAGTTGTTCTCTCCGACTAGGTACGTGGTGCCGGGCGACAGATCGAGACGGGCCTCCCGGACGCAGCGGAAACCGCGAACCTCTACGCGCGAGACTCGAATACCAGCGCCGGAGTCGGGGGCGGCGATTGTGCTCGTCTCCGTCATCGGCTCGTCCTCTCAGAAGGGAAGATATCGGGCTCTCCGCGCTTTGGGGGCGATTCGCGTTTGAGGGTGGAGTGAGCAGTGTGATGGTCCGCTGCTGAACACGAGGGAGCCCAGTATCGGCGCTTCCGAGCACCCGAGCATCTGGAGGATCCCCTGAGCAAAGCAACCCTATGCGCGTGGGCGAGTTGTTGGTGGGGATGGGCGACCGTGGGGGTGTTGCGTCGACGCCGCCGGCGCGCCGCTGCGGATGCACATCCGCTTTCGGGGGTCGCGGCCGGGCTGGGGGGCCTGCGGAGGCGGTTGTCGCAGCCGTGCTTCGTCGGGTCGAAGAGGCGGTGCTTGCTTGGCCGTTCCTGGAATCCTGCCGCACGGGTGCTGCGCTCGGCACTGCTGGCGGCGTGGCAGGAGCAGGGTCGGGATTCGCAGAGAGAGAGAAGAGCAATCGGCCTGCTTGGACAATCCCGGTGACGACCTACAGGCACGACCGCTCCGGTGTTGGCGGTTGGTGGCTAGAGTCCACCGGGGGCCGATGCTGTCGCGTGCGGAGGTAGCGTGGATGACCGGGTCCTGATGACCATGTGGCCTACACCGGCGGATGCATCGAGTCGGTTCTACGACTCGAACCTCAGAAGTGCTGTCGGGCTGCTGATCGCGATCGCCACCGACCGGCGGTCGCGAGGGTCAGGAAGGCCGCCGGGCCAGCCGCAGGCAGAATGGCGCGCCGTCCTCGTCTTGGCGCTCGCGGCCCTTGAGGCCGGCTTGGTGGATGTGGGACTCGCAGCCCACCATCACCGGGTCTCGAGTCGGTGCGATGCCCTCGGTGACGGGGCCGCGACCGAGGACGAGTTGACGCGTGCCCGCGGACGCCTTCTCAGTTCGCTGCCCCTGTCGGCGCCGAACGCGCAGAAGATCGAGAACTTCATGCTGTCGCAGTTCGGGGTCCTGCCGAGCCGCATCGTCGTCCCTCCCGTGGCCCACTTCACCGCTCGTCGCAAGCGGGAGGCGCTCGGAGGTGCAGGCTCAGGCACCAAGGCGTCTTTCAGGGGCGGGTGGGACGAACTTGCGACCCGCCTAGACGCGATCCAGTACCTCCGGAATGCGATCGTCCATGCGGACTCCCGGAAGCTCACAACAATCCCAGGTGCCGCTTCCTCCCTACCCGAGAATGTTCAAGACAGCATCTGGGCACGGCAGAAGGACGGCAACTGGTCGTTGCAGATGCCACATGCCGTGACCGCGGTCAGGACCGCGGTGGCGGTGTTCAACACCGTGGCCGACACGCTCTACGCGGCGGCCGGTCTGGACGAGTCCGCCCAGGCTGTGCTGAGAAGGCCCGACGAGGTCGTGCCCTTCGACGACTGAACGGCCATTCGAGTGCATGCATGGCCTCGCGCTGGCCCTCGCGTGCTCTTGAGATGTGGGAAACACCGGACCACGTCAGCGGAATCGTTCGAGCGGAGCATCAAGGACGGAGGGCTGGGCTGCAGCCGCGACGGTCGCACGCTCGACGCCTGCTTCGGCCTCTTCGGCCTGGGCATCGTCGCGTCTGGGCAGTCGGTTGCTCCACCAAGCGATGAGCTCGGCGGCGTCCTCGATGTCGAACGCCTCGCACGTCCGCTCGGCCAGTCGTCGCAGGTGAACGGAGCGTTCCCGCGCCGAACCGGACCTGAATGCCGCCTCGGCATGAGCGGCGGCGGAGTCCCACGCCTCCGAGGGAGGCGGGAGGGGCAGATCCGCGATCTGTCGGGCGCTCAGCTTGAGGGCTGACGTGCTCAACGATGCGCCGAGGTAGCGGGCGGCCGCCCAGGCAGTGAGCGCCGGCGCGGTCAGAAGTGCGGCGGCGTGCCACAGCGAGATGGTCCTCGGCACCACTGTGACCACCGGCACCGATGGCAGCAGGACTCCTGC
This sequence comes from Acidimicrobiaceae bacterium, assembly GCA_028819505.1. GTDB lineage: Bacteria > Actinomycetota > Acidimicrobiia > Acidimicrobiales > Aldehydirespiratoraceae > Aldehydirespirator. The sequence goes on from JAPPLH010000067.1 coordinate 38,955, forward strand.
CTCGTCGGGCAGGACTTCGAGCACGGGGGTCTGGGTCGCTACCAGCAGTTTCGGTACGAGCCGGCGGTCGGCCCAGCCGCCGAGGTCGCTGCCGGATCGCAGCCTTTCGATGTCTACGGCGGGGGCGTGCCACTTCTTCTTGGCAAAGCGGGTGGGCGTCTCGCCCCACATGTTGTGCAGCGGATCGATGAGGCCCACCGTGATGAGTGGCGCGAGCAGCGTTCCGCCCGTGTCGGGGCTCGCGCCGCTGTGCGTGTTCTCAGCGTCAATGACGAACGGCTGTAGTCCGTAGTACTGATCGCGAAAGTCGGCCGTGGCGGTGGCCACATCACCCAGACGGGCGTCGCCGTCGAGTTGGACCCTGGGCACTCCGAAGCCCTCGGCGATCAGCGGGCCCCAGGTGGGCATTCGAGCCACCTCCGCCATCGACACTTCGAGTTCGGGGATGGCATCGAAGTTGGCGCCGAGGCTGCGGCGGATCGGTTCGGGCCGTCGCGATTGGCCCGATCGAACGGTGACGGCGCACGTCAGCACGTTTGCGGAGAAGACCTTCTCGCCGGCGACCCAGAGTGACTCGATAGTCGTGCTAGACGCGATGGCTTGTCGCAGCGCCGAGGCGCCGTCGGCTGCGAGCAGGCTCTCGGGTTGCACCAGCCCGACGCGCCCGCCGTCGGGGCGGGCTGCCTCGCAGGCCAGCGCATAGAAGACGTAGGCGGCGTCGGCGTAGCCCTCGGCCGCGCCGCGGTAGCGGACGCTCTGGAGGCTCGCGAGGCGGCCCCGGGTGGCAGTCAGGTCGCGCAGTTGGTTGAGGAACGGCGGATTGCCTACTACTGCGTCGAAGCCGCCGGACCAGCCCGTCCGCTCGTTGCCTGCGTCGTCGGGGTCGTCGGGCACCGCGAACACCTCGGGAAAGGCGATGTGGAGGTGGGTGAACCGGAACTCGTCCGAAAGGCGCAGGATCGCCTCCAAGGCTTCGTGGGAGTCCGGGTCGAAGCCGCCGGCGGCCGCCGCGCCGCGCCGGATCTCATCCACCGACTCGTGCACCTCCTCAGGTGTCGCGGACTCCAAGGACCGCAGGAGGCCCTCGGTGAGCGCGGGCGCTTGGGCGGTCTTGGCTACGACGAAGGCCGCGCACCAGGCGTCGGCGAGCAGCTTCGACCTGACCGCTTGACCGTCCTTCGTCAGGCGAACGTGCTGAGCCTGCTTGGCCGTGATCTGCTCGGCGGTTTTGCCGGGGGCGGCATCGATGCGCCGCACCGCCTCCGCCATGGCGGCGGCGTCCGCTGACGGCGACCATGACAGCGAGAGCACGCCCTGATCGGTCTTGGCGCGCTCGGCCTTGTTGCGAGCGCGCAAGGCACGGGCGCGGCTCTTGTCATCGTCGGACTGGGTCTTGAACGCCTCGTCGGGAATCCTGCCGTGCACGAGACGGGGCGTGGCTCCCAACAGGCTGTTGCCGCACACGATGCGATGGTCGAGGAAGGCCAGCGGCAGGCCGGGTCTGCTCGACTCCAGCCAGAGGCTCACCTTGCACAGTTCTACAGCCATCGGGTTGATGTCGATTCCGTAGAGGCAGCGCCCCACGACCTCGCGCAGCGCCTCGCCCGATTCCTCGGGAGAGGGCTCGGCGCCGCCGCTGCGGGCCGAGGCCAACGCGCGGGCGATGCGATGAGCGGCCGCGATCAGGAAGTGTCCGGAGCCGCAGGCCGGGTCGAGCACCTTCAGATTCAGCAGCGCTTCTTCGGGGCGGGGCTGGGACTCGGCCTCTCGGATCGCGGGATCGAGGGCGTCGTCAAGGATCCGTGAGATCAGTTGAGGCGGGGTGTAGTAGCTGCCTGTCGTCTTCCGCTCGCCTCCCGCGTCCGCTTCCAGGCTGAATGATCGGGTATGCGGGTCGACCGCCGCGTGCTGCTCGAGCAGGGACTCGTACACCGAGCCCAGCTCCTCGGTGCCGAGGTTCCGGTAGTCGACGGGTCGCAGCACCCGGGCGTCGTCGTCGCGGACGAACGCCAGGCTGCGCACCGCTTCCAGCAGGCTGGCATTGTCGATGCGGACCCCGGCGAGGTCGGGGATCTCCTGCCGCGACCACAGCATGCTGCCCAACGAGGTGAGGCCCAACTCCTCCCGCGACTTGACCTGAACGTCGTCGTTGCCCGTGTCCAATGCCGCCATCGTGACCAGCAGACCGTCCCACAGGTCGCTGTGTGCACCTCCCCGGCGATTGCCGGCCAGGCCGCAGAGTCGCTCCATCGAATAGAAGTCCCGGTAGCGCTCCTTGGCCAGGCTGTTCACGTCTGGCGCCGTGAGCAGCCCGCGGGATTCCGCCACCAGCAGGAACAGCATCCGATAGACGACTCGGAGCAGCTGGCGCTGCAGGTCGTCGGGCGCGAGTCCGCCCGTGAGCAGCCTGCTACGCAGTTCCTGGTTGGCGGGATGGTCCAGTGCACCATTGCCCAGCCCGGCGATCGCCGCCTCCACGCCGCGCCGGAGCTTGTCGAGGGCGCGTGTGCCCGTCTTGGCCGCCTCGGCGTACCACTGCTCGAGACGGCAGTGCTCCGGCGGATCACCCTTGAATCGGCTGCTGTGGCAGCAGAGCCACAACAGGGTGAAGTCGGCGAACGACTCGCCGTCGAAGATGGCTTCGAGGTCGAACTCCAGGTATGCGGGGCGTGTGAGGGACGCGTTGTGGCGCAGCAGTCGCAGCACCCTGCCGTTGGAGACGATGCCCCAGAGGTGCGAGTCGGACCGGTTCAGGAACTCCTGCACCAGCCCGTGCGGCGAGACTCGCGCCGCGCCCCGCACGCCGGGGCTGCGCCGGTCGATGGCCGTGTCCCAGCCCACGAGGTGTACCGGCATCTGTTCCCGCCATTCGTGGCTGATCGCATACGACTTGCCGTCGTCATCCGGGACGAGGCTTCGCACTGATTCCAGGCCATCGAATCCTAGCTCGGTCAACAGAGGCACAAGCCAGAGCTCCCGGGCGAGGCGAGCCGCTCGGCTTCCATCGTTGTCTTCGGCCGCCTCCGCCCGCGCGAAGTCCGCCCAACGCTCGCCCAACCGAAGCCAGGAACGGTTGACAGCGTCCCCCAGCCGCTCGCCAGTCCCCAGCCCATAGTCGACGGACCGGAGCCCGCCAAGCCCTGAGTCCCCAGCAGTGACGCGCTCCAGCAGCTCACGCGGCAGCATCGCCCCGATCGATCTCACCGATGCCCGCACGCGCAGCCTTAGGGAGCGTGACGCCAGAAGATCCGAATATGCACTGAGAGCTCCTCACGCCGTGTCGTCTGAAGTGTCTGAATCATTTGATTTCAGGATCCCAGTAATCCTCATCTTTGTCGATGATGTCCAGCACTCGAGGATTCAGCAGCCTCCAGCGCTGACCGACACGTTCTAGATCGCCATTCAGCACGAGCGGCATATTGACGCTATGTGCATGGATCGCTCGGTCGTAGTCGAATTGGTCAAGCACGCTGACGACCGTTTGGATTCTGTCGTCTACATACGCTCGCAGCCAGACCGTTCCGTACAGATCCAGTTCGTCGCGGCTCAGCTTCTGGACCATTCCGAACACGACAACATCAGGTCTCGGTTCCTTCGATCGAAGGGTACGAGACGCCTCTTGGAGGATCGGCGCATCGCTCGGTCCGAAGCGGAACACCTCGTGAGCGCGAGGAACGGGACGAGTATGAGCCCAGGAGATGGACGTGTCCACGGTCGAGAAGGACCCGATCAGCATGACGATCGCCTCGCATAGATTGGCGCTCACTCCCTGACTGATCGACTGGCGGAAGACATCCTGCCTTCCTAGAGTCGTCAAATCGGCTGCCTCGCGTGTAGCCCGCAGCGCCAGTGCCAAATGTTGGGTCACTCTTCGTTCGAACGGCTCATCGTCGATGTCGGATGTCGTAGGACCGCTGTGCATTATCGGAGCGATGACGGGCGAATGAAGCGTTATCACGAAACTGCCCTGCTCGATAGGTCCCACTCGCATGCGGTTCAAGAACTCGTTGGCTTCTTGATGGGCGCCTGTACGATAGAGCGGGCGTGGACTCTTCAGAGAGCAGGCAGCTGCCAGTATCATCTCGCGTGTTCCTTGCATAAGGTTTACACCGTCGGCGATCGTGATGCTCGACCTGTCCTCATCGTCCACCGTTCGGATCCGGATCACATCTCTGTTCGCGACAACCAGTTGTCGATATATGGAAAGTTGATCCAGGTCTGCTTCGGATGCGAAGATGTCAATGAGTTGCGACATGACTCGGGCATAATCTGCGAGATTCTGCGTTCTAGGCAGAACGATTTCGGGCCGACCATCAGCCGTGTAGACATCCGAATTAGCTCGGTAGCGCTTCGACAGTTTCCAACCCATACTCTGCGCATACGCTGTGAGGGCTGCTGGCTGAATGGCGTTGAGCATTCCTGTGTCTTCAATCGTTCCTCGCATTAGATTTCACCCCTTTGCGATTGTTCCATAAGGCCTTCGAGCGCGGCTACGTCGAATTGATTGTCGACTGGTATGCTCACCGTCACCGTTGCAACGTTCGTGCTCGGAGGGTGTCCGTGTAGGTGCAGCCAATATGCGCATCTTTTGAGAGTCAAGGCTTCGGCGGAGATTGTCAACCAGTCTTGCTGGCTTGTTGGCAAGTCAAGAACTACCAATATGCGCGGCGTTTGTGAGTCTGAGATCAAGTTGCGATAGTTCTTCCTCTCGAGAGCGTAGCGGTAGACGTCGTTGCTTGGTACGGGAAGACCTGTGGTCGCTTTGAGTTGAACTTCAAGAGCGGGCATGATAGACCCGCCCGCCTGGATTCGTAGGTCGACCCCGTGTCTATCGAAGTCATAGGCGGCTGTGGTGTAGCTGGCCCGAGCCGCCACCGCTTGGACGTAGGCGCGTGAGAGTGCCTCCTTCCGGTCGGACGCGGAGAGTAGAGCGTTCGTCATGGGTCAGCCTTCGGTCGTTCCAGCGGACGATATCGCCCGATTCTCCTGTCGGGACGGAGGGAGGGAGTTCGGGGATGCCCACGAAGGGCGAGTCGATGCGGGGTGGGCCTGGCTGGGGTGTGCAGGTGGGGGATCGATGTTCGTTCTGTAGTTCGCGGCGAGGGCGTCGGCGAGGAGGCGGCTGTACGTGGCGAGGCTTGGCTCGTCGAGTGGCGGATTGGGGCCGTTCGGGGTTCCTGCGAGGGTTCTGTGCTTGGCCTCGAAGGCAGCGGTCATGGCGTCGTAGCGATCGAGGACGAGGCGCTTCGTGCGGAACTCCCCATGTGCCTCCTCGTCCTTGCGTCGGATGATCGGGAACGTGTCCATGATGTAGCCCGCATCCGCACGCGATACGCCGTAGAGGTGGAACATCAGTGCATCGATCTCCGCTCGGATCAAGGCACGACGCGCGTCATCCCACCGGAATGGTGGCCCTTCGTTGCGAAGGTCAAGGCCGAAGGGCTCCATGTCCCACGCCGTATAGACGAGTTCCAACGCCGAATCTGTGATAAGTGCTTCGTGATATCGAACCATCTCTTGAGTCAAAAGAGGGAGTTGCTTCAAATAGATGTAGTTCATGTGGTTGCCCCCGACCTTCTGACGCGCTGTGTAGTCGAAGACGAATGAACTGGCAATTGCAAGAACAAGATGTGCATACATGGGAACGATTAGAAGCGGCTCAGAATTCCCTACAGCAACACTCGGCAGTGCACTACAGACCATCGTGCGTTCGTTGGCGACGCTCGTGACGTCATTGAATCCAAGCAGCCAACTCGTACCAGAATCCATGCGCTCACGTATCGTCTCCTCGTCAATCCAGTACAGAGGAAGAGGCTGCGTCATTGCATCTTGCTTCTGCGTCGGCGTCAAGTAACGAGGCTGATTCTGACGAGTGGTCGCCGTTAGGCTCTTGAAGACGTCCGACGCGCGGTGGTCGTAGAACGTGGCCATCTTGCCTTCGTACAATGGCAGGTACCTCTCAGCTGTGGAGTGCTCATTGTTTGGCGTTAGGCCATGTGGACAGACGAAGCGATTCCCTTCCAGCACTAGGCCGATGGCTTCTAGCGTCTCGCGATCACGGAACAGGCCCGAGTCGTTCGTCATGTCGAACATGCGCCGAAAAGAGACGTTCCACGGGTTGCCGTCGGAGGCGTGCTCGTCGATCAGTATCGGAAGTCGTCGGTAGATGCTCGTGGTGATCTCGGCATCCCGAGTGCTGCGGAAGATCGGGCAGGTCTTGGTGTTGGGGTTCAGCAGGCTGAAGTCTTGGGGGCCCAGCATGAAGCGTCGGTCGTCCTCGTCGAGATCCGAGGGTTCGTGGGCGAAGAACGCGAAGGTGGCCCGGGATGCGCTGCGCTCAGTTCCTGTCAGCGTGAGCAGGCAGAACTTGAAGCTTCGATGGACTGCTGGGAAGATGCTCCTCCGATTCTCAAAGTCGTAGAAAGAGACCAAGCGGCTGTTCTCGACGAGATGTCCGAAGAGGTGCTTGGTGGTGTCGTCGGTTGCGATGCCAGTGGGTACGATGGTACCGACGTGCCCGGTTGGGGAGACGCCGTTCGCCATCAGTTCGGCGAAGACGGCGTAGGTGTTGACGTCGCCTCGGCCTGCCAGAGGGAAGCGGCCGGAACTTCGCAGGAGCGCGCTGGTCCCTTCGGCTTGTCGCAGAGCCTGCTTGAACGCTTGGCGTAGAGTCGGGTTGCTGGCCTTCAGGTCAGCGATGAGGCGTTTGCGGGCGGCGGCTGTCGGTGCGGCGGCGATAGTCTCGTCGTGTTGGGAGAAGAACTCCTTCTCCTGGAGTTTGACCCGCTCCCACGGAGGATTGCTGAGAATGGCGTCGAAGCCTCCTGACCAGCCGGTGTGGGCATTGGTGGCCGTATCCGGGTCTTCGGGGACCTCGAAGACGTTGGGGAACGCCAAATGGAGGTGGGTGAACTGATACTCGTCAGCTAGACGGCGAATGCTGTCGATGTCGGCCGCTGCCTTCTCGGATGTGTCGTTCTGGCGCGATTCCGAGATGTCTACCACCAACTGGTCGGGTGAGCGGGACTGTAACGTCCTAAAGGTCCTGTCGGTGATGGGGGGATCGCTGGGTGTTTTGCGTGCGACGAAGGCGGCGCACCATGCGTCCGCGATCAGCTTCGCCTTCTCCACCCGTGCCAAGGCCCGCAGGCGGGCGTACTCGACTTGCTTGGCCGCGACCTGTTCGGCGGTGTCGTCCTCGGCCACGTCGATACGGTGCAGCCCCGACGCCAAGAGGGCGGCCTCGGAGGCTACCGACCATTCGACGGCCAGCACGCCCTGCGATCGGTCTTTGCGCTCCTTCTTGTTGGCCTTCCTCAAGGCGCTGACATGTGCTTTGTCGTCGCCCGTCAAGTGCTTGAAGGCAGTGTCCGGGATGCCTCCGGCCAGCAATCGGGGAGTGGTTCCCAGGAGGCTATTGCCGCAGATAATGCGGTGGTCCAGGAAGTTGAGGGGCTTGCCGGGTGTGTTCGATTCCAGCCAGAGGCTCACCTTGCAGAGTTCCACCGCCATGGGGTTGATGTCGATGGCGTACAGGCAGCTGCCCACGACCTCGCGCAGGGCGGCGCGCGACCCCTCCGGGGAGGGCTCGGTACCGCCCTCGCGCACCGACGCGAGCGCGTCAGCGATGCGGTGTGCGGCTGCGATCAGGAAGTGGCCGGAGCCGCAGGCCGGATCAAGCACCTTCAGGTCGAGCAGTGCCTGTTCGGGCTCGGGCTTGGCCTTGGCCTCCGCGATCACAGGATCAAGGGCCTCGTCGAGGAGCTTCGAGATCAACTCCGGCGGGGTGTAGTAGCTGCCCGTCGTCTTTCGCTCGCTGCCGGCCGCAGATCCCAGGCCGAAAGAGCGGTCCTCGGGGTCGACGACGGCGTGCAGTTCCAACAGCGACTCGTAGACCGAGCCCAACTCCTCAGTGCCGAGGTTCTGGTAGTCCACGGGACGAAGCAGCCTGGCCTCGTCGTCATGAACGAACGCCAGGTGGCGCACGGCCTCAAGCAGGTGGGCATTGTCGATGCGGGCCGCGGCCAGATCGGCGACCTCGTCCTGGGACCACAGCAGGCTCCCCAGCGATGTCAGGCCGAGCGCCTCCCGGGCGGCTCGCTGCGGTGGCTCGTCCCCGATGTCGAGCGCTGCCATCGTCACGCCCAGCGCCTGCCACAAGTCGCTGTGGGCACCACCGCGCCTGGCGCTGGCCAGACGGCACAGCCGCCTCATCGAGTAGAAGCGCTCGTAGCGGTCCTTGGTGTCGGCAGGCGAGTTGGGCGCAAGCAGGAGGCTGCGGGACTCGGCAACCAGCAGGAACAGCATCCGGTACACGACCCGAAGGAGCTGGCGTTGCAGGTCGTCCGCAGTCAGCTCGCCGCTGCGCAAGCGGGCTCGAAGCTCTGAGTTGGCGCGGTGTGCGAGCGCGCCGTTGCCGAGGCTGACGATGGCCTGTTCCACGCCTGAGCGGAGCTTCTCTCGGGCTCGCGTCCCCTGGACGGCTGCCTCCTTGCGCCACTGCTCCAGCGGGCAGCGCGCCGGAGTGTCGCCCTCGAACCGCGTGCGGTGACAGCAGAGCCACAGCAGGGTGAAGTCCGCGAACGCCTCGCCGTCGAAGATCGCTGTCAGGTCGAACTCCACATAGGCCTGCCGGGTCAGCGACGCGTTGTCGCGCAACAGTCGCAGAACCCTGCCGTTTGAGACGACGCCCCACAGGTGCGCGTCGGAGCTGTTGAGGAACTCCTGCAGCAGCCCGTGCGGAGACGCCTTCGCCGCACCGGGCAGGCCGGGGGTGCGGCGATCGATCGGCGTGCGCCAGCCCATGAGATGCACCGGCACGCGGCCGCGCCACTCGTGGCTTATGGCGTAGGTCTTGCCGTCGCTGCCGGGGGCGAGGCTCTGCACAGCGTCCAGGCCGGCGAAGCCGAGTTCGCTGAGCAGCGGCAACAGCCAGCGCTCCCTGGTGAGCCGGGTGGCGCTGTCATCGGTGTCCGGAAGTGCTTGTTCCTCTCGCTTGAAGGCTGTCCACAGTGCCGCGAGCCGGTTCCATGAGCGGGTGACGGCGTCGCGGAGCCGTTCGCTCGGCGCGAGCTCGAAGTCGGTCGGCTTCAGGCTGGGGAGAGCTGGGTCGCTGCGGTCGAGGCGTTCGAGGAACTCGCCGGTCAGCAGTCCCCCGACCGTGGAGATGGCACCTGCGGTCACGAGGTGCGCGCCTCGGGCAGGAAGTGGTAGACGGCGAGCACGTCGACCGGCCGCTGGGCCGCTACCGCCGCGACCCTGGGCGCGGCGCCGGGACGCCGGTCGGCTTCACGAACGCCGCGATGGGCGTCGGCGAGGGCCCTGGCCCGTCTCTCGGCCTCGGCATGGACGGCCGGCCGCCAGCTCTCTTGGTCGGCGAGGATCCGGGCGATGCGCTCCGATGCGGCCGCGGGAGCGACATTGCCGGCCGGCTCGGCCGCCAGCAGCTCGATGGTCTCGTCGGGCGCGAGCCATCGCGGGCTGTCGGACGGGCCGGCGAACGCCAGCAGCACGGCCTCCTCGGCGAGCATGTGGTGGTCGCCGCCGCGGGAGCTCGCAGTGATCGACATGCGTACCCGGCACAGCAGCAGCGTGGTGACGATCGCCACCGCGCCGGTCCTCATCACCCCGCAGCGGGCCGCGACGGGCGGGTGCCGGGAGGGCTGCTCGCCGTCGCCGTGACCGGCACTCGGCCCGTCGATGTCGGGGCCTCGAGCCTCGGCGGAGTCGAGCGCCCGGTCGAGCACATAGGCCGCGAGCCCGCCGACTGTGGGATGGGTGCGCGACAGCCTCACAGCGCCGTCGGGGACGCTGGGGCCGAAGCCGACGCTCAGACGGTCGGCGTCGCGGCCGGCGGCGCCGCCCGCTCCGGGCGCGGCCAGGGCGTCGCGCACCGATCCGGGCACCTCGGAGAGGTCGATGTCGTAGGACGCTGCCTCCGCAGTGCCTCGGGGAGCGACTGCGGCGCCGTGGGCCTCCAGGGCCGCCACCACGAACCGCTCGGTGTCGGCGCCGGCGCCGATGGCCTCCTGCATCTTGAGGAGCTCGGCGTGGACCTCCTGCGGGTCTATGCGGCTCTGGGCGAACAGGGACCGGCGGCGCTGCTCGTTGCGGGCCGAGCGGTCCCATTCGGCATCGAGCGCGTCGGTGTGGGGGCGCAGCTGCTCGATAATCCCCTCCAGAGGCATCTGGAGAGCCTGGCCGGAGGATTCCAGCACCTGCTCCGCCAGAGCCTCCACGATGTCGCTGGTGGAGCCGGGAACGGGGATGGAGATGCCGAGCGTCGAGCGGATCGTACGGTGCTTACGCAGCAGTACTTCGAGCACTGTCTCGTCGATCCGGTTGTCTGTGCCCCAGCAGGTGACCACCCTCACCTCCGGCTCCGACTGCCCGTAGCGGTCGACTCGGCCCTCTCGCTGCTCTAGGCGCGTGGGGTTCCACGGCAGGTCGTAGTGGACGACAGCCGAGAAGTGGTGCTGGAGGTTGATGCCCTCGCTGAGGCAGTCCGTGCATACGAGCACGCGGCGGGGATGCTCGCCTAGTTCCGCGATGCGAGACTCGCGCTCGACGGGCGGCAAGCGACCCGTGACGGTGGCGATCTGGGGGCGTGCCCTCTTGGGCAGGCGGACCGCGAGGCGCTCGGCCACATACTCGGCGGTGTCGATGAAGCGGCAGAAGACGATTGGGTGGAAGCCGTCGGCGAGCAGCCTGCCGAGTATCTCGATGAGTCCGTCGAGCTTGGCATCTGCACCCTTCGAGGTCGAAGCCGAGGCGATCTCGTCGGCCTGCTTGGCGAGCTGGCGCAGCCGCCGCGACACTGCAGACTCCGCGCCCGGCGAATCGAGCCGGCTTCCCGGGACCACGTCTGGGGCCTCCTCGGCATCGTCGAGGTCTAGAACCAGGCGCCGGCCTCGCTCGTCGATGTCGTCGGCGTCGGTGCCGGCAGTGTCCGCGGTGAGGGCTCGGGTGCGCAGCGTCGCGGCCGCGGCGGCCGGGCTTGACGCTAGGGCCCGTAGCAGGCCAAGCGCCGACCACTTGCGGATGCGCTGTTGGCGACTGCCGCGTTCGTGCTCGGACAGGCTGCCCTTCGCATACGACAGCGCGTCGTCGAACAGGGTCCGGTAGTCGGGGGATAGCTCGTAGCCGACCTCCGTCTGCGCCCGGTCCGGAAACTGTGTGTCGGCGCCGAGGAAGTCCTGGATCTCGGAGCGGCGACGCTGCACGAGGTGGCGGGCGAGCCGCTCCCGGTGGTGGCGGTTGACTTCGCCGGTGAGATCCTCCGGAAGCTCGCCGAACTCCGTGTCGAGCAGACCGAGCAGCGAGCGGAACGCGGCGTCACTGCCGGAGTGGGGTGTGGCCGTCACTAGGATCAGATGCCGGTCGGCCTTGCGGGCTAGGTCCCGAACCAGGGCGTGGCGCTGGTGACGGCCGGAGGAGGCCCGCTCGTCGGAGCGGGCGCAGGTGTGGGCCTCGTCCACGATCACCAGCTCCGGGCACGCTCTGATGAAGTCGTTGCGGCGGCGGTCGGACTTGATGAAGTCGATCGACACGATCACGTTGGGGTGCCGCTCGAAGATCGACTCGCCCAAGGCGAGGCCGCGCTCAAGGCGGCGGGCGGTGGAGGCCAGCACCAGTTCAGCATCGATGTGGAACTTGTCGCGCAGCTCGGCCTGCCACTGCTCGGCCAGATGGGGAGGGCAGAGCACGGCCAGGCGCTCGGCGTCTCCCTGGGCGACGAGTTCGGACGCGACCAGCGCTGCCTCGATGGTCTTGCCGACGCCCACATCGTCAGCGATGAGCAAGCGAACCGGATCGAGTCGCAGCGCCATCAGCAGCGGCACGAGTTGATAGGGACGCGGGTCACAGCCGATCCGTGCCACGGAGCGGAACGGTCCGGCGCCGGAGCGGAACCCGAGCCGCAGGGCGTCCCGCAGCAGGCGAGCCGAATGGGCATCGCCGAGGTGCCGAACCGGGTCGGGCAGGCCGAAACTGGCAGGCTCGACTGATTCAACGGCAGTGAGGATGCCGGTGGTCTCGTCGTCCGTGCCCCCGAGCGGCCGCACCATGACCAGATCGGGTGCGTCGTGAGAAAGCACCACCCAGTCCCGGCCGCGAGCGGCGACAAGCGAACCTGGCGAGAAGGTCATGCGCCGTCGCCAGCCTCGCTGCCGGGGCCGAAGACTGCGGGGTGAGCGTGAGCGATCTGGTCCCAGTCGTCGCGGTGGCTGAAGCGGATCACCTGGTAGCCGAGATTCTGCATGGCGGCGGACTGCTCGGCGTCGCGTCGGGCGCGTTCCGGATAGTCGTGGTGCGGACCGTCCACGTACACCACCGCGCAGGCGTCGTCGTAGACGAAGTCGGGCCGGGTGCGGGCCTCCTCGAAGAACACCTGGCCGCGGTCTGGCCGTCGGTAGCCGTGCTCCCCCAAGAACTCCAGGAACTCGCGTTCGAGGCCCGACTCAGCCCCCTCCGCGAGCGTGGCGTCGTGAGCGTCGGCCAGAAACGCCGCACCCGTGACGAATGGTGCCAGGAACTCGACCGCCAACTCTCGATACAGCAGGTCGTGGTCGGGCTGGTTCGAATACGACATCAGGCAGTCATAGCAGGCCCCTTCGCAAGCGCCGTCCTCTCCTGTGCCTGCGTCGTCCTCGCGGCCGGTTCGGGGGTCGGTGTGGCAGATCCGCAGAGCCTCGGCGGCTACCCGCGGCCACAGGGCCGGGTCGTCTACGAGTTGCTTGAGAACACCCGCTCCGCCCTCTTCGGCCTCGTAGACGAGAAGCAGGCGACGGTCGTCACGCGACGGCAGAGGCTCCGCCGCGACCTCGTTGGACTCCAAGCGGAACACCACCTGCAGTGCCTTAGAGAGTGCCGCCTGCACGGATGCCATCGTGGCCACGTCGGGAGCATCTTCGGCCGCTTCGGCGTCAGCCGACCCCGGAAGCGCCTCCGACGGCGAGCTTGCCACAGGCTCGATCAGCAGCGCGTTACGCGTGTCGGTCACATAAGGGATGACACGCTCGGTGCGTCGGGCCTTCGGCGCAGCGTCGGCGCCGTCGTCGGGCTGCTCGTCCTCGTCGTCGCGGCTCCAGTAGCCAGTCGCCACATCGAGCACGAACCCGGCCCGGCCGACTGGATTCCTCGAGTGGCGCGGTCCCCGGTTGATGCGCCAGATCGTGGCGGCGTCGCCGTAGCGAAGCCGGAGCAGTCTCGAGGTCTCGACCTCGATGCTCGATCCAGCGGGCGGCATCGCCGCCACGAACCGCTCGACATGGGAGGGAGCACGGGAGCGTTGGCTGAAGCGCACCGCGGAGAGGATCTCGTAGCCCCGGCGCCGGCGCTGCTCCTCGTCGGAGGTGATCCGGTCGCGGCGTCGAGTCGACACGTTGCCCATACGGAACATGTTGCGTGTGGCCGGCGGCAGCCGCTGCGAGCAGAGCTCGCACAGGTCGGGATCGCTCGAAGCGTCGATCTGGTGCATGTAGCCGCAGGCCTCGCAGCGCTTGATGGAGGTCTTGAGGATCGAGGCGCCGCCGTCGGCCGCGTCCAGGTCGGCGGCGGCCAGCTGCACCCGGTTCGACGAGTACTGGCTGCCCTCGTGGTAGATGATGCTGTGCGGGCCGAACTCCGAGATGGCCAGAAAGCGCGGCCGCTGGAGCAGTTCGCCACGGACGGCGCCGCGGCGCGAGACGTACGCCGACAGCGGCAGGCGCGGGAACGAGTAGCCGGGCAGGAAGCCCTCCGAGGCCAGATAGCGGTAGGGGTAGAAGTCCGAATTGAGGCCCGCGCCGCGCTCGCCTGTCAGCAGTTCGATCTGATGCTCGGCTTCGCGTCTCAGCGTCTCGGCTCGGTCCCGGTCGGCCCTGCTGCGGCCGTGCGCCAGCCTGATCCGCCCCTGCTCGGTGGCTTGGCGGTGCGCGGCCGTGTACAGCGACCGCCAACGTGACAGCGCCTCTTCGAACCGCTGCGGGATGGCCCGCATCGTGTCCTCCAGCCAACTCGGCGTGTACCAGTCGGCGTCCGCCAACTCAGAACCCAGATCGTCGAGCAGCCCTTGTGCTCGCCGCTGGGCCTTGTTGCGAACCCCCCGGTCCGCGAGCACGGTCGCAGCCTGGTCCAACAGCTTCAACGAAGGCTCCTCGCCCTCGCGTGGCAGTTCGAGCAGATCGCCCATGCCACTGCCGAGGTCGAGCCCGCTGCAAGCCAGCCACACCGAGTGGACGTGCGACCGGACCAACTCCTCGTTGGCGAGGTCCAGCCGCGGTGCCTCCACCTCGCCGGACACCATGAGCTCCTGCTCGCGGAAGAAGTACTGGTCGTGGCTGCTGCCCGACGAGCAGAACGTGGTGACCAGAGCGGGCTGGCCGCCGCGTCCCGCCCGCCCCGAGCGCTGCGCGTAGTTGGCCGGCGTCGGAGGCACATTGCGCATGTTGACCACGTTGAGCTCTGCGATGTCCACGCCCAGTTCCATGGTCGGCGAGCAGAACAGCACCGGCAGGTCGCCGTCGCGGAATCGGTGCTCGCGCTCCTGGCGCAGTTCGTGGGAGACCTGCGCGGTGTGCTCCCGAGCCTCGATGTGGCTGGCGGACTCGTCGGTGGGATCGGTACTACCAGGCTGCGTTCTGAGAGCTTCGGCGATGCCCTCGTAGAGGTCGACGAAGTACGGGTTGAGCGACATTCCCGTCTCGGGCGCAGACGGTGTGCGGATCGGATCGTGGTACGGCGTGCCGTCACCCAGCTTCCAGACCAGCGCGGCCGCCGGGATCTGCCAGGTTCGGGTCTGGCCCTCTTCGTCCATCAGGCGCAGCATCCCATAGCGCCTCAGGGCCTCGACGAGATCGTCGATGAGCGCCAGTCGCTCGTCCAAGGGCAGATCCTCGGCAGCGCCGAAAGTGTCGCCGCGGTCGAGGAACCGCCCGAACCCGCTGCGCGGGGTGAGAGACGTGATGCGCCGACGGCCGCCGGGGCCGCGCGGCCCGGTCGCGATCAGAGACGACCATGTCTGCCGCTCGCCCGCCACCGACCACTGGTCGGTCAGATGCTGCTCGCTGCGCCGTTCCATCGGACCCCACTCGTCGGGGTCGAGGACTCCGACGAAGATGCCCAGACCGCGACGTCCCGTCTCCAGCAGCGCCCTCAGAACACGGAGACGAGTATCAGGGCTCGCGCTGGCGGTCAGTGGATGACGCCACTCGTCGGCGTCTGCCGCAAGTTCCTCGAGCCCCGGATAGTCGAAGCGCAGCATTCCGCATTGTTCGAGATTCGGCAGGTTGACCCGCCAGCCCCGGCGCAGGTCGAGATAGAGCCGGTACTCGACCACCTCTGTGAGAGCCTTGAGTGCCATCGACTGGATGCGGCCTCTCGCCCCAGGCTGCAGCGCGTAGGCCTCCTCGTGCAGGCCGAGCGCTCGCACGACCCGAGACGCGAGCAGGTCGTGGCTCAGCCCTTCCGCTCCGGCATCGCTGAGCGCCCGCCAGAGCGCGGCCCGCAACGTCGTCACGTTCACGAAGTCGTTCAGGTGCCCGGCCTGAAGCGAGGCGTCTTGGCGGTTGTCGGTGAACGACAGCAGCTTTTGCGCCTTGCGGGGCAGTTCGCCCACTTGGCGCAGGTGGCGTATCGCGGCCAGCGAGGTGATTGTCGTCGCGGTAGACCGGCCCTGCGAGTCGAGCGGTGCGAGCCGGCTGAAGTCGCTGCCCCGCGGGTCGGCGTAGGACATCCCGCAGCGCATGCAGAAGCGGAAGGGCGCCGTCAGCCAGAACCCCGTCGTGGTCGGAGTCCCGTCCGAGGCATCCGAGTGGTGCAGGGAACCGTCCGCGGCTACCCGCAGCGGGACAGGCACGTCGCCGCGCCGGGCGTCACGGAGCCGATCATCAGCGTCGAACCAGTCAGCAGGCAGGCGCTCACGGATGCCCTCGCTGTCGACAGGCCATGGCTCATCCCACTGGTCGCCCGGCTCGGGGGCAATGAACAGGAAGCCCGGCTGAGCATCTGATGCGCCACGTTCCCCCAAGTCACGGGGCGCGAGCACTTCGCCCTGGCCGCTGGCCGGGGTCTCGCGGACCACTACGTAGTACTCCTGTCCGCAGGCGCGGCAGAACGCCAGGGGCAGGTATTTTCGGTGGGGTTCATTGCGAACGAAGCGCTGAGCCCGCATCGTGACGCTGCGGTCATCAGGCGCCTCCGGGGTGGCGTGAGCGGCACCGCCGGCGCTGAGGAACTGGTGGAGCCGGAAGGCGAACACGGGGTTGCCGTTCTGTGGGCTTCTGATCCTGGTGCCGGCCAGCAGCCGGCGCCTGATGGCGTGCGCGCAGTCCTCCCGCGAGAGACCGGTCTCAGAGGACAGCATCTCGGCCCCGCCGATGTCGCCCTCGATCGGGATCGGGGGCGCTCGCACCAGCCGGCCGTCGCGTGTCTCCAATCCGAACCCGGACTCGATCCATGACGAGAACGGGTCACGTCGCATGGCGTCGTAGGACGTCGGCTCCGGCGTGTCGCCAGTGACGCGGCGAATCAGAGTCTCCGTGAAGTCCGGCCGGTCGGAGGGGTCCGGAGTCGTGCGTCGCAGGGTTTCCGAGATGACCTCGGAGGGCCGAACCTCGGCGCCGAACAGTCTCGAGGCGACCGTCGCCACCTGGATACTGCGTTCGGCGTGGCTTCCCTCAGTGGAGAGCGTCGCCGAAGTTCCGACGCACTGAAGCTCGGTCGCACCGCACGCCTCACGGATGCGGCGAACGAGCATGGCCACGTCCGCGCCCTGGCGGCCG
Organism: Acidimicrobiaceae bacterium; assembly: GCA_028819505.1. GTDB lineage: Bacteria > Actinomycetota > Acidimicrobiia > Acidimicrobiales > Aldehydirespiratoraceae > Aldehydirespirator. Next base: position 55,715 of record JAPPLH010000067.1, read on the forward strand.
CGATACGTGTGAAGCTCGTCCAGCACCAGGAACCTCAGCGACGCCATGGCGTTCACCAACTTGACGTCGTTGTGGCGGGTGAGGATGAGCTCGGCCATCACGTAGTTGGTGAGCAGCACGTCGGGCGGGTCGTCTCGGATCGCCTGTCGCTCGGCTTCGTTCTGCTGGCCGGTGAACACGGCGAAGGACACGGGCCGCTGACCGGTCGGCGCCTCCGGTGAGCGGACCCCGTGGTTCTCAGCGGTCCATGGCCCATGATCGAGGAACTTGCCGAGCTCCTCGTACTGGCTGTTGGCCAAGGCGTTCATCGGATACAGCACCAGCGCCTTGATGCCCCGGCCCGATCCGGCGCGCAGCACGTGGTCCACGATCGGCACGATGTAGGCGAGGCTCTTGCCCGACCCGGTGCCTGTCGTGAGGACGTAGCTCCGGTTGTCTGCAGCCGCGTCCATCGCCTGGACCTGATGGCGGTGCAGCGTCATCGGCTCGCCCCGAGAATCCTCATCGGACTTGGCCTTGCGGAAGATCTCCCCGGCACGAGGGTGCAGGCGGCCGCTGACGACCAACTCGTCCACGGTCGCGCCCGGCTCGAAGGAGGGATTCAGCCCGATACGGGGATCCGGCCAGAGCAGCCCCCTGTCGAAGGCGTCGTCGACCGTGCTCCTGATCCGCTCGTCGGCTATCTCGACGAAGCCCTCCGAGTAGCTCCGGTACTCCGAGACCACCCGATCCCTCAGAGAGAACACGTCCATTGGCACAGGCACACTCCGTCCGCGCGGTCGGTCGCCCCGGACCTGGCAGGCCGGCCTGGAGCGGCCCGTCCACTATCGCACACCGATGTGACACCGGCGACGAGCGGACGGCGCGGCTCGCCAAGCGTCGCCGACGGGATCGTCGGGCGGGGACGACAGCCCGCCGCGGTCTCCGCCCACGGCGGAACACGTCGTGCCGGGCGGCGAGATGGGCGGGGTGTGCGCCGATGCCCACCGCTGCCACGGGGTCGACAGCGACCACGCCGCTGTCACTGGGCGGCGAGATGGGCGGGGTGTGCGCCGATGTCCACCGTTGCCACGGGGTCGGTCTCGCGCACCGGGCGGAGCGGGTGGCCCTGCCGGATGGCTCGACCATCGGCGCCGACGCGGTGGTGGTCGGCGTCGTCGCCGCCGAGTTCTAGCCGCCGCGTTCCCGCCGGCGCACCCGCCGCGGGGTCACGGCACGCTTGGCGGGCAGCAGCCTCGGGCACTCGTTGCGCGGATCGACCTCGACGCCGAGCGTCTCCAGCGCGATCACGCCCAGCAGCGGCACGGCGTGATCGTCGCCGAAGACGACGTTGAGGCCGCCGAAGCGGCCCATCGCCTCGATGCGAGCCTCGGCTACGTCGAGTTCCACGGCGCTGCCGTCGGCCAGTTCGCAGGTCTCGGAACCCTCGGGCTCGACGCAGCGGACAGGCGTAGCGTCGGCAGGTGCGGGTGCGGCAGGAGGCCCGCGGCGGACATCACCATCGTCCAGCATCTCAGCGCCGACGGCACCGACGCGTTCGCGGAGATCGCCGGCGGCGATGCGATCCCCCAGAGCGTGCTCGAGGAGTACTTCTGCGACGCCCGGATCACAGGGGTGGTGTTCAGCTCGGAGGGTGTGCCGTTGTGGCACGGCCACGCCAAGCGGGTGGCCACCAAGGCCCAGATGAACGCGCTGCGGGCCCGCTACGGGGCTTGCGGGGGCTGCGGCGCCGACATGTGGATCTGTCAGGGACATCACGTCGAGGCGGTGTCCGCGGGCGGGCCTACCAACATCGACAACATGATGCTGGCCTGTTGGGCCTGCCACCAGAAGATCCATCATCACGGCTGGCGTGCGGTTCCGGACGGGAGGGGCCTGTACACCATCGTTCCGCCTGAGCGGATCCGCCACGGGCCCGCGCACGCCCCCGACCCGCCGCCCGGGCACACACAGCGACCCCCGCCCCGCCCCGCGCCGTCATGTAGGGCGCTTCCGTGTCTGCTCCGTTCTCCCAATGAGGTCAGAGATGCCCGGGCGGCGCCATCACCGCACGGGTCTCGCCCCAGTGTCTGCTCCCGTTCTCCCAATGAGGTCAGAGATGCACCGCCGGGAGGCGCCTGAGCTGTTGGTTGACCGGATCCACTTCCAGCGTGAGCCCTTCGATGGCGACCACGCCGAGAAGGGGAGTGGCGTTGTCGTCGTCCGCGAACAGCACCGTCGCGCCTGCGTACTCGCCCATGAGCTCGACACGCGCCAGAGCCTTGTCGAAGCGCATCGGGCTGCCGTCGGCCAGCCGGCAGACTTCTGCGCCGTCCGGCTCGAGACCGATCGCCTCCAAGTGCTTGCGCGGCACCAGGCAATGGTAGGCGCCGGTGTCGACGAGGAACTCGCCTTGCCAGGCCCTGTCCGGCTGCGCCGGGTTTCTGACGGTGACGTCCACGCGTATCGAGCCCATCCGTCCACTCCCTTCGATCTACAATCCAATTGCACATCAATATACAACATGAATTCACTACGGCAGCCTCGAAGGGCGCGATCAAGGAGTGATCGCCGGATCGCGCGGCGCCACCGGTAGCCTGTCGGGGTTCCGCCGACGGCGGGACATGTCGTGCGCAGCACGCAGGCTGCCGGCCTCGCACCGCGGGCCATGCAGCAGGGTCCGACACCCAACGGAGATTCCATGCCAACCAGCCTCCCCCCCAAGGCCGACACCATCACCTCGATGGTGGCGACCTTCGGACTCAAGGAGAACGACACCGGTTCCCCCGAAGTCCAAGTCGCGCTGCTCTCCGACCGCATCAACCATCTCACCGAGCACCTGAGGGTCCACAGGAAGGACCATCACAGCCGGAGGGGTCTGCTGATGCTGGTGGGCAGGCGCAGGAGGCTGCTCGACTACGTGAAGGAGAACGACGTCGAGCGGTACCGGGCGTTGATCGCCCACCTCGGTCTGCGACGCTGATCACGACAGGGCGGCTCTCGGGCCGCCCCTCCGGCTGCAGGCGCCGATGTCGGCGCCGGCGAGCCGGCGACGACCCCAGTGACAACCGACATCAGGCGCGACCGCTCCGGTGCTAGTCGCATCGGCCCCGCCCCCCTCGCCGGGCGGGACCGATACGACTGGGAACTGGCGGGGTCGTGCCCGGACCGGGCCCCGACGGGGCCCTCAAGGAGCATTCCCATGGCCGATGCCATATCTGTCACTGGTGCGTTCACGCGCGCCGAAGGCAAGGACGCCACCTTCGAGACGGGCCTGCTGGCCCCGCTCGCGGGCGGCGCCGTCACCGCCCGCATGGGCGACACGGTGGTGCTCGTCACCGCCACCTGCGCCAAGTCGCCCCGGGAGGGCGCCGACTTCTTCCCCCTCACCGTCGACGTCGAGGAGCGGATGTACGCGGCGGGCCGCATCCCCGGCTCGTTCTTCCGGCGCGAGGCCCGCGCCGGGGAGCAGGCCATCCTGACCTGCCGGCTGATCGACCGCCCGCTGCGGCCCAGCTTCCCCGACGGGTTCCGCAACGAGGTGCATGTCGTGGCCACCGTGCTGGGCGCCGACCAGTCCCATCCCTACGACATCGCGGCGCTCAACGCGGCGTCGCTGGCTCTGTGCATCTCGCCGATCCCCTTCGACGGACCGATCGGCGCCGTGCGCGTGGCCTGGTCGTCGTCGGGCGAGTGGGTGCCGTTCCCGACGTACGAGGAGGGCGACGCCTCCGCGTTCGAGATGGTGGTGGCCGGCCGGCTCGACGGCGACGACGTCGCCGTGATGATGGTCGAGGCCGGAGGCACCGCCGCCACCTGGGGCCTGTATTCCGACGGTGTCCCAAAGGTGGACGAGGACGTTCTCGCCGGCGGCCTGGAAGCGGCCAAGACCTGGATCCGCGAGATGATCGAGCTCCAGCAGCAGATGATCGACTCGGCGGGCCGGGTCGCCAAGATCGACGTGCCGCTGGCGGTCGACTACACCGACGACATCCTGGCGGCCGTGCGCGACGCCGCCGCCGACCGCATCGAGGCGACCCAACGGATCGCCGACAAGGCAGACCGTCAGGCCGCCGAGGCTGCCCTGGCCGCCGACGTGATCGCCGAGCTGGACGAGCGCTTCGGCGACGACGCGGCCGCGGCCCGGCAGATCGGCAGCGCCATCCGGACCGTCACCAAGGAGGCGGTGCGGCGCCGCATCGTCGCTGAGGGCGTCCGCATCGACGGCCGCGCCACCGACCAGCTGCGCCCGCTGATGTGCCGGGTCGGGGTGATCCCGACTGCCCACGGCTCGGGGCTGTTCCAGCGGGGCGAGACCCAGGTGCTGAACTTCACCACGCTGGGGATCGGCCGCAGCGACATGCTGATCGACGACCTGTCGCCCACCGACAAGAAGCGCTACTTCCACCACTACAACTTCCCGCCGTTCTCCACCGGCGAGACCGGCTTCATGCGCGGTCCCAAGCGGCGCGAGATCGGGCACGGGGCGCTCGCTGAGCGGGCCGTGTTCCCGGTCGTGCCCGGGTACGAGGACTGGCCCTACACGGTGCGCACCGTGTCGGAGGTGATGGCGTCCAACGGGTCGAGCTCGATGGCGTCGGTGTGCGGGTCCACGCTGTCGTTGATGGACGCCGGCGTTCCGATCAAGGCGCCGGTGGCGGGGGTGGCCATGGGCCTGGTCCACGCCGACGGCGCCTGGGTGACCCTCACCGACATCCTCGGCGCCGAGGACGCCTTCGGAGACATGGACTTCAAGGTTGCCGGGACCACCGACTTCATAACTGCCCTCCAGCTCGACACCAAGATCTCGGGCATCCCGGCTCCGGTGCTGGCCGACGCGCTGCGGCAGGCGCGCTCGGCCCGTCTCGACATCCTCGACGCGATGGCCGAGACCATCATCGAGCCGAGGCCCGACGTTCGCGACACCGCCCCGAAGATCTCCTCCTTCGAGATCCCCGTCGAGAAGATCGGCGAGGTGATCGGACCCAAGGGCAAGGTGATCAACGCCATCCAGGCCGAGACCGGCGCCGACATCAGCGTGGACGACGACGGAGCGGTCGGCATCGTGGCCATCGCCTCCACCGACCGGGGCGCGGTGCTGGAGGCCGAGCGGCAGATCAAGCTCATCCTGGACCCGCCCACCGCCGACGTCGGCGCCGCCTATCGGGGGCGGGTGGTGAACATCACCAAGTTCGGGGCGTTCGTGAACATCCTGCCGGGCCGCGACGGTCTGGTTCACATCTCCAAGCTGGGCGGCGGCAGGCGCATCGACAGGGTCGAGGACGTGCTCGAACTCGGCGAGGAGATCGATGTCGTTGTCGAGGACGTCGACCCCAACGGGAAGATCTCTCTCCTCCCGAGGACCGAGGGCTCCGACGGAGGCGAACCGCCTTCCTCCCGGCGCCGGGAGATGTCCCGGGGCGGCACCGGCGGCGGGGCGAGCCGGGGCGAGCCCCGTGGCCGCGCGGGCGACGGACCGGGGCGGGATCCAGGCCGGGCCGGCCGCGACGGGGGCTTCGGCCGCCACCGCGACGGCGGCCCGCCCGGGCCGAGACGGTCGGAGCCCGGGCGCGGAGACCAAGCCGGCGGCGGGCAGCGCCGCGACGATCGGTCCGGCGCCCGGTCGAGGCCGCCCGCGCCGGCGTCCAGCGCCAGGGGGGTCTCGTTCGAGGATTCCTTCGACCAGGAGCTAGAGCGCGAGTTCGGCGAGCTGGGCCCGGATCCGCGGGCCCGGCGCGGAGGACGCCGCGGCGGCCGCGGCCCGCGCTAGATATCCGGCCGTGGTCAAGCTCGGCGTCTGCGGCGCCACCGGACGCATGGGCGCCGAGGCCTGCAGGGCCATAGACGCCGACCCCGAGACCGAGCTGCTGGCCGCGATCGGCTCCGCCGGCTCGGTCGAGGAGTTCGTCGAGGCGGGCGTCGAGGCGGTGGTGGACTTCACCGTCGCGGAGGCGGTCCGGGCCAACATGGGCGTGCTGGCCGCGGCCGGGATCCACGCGGTGGTCGGAACCTCCGGTCTGGGCGCCGACGACCTGGACGGCCTGCGCGCCGGCTTCGTGCGGAGCCACTGCGTCGTCGCGCCGAACTTCGCGCTGGGCGCCGTGCTCATGACCCGGTTCGCGGCCCTGGCCGCCAAGTACTTCGACACCGCCGAGGTGATCGAACTGCACCACGCCCGCAAGGTGGACGCGCCCTCGGGCACGGCCATGGCAACCGTAGAGGCCATGGCGGAGGCGTCCGGCGACTGGGCGCCGGACCCGACGGCCGGCGAGAGCCTGCCCGGAGCACGCGGCGGACGCGGCCCGGCCGGGATCCCGGTCCACTCGGTGCGCCTCAAGGGACTGGTCGCGCACCAGGAGGTGCTGCTCGGCGGGCCCGGCGAGACCCTCACAATCCGCCACGACACCATCGACCGGTCGGCGTTCATGCCGGGCATGCTGCTGGCGGCCAAGCGCGTGGTGACTCTCGGGCCGGGATTGACCGTCGGCCTCGGCGAGGTCCTGGGCATCTGAGGGACCGAGCGGGCAGGGTGCGCCGGCTGGCATCGCCGGGGTGGATCGCCTCGCACGTCTTCGCGCTGGCGATGGTCGTGCTGATGGCCAACCTGGGGCTCTGGCAGCTCCGCCGACTCGACGAGCGCCGCACCGGCAACGCCGAGATCGCGGCGGCCATGTCCCAGGACCCGTTCGACTTCGCAGCCCACCTCGACCGGCGCGGGCGCCCACCCGAATACACCGCGGTGGCGGCCACCGGCACCTACCTCGCCGACGCGGAGGTGCGCATCGGCAACCGGAGCAGCGGCGGGCAGCCGGGCTTCTGGCTGGCGACGCCGCTGCAACTCGGCGACGGCCGGGCCGTGGCGGTGGTCAGGGGCTGGGTCCCCCGGCGGAGCCTCACCGGACTCGACGAGCGCAGCACGGCCCCGCCGCCAGGCGATGTGGTCGTGGTCGGGCTCGCGTTCGACAGCGTCGAAGGCGGCCGGGTGGCGGAGACAGCCCCCGGGGAGGCGCCGGAGATCTCCCGCATGGACCTCGACCGGTTCGCCGAGGTCTCGGGCATCGACGTGGCGGATGCCTGGATCAGGCTGCGCGTCCAGTCGCCGCCCCAGCCCGAAGGCCTGCCGGAGCCGGTGCCCGATCCCGATCTTGGCGAGGGACCCCACCTGTCGTACGCGTTCCAGTGGTTCTTCTTCTCCGCCGGCGCGATCGTGGTGTACGGCCTCATCCTGCGCCGGGCCGTCACCGGGCGCTCAGAAGCGGCCGACACTCCGATCTGAGTGATTGACAGATCGACGGATCGCGTATCGTGGCCACCAACGTCGCTGCAGCAGCCGCGCTGTAGGGGCAGTTGGGCTAGCCCGGCGGAGTGACTGGATCTGCGGCAGAGCCACTCGCCCAACTGGACTCATAGGAGGTTGCCGTAGCGGTGGAGAGTGCGCGTGACTGCCTGCTCGCGCAGATAGTGGAGCAGTTCGATGCGCCCTTCGGCGGTGACGGGATCGTCGGCGATCTGGATGCCAGCCTTGGTGGCCGCTGCTCGTAGTTGGTGGCTGCAGGTCCCAACCAGCCGCACCCGTGGGATGTCCAATGACTCGAGGCGAGCGGCGAAGGCGATGCTGGTCTCGTCCGCGGCGTGTGATTCGGCCAGCGGCACGCTGCAACGGCCGGCCGCGGCCCGGACTCTCTCGATCTCTCGACGTGTGGCGTCGGCCTCAGCTCTGAGGGCCATTCCGGGCAGGGTCCGGTAACGCAAGATATTGGACTCGCAGAACACCCCCGAAGGGTCGTGCTCCACTCCGAACTCGGCGTTCCAGGCGGCCTCGTCGCTGGCTCGGGCTGCGTCGAGCCATTCGTCGTCGCTGATGCCGGTGTTGACGGGATGCCAGGTGCCGAGGCGGGCCACATAGTTGGGGCCGCCCGCCTTCGTGCCGGGTCCGACCGATGACTTCTTCCAGCCGCCGAAAGGCTGGCGGCGCACGATGGCGCCGGTGGTGGGGCGGTTGATGTAAGCGTTGCCCACCTCCACCGCGTCGGTCCACTTGTGGATCTCGGCGGGGTCGAGGGTATGGATGCCGCCGGTGAGGCCGTAGGCGCTGGAGTTCTGGATGGCGATGGCATCGGCGAGAGTGCCGGCTCGCATCAGGCCCAGGACCGGGCCGAAGCACTCGGTCTTGTGGAACCATGAGCCGGCGCGGACCCCGAGGCGTACGCCGGGGGTCCAGGTCTGATCATCGAGGCGTCGGGGCTCGACCAGCCACTCCTCGCCGTCGTCGAGGCGGGTGAGGGCACGGAGCAGCTTGCTCTCGGGTGGGGCGATCACCGGTCCGGTGGTGGTGGCCAGGTCGGCGCTGGGTCCGACCCGGAGGCTGGTGACCGCGTCGGTGAGCTGGCGGAGAAGCCTGGGCGAGTCGTAGGTCCCACCGACGCAGATCGCAAGGCTGGCTGCGGAGCACTTCTGTCCTGAGTGGCCGAACGCGGAGGTCACCAGGTCGGCCACGGCCAGGTCGATGTCGGCGTTGGGGGTGATGATCATGGCGTTCTTGCCGGAGGTCTCCGCCAGCAGGCGCATGTGGGGTTTCCAGGCCAGGAACATCCGGGCGGTGTCGTAGGCGCCGGTGAGGATCACCGCGTCCACATCGGGGTGGGCGACCAGGTGGTGGCCGGCCGCGTCGTCGGGGGTGCGAAGGAACGACACTGCTCCTCGGGGGACGCCTGCGGCCCAGCAGCACTCGGCCACGATCTCTGCGCAGCCAGGCGTCTCGGGAGCGGGCTTGAGGATCGCGGCGTTGCCCGCGGCCAGCGCCGCGAAGGTGCCCCCGGAGGGGATGGCCACCGGGAAGTTCCACGGAGGTACCACCAGCACCACTCCGAAGGGCTCGAACCGGGCCGTCTCCGTGGCGGCCAACTCCAAGGCCCGGTCCCCGTACCAGCGGGCGAAGTCGATGGCCTCGGACACCTCGGGGTCGGCCTCGGCGATCGTCTTGTGGCCCTCGTGCACCATGGCCGCCACCAGGTCACCCCGCCGGCGGGCCATTTCGTCGGCCACCCGCCACAGCAGCCCGCGACGCTCCTCCGGTGACCGGGCCGCCCATCCGGGCTGCGCGTCGACCGCAGCGGCCACCAACCGGTCCACGTCGGCAGACTCGGTCGTGAGTGCGGTGACCGGGCCGCTCCAGTCCCGGCTGACGATCCGCTCAGCCCATGCGCGGTTCGCAGCCATCGCAGGGTCGGTGTCGGGCTCGTTGAAGAACCCGGCTGTGGGATCGGCAGGTTCGGGCTCGCGGCCGCGGTCCTGGCGACGGCGCGGCAGAACGTCGACCGACCATCTCGCGGCGACCGCGGTGCGGAACTTGGCCGCCTCGGACTCGAAGGCGGCCGTGCCGGGCCGCAGGCCGAACAGGTGGTGGATGAAGTTCTCGTCCGACGCGTTCTCCTCCAGGCGGCGGAACAGGTAAGCGATGGCCACGTCGAAGTCCGCCGCGGCCACCGACGGGGTGTACAGCAGCACCCTTCTGCCATCGACTCGCAGCAGCTCGGCCGCGGTGGGTGCCATGCCTTCGAGCATCTCGAACTCCACCCGGTCACGGACCTCCCGACGGCTCGCCAGCAGATCGGCCCAGGCAACGTCGAAGAGGTTGTGGCTGGCCACCCCGATGCGCACGGAGGCGGTGCACTCAGAGGTCAGCGCCCAGTCCAGGCATCGCTTGTAGTTGGCGTCGGTCCCGGCCTTTGTCTCATGGGGCGCCTGCGGCCAGCCCCGCATGGCTGCCTCCACCCGCTCCATGGCCAGGTTGGCTCCCTTCACCAGCCGGATCTTGATCTCACCGGACCGCCGGCCTGCAGCCACCAAGCCGTTGTGCCAGTCCACCATCTCCCGCAGGGCGTCGAAGCAGTCCGGCAGGTAGGCCTGAAGCACAATGCCGGCATCGACCCCCTCGAACTCGGACTCCTCCAGCAGGATCCGGAATGCCGCGGTGGTCAACTCCAGGTCGTGGTACTCCTCCATGTCGAGGTTGATGAACGTCGCGGGCACAGTGGCCGCGGCCGTCCGCAGCAGCGGCCGTAGTGCCTCCACCACCCGCTCAACCGACCCGTCGAAGTCCCACTCATTCAGCTGGGACACCACCGCCGACACCTTCACCGACACGTAGTCCACGTGCGGCTGGGCCAGCGTCTCGAGCACCTCGCGGTGGCGCCTGCGGGCCTCGGCGTCGCCCAGCACGGCTTCGCCCAGCATGTTGACGTTCAGCGAGAAGCCTGCCTCCGAACGCTCCCGCAGATGCGCGCCCAGACGCCCGGGGTCGGCGTCGACCACCAGGTGGCCCACCAGCGACCTCATGCGTCGGCGGGCGAGCGGCATCACCACACCGGGGAAGCTCCGCCCCATCCATGCACCGGCCCGCAGCAGCCACCGGTCCGACCACGACAAGAACCCCGGCAGCTCGGCCTCGGCCACCAGCGAGGCCAGCTGCCCGGCGGACACCGTCGGATCCTCCGGGCGGATCACCCGGTCCACGAACCGCAAGGCGAAGGCCGTGCCCGGCCGATCGCTGACCATCGTCGCCAACCGCCGGGCCGCCAGACGCTCCCGGCGCGGCACCGACACCCCGGCCGCGTCCAGCCAGCGCTCGACCCGCGCCACAGCCTCATCGACCAGCAGACTGGGACGCTGTGCGTCCTCATCCATGCTTCATCGGCCCTCTCCTGACCCGACAATCAGTTCGGGCTGGGCCTCGAGGAGTCCCGCTGGCCTGTCTTCGGTTTCCGAATTCCGTCCGATCGTAGGATTCGGCGCACCAGGGGCCCTGCGGGCGCCAGAGCGGGCGCGCTGAGGCTCTAGAAGATCGCGGGGCTGACTATCCACAACACGGCTGCGTCGGTCTCGCTCGTCACCTCGAATGTGTGCTCCTCATGTGATCCGTAGTGGATGCACTCGCCCTCGCCGAGTTCGTGCGACTCCCCGCCGAGGATCAAGCGCACGGAGCCTTCCAGCACGAGGGCGAAGCGCTCGCCGAAGTGCCGGTACCGCAAGGATGGCTCAGAGGGAGGCAGGTGGTGAATGAGCGCCGTGTATGCGCCCTCGTTGCCGTGGGCGCCGAGGACGGTGTAGCGGTGGGCCGGATCGCCGCTGTCGGAGAGGCCGGTCCGCAGCGCCAACGGCTTCGAGGCGCGTGACACGTGCAAGCGCGGTCCCGCCACCTCCTTGAACAGGGCCCGCATCTCCACGCCGAGGGCCGAGGCGAGGCTGGCAAGGCCCGACAGCGACGGCACCGACTCACCGCGCTCGATCTGGGAGAGGTACGAGACGGTGTAGCCGGTGAGGTCTGCCAGGCCTTGCAGCGTGAGGCCGCGTACCGACCGGAGTTCGGCCAGGTTGCGCCCGACGGCTTGCAGCTCAACCTCTACCACGATCCGACTCTATTCGGGGAGGGTCCAGCCAGCCGCATCCGGTATAGGTACACGACTTGCAACTGTAACCCCAATCGAGTATAGATATGTGTACCTATACCGGAAAGCTAGCGGTCGAGGCATCCGAAGGAGGCAAGAGTGCAGTCGAGGAAGGCGCGATGATCCGAACGGTCCTAGCCCTACGGCCGAAGCCGGGGCTGACGGGCGCTGTGGTGGAGCTGTTCGCCAGCGAGCGGATCATCGAGCGTGCTCTCTCGGTGGAGGGCTGTCACCGAGTCGAGGTCTGGTCCGGTGCTGACGAAGTGCTCGTGATGGGAACCTGGGCCGACTCGGGGGCCTATCAGGCCTGGCTTGCGCACCCGGAGCGCAACGCGAGCATTGACGCACTCAATGCGTTGCTGGACCAGATGATCTCTGCCAACAGCCGAGGCGGCAGCTATACCCTCGCCCTTTGCGGCGGGCGGCTCACCGAGGACGCGCCGTGAGCCGGTACAGGGTCGCGATGGACATCGGCGGCACGTTCACCGACGCCGTGGCCTACGACGAGACGAGCGGCCAGTACAGCGCCGGGAAGGCATCGACCACCCCGGGCGAGCTGTCTGTCGGGGTGCGCCGAGCGATGCACAGCGTCGTGGAAGACCTCTCGACGGTGTCGTTTGCGGTGCACGGCACCACGCAGGGCCTCAACGCCTTCCTGCAGCGGCGCGGCGAGAACGTGCTGCTGATCGCCAGCGCAGGCGCCGGGGACGTGTACCAGATCGCCCGCGGGAACCGGACCGAGATGTACGAGGTTCAGTACCGCAAGCCCCGACCGCTGCTTTCGAGGTCCGACACAGTCGAAGTCTCCGGCAGGCTCGACCCGCGTGGCCGCGAGATCGAGCCGCTCAGTGTCGAGGACGTAGTTGCGGCAGCGCGCCGGTACCGCGACAGGGAGTACACCTCCATCGCGGTCGCTCTTCTGTTCAGCTACGAGTGTCCGGACCACGAACTGCAGGTCCTGGAGGTGCTGCGCAGCGAACTCGGTCCGGACGTACCGATAAGCCTGTCGCATCGGTTGGCCCGCGAATGGCGGGAGTATGAGCGAACCTCGACGACGGTTCTCGACGCTTACACCGCACCGATCGTGAGGACGTACCTGGAGGAGCTGTCCGAGGGACTGCAAGCCGACGGCATGAGCGTGCCCCTTCACATCATGCAGTCCTCCGGCGGGATCATCACCGCTCGGTCAGCTCGAGACCACACCGTCCAGACGCTGTTGTCGGGTCCGGTGGGTGGCGCGATGGGCGGCGTGTCGCTGGCCCGGCTCACCGGCCAGGTGAATCTGATCTGCATTGACATGGGCGGCACTTCGTTCGATGTCAGCCTGATTGTCGACGGCGAGGCCGATGTGTCCACCGAGGCGTCGCTGGAAGGATTCCCGCTGCTGATGCCGGTGGTCAACATCCACACCATCGGAGCGGGCGGCGGCTCTGTCGCCTACCGGGAGGCGGGCGGTCTGCGAGTGGGGCCCCGCAGCGCCCGCGCATCTCCGGGGCCGGCCTGCTACGGCAGGGGCGGCACAGAGCCCACCGTGACCGACGCCAACGTCGCTCTGGGTCGGGTCGATCCGGCCACGTTCGCCGGCGGCGAGTTCACGCTCGACGTGGACGCAGCCCACCGGTCTCTGGCCGCCCTCGGCGGCGAACTGGGTCTGGGATCCGCCGAGATGGCCCAAGGCATCGTTGATGTCGTCAATGCCAAGATGGCCCAAGCCATCCGGACTCTCACCGTCGAGAAGGGCATCGAGCCCCGAGACTTCGCCCTGGTCGCCTTCGGTGGCGCCGGTCCCATGCACGGAGTGTTCCTCGCGGAGGAACTCGGCATCGACCAGATGATCGTTCCCCGCTTTCCGGGAGCGTTCTCCGCCTGGGGGATGCTCGAGACGCAACTTCGCCGCGACTCAGCTCGCGGATTCCCCTTCCCTCACGCCACCGCCGACCTCGCCGCCCTGCAACGAGTGTTCGACGAGATGGGCGCCGAGGTCCGCTCCCAGATCGAAGCCGAAGGGGTGGGAAGCGACTCAGTAGTGCTGCACCACTCGATAGACGCCCGCTACATCGGCCAGGAGTACACGCTGACGATTCCGGTCGGCATGCTCAGCGTCGTCGGCGTCAGCGGCTGGCGCGAGCAGATCAAAGCGGTGTTCGATGCCGCCCACCACAGCCGGTTCGGGCACTCCAACGCCGAGGCGCCCATCGAGTTCACCATCGCCCGCACGACCGGCTTCGGCGACCTCGGACGGGCTGCGCCGTCGCGGCTGGATGTCCGGCCTCCCGCCGGTCCGGTCGCGCGCCGGCCGGTCCGTTTCGGGGGTGAGGCCCTGGACACGCCGCTGATCCCGCGGGATCGGCTCGCCCCGTCCACTCAGATGGACGGCCCCGTCGTCATCTCCGAAGCGACCGCCACAACCGTCATCCCGCCGGGCTGGCACCTCGAAGTCGATGACTACGGGATCCTCTCGGCCTTCAGGCGCAACCCAGGCAAGCAAGGAGGCGCTTCGTCATGAGCACCCCCGTCAATCCGATAACAGTCGAGATCATCCGCAACGCGCTGATCGCGGTCGCCGACGAGATGAACGCGACCCTGATCCGCTCGGCCTACACCCCGATCGTCTACGAGATGAAGGACTGCTCGGTGGCACTGCTCGACTCCGAGCACAGGGTGCTGGGACAGTCCGCCGGCCTACCGATCTTCCTGGGAAACCTCGAAGCGTGCACCATCGCCATCGAGGAGCAGTACGGCCGCAACGTGTGGGCACCGGGAGACGTGTGGATCATGAACGACCCGTACGTCACAGGCACCCACCTGCACGACATGACGGTGATGGAGCCGATCTTCGACGACTCGCAACTCCTAGGGTTCGCAGCCTCCCGGGCGCACTGGCTCGACGTCGGATCCAAGGATCCCGGCGGGACCATCGACTCGACCGACGTCTTCCAGGAAGGGCTGCGCCTGGCACCAATCAAGGTGGTAGAGGCCGGAACGCAGGTTGCGACCATCACCCAGATGATCGGCCGCAACAGCCGGTTCTACCACGGGGCCGTCGGCGATCTCGGAGCCCAGATCGCCTGCTGCCACACCGGGGCACGGCGGCTGCCGGAGATCTTCCGTCGATTCGGCGCAGCGACCGTCCTTGCTGCCCGAGACGAGATCTTCGCCCAGGCCGAGAGGCTGGAGCGGGAGTTCATCGCATCCGTTCCAGACGGCGTCTATCGCGCCGAAGGCACCATCGACAGCGACGGGATCAGCGACCGTGAGGTAGCCGTGCGGGTCGAAGTCTCCATCGACGGCGATCGCATGGCCATAGACCTGAGCGACAGCGACGACGCCTGCCAGGGTCCCGTGAACTGCGGAGCCACCCAGGCCGTCGCTGCTGCCCGCGTCGCCTACAAACTGCTTGTCGATCCTCACCGGCCGGCCAACGGCGGATCCTTCAGACCGCTGACCGTCGAAGTGCGCGACGGGTCGCTGGTGGGCGCCAACGAGCCGTCCCCGGTCGAGTGGTACTTCACCCCGCTAGGCCTGCTCATCGACCTTGTCGTCAAGGCGCTGTCGGAAGCAGTGCCCGAACGGGCCGCCGCGGCGAGCTACGGCGATTCCATGGTGATCTACCTCAGCGGCACCCACCCCGACACCAGGCAGCCCTGGCTGCACGTGGAACCCACGGTCGGCGGCTGGGGAGCCTGGCAAGGATCGGACGGCGAAGACGGTCTCATCAACAACGTCAACGGATCCCTCAAGGACATGCCGATCGAAGTGCTCGAGACGAAGTACCCGGTGCGGCTCCGCCACTACGGGTACCGGAGCGACTCGTGCGGCCACGGCGAGTTCCGCGGCGGGGTCGGGGTCGAGCGCGAGTTCGAGATCCTCGCGGATGCGTCAATGTCCGCGTGGTTCGAGCGCAGCCGGACCCCCGCCTGGGGGCTGGCCGGAGGCGGGACGGCGCAGCCCCCCGACATCGTGATCAACCCTGGCCGCCCCGACGAGCGCCACCTCCTCAAGTGCGCCAACGTGCGCCTCTCCCAAGGCGATGTCGTGCGAACCAAGACGGGCGGCGGCGGCGGCTTCGGCCGGCCGGATGACCGCGACCGCGACGCCGTCAGGACCGACGTGTTCGACGGTGTGATCACACCGGAGACCGCTCGGAGGGTCTATGGGCTCAGTGTCGCCCGCAGGTCGAGCGGGCCCAGAGACGACTCCCCACGCAAGGCCGGCGCGACCTGATCGAAACGGCAGGAAGCGTCCGAATCAGTCGACAACACCCGAGGGGTGTGCATCCCAAGGAGGGAGACAACCATGACCAAATCACTGCCGCGGGTAGTAGCGCTGCTGCTGACTCTCGGCCTCCTGGCCGCCGCCTGCGGCGACGACGAGGCCGACGGCCCGATCGAACAGCAACCAGCCCAGGCTGAGCCTGAACCTGCGGAGCCCGAACCAGCCGACGAGCCGGAGCCAGCCGAGGAACCGGAACCTGCGGAGGAGCCGGAGCCAGCCGACGAGCCGGAGCCAGCCGAGGAGCCCGAACCTGCGGAGGAGCCGGAGCCAGCCGACGAGCCGCTGCGAGTGGCGTTCTTCGGCTTCGCCGCGGCCAACGGATTCGCGCAGGCGACTTGGGCCGGGATCCAGGAGGGTGCGGCCGCGATCGGTGCCGAGGTGGAGTTCTTCGATCCGGTGTTCGACGCCAACACGCAGATCTCGCAGATACAAGACGCCATCACCGCCGGCGACTGGGATGCGTTCGTGATACAGGCCAACGACGGCAACGCCGTTATTCCTGTCATCGAGGAGGCTCTCGCGGCCGGGATTCCCGTGGTGGGCGAATTCACGCCGATCGGCCCCGACTACAGCACCATCGAGCCCCAGGTAGAAGGACTGATATTCGTGGGTGCAGCCCCAGTGGACAACGGTGTGATTCTCGCGGAGATGGCCATCGAGGCGTGCGCTGGCACCAGCCCATGCAATGTCGCCTTCCTGGAGGGATTCCGGTTCCTGCCGCTGGACGTGGCCCGAACCGATGCGTTCCACTCCACAATCGCGGCGGCGGACGGCGTGGAGCTCCTCGCCAGCGTGGAAGGCGGCTATCTCCCCGACACAGGCCTCAGCGCGGCCCAGGACGTCTTCGTCGCCCATGGCGACGTGCACGTCATGGTCGGGTCATCGCAGGCGATCCTCGGCGCTGAGCAGGCCGCCAACGACGCGGAAGTGAGCGTGAAGCTGATCGGCAACGGCGGGGCTCGGCAGGCTGTGGATGCGGTGCGCGAGGGCCGCTGGCACGGCGTGTTCCTGGACGCCGAGCGCGACGCCGGCCGCACCGCGTTCGAACTGGCCGTGCAGGCCGCGACCGGCGGCAACCCGCCCAGTTCCTTCGATGCCACTACGCTCGTCCCCAACGTGAAGGGGACCGCAGACGTGATCGGTGACTTCGAAGGTCAGTGGGAGATCTAGCAGCCCGACCTGAAGGTCCTCCAGATCGGAACGGGAGACGACTCCAAACCGACGGAGCGTTTCTGAGAGCCTTCGGACTGACCAAGACGTTCGGCGGAGTCCGCGGTGTGGACTCCGCCGACGTCTCCTTCAAGCTGGGGCAGATCCACGGTCTCGTAGGCCAGAACGGCGCAGGCAAGACCACCTTGGCCAGGATGCTGTGCGGCGTGCTGAGCCCTGACAGCGGACACATCGAGGTTGAGGGCGCGCCCACATCCTTCGCTTCGCCGCGGGCTGCGCTTGACGCCGGAGTAACCATGGTGGCCCAGGAGCTGTCTCTGGTTCCGGGGCTCACCGTCGCCGAGAACCTTCTTCTGGGCCAGTTGCCCTCGCAGTTCGGAGTCTGCAACAGCGGCGAGATGTTGCGCCGAGCCCGTCATCTGATCGAGGACTCTGGCTTCAACCTCGACCCGGCGGCCCTGGTCTCTACTCTGTCCCAGTCCGACCGGCAGAAGACCGAGATCCTGCGGGCAGTGGCCCGCAATGCCCGGTTGGTGATCTTCGACGAGCCCCGCTCCAGTCTCTCGGTGCACGAGGCGGCACAGGTCTATGGGGTGATGCGCGCCCTGGCCGCAAGCGGAGTGGCTGTCGTGCTCGTCTCCCACTTCTTGAGCGAGGTGCTTGAAGTGTGCGATGTCGTGACCGTCATGCGAGACGGCCTGGCGGTGATGCACGCACCGACAGATGATCTGACCCCTCGCCACCTGGTCGAGCACATGGTCGGCTCCACGCATGATGGATTGCAGGGAGGCCGCCCGAACCCGCCACCACAACACGGCGCACCCCGGCTCGAGACCAGGGGGCTGACCGGCCTCGGATTCGAGGAGATCAGCCTCACGGTCGGCGTGGGTGAGATCGTCTCCATCGTCGGCCTGGTGGGTTCGGGCCGAACGGAGTTCATCAGCGCGGTCTACGGCGCCCAGAAGCCCACCTCGGGCACCATTCTCATCGACGGCGCTCCCGAACGTTTCCGCAGCCCCCGTGCCGCCAAGCGCGCCGGGCTGGCCTACATCTCCGAGTCGCGCCAGACCGACGGAGTCTTTCCTCTGCTGGGAGCCGACACGAACATCACCGTTGCCCACATGGAGACGATCAGCCGTTTCGGCTTGCTCGCTCGACGCTTGCAGCGCGATCGCAGCGCCGACGCAGCCCGCCGCGTAGACGTCCGGGCCGGGTCGCTCAGCCAGCCGATCTCGTCGCTCTCCGGCGGCAACCAGCAGAAGGCTCTGCTGGCGCGATGGCTGGTCCAGCCTCCGCAACTGTGGCTGATAGACGAGCCCACGCGCGGCGTCGACGTCGTGTCGACCGCTCAGATCCACAGCGTGATCGTCAGCCTGGCCGAGGCGGGAATGAGTGTGCTGATGGTCACTTCGGACCTCGACGAAGCCCTCGCCATCGCTCATCGCATCTACGTCTTCCGAGACGGACGAGTCGAACGGGAATTCGATGCTGGCACCACCGACGAGTCCGCTCTGCTCGCGGCGGCCTTCGCCGCCGACGCGTCCGAACCGAGACAGCTCACATGAGTGTTCCCGCTGTTGCTGTGCTGACCAGGTACCTAGGTCGTTACGGCATCCTGGTGGCCTACGGGCTGCTGGTGATTGCGGTGGCCACCCAGAGCGATCGCTTCCTGACGAAGCGGAACATTCTGAACCTCCTTGACCAGGCCGCTCCCCTCGGTCTGATCGCGGTCGGTGTCACTCTCTGCATCATCGCGGGCATCTTCGACCTGTCGACGGGCTCGGTATTCGCCGTGGCTGCCGTGGCGGCGGCGAAGGCGGCCTCAGTCGACCCTTGGCTCGGAGTCGCCGTGGGGGTGGCAGTGGGCGCCTCGCTCGGCGCCTTCAATGCGCTGGTGATGAGCACAACCGGCATAAACTCCTTCATCGGGACCCTCTCCACAAGCATCATGTTCCGAGGCATCGCCCTGCTCGCCACCAGTGGGCTCATCGTGTCCGTCGCCGACCGCGAGTACAAGACACTCGGAACTGAGACCCTGCTGGACGCCAAACTGACCGTCTGGGTCTTCGCCGCCGTCGCCGTGATCCTCGGGCTGACACTGGCTCGCACCACACTGGGTCGGGCCCTGTACGCCATCGGCGGGAACTCCGAGGCGGCCCGCCTCGTCGGGATCCGAGTCGGTTCGGTCCAGACCTTCGCCTATGTCATGTCCGGTACCTGCGCTGCTGTGGCCGGGGTCCTGACATCCAGCCGCACCGGCTCCGCGCAGGCCGACATCGGCATCGGCCTTGAGCTGTCGGCAATCACCGCGGTGGTCGTGGGCGGGACCAGCATCTTCGGAGGCGAGGGCGCGGTATGGCGGACCGTCGTCGGCGTGATGCTGCTTCAGACCATAGGCAACGCGTTCAATCTGCTCGGAGTCGATCCCACCTACAAACAGGTGGTTCAGGGGGTGCTGATACTCGCCGCCGTCTCGATCGATCACCTGGTCAGACAGCGCACCCGGTAGCCGCGATGCCGCGCAGAACGGCTACGCATACCAGCCTGATACACGACCTCCAACCCGCGTGGCCGAAAGGAATCCACTAGTGCGACCCCCCGTAACCGACGAAGCACTCACTCGACGCTGGCACCAAGTGCGGCAGCGGCTCGCCGATGCAGACGCGGCCGGCATCCTGATCGGCGGCGGAGCGGACCTCGAGTACCTGACCGGATACGAAGCCATGCCACTGGAGCGCATCACAGCGTTCGTCGGGCGGCTGTCGGCTTCAGAGGTACTCCCGACCCTCATCGTGCCCGAACTCGAGGCGGCCCGCGTCCGGCGCCGGCCGTCGGTCTATGGCGTCGCCACATGGGACGACACGACCGATCCAGTGAGCACCATCGCCTCGGCCCTCCCGCAACGGGGCCGAGTCGTCGTGTCTGACGACCTGTGGGCGCTGCACGTGCTGGGCCTGATGCACCAGCGCCCTGAGCTGGACCTCGTTCCAGCCAGCAAAGCCGTGGGCGGCCTTAGATCAATCAAGAGCCAGGAGGAACGTGACGCCCTCGCGGCGGCTGGCTCGCTCGCGGACAAGGTCGCGGCCCAGATACAGCACCGTGATCTTCCGCTAGTCGGGCGAACCGAGGCAGAGGTCGCCGCCGAGGTCGCCGACCGTCTCATCGAGGCGGGTCATGAGACGGTGGAGTTCGTCATTGTCGCTTCAGGCCCCAACTCGGCCAGCCCTCACCACCATCCCGGCCCGCGGGCCATAGAGCGCGACGAGATGGTGATGTTCGACTTCGGTGGGAGCTTCGGCGGCTTCTGCAGCGACACGACTCGCTGCGTCTATACCGGACCGGTGCCGCAGGACGTGCGCGACGCCTACACCGTGCTCACCGAGGCCCAGGAGGCAGCCGTACAGGCTGCCAAGCCCGGCCGCCCCCTCGCGGAGGTCGACCTCGCGGCGCGCCGCATCATCGGCGCCGCCGGATTCGGCGACTACTTCATCCACCGCACCGGCCACGGCATCGGCGCAGAAGTCCACGAGCACCCGTACGTGACGGAACTCAACAGCGAGCCCGTGCAGATCGGCCATGCCTTCAGCATCGAACCGGGCATCTACCTGCCGGACCGGTGGGGTATGCGCCTTGAGGACATTGTCGTCATAGAGGCCGACGGCGCTCGCCGCTGCAACAACAGCAACCGCAGCCTCGTGGAGGTCTGACCCCGGGCTGTAGCGCGCTCTGATCCGCCCTAGCGGTTCGGGTTTCCGCGGGCGACCAGCATGCGGGCCTTCGTGCGGGCCTCGATCCGATGACGAGCGACCTGCTCGGTGTCGAGCGCGTCGCCCTCTTCCAGCGCAACTACCGTCCCATCGGAGTCGCACACCACGGAGCCGCCGAGAACATAAATCAGCACGTCGGCCCTCTCCGGGTTGTCGATCTGATGGTCGGCGTGTCCGTTGAGGTGGATCAAGGAGATGCTCAAGTCCAAGTCGTTGTGAGACAACACCTTGGCCTCGCTGTCGGACATGTCATTGACGCTGTCGCGAGACACTCGATGGCCGCCGATCTGGGGGAGGAGTTCGGTGATGGTCAGATCCAGCGCCCGGACAATGCGAAGCAGCACCGGCAGCGAGACCCGACACGCGCCGCTCTCAATGTCACTCAGGTGACTGGTGGACACCTCAGCGTCAGCGGCCACCTGGCGCAGAGACCGGGACAACTCACGCCGCCTCTCGGCAAGCCTCGCCCCGACCTCCTGATTGATGGCATCGAAGGAATCTCTCCCTGAACCAGCCGTCACCATGACTCCAGACTCTATTGGTGTGGACGGTGGTTCGTCTGATCGTGACGGACTACAGTTGCAGGCCATGGGCCGGTTCGGACGCGTGCTGACTGCGATGGTCACCCCCTTCACCGAGGACGGGGTGCTCGACCTCGACGGAGCGGCCCACCTTGCTCAGTGGCTCGTGGACAACGGCAACGAGGGCCTGGTGGTGGCCGGAACCACCGGGGAG
>JAPPLH010000039.1 GCA_028819505.1 Acidimicrobiaceae bacterium
CCCTCGGGGGGGGGGGGGGGGGGCGCCCTCCCCCCCCCCCCGGGGGCCGGCCCGCCCCCCGCCCCCCACCACCCCCCCCCCCCCCCCCCTGTGGTGGGGGGGGGGGGGGGCCCGCCCCCCCCCCCCCCCACCCCCGTTGCCGCTTCCATAGCCGAAGCCCGCGACCCCACCGCCCCGGAGGCGCCCCGGCGTGTCCAACACAGACCAAGCCACCCTGGCCGCGAACCAGTCCGAGCGACCTCCCTTCTACCGCGACGCCACCGTCGTCAAGTGGCTGGCCCAGGTGGCCGCGCTGGCGCTGGTCGTGTTCGGGCTGTTCTTCCTGACCACGCAGGCGCTCGAGAACCTCGACCGCCAGGGGATCGAGATCAGGTACGACTTCCTGGGCATCGGCCTCGGAAGCGACCTCCGGGAGGGCATCGACACCGATCCCGACACCGCCGGCCGGGCGCTGTGGGCCGGCGCGGTCAACACCATACGCATCGCCGTGGGCGGGATAATCGCGGCCACCGTCCTCGGGGTGCTGGTCGGGGTGGGGCGGCTGTCGAGCAACTGGATCGTCAGCCGCATGTGCAGCGTCTTCATCGAGACGATGCGCAACATCCCGCTGCTGGTGCAGATCGTCTTCATCTGGGCGCTGGTGGCGACCCTGCCCAACCTGGAGTTGGACCAGGGGCCCGTCAACGGCCTCCTGCACCTGTCCAACAAGGGCGTGTCCGTGCCGCGGGTACACATCGACGACGGCTTCTACCAGTGGCTCATCTTCCTCGGCGCGGGCTGGCTGGTCGGCGCCTACGTCAAGCGCCGCCAGGAGCAGCGCCACGATGCCACCGGTCAGGACACCTACCCGGTGGCCAGTCTCGTGGCGGTGATGGCCGTGTTCGGAGCGGTGGGCTGGTTCGCCCATCCGGTCTTCGGATGGGTCGGCGCCGTCTTCGACTTCATCGGCGGCGGCTACTCCAGGTTGACGCCGGTGATCGTGCAGGCGGCGCTGTCGCTGGCGGCGCTGGCCGCGGCCGCCTGGTGGATACGCCGCTTCCTGGCCCGGCTCCGCACGCCGGCGGGGCTCATGAAGCTCACCGACGACGACAAGTTCCGCATCGTCTTCGCCGCGGTGGGCGCGCTGGCGGTGATCGCCTTCGTTCTGGTGGGCTGGCCCGGCCTGTCGAGTTGGATCATCAACTCCGGCACCGACCTGCTCGAGGTGATCGCCGACAAGTTCGGGGACGGCCGCACCGGAAGGCCCGTCGACGTCAAGCGGCCCGACATCGAGCAGGTCGGCAATTTCCCCAACTACGGTCCGGCCGGGCTGAGCCTCACCCAGGGCGGCACCGCGGTGTTCTTCGGCGTGGTGCTGTACACCGCGTCGTTCATCGCCGAGATCGTGAGGGGCGGGATCCTGGCCGTGCCCAAGGGCCAGACCGAGGCCGCACTGGCGGTCGGCCTGCGGCGGTCGACGATGCTGCGCCGGGTCGTCCTCCCCCAGGCCTTCCGGGTGATCCTCCCGCCGCTCGGCAACCAGTACCTGAACCTCACCAAGAACACCTCCCTGGCCATCGCGGTGGGCTACAGCGACTTCGTCCAAGTGGGCGAGATCGTCTACAACCAGACCGGCAAGACGCTCGAGGTGATCTCGCTGTGGATGCTGTTCTACCTGGCCTGCTCGTTGACGATCTCGGTGATCGTCAACTTCTTCAACGTCCGCATGAAGATCGTGGAGCGTTGAGATGACAATGCCGATGGGCGAGGGCGCCGTGACGGCCGCAGCCCCCGCGGAGGCGTGGGCGGACGAGCGCGAGCCCGCCCAGAAGCCGGAGGAGCCGAGCCTGTCGGCGGGGGAGTGGCTGAGCAGGAACCTGTTCTCCTCCGCGGTCAACTCGGTGCTCACCGTCGTCTTCACGCTGCTGGTGCTTCTGGCGGTGCGGGGCCTGCTCAACTTCACGTTCAGCGAGGAGCGGACCTGGCGGGCCGTGAAGACCAACATGCGGTTCCTGTTCACCCACGCCTACCCCCAGGAGCAGTACGTCCGCATCTGGGTCTGCGTCGGCGCCATCGCAGTGCTCTCAGGCTTGTCGATAGGTCTGCTGGCCAAGACCGGCCGAGGCATCTCGTTGAAGAAGCTGTCGATGAACCTCATGGGCTCAGGCGCCCTGATCGCGCTGGGGATCCTGCTGCGCGAGCCCTCGGCGGTCGTCGGCGACGAGGGCGCAGTCCTGCACCGCGACGCCGCCGGGGCGGCCGGCGACTCCTTCGTCGGCTGGCTGGACGCCAACGCCTTGACGGTGCTCGGCGTGCTCGTGCTGGCCAACGTCGCCCTGGCGGGGTGGTTCCACCTCCAGGGCACCTACCTGCAGGGCGGGCCGGGGCCGAGGGTCGCTCACGGCGTGCTCGTGCTGGCGAGCATCGGGGTGCTGATCGTGGAGCAGTACGCAGCCGGCGAGGTCGTCCGGGAGCCGTTCTCCGAAGCCATGTCGGACCGGGCCTGGTGGTGGCTGGCCGCGGCCCTGCTGGCCGGTGCGGGCGCGGCGGCGTGGTTCGGGCTGGGCGACTCCCGCCGGCGCAACACGTTCGTGCCGGCCATGCACGTCTTCTTCGTGGTCGCCGGGATGGCGGTGCTGTCGGGCTGGGTCTACCCGTGGGGGCACTACGCCTTCCTGGAGGGCGAGTTCATATCCGAGCCCGGCAGCACGGTGGCGATGACCACGAAGCTGCCGTGGACGGTCATGTGGATCCTGCTGGTCGGCGCCTACATGCTGGGGCGGTCGCTCAGGACCGCGCGTGCGGGCCCGAGGCTGCGTCTGCCGCTGAACTTGCTGTGGCTGCTGACCCCCTTCGTCCTGTACTGGGCGGTGCTGCGCGATCCCGACCTCGACTGGGACCACGTGCTGACCACCGACATCCCCATGGCGCTGTTCTTCGCCGCCTTCGGCGGCCTCGCGATCTGGTTCCTGGCCCATCCCCGCGTCGGGGAGGCGGGAAGGATCATGGCGGTGGTGCTGGTCGGAGTGGCCGCGCTCAACTGGGTGGCCG
Source organism: Acidimicrobiaceae bacterium (assembly GCA_028819505.1). Classification (GTDB taxonomy): domain Bacteria; phylum Actinomycetota; class Acidimicrobiia; order Acidimicrobiales; family Aldehydirespiratoraceae; genus Aldehydirespirator. The sequence goes on from JAPPLH010000039.1 coordinate 3,031, forward strand.
CCTTCTTCGGGTGGTACCCGATGCTCCAGAAGGCCCGGATCAGCTTCCTTCTGCTGGCGGTCATCGCCCTGCTGGCCCACAACTTCGCCGGCGACCGCACCCAGCGGATGAGGCTGGTGGCCGCCTGGGTGGCGCTGATGGCCGTGTTCCACTGGCTGGTCACGCTGGTCAACTCCCCCTCCACCGTCAAGACCCCCACCGACGCCCTCGTCGGCGGCTTCAGCATCACGCTCATAGTGTCCACCTTCACGCTGCTGCTGGCGTTCCCGATGGGCGTGCTGCTGGCGTTGGCCCGCACGTCCAAACTGCCGATCTTCAGGGTCCTGTCCACCGTCTACATAGAGGTGTTCCGGGGCGTGCCGCTGATCACGCTGCTGTTCTTCTTCAACGTGATCTTCAACCTGTTCCTCCCCCAGAACATGTCCCTGGTGGACATTGCCGGGGCCACCGTCGGCTTCGCGCTGTTCTCGGCCGCCTACCTCGCCGAGAACATTCGCGGCGGTCTCCAGGCCGTTCGCCGCGGCCAGTACGAGGCCTCCGACGCGGTCGGGTTCACCACGGTGCAGCGCACCCTGTTCATCGTGCTGCCCCAAGCGCTGCGGGTGTCGATACCGCCGCTGGTCGGCCAGGTCATCGCCACGTTCAAGGAGACCTCGCTGCTGGCCGTCGTAGGCATCTTCGACTTCCTGTTCATCGCCGACAAGGTCATCTCCGCCCAGTCGGAGTTCCTCGGAGTCAAGCGCGAGGGGCTGCTGTTCGTCTCGTTCATCTACTGGATCTTCGCCTACAACATGTCCAAGCACAGCCAGCGCCTCGAGAAGCGGCTGGGAGTGGGCGAGCGCTAGCCGTGCCGACCGTCCGCACACACACTGCAGGGGGAGGAAGTTATGAGTCTCAGTGACGCAGCCGCAAGGGGGACAGCACGATGAGTGTCAGTGACGCCACCACCGCCTTGACCGAGGAGCTCGCCGCCCGCGACGACATGATCGTGTGCGAGGGCCTGAACAAGTGGTTCGGGGACTTCCAGGCCCTGGATCAGATCACCGCCGTCATCAAGGAGCGCGAGGTCGTTGTGGTGCTCGGCCCGTCCGGCTCGGGAAAGTCCACCTGGATCCGCTGCATCAACCGCCTCGAGGTCCACCAGGAGGGGCGCATCCTCGTCGACGGCGTGGAGCTCACCAACGACCTGCGCAACATCGAGAAGATCCGCTCAGAGGTCGGCATGGTGTTCCAGCAGTTCAACCTGTTCCCGCACCTCACCGTGCTCGACAACATCACGCTGGCGCCGATCTGGGTCCGCAAGAAGCCCAAGGCCGAGGCTGAGGAGCTGGCCCGCTCGCTGCTGGAGCGGGTCGGCATACCCGAGCAGGCCGAGAAGTACCCGGGCCAGCTCTCAGGCGGCCAGCAGCAGCGGGTGGCCATCGCCCGGGCGCTGGCCATGGAGCCCAGGATCATGCTCTTCGACGAGCCCACCTCGGCGCTGGATCCCGAGATGATCAAGGAGGTCCTCGACGTGATGAAGGAACTGGCCCTGTCGGGAATGACCATGATGGTGGTGACCCACGAGATGGGCTTCGCCCGCGAGGTCGCCGACCGGGTGATCTTCATGGAGGACGGCCAGATCGTCGAGACCGGCACCCCGGAGCACTTCTTCACCAACCCCCAGGAGGAACGGACCAAGCTGTTCCTCTCCCAGATTCTCTGACCCACTCTTCGCTTCTCCGCTCGTCTCGCTAGCGTCCGGGCCGTGGCTGTCCCCAAGACGCTCGGCAGTGGCGCCCGCTCATGCTCGCTTCGCTCACGGGCCGCTCGGGCCCGGCCTCGCCCGGCGCTCTGAGCCTCGCTAGCGTCCGGGCCGTGGCTGTCCCCAAGACGCTCGGCAGTGGCGCCCGCTCATGCTCGCTTCGCTCACGGGCCGCTCGGGCCCGGCCTCGCCCGGCGCTCTGAGCCTCGCTAGCGTCCGGGCCGTGGCTGTCCCCAAGACGCTCGGCCTGGAGACCGAGTACGGCATCGTCCACCGGGGCGCTCCGGAGCCCAACCCGATCTCGGCCTCGTCGCTGCTGATCAACGCCTACCTGATCGCCACCCATCAGGCGCCCGAGCCGGGCCGGTCCGCGGTGGGCTGGGACTTCACCGACGAGACGCCCGGCAACGACGCCCGGGGCGGCGCCGGTGCGGGCGCGCTCGCTCCCGAGATCGAGACCCACCTGGTGAACGCGGTGCTCACCAACGGCGCCCGCTACTACGTGGACCACGCCCATCCCGAGCTGTCCACCCCCGAGTGCGCCGACGCCCGCTCAGCGGTCGTCTACGACCGGGCCGCCGAGCTGATCGCGGCCCGCTCGATGGAGGCGGCCCGGATGCTGCTGCCGCCGAGCGAGGAGATCGTGGTCTACAAGAACAACTCCGACGGCAAGGGCAACAGCTACGGCTGCCACGAGAACTACCTGGTGAGCCGGGCGGTGCCGTTCTCGCGCATCGTCACCCACGCCACCGCGCACTTCGTGACCCGCCAGATCTTCTGCGGCGCCGGCAAGATGGGCAGCGAGACCTCCGGCATGCGCCTGGACGAGGCCGGCTACCAGATCTCCCAGCGGGCCGACTTCATCGAGGAGGAGGTCGGGCTGGAGACCACCCTCAAACGCCCCATCGTCAACACCCGCGACGAGCCCCACGCCGACGCGGCCAAGTACCGGCGCCTGCACGTGATCGTGGGCGACGCCAACATGTCGCAGGTCGCGACGTTCCTCAAAGTCGGCACCACTGCCCTGGTGATGGCCCTCACCGAGGACGACGCCGTGCCCCGCGAGCTGCGCTTCGCCGCGCCGGTGGCGGCGCTTCGCCAGGTGAGCCGCGACCTGTCGCTGCGAGAACCGCTGGAACTCGTCGACGGCTCCACGATCACCGCCCTGGGTGCCCAGTGGGAACTGCTGGCCGCGGCCCGCGCCTACGTGGAGACGAGGGGCGCGGACGCGGTGGGCGGCGAAGTCGCGAAGGAGGTGCTGAGCCGCTGGGAGGCGGTGCTCGGCGGTCTGGAGCGCGACCCGACGGAGGTCGCCGCCCAGATCGACTGGGTGGCCAAACTCCGGCTGCTGGAGGGCTTCCGGTCCCGCCACGGCCTCGACTCCCAGGACGCCCGGCTCCGGGCCCTCGACATCCAGTACCACGACCTGCGGCCCGCGAAGTCGCTGGCGGCCAGGGCAGGGCTGGAGACCCTGGTGGACGAGGCCGAGGCCGAGCTGGCCATGACCGAGCCGCCGCCCGACACCCGCGCCTTCTTCAGGGGGCGCTGCCTGCAGCGCTTCGCGGCCGAGGTGGTGGCGGCCAACTGGGATTCGATCGTGTTCGATGTGGGCGAGGGCTCGCTGCGACGGGTCTCCATGACCGAGCCGACCAGGGGGACCGTCGCCCACGTGGGCAAGATGTTCGACGAGTGCGGCTCCGCGATCGAGCTGCTTCGCCGCTTGGGGGCCGCGGGCGCGTAGCCTCCTCGTGGACAGTCAGACCGAGGCGCCGAGCCGGGAGGAATGCAGTGGCCGAACGAGAGCAGATCCGCAGGCCCGCGCCGGCGAGCCGCGAGCAGTCCGTGGAGGAGGCGCCCCCCGCGTCCGAGCGGGGCTCCGACATCAAGGCCCAGCTCGACGACCTGCTCGACGAGATCGACGAGGTGCTCGAGACCAACGCCGAGGACTTCGTCAAGAGCTACATCCAAAAGGGCGGCGAGTGACGGTGTCCGCCGCCGGGACCGTGCGCTGGCGTGGCTGTGGCGGTGACCGACGCGGACGGCCTGCCGGGCGGCGGGCGACGGCGGCCGCCACCCGGATGATGCGCTCGGCCTGCGTGGGGTGCAGCGTCCCAGGAGCCCGCGGGTGAGCCTGCCCCGCTTCGGGCCGCACGACGATCCCGGCCCCGACTTCGCCGCGCTGCTGCGCCTCACCGGCGCCGGCCCGGAGGGCGGTCCGCTGGGCGCGGCGGTCCGGCACCCGCAGGCGCCGCCGGAGATCCCCCACGGCACCACCTGCGTGGCCGTGCGCTACGGCTCGGGGGTGGTCATGGCGGGCGACCGGCGAGCCACCGCCGGGCATCTGATCAGCAACCACCGCATCGAGAAGGTGTTCCCCGCCGACCGTCACTCCGGCGTGGCCATCGCCGGCGCGGCCGGACCCTCGGCCGAGATGGTGAGGCTGTTCCAGCTCCAGCTCGAGCACTACGAGAAGGTGGAGGGCATGCCCATCAGCCTGGAGGGCAAAGCCAACCAGCTCGGCCAGATGGTGAGGGCCAACCTGCCCTCCGCCCTGCAGGGACTGGTGGTGGTGCCGATCTTCGCCGGCTTCGACACGGCGGCCTCCAAGGGTCGCATATTCGAGTACGACGTCACCGGCGGGCGCTACGAGGAGCGGGACCACGCGGCCACCGGCTCGGGCTCGCTGCACGCCGACACCGTGGTGAAGCTGGGATACCGCCCGTCGATGGCGAGGGCCGCGGCCACCGACCTGGTGCTGGATGCCCTGTATGTGGCCTCCGACGCCGACTCGGCCACCGGCGGGCCCGACCCGGTGCGCGACGTGTTCCCGGTGGTGGCCGTGATCGACGCCGACGGCTACGTGCGCCTCGACGACGCCGAGTTGCGCCGCCGCACCGAGCGGCTGCTGCGCCGCCACCGCAGCCGGCGCGGGGGCGACGGAGCGAGCGCGTCATGACGATGCTCTCGGCCCGATCCTCGAGCACGGGGGGGTGCCGGCGATGACGATGCCCTTCTACGCCCCGCCCGAGCAGATGATGAAGGACAAGGCCGACTACGCCCAGAAGGGCATCGCCCGGGGCCGCAGCCTGGTCGCCTTCCGCTACGGCGGCGGCATCGCCATCGTGGCCGAGAACACATCCAGCACGCTGCGCAAGGTGAGCGAGATCTACGACCGCATCGCCTTCGCGGGGGTGGGCCGCTACAACGAGTTCGACCAGCTCCGCATCGCCGGGGTGCGCCACGCCGACCTGAAGGGCTTCGCCTTCAGCCGCGAGGACGTGGACGCCCGCAGTCTGGCCAACGCCTACGCCCAGAGCCTCGGGCAGGTCTTCACCCACGAGTTCAAGCCGATGGAGGTGGAGATCCTGGTGGCCGAGATCGGCCTCGACGGCGACGGCCGCGGCGACCAGCTGTTCCACATCCTCTACGACGGCACCGTGGTCGACGAGGACGACTGGGTGGTGCTCGGCGGCGAGACCGAGGAGATATCGGAGCGCTTCGAGGAGGCCCTGCCCGACGCGCCCAGAAGCCTCGCCGAAGGCGTCCGGGCGGCGGTCGCCGCCCTCGCCGGCCCCGATCGCACCCTCAGCGCCCAGAGCCTCGAGGCCGCCGTCCTCGACCGCGGCAAAGACCGCCGAGCCTTCCGCCGCCTGACCGACGACGAGGTAGCCGCCATCCTCGACGCCTAGCCGGCGACCGGAGAAATGATGCAGGAATGAGCCTCATAAATCATGCATAAACATCCCCGATAATTTATGCATGAAAGGCTAGGTGCCGGTAGTCTGAACGCATCGACGGCTACACGACTCGCATTGCCGACGGTGTCTTGGCGCAACACCTCAGCAGTTGGCCCGCCGAGTTCATCACCGGCCCTCGGGCGGTGGGCAAGACCACCACCGCGCTGCGCCATGCGAACTCGGCGCTGCGGCTCGACCGTGGAGCAGAGCGAGGGTTGGCCCTCGACGATCCCGACGCAGCCATCCGCGAGGGGCCGTTCCCCCTGCTGATCGACGAGTGGCAGCACGCCCCCGGGATTCTGGGCGCCCTGAAGCGGGCCGTGGACGCCTCCCTCACGCCGCCGGGCCGTTACATCGTGACCGGATCGGCCCGCAACGACCTGCACGTCGGCCAGTGGCCGCTCACCGGGCGCGTCCTAAACACGCGGCTGTGGCCATTGACCGGCCGGGAGCGCTTCGGCGACGCCGCGGGCCCGGCACTGTTCGACCGATGGGATACCGACCGCCGCTTCGCCGTGCCTGCGAACCCGCCGGATGTGCTGGGCTACATCGACATCGCGCTCGACGGCGGCTTCCCCGGCGCACTGGCGGCGTCGGCCGCGGGCGCCCGCGACGACTGGATGCGGACCTACGTGGAGGTGGCCGCCAGCCGCGATCTCGGCGAGCTGTCCCGCGATGTCGGCCGGCGACCCAGCCCGGAATCGATGCGCCGCTGCTTGATCGCCTGCGCCCTGCATACATCCGGCGCCGTGTCGGAGGCCTCGCTGGCCCGAGACGCTGGCCTCGACCGGAGAACCGCCTTGAGCTATCTGGAGACGCTGAGGGTGCTGCGCCTCCTCGACGATGTGCCCGCGTGGCACACTCGGCGGCTCAAGCGGCTCACATCGACACCTAAGCGCTACGTGACGGACTCTGGTCTGGCCGCGTGGCTGATGGGCACCGACCGCGAGGCCCTCAAACTCGACGGGGCCGCCCGGGGGCGTATACTGGACACCTTCGTCGCTGCACAGCTCCGCACGGAGGTGGAGGCGTCGGCCGGCCGGATCCAGATGCACCATCTGCGCACCCAGGGCGGTGAGCACGAGATCGACCTGGTCGTGGAGTTCGGGAGCCGGGTCGCAGCCTTCGAGGTCAAGTCGTCGAGCGCGCCGACCCGCCGCGACGCTCGCCACATCGTCTGGCTGAGAGACAGGCTTGCGCCGAAGATGTTCGCCGGAGGGGTCGTGTTCCACACCGGGCCAAGTCGTTTCGGCCTGGACGCCGGGATCGAGGCCGTTCCCATAGCCGGCCTCTGGGGCTGACCGGCTGCGCTGTGGGCGTCGCGGCATCCGACCAGCTTCGAGGAGGGGATGGTCGCCGTGATGAACGCAGGCGGCGACACCGACAGCAACTCCCCGCCCGCCGGGGCGGTGCTCGGCGCGCGTTTCGGCCTCAGAGGTATTCCTTCCCGCCGGCGCGACCGCGTCGCCGAGATCCGCCGCTGGAGGCCGGCAGACACCGACGGCTGGATCGAGCGCCGTCCGCTCGAAGAGTACGCAGACCGCCTCCCGGCCCTAGTCGAGTCCTGACCCGCGGACCGCTACCAGGTGTGGAGGGTGGCCTCGCCTGCCAAGGGTCGCTGCCCGTGGACAGCACTGGCAGTCGCGCTCTACTTCCCGTGCCACCTCGTCGAGCCGCTGGACCGCTGCCAGAGGGGCGCGTTCGCAGATACCAATATTTTGTTACAATTTATGCAGATTTGTATGGTTCCCATACGGATTTCACTAGGCTTCCCACCAGTGTCAGATCCGAGGCCCTCAATGGGCGAAGGGAGAAGCCATGACAGCCGCGTCACATACGGGGAGCATCCCGCGCTGACATGTCGGCCGACCCTAACACAGCAACATGACTAACGCGAGCAAGTACTAGTGGCCGCCGGGGTCACGTTCACCCAGCCGCCGACTGAGGTCGACGACCAGGTCATCGCCGTGTTCAACGACACCTGCGGCAACGTCATCCAGATCGTCTCAGTCAAGAACCTGACTCAAGAGCGCGGCGGCGCGCGCCGCCAACGCCGCGCTGCCGGGTCACATCGTCGG
>JAPPLH010000103.1 GCA_028819505.1 Acidimicrobiaceae bacterium
TGCTGCGCATCGAGGAGCAGCTGGGCGACGCGGCCGAGTTCCGCGGCCGGGCCGCCCTGGCCGCCGGGTCCGACCGGGCTGCGGCGTCGTGACGACGCCGGCTCGGCGCGGGTGCGGGGCGCGGCGATGAGTGCTGCCGTGAAGTCGGCCTGGTGGCACCGCCTGCTGCTGATGGTCGTGATGGTGGCCACGGCGGCCGCTGCCTTGCTGCTGGGAGCGTCGTCGATGCGGACATGGATGGACCAGAACGCCCAGCAGCGGGAGGCCGAGAGCGTCGCGACCGATCTGGATGCCCGCATCGCCGAGCTCGAGGACGAGGTCGCCAGGCGGACCAGCGACGACGGGGTGCGGCGCCAGGCGCTGTGTTTCGGCCCCTATGTCGAGCCCGGCACCGAGGTCTACGCCGTGATGGGCCTCGAGGGCTGCGTGTCGCCGCCCCAGGATGCTGGATGAGAGCGGAAGCCCATGGGTGAGCCCGTCGCGTCGCAACGGTGTCACCTCCCGCTCCTGTTCGCTTCGCTCAAGGGCCGCTCGGACCACGGCCTCGCTCGACTCGCTCGGCCTCTAGCCTGACGGGTCCATGCCGGCGCATCGCTTCGACGTCAAGGTCCGCTTCTACGAACTCGACCCGTACGGGCATCTCAACCACTCCGCCTACATCCAGTTCTTCGAGACCGGACGGGTGGAGCTGCTGGAGCAGGCCGGGATGGACCTGGAGTCGTTCGCGGCTCGGGGATACCGGTTCGTGGTCAACCGCATCCACACCTCGTTCGACCGCCCGGTGTACGCCGGCGACACGGTGACGGTGGAGACGGAGGTCGTGGAGCTGCGGAGGGCCTCTTCGACGTGGCGCCAGCGTCTGGTGCGCGACGGCGAGGCGGTGGCCCGCCAGGAGCTGCGGGCCGCCATCACCGGCAACGACGGCAAGCCGGTGCGGGCGCCGGCGGACCTGGCCGAGGCCCTGGCCCCCTACTTCGCCCAGTAGCGACCCCCGCGAGGGGACCGGTGCGGCCCCTACTTCGTGATATGGGGGCCCACGGGAATATGCTCACCTTCGATGGCAGCCGCCGATCTGCGCTCCGTGTCGTGCGTGGAGGACGTATGGCAGGGACTCCGCGACAACGCCTACCTGCCCGACGAGGCGCTGGCCACCGCCGTCTACCTGGCTCTGCGCCTGCGCCGCCCGCTGCTTCTTGAGGGCGAGCCCGGCGTGGGCAAGACCGAGGTGGCCAAGGTGGTCGCCGACTGGGGCGGCGGGCGCCTCATCCGGCTGCAGTGCTACGAGGGCATCGACGCCGCCCAGGCCGTCTACGAGTGGGACTACGCCCGCCAGCTGATGCACCTCCGCACGATGGAGGCCACCGGGCGGGCCCGGGGCGCCGACGAGGCCGGCCTGGCCGACGAGCTCTACAGTGAGCGCTTCCTGGTGCGACGGCCCCTGCTCGAGGCGATCGAGGCTGGCGACGGCCCGCCCCCGGTGCTGCTCGTCGACGAGGTCGACCGCTCCGACGACGAGTTCGAGGCCTTCCTGCTCGAGGTGCTGTCGGACTACTCGATAACCATCCCCGAGGTCGGCACGTTCGCGGCCGTCGACCCGCCGGTGGTGGTCATCACCTCCAACCGCACCCGCGACGTCCACGACGCCCTCAAGCGGCGCTGCCTGTACCATTGGGTGTCGCATCCCGGCGCGCAGCGCGAGGCGGAGATCATCCGGCTGCGGGCCCCGGAGGTGGCCGACACTCTGGCCCATGAGGTGGCCCGCGCCGCGGCCGCCATCCGCGACGTCGGCCTCTACAAGCCTCCCGGAGTGGCCGAGACCATCGACTGGGCCCGTGCCCTGAGCCTCCTCGGCGGGGCCAAGCTCGACCTGGCCAACGCGTCGGCCACCCTGGGCGCCCTGCTGAAGTACCGCGAGGACCGCGACCGGGTCGTCGAGCACGACCTGGCCGCCATCGTGTCCGAGGCTGCATCCCTCTCATGACCCGGCCACAGACGAGCGGCTCGCCCCACGGCCCGGCGGGGCGGCGCTCAGCGTCCGGGGTGGACGCGGCCGGAGCCGGCACCGATCCGATCGACGTGGCCGTGGGGTTCGCGTGCGCGTTGCGCCGGGCGGGTCTGGAGGTCTCACTCACTTCTGCTCTGCTCTATGCGGAGGCGCTTTCGGTGTGCGACGTCACCAGCCGCGAGTCGCTGTACTGGGCCGGCCGGTGCGCGCTGGTCCACCGCTTCGAGGACGTCGGGGTGTACGACGCCGTCTTCGGGGCCTACTGGCTGGGCAAGCCGCTGGGCACGGTCCCGCCGACCACCGCAGTGGGCGTCCCGGTGGTCCTGCAGGTCGACGACGCCGGCGACGCCGCCACCGACGAGGAGGAGCCCGGCCGCGACTCCGATGTGATCACCGTCCGCTACAGCGCCACCGAGACCCTGGCCGCCAAGGACTTCGCCGACTACACCGACGACGAGCTGGAGGAGGCCCGCCGGCTGATGGAGCGGCTCAGGTTCCGCGGCCCGACGCGGCCCAGCCGCCGCCTCGAGCCCACACGGTCGTGCCGGGGCCGTCCGGACGTGCGGCGCACGGTCCGGGCCGCCATGCGCTCGGGGGGAGAGCCCGTGCGCATGCACCGTCGCATGAGCGGTCGCCGGCCCCGGCGCCTGGTGCTGCTGCTGGACGTGTCCGGGTCGATGGAGCGCTACGCCCGGGCCCTTCTGCGCCTGGTCCACGCCGCGGTGGCGGGCCGCAGCCGGGTCGAGGCCTTCGCGCTCGGCACCCGTCTCACCCGGCTCACCCGGGAGCTGTCGTCGCGCGACCCGGACCGGGCCATGCGGGCCGCGTCGGCCGCGGTGCCCGACTGGAGCGGCGGGACTCGCCTCGGATCGGGCCTGCGGGCCTTCAACGACGAGTGGGGGTGCCGGGGGATGGCCCGCGGCGCGGTGGTGGTGATCCTCTCCGACGGCTGGGACCGGGGCGACCCGGCCGAGATGTCCGAGCAGATGCAGCGCCTCCGCAGGGTCGCCAACCGCCTGGTGTGGGTCAATCCCCTCAAGGCGTCGCCCGGGTACGCCCCGCTGGCCCGGGGGATGGCGGCCGCCCTGCCCTACGTCGACGACTTCGTGGAGGGGCACAACCTGGAGTCGCTGGAGCGGCTGGCCGACCTCGTGCTCACCGAGACCGGCCGCGATTCCCGGCGCCGGGACGGTGTCCGTGCCGCGGCCCCGGCGATGGCGGGATCGGGACAGCCCGGAGTGGGCCAATGAAGGAGATCCTCGCCGACCTGGACCGCTGGCGCTCGGCCTCCGAGCAGGCCGCGGTCGCCCGCGTCGTGGACCTCGAAGGCTCCGGGCCGCGGGCGCCGGGTGCGGCGATGGCCGTGACCGCCGGCGCCGAGGTGGTCGGCTCGGTTTCGGGCGGCTGCGTGGAGGGCGCGGTGGTCGCCGAATCCCTGGAGGTGATCGCCACCGGAGACCGGCGCATCGTCACCTTCGGCTACAGCGACGACGAGGCTTTCGCGGTGGGGCTCACCTGCGGCGGGACCATCCACCTGTTCCTGGAGCCGCTGGAGTGGGGTCCGGTCTTCGACGAGCTGCGCTCGGACCTCGCCGCCGAGTCCCCCGCGGCGCTGGCCACCGTGGTCGAGGGCCCCGGAACGGGCGCCAAGATGCTGGTGCGCCCCGAGGGCGCCAGGACCGTCGGCTCGCTGGGCTCTGCGGGCCTCGACCGGGCCGTGCAGCGCGACGCCCGCGGCGAACTGGTGGCGGGCCGCTCCGGGCTGCGGCGCTACTCCGAGCAGGGCGAGTACTCCGAGCAGGGCGAGACCTGTGGCCAGGAGGTGGCGGTGTTCGTGGAGTCGTTCGCCCCGCCGCCCCGGATGCTGATCTTCGGCGCGGTCGACTTCACCGCGGCGCTGGCCCGGGTGGCCAAGGTGCTCGGCTACCGGGTCACGGTGTGCGACGCCCGGCCGGTGTTCGCCACATCCAAGCGCTTCCCGATGGCCGACGAGGTGGTCGTCTCGTGGCCAGACCGGCTGCTGGACGAGATCGGGGCGGGCCTGGGCCCCCGCGACGCGGTGTGCGTGCTCACCCACGACGCCAAGTTCGACGTGCCCGCCATCACCTCGGCGCTGGCCACCGCCGCCGGCTACATCGGGGTGATGGGCAGCCGTCGCACCCATGACGACCGCACCCGCCGCCTGATCGAGGCCGGGGTGACGGACGAGCAGCTGGCCCGGCTGCGGTCGCCCATCGGGCTCGACATCGGCGCTGCCACCCCCGAGGAGACCGCGGTCTCCATCGTCTCAGAGATCATCTCGCTGCGCACGGGACGCAAGGCCGAAGGCCTCTCCACCACCACCGGCCCCCTCCATGACTGAAGCGGAGATCGGCTCGACGGCCGATCTCCCCGAGGACCGGCGGCTGGGGGTCGCTGCGGTTGTGCTGGCCGCGGGGGCCGGGGAGCGCTTCGCGGGGGAGCGTCACAAACTGCTGTGCGAGGTGGGCGGCGTGCCGCTGGTGCGCCGGGCCGTGGACTCGGCCCTGGCCGCCGGCCTCGACGAGACGATCGTGGTGATGGGGGCCGTCGACCTGCTGGAGGTGCTGCCCGAAGAGGTGACGGTGCTGCACAACGAGGCCTGGGAGCAGGGCCAGGCCGCCTCGCTGGCCGCGGCGGTGAGCTACGCGGGCTCGCGGGGGCACAGGGCGGTGGTGTTCGGGTGCGGCGACCAGCCCGGCGTGCCGGCCGAGGCGTGGGCGGCGGTGGGAAACGCCGACTGCGACCTCGCGGTGGCCGACTTCGGAGGGGCCCGCCGGCCTCCGGTGCGGATCGGCGCCGCCCTGTGGAGCCATCTGCCCCTCACCGGCGACGAGGGCGGGCGGGTGCTGATGCGCCGCAGACCTGAGCTGGTGCGGGCGATACCCTGCGAGGGGAATCCCGACGACATCGACACTCTGGAGGACCTGCACAAATGGAACTGAACGACTCGTTCGAGGTGGCCCATCCCGTCGGCGCCGTGTGGGGGGTCCTCACCGATGTGGAGCGGATCGCGCCGTGCCTGCCGGGCGCGCAGCTCACCGGCAGCGACGGCGACGTCCACGAGGGCCTGGTGAAGGTCAAGGTCGGGCCGATCACCTCCCAGTACAAGGGCAAGGCCTCCTTCACCGAGCGCGACGACGCCGCCCACCGGCTGCTGATGTCGGCCAGCGGTCGCGACACCCGCGGCGCGGGGAACGCGTCGGCGGAGATCACGGTCTCACTGGAGGCGGTGACGGAGGCGTCCACCAAGGTGAGCGTCCACACCGACCTGACGATCACCGGCAAGGTCGCGCAGTTCGGCCGGGGCGTGCTGGCCGACGTGAGCCGCAAGCTGATGGGTCAGTTCGCCGACAACCTGGCCGAACTGGTAGCCGCCGACGCAGCCGCGGACGAGTCCGAGGCGGCCTCCGACTCGGGGGAGGCTGATGAGCCCGACACGGCGCCTGCCGCTGAGACGCCCGCGCCGGGTCCCGCGCCCGAGGTCGAGGCCGTGGACCTGCTGGAGGTGGCCGGCGCCCCGGTGCTCAGGCGCCTCCTGCCTGTGATCCTCGCGGTCGTCCTGATCGTGGTCGTGGTCATAGTCGCCGTGGCTGCCTGACCCTGTGGGCGCCGATCCCTCCCGTCGGGTTGCAGCGGTCGCCGCCGCCGACTCTGTGCGCGAGGCTCGGGCGGAGGCTGACAGGCGGGCCTACCTGAGCCATCCGGAGCAGCCCGACGACTTCTGGGAGCATGCCCAAGCCTGGAGCGACGAGACTGGCCGCGCGAGTGTCGCTGCCGCGGTCCCGCAGTCGGACCGTGAGGCGGTGGCGCGGATGCTGGGGCGTGAACCGGCTGGCCATTTCGATGTGGTGGCGCGCCGCCCCTCGGGCAGTCCGGCCGTGATCCTCAACGCGCCGATCCTCGAGGACGGGCGGCCCATGCCCACCCGCTACTGGCTGGTCGACGAGCATCTGCGGCGCCTGGTCGGGCGCCTGGAGTCCGACGGCGGCGTGAGGGCCGCGGAGGCCGCGGTCGATGCCGACGAGTTGGCCGAGGCCCATGACCGCTACGCCGCGGAGCGAGACGGCGCCATTCCCGAAGACCATCAGGGACCGAGGCCCTCGGGCGGTGTGGGCGGCACCCGTCGGGGGGTGAAGTGCCTGCACGCCCACTACGCGTGGCACCTGGCCGGCGGCGACGACCCGGTCGGTCGCTGGGTCGCTGAGCGCCTCGGCCCGGCCGCGGCCGCGCCTGTTCGAAGGGTGCAGTGACTCCGCCGTCGGCTGGTGCGGGCCGCTCCGTGCGGTGCGGATCCCTGCGGAGGGCCCTTGTGACTGCTGGTCGGCTGGTGCGGGCCGTGCGGTGCGGTGCGGGTCCCAGCGGAGGGCCCTTGTGACTGCTGGTCGGCTGGTGCGGGCCGTGCGGTGCGGGTTGGGTCCCGGCGGAGGGTCCCTGTGACTGCTGGACCGGTGGCGGTGGTGGACTGCGGCACGAACACCACCCGGCTGCTCATCACCGACGGGCAGGAGCCTGCCGCGGTCAGGCGCTCGGAGATCACCCGTCTGGGCCGGGGCGTGGACGCCGCCGGCCGCCTGGAACCGTCCGCCGTCGAGCGCACCCTGGACTGCCTGCGGAACTACCGGCGGGCCATCGACGCCCACAACCCAACGGCTGTGCGGGTCATCGCGACCTCCGCGGTGCGCGACGCCGCCAACCGGTCGGACTTCCTGCAGCCTGCGGAGTCGATCCTGGGCGCCGCTCCGGAGGTTCTGTCGGGCCGCGAGGAGGCCGAGACCGCGTTCCGGGGCGCGGTCAGCGAGCTGGACTCGGCCGGGGGCCCCTATCTGGTCGTGGACATCGGCGGCGGGTCGACCGAGCTGTCCTACGGCGAGCGTCACTGCACTGATGCGCTGTCGCTCGACATCGGCAGTGTGCGGCTCACCGAGAAGTACATCCGTCACGACCCGCCGCAGCCCGAGGAGCTCGCGGCGTGCCTGTCGGTCACCGAGCTGCACCTCGACGACGCGGTGCGGGCCGTTCCCGCCCTCGGCGGCCCTTGCTGCCTGGTGGGCGTGGCCGGGACGATCACCACTGTGGCGGCGGTGGAGCTGGGCCTGGCGACCTACGACCGGGATCGGGTCCATCACTTCAGGCTGTCGAAGGACGCCGCCGAGGACGTCTTCCGCACCCTGGCCACCGAGACGCTGGCCGATCGGGTCCACAACCCCGGACTGCACCCCGGCCGGGCCGACGTGATCGTGGCCGGAGTGTGCATCCTGGTGAGGATCATGCGCTACTTCGACTTCGACGAGTGCCTGGTTTCGGAGGCCGATCTGCTCGACGGCCTGGCGCTCGGACTACTGGAAGGGCGCTGAAAGAGCTAGGTCAGGTCTGCGTGGTTCAAGGCCCGGTACAGGAAGAGGGCCATCTCTGCTCGTTTGACTTTGTCGTTGGG
The DNA here is from genome assembly GCA_028819505.1 of Acidimicrobiaceae bacterium. Taxonomy (GTDB): domain Bacteria; phylum Actinomycetota; class Acidimicrobiia; order Acidimicrobiales; family Aldehydirespiratoraceae; genus Aldehydirespirator. The sequence continues at coordinate 7,461 of JAPPLH010000103.1, forward strand.
GCAGTATGACAGCGGCTGGCGGCGGCAGCCGTCGGTTATGTTCGCTGCGGCGAGGGCGTCGATGCCGGCGCTGTGCGTGTCGTCTGCTGTGTCGGTGAAGCCTGCGGGCGCGGCCGGTTCGAGGTCGAAGGCTCTGGTGAGGAAGGTGGCCATCTCCGCTCGGGTGACGTCGCGGTCGGGGCAGTATGACAGCGGCTCGCGGCGGCAGCCGTCGGTCACCTCGAGCGCGGCGAGCCTCTCGACATAGGGCGCCCACCATTGGTCGGCGTCGACGTCGGCGAACCGGGTGGCGTCCACAGCCGCGGGTGCTCTTTGGTCGATGCTGCGCACGAGCCACACTGCCATCTCCCACCGTTTCAGCGGCTCGGTGGGGCAGGTCGCCATGCGGGCGCACTCGGTGCCGTCGAGCACCTCCCGATGATAGAGAGCGTTCAGAGCGAACTCGAGTTCGCCGGAGTCGCCGGAGAACGTGTCTGTCCAACCGCGTATCCACACCCGGAGCGGCAGTAGCGCCTTGGACAGGTCCACGATGTAGCCGCCGTCCGCGAGGGCCGCCAAGGAGATCAAGTCACTCCTGCCGTGCTTTCCCATCAAGTCGTCGACTCCGAGTACCCAATGGGCGCGGTCGTCGGAGATGGGCACCCCGGGCAGGGCGGGGTCGCCTCCGTCCGCCTGGTACGCCTCGACGGCGCGCGGGCCGGTGAAATACTTCTCGTCGGGTGTCGTCAGACCCGAGTCCGGCCCCCACAGCACCAGCCCGAGCGCATGGCCGATCTCATGACGATACACGAACTCGTTGTCGGCAATAGAGGGGAGGGCCACCACATAGCCGCCGCCCGGGCGGAGCACTGGCGCCCCGCCCGCCACGGGCGGCAGATAGCACCCAGAAAAATACCCCAGCGTCGTATTGTCGAAGCGGCCACTCTCGGTGAAGTCTTCGACGCGGACCCCGATCAGCAGTTCGTCCGCCGTTGCCTCCACTGCGCCGTCGAAGACGTCGTTGTCCGGGCATCCGGGCCGCCTGTCGGGCCACTCCGTGCCGTCGAGGCGGGCCGACCACCAGTCGGCGGCCCTCACGATCGGCGCCTCGACCCCGAGCGGGGCGGGCTGCTCCAAGAAGAGGTCGATGCCGAAGGTCCCCACCGCGGCGCGCACGTGCACCTCAGCGACCGCGACAACCCCGCCGGGCCGGGCGACCCGCACCTCCGCGGGCCCCAGACCCCGCGGCGACAGCACAAGGCGGCCCCCCGCCACCGACGCCGCCACAACCGAGCGGTCAGACACCTCGACCGCCGCACCCGACAACCCGCCCAAGTCCTGCGGCAGCAGCAGCGACATGCCGTTGCTGTCCTGTCTCATCATCACACTCGGCAACAACCGCTCACCGGACCCAGCACAGCGGTCCGGGTAAGCATCCCGCTCCAACAGCCACGCAAACAACTCGCGATCCTCAGCAGCGCACAGCCCGGCGTTGTCGCTCACCGACAAGCTCTCCAAGCGAGAGAGCCTGCGCAACTCAGACGGGATCGACCCCGACAACATGTTGCTGCTGAGGGTCAGCACCTCCAGGCTGGTCAGGTCGCCCAGCTGCGGCGGGATCGGCCCCGACAACTCGTTGCTGCTGAGGCCCAGCACCTCCAGGCTGGTCAAGTTGCCCAGCTCAGACGGGATGGGCCCCGACAACTCGTTGCCTTGGAGTTCCAGCCACTTCAGGCTGGTCAGGTCGCCCAGTTGCGGCGGGATCGGCCCCGACAACTCGTTGCCTTGGAGGAACAGTCCCGTCAGGTTGGTCAAGTTGCCCAGCACCGGCGGGATCGGCCCCGACAACTCGTTTCTGTTGAGGGTCAGCCCCGTCAGGTTGGTCAGGTCGCCCAGCTGCGGCGGGATCGGCCCCGACAACGGGTTGCTGCCGAGGCTCAGTCCCGTCAGGTTGGTCAAGTTGCCCAGCTGCGGCGGGATGGGCCCCGACAACTCGTTGCTGTCGAGGCTCAGCCTCGTCAGGTTGGTCAGGTCGCCCAGCTGCGGCGGGATGGGCCCCGACAACTCGTTGACTTGGAGTTCCAGCACCTTCAGGTTGGTCAAGTTGCCCAGCTGCGGCGGGATGGGCCCCGACAACTCGTTGTTGTAAAGGTACAGCCGCTCCAGGTTGGTCAAGTTGCCCAGTTCAGACGGGATCGGCCCCGACAGGCCGTTCCACTCGAGACCCAGCAGGGATACCCGTCCCGCTGCGTTGGTGCTGACCCCGTGCCACTCCCGCAGGGGGGCGTCTGTCAGCCAGTTGCCGTTGTTCGCCCAGTCCGCGCCGCCGGTCGCGTTGTAGAGCGCCACCAGCGCCGCCCGGTCCCGGTTCTCGACCGCCGCGCGTGCTGCCAACGGGACGCCGGGCGCGGTCCGCTCCGATTCGGGGCGCTGCGCGGGTTGCGTCCGTTGGGCCTCACCGGGCGCCGGATAGGAGGGCGAGGCGGACAGAGGCGAGGAAGCGAGCGTGCTGCTCGAAGAAGCGCCGCCCGCAGACGTGTGATGGCCCGCCACCAGCACGAACAGCACCAACGCCGCGAGACGCCGCAAACGACGGCTACCACATATCGGAATTGTCATGTTCTCTGCCTACTCTTCGGAGAAGTTCACCCAGACTTGACAGTCGCCATCGTTCGGATGACGAATGTAGTGGGGGTACACAGTGCTGATGCTGAAATTCTTGCTCGCTCCTGCTGACAACGAACCGAGTCTGTCCCGAGTCCACTGGAAATCACCTGCATATCCCGATAACGGATCGGGTTCCCAACGGGAAACAGTCACATCGCTCACCGCCCTATTCGCATGCACGGTGCCCGAGATTGTCACGTCGTAACCCAAAGTCCCCCCAACCTGGGCGACGCATTCGGTTACTTCAGCTGTAAGGGTCGGCGATCCAGTCGGTGGCACGGTGGTCGTGGTAGTCGTGGTCGTGGTGCCTGCGGGCGCGTCCGCCTGTCCATACTCGTTGTCGCCCCAGCAGGTGATGGTGTCGTCTGTGCGCAGCCCGCAACTATGGC
>JAPPLH010000019.1 GCA_028819505.1 Acidimicrobiaceae bacterium
CCCCCCCCCCCCCCCCCCCCCGGGGGGGGGGGGGGGGGGGGGCCCCCCCCCCCCCCCCCCCCGCCACCCTGTTTGTCAGTTGATCGAGCCCTCGATGCCCTCGATGAGCCACAGGCAGCAGAGTGTCCGCTCCCCGAAGGGGATGGTGCCGCCGTCGGGCACCTGGACGTTGCCCTCGTTGTCCACCAGCGGTCCGGCGAAGTAGTCGAACGTCCCGTCGATGATCTGCTGGCGACGCTCCTCGACCAGGGCCAGCATCTCGTCGCTGACGTCGGGGCCGTACGGCGCGTTGCCGATGAAGCCGTCGGCCAGCCCGCCGTAGCTGAGGGCCGGCGCCCAGGTGCCGTCCATCATGGACTTGATCTGGTCGGTGTAGTAGCCGCCCCACTCGAAGGTGAACGACGACAGCCAGGCGTTGGGCGCCTCAGCCGAACGGTCCGAGGAGTAGCCGATGATGTTGAGGCCCCGGCTCTCGGCCACCGACGCCACCGCCGGGGAGTTCAGCTCGTGGGCCAGCACGTCGGCGCCGGCGTTGGCCAGCGCTTCCGCGGCCTGCTGCTCGGCGGGCGGGTCGTACCAGCTGTTGATGTACACGACCTGCACCACCGCGTCGGGGTTCATCTCGCGCACGCCGATGGTGAAGGCGTTGAGGGCCCGGTTGACCTCCTCGATGGGGAACCCGGCGGGATAGCCGATGATGCCGCTCTCGGTGACGCTCCCCGCGATCAGACCGTCGAGGTAGCGGCCGTCCTCGGTGGCCCCGTCGAAGTGGCCCATGTTGTCGGTGGTCGTCCATCCGGCCCAGGTCAGGAAGATGGTGTCGGGATAGGCGGCCGCGACCGGCTCGGCGTCGGGCTGGTAGAAGCCGGTGGCGATCACCATGTCCACGCCCGCCTCGGCGAGGTCCTCGAAGGCGTTGGTCGCGCTCGGGCCGGGAGATATCTCGGTCACCAACTGGACGTCGAGGCCCGGCAGCGCTGCCTGTACCTGCTGCACGCCACGGTGGTGGGTGGTGTTCCATCCGCCGTCGTCCAAGAACCCGTCGAACACGAAGGCCACCGAGTAGCCGGTGCCGTCGGACGGCGCGGCCTCTTCGGCGGGCTCCTCTTCCTCCATCGGCGCCCCTTCGGCAGGCGCGGCTTCCTCGGCCGGCGCCTCTTCGGCAGGCTCCTCGGCGGGCGCGGCTTCCTCGGCCGGGGCTTCCGCGGGTGCTTCCGCCGGCGCTGCCGGTTCGGCCGGGGCAGCGTCGTCGTCGTCCCCGCACGCCGCGGCCACCAACGCGAACACGGCTAGAAGTGCCATCAGCCATCGGGCCTGTCTCATGTCGTTCCCTCCCCAGGTGTTTTGACAGGGTGATAACTGGTTCTTATCATCCCGTAAGGGCTGTTTCAAGCCAAATGGGCAGGCGGTACCGATGGGCGAGCCGATGACGGGACTGGAAGGGCACGCGGCGCCCGCCGGCGCCCTCCGTGGGACGCCGTTCCACCGGGGGACCGTGGCGCGGATGGCGTCCACCTGGTGGTTCGGCTGGGGCGGCTACGTGGTGCCCGACGTGTACTCCGACCCGGTCTCGGAGTTGCGGGCCATCCGGGGCGGGGTGTCCATGAACGAGATGTCGCCGATACCGAAGATCGAGGTGCAGGGGGTCGAGGCAGCCGCCTGCGTGGACTACCTGATCACCCGGGACGCCTCCCGGATGGACGTCGGGCACGCCTGGTACACGCCGTGGTGCACCCACGACGGCAAGGTGGTGGCCGACGGCATCGTGTTCCGCTTCGAGCCGGAGAGGTTCGTGTTCTCGGGCGACCGGTGCGAGACGTTCTTGAGGAAGGAGACCGTCGGCTTCGATGTCGAGGTCGCGGCCGTGACCGACGACCACGGGATCCTGGCGGTGCAGGGGCCGCGGTCGCGTGAGGTCTTGGAGGCCGTGACCGGCGAGAGCTGGAGTGATCTCCGGTTCTCGACGATCCGTCCCTCGGAGATCGACGGCGTGCCGGTGAACGTGGCCCGGCAGGGGTTCACCGGCGAGCTGGGCTTCGAGCTGTGGGTCGAGCGGTCCGGTGGTGAGCGTGTGTGGGAGGCGGTGGCCTCGGCCGGGGCGCCGTTCGGGATCCAGCCGGCGGGCGAGTACGCCATCGACATCGCCCGGGTGGAGGCCGGCCTGATCCTGATCTCGGCCGACTACACCGGCGCCGGGCCCGACGCCCCCAGCGCCGACACCGCGCCCAACCCGGCCGACTTCGTGACCCCCTACGAGCTGGGTCTCGGGCACTGCGTGAAGCTGGACAAGGCCGCCGACTTCATGGGGCGGGAGGCTCTGGCCGCCGAGAACCGCCGGGGGCCGTCCAGGCGTGTCGTGGGCCTGACGTTCGATGTGGAGCGCGTAGTCAGGCTGTTCATCGACGCCGGCCTGTCCCCCGACGTGTCGCCCAGGGTGCGGTGGGACCATCTGCCGTTGCGAGCGGGCAACGACGCGGTGGGCCGGGCCAGCAGCGTCACCTGGAGCCCCACGACGTCGCAGCTGATCGGCTTCGGGCTGGTGCCGGCGGAGCTGTCCGCGCCGGGGACCGTCCTCGCCGTCGAGTGGGCCGACTTCTGGGGACGCCCCCTGGGTGAGGCAGCCGCGGAAGTGTGCGAGTATCCGTTCATCGATCTCGGCAGGGAGACAGCATGACCCTGGTGACAGCCGATCCGTTCATCGATCTCGGCAGGGAGACAGCATGACCCTGGTGACAGCCGATCCGTTCACGATGTGGCATCCGGTGGCGTCGGCTCACGACGTGCCCTACCGCCACGTGTGCCACGCCCAGCTTCTGGGCCGGGAGCTGGCGGTGTGGCGGGCCGACGACGGGTACGTCAACGTGTGGGAGAACCGGTGCCTGCACCGGGGAGTGCGGCTGTCGATCGGCAGCAACGACGGCACCGAGCTGCGCTGCCAGTACCACGGATGGCGCTACGCCAACCGGTCGGCGGGATGCACCTACATCCCCGCCCATCCGGCCGACGCCCCGGCCCGGACCATCTGCAACCGCACGTTCCCGTCGGTGGAGCGCTACGGGCTGGTGTGGTCGGGCGAGGATCCGGTGGGCGAGCCGCCGACGGTGGACGTGTTGGAGGCGGGCACGCCGTTCGGGCTGCGCAACCTGCCGGTCGACGCGCCGGTCGAGCTGGTGCTTCAGCACCTGCAGACTCACCGGTTCCTGCCCTCGGGGAGCCTCGGCGCCGAGTCGGCGGAGATGAAGGTGGAGTGGCCCGACGACTACTCGGTGGCGCTCACCGCCACCGACGGCGCCGACCGTTCGTCGTCATCGGCGTCAGGCTCGGCGTCGGGGGCGGGGGTGCCGGGCTCGGCGTCGGGGGCGTCATCGACCGCGGTGTTCTTCGTGCAGCCGGTCGACTCGGGGCGCAGCGTGATCAGGGCTGTGCTGGCAGAGACGCCTCCGGCGGGCGAGCAGATGGCCGTGCTGCGGCACCACGCGACCGGGTTGAACGGGCTGGTGGCCAGGATCGAGGCCGAGGCCGCCCGGCTGCCGGCCCCCGAGCCGATGGTGCCCGTGCTGCAGCAGGTTCCGCTGCACCTGGCGGAGATGCCAGAAGCTCCGTCCGGCCGCCAGGCCGCGCTGCGGGTGCAGGTGCGCCGCAAGTGGGAGACCGCGACCGGGGTGGCCGCCTTCGAGCTCGCCCCGCTCAGCGGGGTGCTGCCCACGTTCCAGCCGGGCGCCCACATCGACGTCCACCTGCCCAACGGGCTGGTGCGCCAGTACTCCATCACCAACGGCCCCGGCGAGACGTCGTACTACCGCCTCGGGGTCAAGCTCGAGCCCGACTCGACCGGAGGGTCGGTCTGCCTGCACGAGGCGGTGCGGGAGGGCGACGTGCTGGCCGTCTCCGAGCCCCGCAACAACTTCCCGCTGCGGCGCGACTCGATGCGGACGATCCTGCTGGCCGGCGGCATCGGCATCACCCCGCTGCTGGCCATGGCCCAGGCCCTCGACCGCATGTCGCTTCCCTTCGAGCTGCACTGCTTCGCCCAGTCAGCCGCGCACACCGCGTTCAGCGACGTGCTCGACCGGCTGGGCTCATCCGTCGTGCGCCATCTCGGGCTCCCGCCCGACGAGACGGTCGCGGAGATCCGGCGGCTGGTGGCTGCCCACGACGAGTTCACCCACCTGTACGTGTGCGGTCCCGGACCGATGCTGGAGGCTGCCCGGCGGGAGGCGGCCGCGGCCGGCTGGCCCGACGATCACGTCCATTTCGAGTACTTCAAGAACGCCAACGAGATCCACGACTCGTCGACGTTCGAGGTGGCGCTGGCCCGCTCGGCGCTGACCGTCACGGTCGGGTCGGGCCGGACGATCCTCGAGGTGCTGCGGGAGAACGGGGTGCCCCTGCCGTCGTCGTGCGAGCAGGGGGCGTGCGGCACGTGTGTGGCGACCGTGATAGAGGGCGAGCCCGACCACCAGGACGTGTACCTCAACGACTCCGACCACGAGGCCGGCGACCGGATCATGACCTGCGTGTCCCGGGCCCTGTCCGACCGGCTCGTGCTCGACCTGTGAGGCTGGGCGGCAAGCGATGATCAAGCTGTACGACTACGTGCTGTCGGTCAACTGCTACAAGCAGCGGCTGATGATGAGCATCCTCGGCGTCGAGTACGAGCCGGTCCCCGTGGACTTCTTCCCGGGGTGGGAGCACAAGGGCGAGGAGTTCCGCAAGATCAACCCGCTGGGCCACATCCCGGTCATCGACGACGACGGCTACATCCTGTGGGACGCCCACGCCATCCTGGTGTACCTGGCGGCCAAGTACGACCCGAGCGGACGCTGGTACCCGACCGGCGATCCCGGGCTGCTGGGCGAGACCGCCTCGTGGATGCTGTTCGCGGAGGGCACCACCAACACCGCGTCGGCGGCCCGGCTGTGCGTCAACCTCGGCTACGACTTCGACCTCGAGGCGTGCCAGGCCGGCGCCCACCGTCTCTTCCGGGTGCTGGACGAGCATCTGTGGTTCCGTGAGCGCGGGGGCCGGTCGTGGGTGTGCTCGGGCGACCATCCCACCATCGCCGACATCGCCCTGTTCCCCGACGTGGTGCTGTCGGAGGAGGGCGGGATCTCCCGGCTCGACTACCCGGCGTTGCGGCGCTGGACCGACCGGGTGAAGCGGATCCCCGGCTTCGAGTTGATGCCCGGGATCTTCCCCGCCTCGCCGGGGCGCTAGCGGCTCACGGCGGGCGACTGGCGGTGGGCCGTTGCAGCTGCTGACGAATCAGGAGTTCATCGAGGACCTGCACCGGGCCCTGGCCTCGGCCGAGCGGCGGGTGCTTGTACAGGTGATGACCTTCGACGGCGACGCCTCGGGCCTGGCCGTGGCCGACCTGCTGGCCGGAGCCGCCGGCCGGGGCGTGGACGTGAGGCTGGCGGTCGACTGCTTCGCCCTGCGCTACGTCAGCGACCGCAAGGACACCGACCCGTCCGTGCTCCACGAGGCCGCAGAGACCAAGGCCATGTTCGCCCGGCTCAGGTCCGCCGGCGTGGCCGTCACCTTCACCCAGCCCTTCGGACCGGTGAAGTTCTTCGGCCTCAGCCGCAACCACAAGAAGCTCTACGTGGTGGACGACCACGCCTACCTCGGCGGCATCAACATCAGCGACCACAACTTCGCCTGGCGCGACTTCATGATCCGCACCACAGACCCCGCCATCGTGGACGCCCTCACGGACGACTTCGCCCGCACCGAACGGGGCGACCGCCGCTCCGTGAACACTGCGGTGCTGACCAACAGGGAGATCGAGCCCGCGTTCAGCGAGATCATCAACGGCGCGGACCGCAGCCTCGTGCTGGCCTCCCCTTATTCCCTCGACGTCGGGATCGTCAAGCTGCTCGGCCAGGCCCGGGCCCCGGCCAAGACCGTCATCACCGCCCAGCAGAACAACTACCGCTGGCTGCGCCTGGCCGAGCCCTATATCTGGCGCCGCCTGGCCCGCGCCGGCGTGGAACTGCGCACCTACCCGGACTTCTTCCACGCTCGCTTCCTGCTGGCCGACGACGACAAGCTGCTCATCGGCTCGTCGAACTTCAGCCGTCACAGCTTCCGCTGCAACCAGGAGGTCTGCCTGCTGATCACCGACGCAGAGTTCATCGCCGGCTTCAAGGCGCGGATGCTGGCCGACACCGGCCCCCTGGAGCCCACCGAGCGGGGCCACGCCACCGCGGCCACCGTCACAGGCGCAGTGGTGGCCCACTTCTACTTCCACGCCCTCATCGGCGCGGCCAAACTGGTGGCGCCCCTGTCGCCCGCGCTCGCACGCTGCTAGTGGTCTGCACCATCGCCGTGGGACGGGCGATTGCACCCGCCCCCATCGGATGCCAGACTGATAAGCGGCATTTATCAAGGCAGGAACGACACAGTGGAGATCACACAGCCGGCCTGCACCGATCCGGTGATCTGGAACCAGTGGCACGTGATCAGCGCCCTCGACGAAGTCCCGGCGGGCGTGGTGAGCGAGACGCTGCTGCTCGACGAGCGGATCAGCTTCACCGCCACCCCCGCCGGCGAGCACCGCGTCTGGCGGTCGTCGATCCGCCTGCCTGCCGGCGCCGAGATCGACGGGTCCGCGCCGCTGAACGGGGCCGACGCCCTGCCGGTCAAACCCGAGTACGGCTACCTCTGGACCAGTCTCGGCGACCCGCCCGACGACCTGTTCCCGCTGCCGGAGTACCACCACCCCCGCCGGCGCAACATGAACGCCGGCAGCGTCGGGGTGGCCACCTCGGCGCCCCGGGCGGTCGAGAACTTCCTGGACCTGGCCCACTTCCCCTACGTGCACGAGGGCTCGCTGGGCGTGCAGCCCCACACCGAGGTGGTCGAGTACGACGTCGAGGTCCGCGACGGCGAGGTCCACGCCACCAAGTGCGACATGATGGTGCCGAAGGTGGGCGCCAACTTCGACGAGCCGGTCGTCATGCGCTACCGGTACCGGGTCCCGCACCCCTACTGCGTGATGCTCTACTACGACAGCCTCCCCGACCCCTCCGTCGAGGACATCTGCGCCATCTGGGTGCAGCCCATGAGCGCGGAGGTGGTGCGGGCCCACAACTACATGGGCGTCATCGACGACGCCAGCACCAACACCGACATCAAGGGCTACCAGCTGCTGATCTTCGCCCAGGACAAGCCCATCCTCGAGAACCAGCACCCCAAGCGCCTGCCCCTCGACCCCCGGGCCGAGACCCCCATCAGGGCCGACCGGTCGGCCATCGCCTACCGCCGGTGGCTCTCCGACCTCGGCGTCACCTACGGCGTGATCCCCGCCGCCGTGTGAGCCAGCGAGCGGGCCGGCCATGATCGACGACCCGGTGCTGGTGGACGACTGGCACGTGGTGGCCCGCAGCGACGACGTGCCGCAGTCGGGCGTGGCCGGCGCCCGACTGCTGGGCGAGGACCTGGTCGTGTGGCGCCACGGCACCGAGGTCATGGCGTGGAAGGACCTGTGCGTGCATCGGGGCACCCGCCTCTCGCTCGGCCAGGTCACCGGGCTCGGCCTGGAGTGCGCATACCACGGCTGGACCTACGACCAGTCCGGCACCTGCGTCCACATCCCGTCCCGCCCGCAGCAGAAGCCCCCGGCCCGGGCCTGCGCCACCACCTACGCGGCCACCGAGGCCCACGGCCTGATCTGGGTCTCGCTCGGCCGCCCCGACCGGCCACCGCCCCCCTACGACGAGTGGGACGACCACGCCTTCCGTCACGTCCTCGGCGGCCCGTACCCCATACGGGCCGGCGCGCCCCGAGTCATCGAGAACTTCCTGGACGCCACCCACTTCCCGTTCGTCCACGAGGGCATCCTCGGCGACCGCGACCACGCCGAAGTCGGCGACTACAACGTCGAGACCACCCCCGACGGCATCACCGCCCGCGACATCCACACCTGGACCCCCAACCCCGACGGTTCGGGCGAAGCCAAGATGGCCCAGTGGCTGTACCGGGTGCTGCGGCCCCTCACCGCCTACATCGAGCTGTCGATCCCCGGCGGAGGCCCCGAGCGCTACACCATGTACTTCGCGGTCACCCCGGTCGACGAGCGGAACAGCGTCGGCTGGATGTGGAACTCGATGAACTACAACCGCGACCTGTCCGACGAGGACTTCGGGGCCTACATCGACGAGATCGTCATGCAGGACATCCCCATCGTGGAGTCACAGCGGCCCGAGCTGCTGCCGCTGGACCTGGCGGCCGAGTGGCACGTGCGAGGAGACAGGACGGCGGTCGCCTACCGCCGCTGGCTCAAGGATCTGGGCGTCACGTTCGGCACGTCCTGAGCCGCTGCCGCGCGCCGGTAACGCCCCGCCGGACGCCGCCCGTTGCTGGTTCTCGGCCGAGTAATGGGCCGCACGGACTCAGAAACCGCCCCAAGATCTGCGGATCTCGCTGAAAGCGCTGTTTTGCTGTATGTCATGTTATGTTGCGCCTATGCGGGAGGAGACGCCGGTCCTTGAGCAGATGAGGCAGCAGCACGGGCTGATCAGCCGGCAGCAGGCGCTCGCAAAGGGCATGACCGATACGCAGATCAAGCGACGCTTGGCGGCAGGCATCTGGCTGCGTGCCAATCGTGGCGTCTACCGCCATGTCGTCTTTCGGGAGACCCCGCACTCGCGTCTGCTCGCCGGCTGCCTGGCGTGCAATGGGCTTGCCAGCCATCGCTCTGCGGCCGCACTCCATGACCTGGACGGCTACAAGCTCGATCGAGTCGAGCTGACCGTGCCATGGCAACGGAAGCCGGTCCTCAAGGGCGCGCGGTTGCACCGCACGACTCAGATGCATCTGGCCAAGCCGATGGACCGGCAAGGCATTCTCTGCACTGGGATCGGTCGCACAGTCCTGGACCTTGCGACCGTGGTCAACCGCAAGCAGCTGACCCGGACCCTCGATGCCGTCCTCCGGGACGGGCTACTCCGGCCTTCAGACCTGTACGCCGTGCTGGTGTCGCACTCCCGTCAGGGGCGAACCGGATGCGTCGCCTTCCGCGAGGCGCTGGATGAGCGTTGCGGCGACATTCGGGTGCCGCTCAGCGCCTGGAGCCGCATGGTGGCTGACCTGCTGGTGGAGTCCGGGCTGGACCGTCCAGTGCTGGAGCACCAGATCCGCGACCCCACGGGCCAGTTCCTTGCCCAGGTGGACCTTGCCTACCCGACTCGACGGCTGGCCATCGAACTCGACAGCAAGCGCTGGCACTTGAACAGCGAGGCATTCGAGCGCGACCCGCGGCGCCGGAACTCGCTGGCTGCGAACGGTTGGACGGTGCTCACGTTCACATGGAGCGACTATGTGGATCACCCGAACCAACTGTGCGCCACGGTGGCGAAGTTCTGCGAGCCAACCCACCGCATCGCTAGCTAGAGGGACTGCAGGATCTCGGGGCGGGTTATGGGCCTCTGCGACCCAATACTCGGCCGAGAACCAGCAGGGGGGCCGAGCGCAGGATCTCGGGGCGGGTTATGGGCCTCTGCGACCCAATACTCGGCCGAGAACCAGCAGGGGGCCTCGGTGGTGGTGGTGGGAGCGATAGGTTGGGGGGATGGCGCAGACGGTCGCTCCCCCGGAGACCGCCGAGCGGGTGCCGCCTCTGAGACGGCGCCGGCGGGAGCTTGCCTGGCCGCTGAACATCTACCAGACCGCAGTCGGCAAGAAGTACGTGATGGCGGCCACCGGGATCGGGCTGCTGGCCTTCGTGATCGTTCACATGATCGGCAACCTGCACCTTTACGAGGGCCCGACCCAGCTCAACGAGTACGCCGAGGCCCTGCGGGACCTGGGCGGCCATCTGGTGCCCCGCACCTTGGTCCTGTGGGTGATGCGGATCGGGCTGCTGGCCATGTTCGTGCTGCACATCCACAGCGCCTGGTCGCTCAAGGAGATCAGCCGGCGCAGCAGCCCGAAGGCCAACTGGGTGAGCGGCAACAAGCGCTACGCCGGCGGCCAGGACTTCGTGGCCGTCAACTTCGCCAGCCGCACCATGCGCTGGACCGGCCCCATCGTCGGCCTCTACGTGCTGTTCCACCTGGCCGACCTCACCTGGGGCTGGTGGCTGGGCGGCGACTACATCCGGGGCGACGTGTACCACAACGTGGTGGAGTCGCTGTCGTCGATCCCGGTGGCGATCATCTACATCGTCGCCAACGTGGCGCTGTCGGTGCACGTCTACCACGGCATGTGGTCGGCGTTCCAGACCCTGGGCGTCAACAACCCCCGGTTCAACCACCTGCGGCGGGGGCTGGCCACGGTGATCGCGGGGGCGATCCTGGTCGGCAACCTGAGCTTCCCGATCATGGTCCAGGCGGGAGTGGTCGCATGACGGGTCGCGGCGTGAGCGCGGGGGCGGCGCCAAGCGGTCCCACGACCGGGACAGCG
>JAPPLH010000111.1:0-4152 GCA_028819505.1 Acidimicrobiaceae bacterium
GTGTTGAAGTCGTCGGTCACGTCTTCGCCGGATGCCAGCACCGCTCCGATCTGGATGATCTCGTGATCGTAGGGATGCGGACGGTCGGCATTGGTCTCCAGGTCGAAGATCACATACTCCGGTAGGCGAGCCACGAGCCGATGAAAGTAGCCGCTCCGAAGCGCAGTAACCGCGCCGAGAGTTGTGGGCTCGGGCGTGTGGCCTACGAGTGCCGGATCTTGTGCAGGGCGTGCCAGATTCTTCGGGGGGTGGCGGGCATGTCTATGTGGTCTATGCCCAGGTGGGCGACCGCGTCGTGGATGGCGTTGAGGACGGCCGGGCCGGCGCCGACCGTGCCCGACTCGCCGATGCCTTTGGCGCCGAGCGGGTTTAGCGGGGTTGGCGTCTCCATGGGGATCAGCTCGAAGCTGGGCAGGTCGGGGGCTGAGATCGCCGGGTAGTCGACGAGGTTGGTGGCCATAGGGTTGCCGCCGGCGTCGTAGACCATCTCCTCGAGTAGTGCCTGGGCCGCGCCTTGGGCGATGCCTCCCTGGACCTGGCCCTCGGCTATGAGGGGGTTGATGAGCGTGCCGGCGTCATCGCAGGCGACCACCCTCCGAAGGGTCGTCTCACCGGTGGCTGAGTCCATTTCGACCACGGCCAAGTGGCAGCCGAAGGCGTAGGTGTTGTCGGGTTGCTCGAAGTCCGAGACGGCGGCCAGCGGAGCGTCGCCGGCATCGGCTGCTCGGGCAGCGATTTCGGCCCAGCCGACCCGAGGCTGCGGCGATCCGGCTACCTGGAAGGCCCCCGTTGCGGTGTCGAGCACGATGTCGGCCTCGGCCGCCTCCAAGCAGGCGGCGGCCTGGACCCTGGCCAGTTCCACCAGGTGGCGGGCCGCGGTCAGCACGGCCGAGCCGGCCAGCTGGGCGGAGCGGGAGGCGGCCGTCAGCCCGCTGGACGCGATCTCGGCGGTGTCGCCCGAAATGACCCTGATGCGGTCGAGAGGAACGCCGGTGGCCTCGGCCGCGATCATGGCCCAGCAGGTGTCGTGGCCCTGCCCGAACGCGGTGGCCCCGGTGCGCACCGCCAGCGAGCCGTCGGCGGCGAGGTCGATCTCGCCCAGTTCGCTGGAGCCCATCGAGGTGCTCTCCACGAATGAGGCGATGCCGATGCCGAGCAGCATCGGGTCGCCGCCGGCCCGGCGGGACGCCTGCTCGGCTCGCAGATCGTCGTACCGGGCCGCCGCCAGCACCCGGTCGAGGGCCTCTCCGAAGTCGCCGGAGTCGTAGGTGCTTCCCGCCGGGTTGGTGTACGGGAACAGCTCGGGGGGCGCAAAGTTGAGGCGGCGCACCTCGGCGGGGTCCATCCCGATCGTGGCGGCGTACAGGTCCGCGGCCCGCTCGACGGCGTAGATGGCCTCGGGCCGGCCCGCGCCCCGGTAGGCGGTGACCGGGGCGGTGTTGGTCACGTAGCTGCGCCCGCTGATCGAGGCGTTGGCGATCCGGTAGCAGCCGGTGAACACTTTGCGGGTGTAGGTGGGCAGGAAGGCGCCGATCATCGGGTAGGCGCCCGCGTCCTGGACGATGTCGAGCTCGTAGTGGGTGATCCGTCCGGTGCGGGTGCCGCCCAGGCGGAGACGCTGCTGCTGGGCCCGGCCATGCACGTGGGAGGTGAGGTTCTCGGCCCGGGACTCGGTCCACGCCACGGGACGGCCCACGGCGCGGGCCAGCCCGGCCAGGACGAGCTCCTCGGGCGAGGGGGTGCCCTTGGCCCCGAAGCCGCCTCCCACGTCGGGGGTCACCACCCGGACCGCGGCCGCATCGAGCCCGTAGAGGGCGCCCAGAGCGTCACGCACGCGGTGCGGGGCCTGGGTCGAGGCGTGGAACGTGAGCCGGGCGCCGTCAGGGGACCATTCCGCCGCCGCCGACCGGGGCTCCAGCGGCACCGCCGCCAGCCGCCGGTTGTCCAGCGACGCCTCCACGGTGACATCGCAGTCCGAGAAGTCCAGGCCTGTGCCGATGCGCTGGGCCTCGTCCTCCGGCCCCGGCGGGGCTGCTTGGGCGACGGCAGGCCCGTCGAACGCAGCATGGGTGCCTGCACCGGACTCCGATGGTCCCCCGCCCGCGGCGTGGACCACGGCTGGCATGTCGAAGGCGACGTTGGTGCCCGCGTCCGCGTGGACCAGCGTGGCATCGGTGGCCGCGTCGGCTGGCGACACCACCGGCGGCTCCGGTTCGATGTCGACGAGGATGTGCTCGGCTGCGTCGGCGGCCGCGGCGGCCGTCTCGGCCACCACCACCGCCACCGGCTCGCCCACGAAGCGGACGTTGTCGCGGGCCAGCAACGGTCGGGTCATCCGCTGGTCGACCACCGGGATCGGCTTCAGGTCGGGCAGGTCCAGGTCGGCTGTGGTGAACACGCCGAGCACTCCGGGCTGGGTCCGGGCCTCGGCTGTGTCCACGCCGATCAGGCGTCCCCGGGCCACGGTGGAGCGCACGAAGCAGGCGCGGGCCGCGCCGTCGAGGCGCAGGTCGGCTACGTAGCGGGCGCCTTCGGTGAGCATCCGCGGGTCCTCGGTGCGCAGCACCCGGTTGCCGAGCACGCTCACGTCACCGTCTCCCGCCTCTCAGCCCATTCTTGATGTAGTTGACCCTCTGTGATCGGCACAACTACATCAAGAACGCACGGAGGCCTCACGCCCGGCGCCAGACCGGCCCGGCCGGAGTGTCCTCCACCACCACACCCAGCGCCGACAGCTCGCCGCGCAGAGCGTCGGCCGTGGCCCAGTCCTTGGCCTCCCTGGCCGCCTGCCGCTTAGCGACTAGTTCCTCGACGGCGGAGTCGACGACGCCGTCCCCGCGCGCGGGCGCGTCCACGGCCACTCCGAGCGCTCCGGCCAACTCGACAACGGTGGCCACCAGCCTCGGCGCATCCTCGGTGCTTCCATCGAGAGCGGCATTGGCCCGATGCAGCGTGTCGAAGATGACGGCGACCGCTTCGGGGGTGCCGATGTCATTGTCCATGGCGGCGCGGAACGCGTCGACCGCGGCTTCGTCGCGGCGACCGGTGCCCTGGTCGCGGTCAGCGCCGGTGGCCGCGGCGCGGCGGGCCAGGGCGTCTAGGCGCTGGACTGCCGCGCGGGCTGAGGCCATCAGCTGGGGGTTGACCTCCATGGTCTTGCGGTAGTGGGTCTGAAGCACGAGTAGGCGGAAGGCCCGGCCGTTGAGGGGGTGCTCGTCGAGCATCTCGACCACGGTGCGGTAGTTGCCCAGCGACTTCGACATCTTGGTGCCCTCGATGTTGAGCATGGCGTTGTGAACCCAGTGGCGGGCGAAGGGCCGGCCGACGGCCAGCGCCTCGGCCCGCTCGTTGGTGTGGTGCGGGAACACCAGGTCGTTGCCGCCGCCGTGGATGTCGAAGTCGTCGCCGAGGATGCCGAGGCTCATGGCCACGCACTCGATGTGCCAGCCGGGCCGGCCCGGCCCCCACGGCGAAGGCCACGACGGCTCGTCGGGCTTGGCCGCCTTCCACAGCGCGAAGTCGAGGGGGTCCTCCTTGGCCTCGTCCACCTCGACCCTGGCCCCGGCCGAGGCCCGCAGGTCGTCGAGGCTGCGGTGCACCAGGTCGCCGTACCCGTCGACGCCGCCCACCCTCAGGTACACGCCGGTACCGGTGGTGTAGGCCGCCCCGGCGTCCATGATCCGGCCGATGAAGTCGACCATCTCGGCGACCCATCCGGTGGCTCGGGGCCGGTCGTGGGGGTCGAGCACGTCGAGCCTCGCCATGACGTCGAAATAGACCGCCTCCCACTCTGCGGCCACCTCGCTCTCGGTGCGGCCCTCGCGGCGGGCGCGGTCGATGATCTTGTCGTCGATGTCGGTGATGTTGGCCACGTGGCGAACGTCGAGGCCCCGCCACTCCAGGTAGCGGCGCAGCACGTCGTAGGTGAGGGCCGAGCGGGCGTGTCCGAGGTGGGGGTGGTCGTAGACGGTCGGGCCGCAGGCGTACAGCGCCACCCGGCCCGGCTCACGGAGCGTCAGGGGGCGCAGCTCGCCCGCGAGGGCGTCGAACAACTCAATACCGGTCATGCCGACGAACCGGCAGCGGCTCCGACAGGACGCAGCTCGCCCGCGAGGGCGTCGAACAACTCAATACCGGTCATGCCGACGAACC
>JAPPLH010000111.1:4252-10234 GCA_028819505.1 Acidimicrobiaceae bacterium
AGGGCGTCGAACAACTCAATACCGGTCATGCCGACGAACCGGCAGCGGCTCCGACGGGACGCGCTTCGGTGGCGACAACGTCGCGCAAGCCGGTCACGACGCCGACTGCGAGGCTCCCGGATCCAGAGCGATCCCGCAGAGCTCGCACAGCCCGGCCAGCACGCCCGGCGCGGAGTCGTCCAGCCGGCCCGCGAGGACGGCGTCGGCCATCTCGGCCAGCACGGCCCGGGCCCGGGGCGCGTCGAGGTCGTCGTCGAGCGCGTCGCGCAGCCCCCGGGCATATCGGGCCCCGCTGGGTCCGCCCGAGCCGCCCGAGGTGCCCGAGCCGCCCGAGGTGCCCGAGCCGCCCGAGGCGCCGGAGGTGCCCGAGCCGCCCGGAGCGCCCGGATGGCGCACGGCCTCGTTGAGGGTGTCGAGCAGGGCCTCGGCCTCGGCGATGTCGCCGTCGTGCCATTCCCAGTCGTCGCGGTAGTGGTGGGCCATGAGGGCGAGGCGCACCGCGGCTGGGGCGCTCTCCTTGCAGAGGTCGCTGACGAACACCAGGTTGCCCAGCGACTTCGACATCTTGGTGCCGTCGTAGCCGACCATCCCGCAGTGCATCCAGTGCCTCACGAACGGCTCGCCGGCGGCAGCCTCGCTCTGGGCCAGCTCGCACTCGTGGTGGGGGAAGATCAGATCGGTGCCGCCGCCGTGGATGTCGATTCCGGTGCCGAGCAGGCCCATCGACATGGCGCTGCACTCGATGTGCCAGCCGGGGCGGCCCGTCCCGAACGGCGACTCCCATGCCGGCTCGTCGGCCAGCGACGGCTGCCACAGCACGAAGTCCAGCGGGCTGCGCTGGCGGGGGTCGTCGGGGGTTCCGCCCCTCTCGGCGGCCAGGGCCACCATGGTGCCGTCGTCGTAGCCGCCGAGGCGCCCGAAGCTCGGCCAGGTGGAGACGTCGAACCAGGTGGTGCCCTCGGCCGTGTAGGTGTGGCCGGCGGAGCGGAGGTCGGAGATAAGAGCGACCATCTCGGCCACCCACTCGGTTGCCTTGGGCTCGGCTGCGGCCGGCCGGGTGTTGAGGTCCTCCATGTCGCAATGGAACCGGGCCGTCTCGGCCGCGGCCAGCTCCAGGAAGTCCACGCCCAGCTCGCGGGCCTTGGGCAGGATCGAGTCGTCCACGTCGGTGATGTTGCGCACCATCCGCACCGGGTGGCCGAGGTCCTCCAGGCGGCGGATCAGCAGGTCGTAGGCCAGATAGGTGTTGGCGTGGCCGAGGTGGGTGCTGTCGTAGGGAGTGATCCCGCACACGTAGATGCGCACCTCCGCGGGCGCCGGGGCCGGCTCGAAGGGCACCACAGCCCGCCGCGCAGTGTCGTAGAGGCGCACAGACCGAGGCTACCGCTCACCCCCGAACAGCCCTAGCCGCGGCCGGGTCTAGCGAGCACACTCGTGCGGGTAGACATCGGATTCTGGCTATGTTGATAATTAATCAACACCAGATGTGGATTATTTCGATAGTATCGCGCATGTGATTTACGAAGCGCCGAAACTGGCAGCTCGAGACACACAGGTCCTCGAAGAGATCGAGTCAATCCGCGACGACCTGCGCTTCCACCTTGCCGCGCCTCGCCGGTGGCACGGCACGCTGAGTCGGGTGATGATGGCCCGCGCCGTACAGGCCTCCACCTCCATCGAGGGCTACCACACCACAGTGGACGAGACCGCGGCCATCATCGACGGTGAGGAGCCACCGGGGGTGGACGAGGACACCCGCAGAGCGGTCTCCGGCTACCGCGACGCCATGACCTACGTCCTGCAACTCGCCGGCCCGTCGAACTCCGACAGGCCGAGGATGGACGCCTCGCTGCTGAAGTCGTTGCACTTCATGATGGTCGGCCACGACCTGTCCATCAATCCGGGTCGATGGCGCCCGGGGGCGGTGTGGGTGCGAGACGGCGCAGGCAATCCCGTCTACGAGGCCCCCGATCGCGAGCTCGTCGAGCCGTTGATCGACGAGCTCATCGTCGGTGTGAATGACAGTCCTGTTCCGGCCTTGATCACCGCCGCCATGGCTCATCTGAACCTCACTTTGATCCACCCGTTCAGTGACGGGAACGGTCGCATGGCCCGATGTCTCCAGTCCTTTGTGTTGGCCAGCGCGGACAGCCAGATCTCACCTGAGTTCGCGAGCATCGAGCACTACCTCGGAAGGAGCACGGCCGCCTACTACGGAGCGCTCACCGACACGGCAGCAGGCTCATGGTCGCCTGGACGGAGCGCTCGCCCTTGGATCGAGTTCTGCCTGACGGCGCACTACCGCCAAGCCTCGGCTCTGCGCCGCCGGATCGATCGCTTCCAGGCGCTGTGGGACCGCTGTGAGCAGGCCGCGGCGCGCTCGCATCTGCCTGACCGGACGATCGATGCGCTCATGCAGTCAGCGCGAGGCTGGCGTCTGAATCGTTCGCGGTATGTGCACATTGTGAAGTCCGCCTCGGGAGAGCAGATCAGTGACGCCATGGCCACACGCGACCTGGCCGCCATGGCCGCCGCCGGCCTGCTGGAGCCGGTGGGCGAGAAGCGGGGCCGCCACTATCTGCCATCGGAGTCGCTCGCAGCCTTTGAGCGAGAGATCCGGGCCATGCAGCCGGCACGGCCCGCCATCGACCCCTACGGGCCACCGATCTAGGTGCTCGAGCATCGGTCAGCGTTCACGCGTGGCTCTTGAGTGTCTAAGTCGAAGCGGTCAGATGATGGGGCGGCCGACGGTCAGGGGCTCGGGGTGGTCGAGCGCGCAGCGGGTGCCGCTGTAGATGGTGGGCATGCAGCGGTTGCAGTGGATGCAGTTGCCCTCGGTGTCGGTCCCGGCCTGCCAGCGGTTGGGCAGGTCGGGCTGGCGCAGCAGGGCCCGGGCCATGGCCACGAAGGCGAACCCCTCGTCGAGGGCGGACTGCACGGTGTCGAGGCGGTTGATGCCGCCGAGCAGGATCAGCGGCATGTCCAAGGCTCCGAGGAAGCGGCGGGCCTTGGGCAGGAAGTAGGCCTCCTCGAAGGGGTAGTCGGGCATGAGCTTCTCGCCGGCCAGCTTGAAGCCGAGCCGGGCATGGGGCGGCAGGGTGGCCGCGAACTCCTCGCGGGGGGCGTCGCCCCGGAACAGGTACATGGGGTTGGCGAAGGAGCTGCCGCCGGTGAGCTCGAGGGCGTCGAGGGCGCCGTCTGCCTCCAGCATCCGGGCGAACTCGAGGCTCTCGTCGTCCTTGAGGCCGCCGGGGACCCCGTCGTTCATGTTGACCTTGGCGGTGACGGCCAGCCTGTCCCCCACCGCGGCCCGCACCGCCTGCACGGCCTGGCGACCGAACCTGGCCCGGTTGTCGAGGGCGCCGCCCCAGGAGTCGGTGCGCTTGTTGAGGTTGGGGCTGAGGAAGGCGCTGAGCAGGTAGTTGTGGCCGAGGTGGATCTCGATGGCGTCGAAGCCGCTTTCGGCGGCGAGGCGGGCGGCCCGGGCGTAGTCGTTGGTGATGCGGGCGATGTCGGCGTCGGTGGCCGAGCGGATGACCCGCATGGCCAGCGGGTTGAACCGCCGGCTGGGCGCCAGCGACGCAGCCTTGTTGGACCGGGAGTTGGCCACCGGTCCGGCGTGGCCGATCTGGGCGGCGGCGGCCGCTCCCTCGGCGTGGATGGCGTCGGTGAGTTGCCGCAGGCCGGGCACCGCCTCGGGTCGCAGCCAGATGCACTCGGCGTGGGTGCGCCCCTCGGGGGCCACCGCCAGGTAGGCGACGGTGGACATGCCGGCGCCGCCCGCGGCCATCGCCCGGTGGTACTCGATCAGCTCGGGCGTGACCAGCGCCTCGGGCATCACCCCCTCGAAGGTGGCCGCCTTGATGATCCGGTTGCGCAACGTGACCGGTCCAAGCTGGGCCTCAGCGAAGGGGTCTACTACAGGCATCGACAGGCCTCAGCCTGGCACCGGTGGGCGAACGGTCACCTCCGCAAGATACGCCCATACGGCGAGCGCGACTCGGAAGTACCTTCTCACGCTCCAGCGTGATGTTCCCGCTCTTGTTCGCTGCGCTCACGGGCCGCTCAGGCCACGGCCTCGCTCAGCGTCTCCGCGAAGCCCGGTACTGGTGCCGCCTGCCCGCTCGGCCCGGGGCGGCCCGGTTCGTTCCAACCGGGCAGCCGGCTCGATGGCAGTACGATCGGCGCCCGTGGATTCAGCACCGGCGCAATTCTCAGCCTGGGTGGATTCTGGCGCCGGTGCGCAGGTCATAGGCGGCGACGGTGCCGTCGGCGAGTTCGATGTTCTCTCGGGCCAGTGCGACCTCTTCGGCGTCTGGGGCCACAGCGCCGACTTCGTCAGCAGCGATGGCGGTCACCGCTGTCGCGGCCCGCGCGATGCGCGGCGCCATCGCTGCGACGGTGTCTGAGTCGATGTCGGGGCGGTCCGCGATGTAGGTGCCGGCCGCGCGCCACATGGTGAGATCTCCATACGGCTCGTCGTCGCGGGCGACGGCGTTGGTCTCCAGGTCGGTCAGCGCAGCGCGCACGTCGTCTGTGCGCGCGCCCGCGAGCGGCACCAGCAAATCGACGCGGTGATTGTGGGGTGCCGGGGTGCCGTGGGAGGCCGCCAGGGCCTTCAAGGCGGTCTCGGTGGCCATAGCGCCGGCCGAGCACACATCGATCAGCCGCCAACGCGTCCTGTGGTCGCTGGGATGGGTGATCTCCCAGTCATCAGGCAACATCCTGACTCGCATCAAGTCCAGCGCCTTGCTGGCCTCGTCGAGGCGGCCCAGCGCTTCGTCGGTGTTGTTGTCAGCCAAACCGATCTCCTTGTCCCACCGGACCGCCCCCGCGGGACGGTCCACCAACACCACCGCCGAAGCTGCGATCCCGGCCTCGAACGAAGCCGAGACCTCCTGGGTCCTGCGACGCCACTCGGCCCGGTCGGTGACAAACACCTCCACCGGGCAATCCACCACGCTCCCAGCAGCCGCACACAAAGCGCTGCGAATAGCGAGGCGCTCGCGGTAGTCGATGTCATCGAAGATCGCCACCAAGTCGATGTCTGAGCCGACTGTGGCGCGGCCGCAAGCCACCGACCCGAACAACAGCACCCGACCCGCACCAGCCTCCACCAGACGCTCAGCAGCCCTCTGAGCCTCACGCACCGTCGGCGCCGGCACCGTCGTGGTTGCCACGACCACAGCCTACAACCCCCCACCACACCCAACCGCAGCCGTCGGCGCTGTCACCGAAGCCCCGAGAAGCGCCCCCGGCAGGAATCGAACCTGCGCACACGGTTTAGGAGACCGATGCTCTATCCACTGAGCTACGAGGGCGGGGTGAGCGCGGTCGCCTGCACGAAACCGCAGTCGACCCGCTGTCCGCTGTTTTGGGGTTCGAGCCTATCGGGGGCCTAGTTCGGGCTGTTTCGGAGCGAGCATCCCTATGGGGCGACGGCTGCGATGCCGCCAAATCACGGAGCTCCACGACTCGACCGCTCCCGTCGTCGTCGGCCATCCATCGAGGTCTCTGATCGGGGGTGATGGTGGGAACGAACTTTGATGCATTCGTAGAGGTCAGAGGGGTGACCCAGCCAACGACGACCGAGCGGAGGGTCCCGCCATTAGGGACGCGTTCAGGGTGCCAGCACTTGGGCCGAGTCGGTGTGCAGGGGTGGCTCGCGGTGCTCTGCGTGGACGGAGCGCATGCTGGCGGCGTGGGCGAGTACCGTCAGCAGCCCTACGACCAATAGCACCGCGAGCCACCCCAGAAGGCCGAGACTCACGTCCGCGCCCGCCGGTACGGTCCGTGGGGGCAACGGTCCGTAGTGCGTGGGAGACGTGTCACCTTCGTCGGTGTGGGCTGGGCGCCCGCGTTGTGGAGCGTCGGGCGATCCATGCCCAGCCCGGCCGTGGTCGGTGGACTGGTGGAGGTCGGCGGCCCGCTGTGGGCCGGAGGACTGGTGGAGGTCGATGGCCTCGTGTGGGCCGGTGGACT
>JAPPLH010000153.1:0-3596 GCA_028819505.1 Acidimicrobiaceae bacterium
ACCAACCCGAGAATCCGGGAGGGAGCCGGGGGGTGTTGGGACGCATCTGAAACCTCGGGGGGCGGCCGGCGATACAGTCGTTGCATGCTGCTGCGACGCGACAAGACACGGATGCCGACCACGGCCGACGCCCTCCCGGGGCGGGACGAGCCGATGCCGGTGCAGGACTACGGCCACTTGGTGCTCGGCACCCCGATAGAGCCGCCGTTCCCGGACGGGTACGAGCGGGCCGTGTTCGGGATGGGGTGCTTCTGGGGGGCCGAGCGGTTCTACTGGCAGATGTCCGGCGTGTACACCACCGCGGCCGGCTACTCCGGCGGCGTGACGCCCAACCCGACCTACCACGAGGTATGCACCGGCCGCACCGGCCACAACGAGGTGGTGCTGGTGGTACACGACCCGGTGGCGGCACCGTACGAGCAGCTGTTGAAGGTGTTCTGGGAGATGCACGACCCCACCCAGGGCATGCGCCAGGGCAACGATGTCGGCACCCAGTACCGCAGCGGGATCTACGTGTACTCCGAAGCCCAGCGGGAGGCTGCGGTGGCGTCGAGGGACCGGTACCAGGCGTCGCTCACGGCCAAGGGCTTCGGCGGGATCACCACCGAGATCGTCGACGCCGGGCCCTTCTACTACGCCGAGGAGTACCACCAGCAGTACCTGGCCCGGAACCCGAACGGGTACTGCAACCACGGCTTCTGCCAGGTCGGCTACGAGCCTGCCACGGCGGCGGCCGGCTAGCCGCGCGCCGGTCCCCTAGTTGACGGACGCCCGGGAGACTCCAGACCAGCGGCCCAACGCGCCGCCCACCGCGGCAGCAGGCCCAAACGCAGAACCCACCGGCACGGCACCAGGCCCATCCGACGAACCCTCCGCCACGGCAGCAGGCCCAAACGCAGAACCCACCGGCACGGCACCAGGCCCATCCGACGAACCCTCCGCCACGGGACCAGAACCAGGCGACACGCCCACCGGCACGGGGGCAGGACCGGGCGACACGCCCACCGCCACGACAACAGAACCAGGCGACACGCCCACCGGCACGACAGCAGGACCGGGCGACACGCCCACCGGCACGACAGCAGGACCGGGCGACACGCCCACCGGCACGACAGCAGGACCGGGCGGCGGGGCGATTGGGGGCGGGGTTGGCGGCAAGCGGTCCAGGCGGCTGGGGGCCGTAATGATGCTGCTGTCGGGGCTGGGGTTCGGGGCCACCGGCGCCATCTCGCGCAGCATCGAGGCCGATGTCTGGCAGATCGCCAGCTGGCGCAGCGGGATCGGCGGCGGTGCCGTGCTGGTGTACGTGTGGCTGCGAAGCCGCGTCGGCGGCTCCCAGGACGGGCTGCGCTGGAGCGCCACCCTCGGTCCCCAGGGGCTTCTGCTGGCCGGGCTGTCCGCCATGTCGATGATCCTGTACATCGACGCGCTCCAGCGGACCGAGGTCGCCAACGTGACCGTGATCTCGGCCACCGTGCCGTTCCTGGCCGCCGGGCTGGCGTGGCTGATCCTGCGGGAGCGGCTGCGACGCTCGACGGTGGTGGCGGCCGTGGTCGCACTGGCGGGGGTGACCCTCACGGTGGCCGGCAACCTCGGGCCCGGCGACCTCGACGGCAACCTGCGAGCCGTGGTGCTGGCGATCACGCTGGCCCTGCTGATCGTGCTTATACGTCGCTTCGAGGGGGCCGACGCGGTGCTGGCGCTGGGCTCGGCCGGGGTGCTGCTGTTCCTGGTGGCGCTGGTGGTGGCCGACCCGCTCGGAGTGGACCGCGCCCAGATGCCGCTGCTGGTGTTCTTCGGGGCGGTGTTCGCGGTGTCGCTGGTGCTGTGGACCGAGGGGGTGCGGCTCATCCCGGCCGCGGAGGCCGGGCTGCTGGCGTCCAGCGAGACACCGTTCTCGATCCTGCTGGCGTGGATCGTGCTGGCCGAGGCGCCGCCGCTGGTGACGGTGGCCGGCGGGCTGCTGGTGATGGGCGCCGTCTTCGGCCACGCCGGCGCCGACCTGGCCGCCGGCCGGGTCAGCCGCCCGTGGGTGCGCCCCCGGACCCGCCCCAGGCTCTAGGAGAGTGTCGAGCAAGTCCCAAGATCGCGATGCCGGGATCACAAAACCCTAGGTCAGAGGCTTGCATGTCGCGCGAAATCGGCATTACTCAACAGGCTCTAGCGGATGAAGCGGCCCAGCGACCCGCCCGGCGACGGCAGGGGGAACCGTCGGCGGCCCCAAGCCACCCGGACCGACCAGCCCCCGTACTGCACCACCGGGACTCCGAGCAGGACGAGCAGGTTAGGGAGGGCGCCGAGGAACGTGTCAAACGGCTGAAAGACCGCTACCGCAACGATGAGGAGGCCCACGCCGATCGTGTACGTGAAGTAGCCCACCTTCTCACGGCGGCTACGGAACTCCGGCTTGGCGAAAGCCTCCTTCCAGAGGCTCCTCTGGGCTCTTGGGAGGTCAGCCATTCCCCGCCGGCTCGGGTTCAGCGGCCGGCAGCGGGAAGGGCTCGCGTCCCCATGTGAGCCAGGCCCGGATTCCAGCGAAGCACAGGATCAGCACGCCCAGCCCGCACACCGCCGTCATCAGGGCCGTCCACTCGAGGGTGGAGGCTGCGAAGGTGAACAGAAGGACCAGGATCAACAGGGCGGAGCAATAGACCAGCTGCTCGCGGTGGCTACGGAATTCGGGCTTCTTGAGGGCTCCCACCAGAGACCCTCAGCAACAGTCTTGAGAGTCGAGCGTCAGCCATCCCCGGCGGCGGGGGCGGGCTTGGGGGGTGGGGGGCGGAAGAAGAGCAGGAGCTGGGCCGCGCCGGCGCCGACGCCGAGCAGCAGGGCGATCCCCAGGCCGGTCTTGCCGTCGAGGCGGTGGGCGATCTCGAGCTCGTAGTCCAGCGACAGGCGGCCCGGGCCGAGGACGGCGGCGACGAGGCCCATGACCGCGATCAGGGCCACGTACTCCCAGCCCTCGCCGGTGATCATGAAGCCCTTGTCACGGTGGACCGTCCAGAAGGCCACCAGCATCAGCGCGATCAGCCCGGCCGCGGCCAGCTGGGTGAGGAGGCCGAGGACGAGCAGCACGCCCACGCCCATCTCGGTGCCGGCCGCCAGGGCGGCGTGGACCTTGCCGGGGCGCATCCCCATCGACTGGAACCAGCGGCCGGTGCCGGCGAGCTTCCCGCCCCGGAACGCCTTGTTGTAGCCGTGGACGAAGATCATCATCCCGAGCGCGACCCGCAGGAGCAGCAGGGCGGTGTCGACGGTTCGGGGCGAGTCGATGTCGATGTAGTCGCCCTCGGCGAAGAGCGGTGCAGCAGTCGCGTGGGACACGTCGCCGACCAGTTGCTCGTAGAACAACACCGCCAGCGCCATAGCGACCAGGATCACGGCGGTCATCACCCGGATGACGATGTCGGCTGCGCGCTTGCTCACGATGACCTCCCAGTTGCGTGTCTCAGCGTCCAGCGGATGGTCAGTGCGAGTGTAGACACGGTTGCCGGCGCCCCCCGTCGCGCCGCTCCTGCACCGCCGTCCCGACCTGGAACCTCCGGCAGGCCGGCCGAGTTCCTGAAAAACTCCGGGTCGCGCCGCTCCTGCACCGC
>JAPPLH010000153.1:3696-10130 GCA_028819505.1 Acidimicrobiaceae bacterium
CCGGCAGGCCGGCCGAGTTCCTGAAAAACTCCGGGTCGCGCCGCTCCTGCACCGCCGTCCCGACCTGGAACCTCCGGCAGGCCGGCCGAGTTCCTGAAAAACTCCGGGTCGCGCCGCTCCTGCACCGCGGTCCCGAGTTGGAACCATTGCGGTGGCGGCGTCGGCGGCGAGGCAGCTGAGAACTACGGCTTCAAGAGGGGTGAGCAGGCACCACCGGGACACCGGCCAGCGGGTCACGGTTGGACTGGTGCGCGAGGTCGGCACGCCGGTGGATCTCGACTCGCTCGAACTGCGGCTGAACGAGAGAGCGGCAGCCGGCTAGCGCGCTCGCTGCCAGACGTGAAGTCAGCCGTTCAGCGTCAGCTCGGACAGGGCGGGGGGCTCGTCCAGCCTGACCAGACGCCCGGGAAAGCCCTTGAAGTGGGGAACGCCCTGCAAGTGGGGAACGCCATGCTCGTGGTCGAGCCATTCGTCGACATCGTCGCACAGCACGGCGTCGCTGCTGATGAACGCGTCGGCAAGGTCGGCCTCGCCCCGCGGCTCGGGATACCACCAGCCGTGGGGCACCCGCAGGTGGCCTGCCCTCATTGTGCCCATGGTGTCCGCCCGCAGCCTGCACACCGTGGGCCAGGTCCCGCAC
The DNA here is from genome assembly GCA_028819505.1 of Acidimicrobiaceae bacterium. Lineage (GTDB taxonomy): Bacteria > Actinomycetota > Acidimicrobiia > Acidimicrobiales > Aldehydirespiratoraceae > Aldehydirespirator. Next base: position 4,337 of record JAPPLH010000153.1, read on the forward strand.
CCGCAGGTGGCCTGCCCTCATTGTGTCCACGGTGTCCATTGTGTCCCTCACCGAGATGGCGGCGACCACACTGCCGGTCCGCGTCTCAATCCGGGCCCAGTCCCCCTCGACAAGGCCCTCGCGAGGCAGCGTCGTCGGGATGCAGGCACAACTTCGGCCACGGCAGCCGGCGCCGGGTTGGCGCCCTCGCGAGCACCGGACGGCGAGAACACCCGCCGGTGGGGGGTGCGTCGCTCGTGCGCGGCCGGCGGGACCGGCGGCGAGTAGACATTGACGCCGTGGGTGCGACCCCGGCGGTGGCTGTGACGATGGTGGCTGGAGCCCGGACGGCGGTGCGGCCGGTGGACGGAGAGCTGGCCGGCTGGAACCCGGTGCTGCTGGCCGGCGTGGTGGGCCGGGAGGTGCTGGAGCGGGCCGGGCTCGACGCGGGCGTGCTCGACGAGGTGGTGGTGGGGTGCTGCGATCCGGTGGGGGCGGCCGGGGCCGACGTGGCCCGGGCGATCGTGCTGGCTGCGGGGTGGCCGGTGTCAATCGGCGGTTCGGTGGTCGATCGGGGCGAGACCAGCGGTGCGGCAGCAGCGCAGGCGGCGGTGGCCGCCATCCGGGCCGGCCAGGCCCGGACCGTGCTGGTGGTCGGCCTCGGCCTGTGCTCGGTGGTGCCGCCGGGCGCGGCTGCGCTCAACCGCGCCTACGGGGCGCCGTGGGGCGGGGTGGCTGAGCGGTTTGACGAGGTCGGGGGGCTGCTGCCAGCGCCCCGGCTCTCGGAGAGGGCCGCTCAGGCCGCCGGCATCGGCCGGGCCGAGCTCGACGCCGCGGCCGAGGAGTCCCGGCGCCGGCGGGCAGAGGCGTGGTCGCTGTCGGCGGCAGGACCGGGATCAGGGTCGGGATCAGAGTCGAGACCGGCGACAGGGTCGAGACCGGCGGCAGGGGCGGGATCGGCGGCAGGGGCGGGATCAGGGTCGCGGGCAGCCATCGTGGCGGTGGCGGCCAGGCCGGGCGCCGCCGCAGGGCGGGGCGTGTACCGGGGTGACCCGGTCGCCGACGACGTGGTGCGCGACTGGGGGGACGCGGCCGACCTGCCCCCCGCCTTCGACGACGACGGACTGCTGACCGCGGCCACGTTCGCTCCTCCAGCCGACTGCGTGACTGCGGTGCTGCTGCAGGCTGGCGAGGCCCCGGCGCCAGGCGGAGTTGCCGGGACAGGGCAGGCCTGCGACCCGTTCGACCCGGTCGGCAACGTGGCCGCGGCGGTCGGTCGGGCGCCGGGCGGGATGGCCACCGTGGCCGGGATGGGCCGGGCCGCGGGCGACCCGTTCGACCCGGTCGGCAACGTGGCCGTGGCGGTCGGTCGGGCGCTGGGTGACGCCGGGGTCGAGCTCTCTGCCGTCGACGTCATCTCCGTCGTCGAGCACGACGCGGCCACGACGATGCTGTTGGCCCGGTCCCTGGACATCGACGCGGAGCGCATCAACCGTGACGGAGGTGCGGTGGCCACCGGCAACGCCGGGGCAGCCGAGGAGCTGCGCCTCATCACTGACGGGCTCGCGGTCCCGGCCAGCGAGCGGCTGCTCCTGACCATCAGCGCAGGCCCCACCGGCTCGGCCGTCATCTTGTGGAGCACTGAAATATGAATGTATTTCAAGTTGTTTGTGTCATAGTGGTCTGCTACTGTGACGCCCATGGAAACCGGAGTCCTCGCCACGCTGCTGGGAGTTGCCCTCGCCGCTCTCGTCGCAGCGTGCGGCGCGGGCTTCCGCTGGCTGCGCTCCGACTTCAAGCCGCTCGAGGAGAGGCTCGACAGGCTTGAGACGGAGGTGGACAACCGGATCATGGCCTTGGCCCGTACCGGCGTCCTGATCGACTCTCCGGCAGCCGAGCCCGGTGCGGCGCCCCCCACTGCTGGTTCGCCGTCCATAGCACATCCGACGTCCCGGTCGCCGCCACCCGAGCCTTGCGGTCCCGCGGTGCGGCCCGCCTGGCCGTCTGGTTCCCGGCGCATGGCCGGGACTGGGGCGTAGCATCGGGGCAGTCGGCGGCGGGAGGCTGGCGTGAAGGCGAAGTCGGAGAGGGCCGTCAACATCGGGTTGCTGGTGCTGGCGCTGACCGGCCTCGTGGTGGGCTCCATCCTGGCCGACGTCTTCAAGGTGCTGATCGCGGTGGCGATCGCCTACGGGGTACTGCGACTGGGCCTGGCCATGCTCCGCAACCTGGCCCGTCCGCTGCCGGAGCCGCCGGACCCGGGCATCCTTCGCAAGGTCAAGATCGAGTACCGCTGCGCGATCTGCGGGGCCGAGGCGCGCATGACCGTCGCCCCCGACGAGGACCCCGAGCCGCCCCGTCACTGCCAGGACGAGATGGACCTGGTGACACCCGTCGAGTGACCGCAGCCGAAGTTATACACAGGCTGTGGACGGATCCGGGGATAATTACAACTGTGTGATGAGCGGGAGAGCGCCGGTCAGCGGTACTGGGTGGCGGTGACGATCCCAGCCAGGATGAAGGCCAGGCCGACCAGCAGCACCACGTTGGAGGTGTCCCAGATCACGCCCAGATAGTTGACGATGATCGTCGCCACCCCCAGTCCCAGCAGGCCGAACAGCAGGATCGGCACCCATATGGGGCTCGGCGGCAGTTCGTCGAACCCGGTGTGGGTCTGCCTGTCGGGCTGGTAGTTGTCGGGTCGGGTGCCCTTGGCGGTCACACGGCCGGCCGGCACTCGGCGCTTCGTAGGTCTCGGCATAGCCCCGAGGATAGAGGAGGCAGGACCGCGCTACTTGAAGTTCTCCCAGTAGCGGGACGGGACCGGGCCCCGCTGGCCGTGATACTTCGAGCCCAGCCCGATGGCGCCGTAGGGTGTGTCGGCCGGGGTGGTCATCCGCTGGAAGCTGATCTGGCCGACCCGCATCCCGGGGTACAGCGTGATCGGCAGGTTGGCCACATTCGACAGCTCCAGGGTGAGCTGGCCGTCGAAGCCCGGGTCCACGAAGCCGGCCGTCGAGTGGATCAGCAGCCCCAGCCGCCCCAGCGACGACTTGCCCTCCAGACGGGCCACCAGGTCGTCGGGCAGAGCCACCCGCTCGAGGGTGGCGCCCAGCACGAGCTCGCCCGGATGGAGGATGAACGGGTCGTCGTCGCCGGCCTCCACCAGGGTGGTCAGCTCCGACAGGTCCTGCTTGACGTCGATGTGGCCGAGCGTGTGGTTGCGGAACACCCTGAAGCTGGACCCCAGCCGCAGGTCCACTGACGACGGCTGCACCGCCTCGTCGTCCAGCGGGTCGATCACGATGCGCCCGGCGGCGAGCGCCTCGCGGATCGAGCGGTCCGACAGGATCACGGTGCGGTTCTATCCCGTGCAGGCCCAGCCCGTGCGCCGTCCATGCCTGGAGCGTAGGCCCGCGCACGAGCCGACGGGCCGCCGGAACCGCCGCCGGGTGCGAACCGGAACCGCCGCCGGGTGCGAACCGGAACCGGTTGTCGAGCACGCCGAGATCCCTGGACGCGTGACACATGTCACTTGTTCCGGACGGCCGAACTGTTAGCTTCGGTCGATGGATTTCCGCCGGATCAACGGCCTGCCGCCCTACGTCTTCACGATCATCAACGACCTGAAGATCCAGCTCCGCCACGACGGCGCCGACATCATCGACCTCGGGTTCGGCAACCCCGACCTGCCGTCGCCGCCGGTCGCAGTCGACAAGCTGTGCGAGGCGGCCCGCAACCCCCGCAACCACCGGTACTCGTCCAGCCGGGGCCTGCCCGCGCTGCGGCGCAACGTCGCCGCCCTGTACCGGAGCCGCTTCGGCGTAGAGGTCGACCCCGACACCGAGGTCATCAACACCATCGGCGCCAAGGAGGGGTTCAGCCACCTCATGTGGGTGCTGCTCCAGCCCGGCGACACCTGCCTGGTGCCCACCCCCAGCTACCCGATCCACATCTACGGGCCGCTGTTCGCCGGCGCCCAGATCCGGGAGGTGCCCCTCGCCGACGGCGACGAGTTCGTCCACCGGATGCAGCTCACCTGGCACTACAGCCGGCCCAAGCCCCGGGTGGCGGTGATCTCGTTCCCGCACAACCCCACCACCACATGCGTCGACCTCGACTTCATGCAGAAGGTGGTCGACTGGGCCCGCGACCGCCAGATGCTGGTCGTACACGACAACGCCTACGCGGATTTGGGCTTCGACGGGTACAAGCCGCCGTCGATCCTGCAGGTGGAGGGGGCCAAGGAGTGCGCGGTGGAGTTCTACTCGTGCACCAAGTCGTTCTCGATGGCGGGCTGGCGGATGGCGTTCATGCTGGGCAACGCCGAGGTGGTGGCCGCGCTGGCCAAGCTCAAGAGCTACCTCGACTACGGGTCGTTCCAGCCGATACAGATCGCGGCGGCGGTCACCCTGAGGGAGCAGCCCGACTACCCGCTGGAGGCCTGCGCGGTGTACGAGCGCCGCCGGGACGCCCTGTGCGAGGGCCTCAACCGCATCGGCTGGGAGGTCGAGCCGCCCAAGGGGACCATGTTCGTGTGGGCCAGGATCCCGGAGCCGTACCGGCACCTGGACTCGATCGAGTTCGCGTCGAAGCTGGTGCGGGAGGCCCACGTGGCCGTGTCGCCCGGCGTGGGGTTCGGGCCCGGCGGCGAAGGCCACGTGCGGTTCGCGCTGATCGAGAACCGCCAGCGCATCAGCCAGGGCATCCGCAACCTGCGGCGCTGCCTGCCCGACCTGGAACCCCGTGCCGAGGCCGAGGCCGGCGAGCCGGCTGCCGCCGACAGGGAGCCCGCCGACAAGGCCACCGCAGCCTGAGGCCGCCTTCGCCCGAAATTGATGGCCAACCCGCCCTCTGAGGCGCACAGTCCGCATCAATTTCGGGGAGCAGGCCTAGTGGGGGTATAACGGTCCGGTGCTGATCGTCGTCTCACCGGCCAAGGCGCTCGACTACAGTTCCAAGCTGCCCACCCGCAAGCACTCCCAGCCCCGGATGCTGGACGAGGCCGGGCCGCTGGTGGACGCGATGCGCCAGAAGACGCCCGACGAGATCGCCAACCTGATGGGCATCTCGGCCGAGTTGGCCGAACTCAACTTCGAGCGCTACGCCGACTGGCAGGCGCCGTTCACGACGGCCGACGCCCGGCCCGCGCTGCTGGCCTTCGCCGGCGACGTGTACCAGGGCATGGACGCGGCGACCACCTTCACTGAGCGGGACTACACCCACGCCCAGAAGGTGCTGCGCATCCTGTCGGGGCTGTACGGGGTGCTGCGGCCTCTGGACCTGATGCAGCCGTACCGGCTGGAGATGGGGTCCAAGCTGGCCACCGACCGGGGCCGCGACCTGTACGCCTACTGGGGCGAGCGCATCACAGAGGCCCTCAACGCCGACCTGGCCGCCAGCCCGGGGCCGGCCGTGGTGGTGAACCTGGCGTCGCACGAGTACTTCCGCTCGGTGGACGCGGCGCGGCTGGAGGGGCGGCTGGTGACTCCCGCCTTCCTGGACGGCCGGGGCGAGGCCGAGCCCAGGATGATCTCGTTCTTCGCCAAGCGGGCCCGCGGGTCGATGGCGGGGTGGATCATCCGCAACCGGGTGAAGTCGGTGCGGGGACTGCGGGACTTCGACGGGCTCGGCTACGGGTTCGACCCCGAACGGTCCGACACCGACCGCCCCGTCTTCGTGCGCTACTCGTAGCGACCGCGAAAATCTCGGGCCGGTTTTGGGCACTCACGACCCATTACCAACCCGAGAATCCGGGCGAGAAAATCTCGGGCCGGTTTTGGGCACTCACGACCCATTACCAACCCGAGAATCC
>JAPPLH010000123.1:0-4395 GCA_028819505.1 Acidimicrobiaceae bacterium
GCGTATCGGCGCCGCCCGCTTGGACACCGCTACTCGCCATACCGCCCCGATGCGTGTCGTCCCCACCCGCTTGGACGCCGCTCTTCGCTATGCCGCCGCGGTGCGTGTCGGCAGCCGCTGCGCTTGCCGCAGGCGTCTGCTCGCAGTCGGCCCTATACGAATCGCAGTCGCCGACGCCGCGAGGCGACCCCGGCGGCTCAGCCATCCAAGCCCTCGGGCCGCCCTGTCAACGGCCGGGTGGGGCGCGCGGCGCGTGGCTGTGCCCCGGACACCCGCGAATCAGGCATCAGCACATCCGACATATCGGGACGGGCCCTCCAACATGACCGGACCGGACAAGTCGACCCTGAGGTCGCCGCCCGGCATCCGCACCGTCACATGCTCGCCCACACAACCCCAGTCGTGAAAGACCGACGCCGCCGCGACCGCACCGGTGCCGCAGGCTCCGGTGGCGCCGGCGCCGCGCTCCCAGACGCTCACCGTCAACTCGTCCTCGCCGGCGACCGCGCCGAAGTGGACGTTGATGCCGCCGCTGAACAGAGCCTCGACTGCGGGTCCAGCCTCGTGCATCCGCACAGCCATGGGGTCGGGCACCTCGATGACGACGTGCGGGTTGCCCAGCCGCCGGGTCTCCCACCGGCTGGCAACGCCCGCGCCGCGAACGCCTTCAAGGACTCTGAGCATCTCGCCCGCGCCGCCGTCGGGGAGCGGGCCGGAAGCAACCTCGCCCATCTGGCCCTCGCCGACCACAGTGCCAGGGTCGTCGCCCGTCGGCCGGATCCTGCATGTCCGGACGCCTGCGTCGGTCTGCACCGTCAAGTCGAACTCGTCCTCGCGGCGCCTGCGGGCCACCGCGTGGGCGAGGCATCTCAGCCCGTTGCCGGACACCTCGGCTGCCGAGCCGTCGGAGTTCCACAGCCGCATCGCGACGGAGTTGGCGCCAGCCGCATCCAGCACGGCGTAGATCAGCCCGTCGGCGCCGCCGATGCCGCCGTGCCTGTCGCACCATGTCACCGCCGAGCGGGCTGTTTCAGCATCGTCGGGCCACTCATCGACGAAGGCGACGAGGAAGTCGTTTCCCAACGCGTCGAACTTGTGGAGCCGCTGCCCTGTGCTCATGCCTGCATTCTCGCCTGCTCGGAGCCCATCACAAACGCAGCGCCTCCCGCGGCAGCACGTGGTCCAACTCGATGCCCTGCCGAGCGGCCTGTCGACGCAACTCGCTTGCGGCACAGGCGGGCGTCGAGCACAGGTACAGCACGGGAAAGCTGTCCGGCGGATTGAAGCGGCCCCCGAACCGCCGTGCTCCCTCGCCGCTGCGGGGATCGAAGCCGGGGGTCTGGTTCCGGTATCCGGTCAGATCGGCCCGCGAAGCGCTTACGCGGGCCAAGTGCTGCGGGTCGAACCCGTCCATCTCAGGTTGTGACGCCCTCGGCCAGCGCTAGCAGCAGATCCACAACGCGCTGGTACTGGCCCTCCTTCACCAGGTTCAGCGGCTTCTCGAAGCCGAGGTCTCGGTTGGGGGCCCGCATCCACATGCGGGCGGCATCGTCGCGCATCACCCTGCGGGCGAGGTCGACCACGGCCCCCAACTCCAGCAGCCGGTCCTCGGCCTGCCTACGGGGGCATGCCTGCTCGGACCGCCAGCGGGCCACGCTGCGCTGGTTGCCGTCGCACAGGTACGTCAGTCTCCTGCAAGCATCGCGGCGGCGGCGCCATGCCAGGCGGATAGCACGTCGGCGGGGGACGTGGGGGCGTCGAGCCAGCGGATGCGGGGGTCGCGGCGGAACCATCGCTCCTGGCGGCGGGCGAACCGGCGGGTGCGCACGACAGCGAGCTCCAGCGCCTCGTCGAGGGTCGCCTCCCCCCTCACATGTTCGAGCAGTTCCTTGTAGCCGAGTGCCTGGGACGCGGTGCGGGAGATCGAGGCCTCGCCCAGGGCCCGCACCTCGTCGAGGAACCCGTCAGCAAGCTGGCGCTGGTACCGGGCCGCGATGCGCTCATCGAGGCGGTCGCGGTGCCAGCGCAGCCCGACCTGCACGAACGGCACCGCCGGGTAGTGGCCCAGGCCAGGCCCGTAGGAGGAGAAGGGCTCGCCGCTGCCGAGGGTGACTTCGAGGGCCCGTACGACCCTGCGCCGGTTGGTTGGCTCCATGCGGCCGGCGGCGAGCGGGTCGAGAGCGGCCAGGCGCCGGTGCAGTGCCTCGGTGTCGAGCTCGGCCTCCAGTTGAACGCGCACCTTCGGATAGCGGCCGGGGATCCTGAGATCGTCGATCACCGCTCGCACGTACAGGCCGGTGCCGCCGACCAGCACCGCGACGCCGCCCCGCTCGCGGACCTCGGCGATCACCGCCCGGGCCCGCGCCTGGAGCTCGGCCACCGCGAACTCCTCGCCGGGGTCCACCAGGCTGATCAAGTGGTGGGGCACCTCGGCCTGCTCGGCGGCGGTGGGGGTGGCCGTGCCGATGTCCATGCCCCGGTAGACCTGCATCGAGTCGAGGGCCACGATCTCGGCGCCGGTCAGGCGGGCCACGCCCATCGCCAGGTCCGACTTGCCGGAGGCGGTGGGACCGACGATCACCAGCGGCCGTTCGGCCAGCATCGCCAGATCACGAAGCCCCATTCCGGTGCCGCAGGTGTTGGCGTCAGATTTCTTGGTGCGGTTTGTGTGGATTGAGGGCACAGAACCAACCCGAGATTCCACGGAGGTCTGAGCGAGCCGCCTGAACTTACGACTCAGGACACTAGGTCGCGGCCACGGCCACAGGGATGAGGCGACGGCCCGCCGATGCTTGCGCCGGGGCCACTTGCAGTGCCTCGATGTCGACCAGGGCGCCCTGCAGGAAGTTGGCCGCGGCCGCGGTGACCTCGACTTGCGCGTAGGTGCCGGTCGGCGGCGCTCCGCCGGCCGGTGACGGGAAGTGCACCAGGGTGTTGCGCCGGGTGCGGCCGGTGGTCACCGACGGATCCTTCCGGCTGGGACCCTCCACCACGACCTCCTCGACCCTGCCGACGCGGGCCTCGTTGGCGAGGCGGCTGGAGCGCTCGATCACCAGCCGCAGGCGCTCGTAGCGGTCCACGGACACGTCGTGGGGCACGAACCGGTCGCCCATCTCCGCCGCCGCGGTGCCGGGCCGGGGCGAGAAGATGAACGTGAAGGCGCTGTCGTAGCGTGCCTCGGCCGCCACCTCCAGGGTCTGGGTGAAGTCCTCTTCAGTCTCGCCGGGGAACCCGACGATGATGTCGGTGGAGACGGCCAGGTCGTCGACCGCGGCCCGGGCCGCTCGCAGCCGTTCAAGGTAGCGCTCAGCGGTGTAGCCCCGGCGCATGGCCCGCAGCACGGTGTCGCTGCCCGACTGCAGCGGCAGGTGCAGGTGCTCGCACACGGCCGGTACCTCGGCCATGGCCGCGATGGTCTCGGGCCGCAGGTCCTTGGGATGGGGACTGGTGAATCGCACCCGCCGGATGCCGTCGACGGCCCCCACTGCCCGGAGCAGGTCGGCGAACAGCGGCCGGGCCCGACGGTCAGAGGTCCATTGCGACCCGCACCACCAGGAGTCGTCGCCGGCCGGGGCCTGCCCGTTGCCACTGCTGGTGGTCGTCACGCTGCCATTGCTGGCCGCTACCGGGTCGCTGCCGTTTCCTTTGGCGCTTCCCCGGCGCAAGAGGGCCAGGTCTCGGCCGTAGCTGTTGACGTTCTGGCCGAGCAGGGTGACCTCGCTGACACCGCCCGCAGCCAGGTCCCGCACCTCGTCGACCAGCTCCCCGAAGGGCCGGCTGATCTCAGGACCGCGCACGGCCGGCACAATGCAGAAAGTGCAGCTGTTGTCGCACCCGATCTGGATGGTCACCCAGGCGGAGTGCTCGGCCTCCCGGCGCACCGGCAGCACCGACGGGAACGCCTCGGCGTCCTCTCGGACCGTCTCGGCGAGGATCTCCACCACCGGACCATGCCGCCGGGCATGGTCAACGAGATCGGCGGCCCGGTGCACGTTGTGGGTGCCGAACACCACGTCGACGTGGCCGGCCCGCTCCCGGACCAGCTCCCGGTCCTTCTGGGCCAGGCAGCCGGCCACCGCGATCAGCGCGTCGGGCCGCTTCGCCTTCACAGCCTTGAGCCGGCCCAGGGCGCCGTACAGCTTGTTGTCGGCGTTCTCCCGGATGCAGCAGGTGTTGAGCACCATCACGTCGGCGTCCTCCAGCACGGAGGCGCGCTCGTACCCGTCGTCCTCGAGCAGGCCCGCGATCCTCTCGGAGTCGTGCTCGTTCATCTGGCACCCGAAGGTGCGGATGGCATAGGTCCGCCCCACACCCCCAGGCTACGCCCTCGGCTCTGAAGCGTGTCGACGCTTCGCAGCTACATGCACGGGCTCGGAGCCCGTCTGCAGATCGTGG
>JAPPLH010000123.1:4495-10109 GCA_028819505.1 Acidimicrobiaceae bacterium
GTGTCGACGCTTCGCAGCTACATGCACGGGCTCGGAGCCCGTCTGCAGATCGTGGCTGTCTTCGATGACGGCGAGGCTGAGACCGCCGTGCCGATCCGCATCGGCCCCGACCCTGTTGACCCGTGAATGGCGCAGCGCCGAAGCTAACAGGGCCTTCAACGCAACTATGGTTCACTCGATGCCTACCAGCCCGAGGTCGGCGATTCCTCGTGGAGCCTTATCGAGAGCCGTCCCCTGCGTCACCGGCCGGTGCCGCCCGTCGCTATCCCCACCTTGAAGATCCGAACCTAGGCTGAACCGATGGCCGTGCCTGAGCCCGAAGGGTACGAAGACTTCGACCCGGATGAGGAGACCCGGCACATTCTTGCCGACGGCGAGCTGATGGAGTCTCTGCGGGTCTCTCAGGCCGAGGCCGCCGACCGCAAGGCGCAGTTGCGCTCAGCCCGAACGAACGTCTAGCGGGGATCGTCGCCGTCTTCGATGACGGCGACGCCGAGACAGCCGTACCGATCCGTATCGGCGCCGACCCCACGTATCCCGTAAGAACCGTCAGGCGGCGGCGGTGGCTGGGGGCTCTGATGTGGCGGTCTGATCCCACTCGGGTTCGGGCATTACGGCCTTCCAGACCAGGTCGGAGATCTCGACCATCGTCTCGGGGTTGTCCTGCAGGAACGCCTTGGCGTTCTCGCGGCCCTGGCCGAGCTGCTCGCCGTCGTAGGTGTACCAGGCGCCGGACTTCTTCACGATCGACTCGGTGACGGCCAGGTCCAGCACCGAGCCCTCACGGGAGATGCCCTGGCCGTACATGATGTCGAACTCGGCCTGCTTGAACGGCGGGGCGCACTTGTTCTTCACAACCTTGACCCGGGTGCGGTTGCCCACCACCTCCATGCCGTTCTTGATCGACTCGATCCGGCGGATGTCGAGCCGCACCGACGAGTAGAACTTCAGTGCCCGGCCGCCGGGGGTGGTCTCCGGCGACCCGAACATCACCCCGATCTTCTCGCGCAGCTGGTTGATGAAGATGCAGATGGTGTTGGACTTGTTGAGGTTGGAGGTGAGCTTGCGCAGGGCCTGCGACATGAGCCGGGCCTGCAGGCCGACGTGGGTGTCGCCCATGTCGCCCTCGAGCTCGGCCCTCGGGGTGAGCGCGGCCACCGAATCGATCACCACCACGTCGAGCGCCCCGGAGCGGATCAGCATGTCGGTGATCTCCAGGGCCTGCTCGCCGGTGTCGGGCTGCGATATGAGCAGCTCGTCGATGTCCACGCCGATGGCCTTGGCGTAGATCGGGTCCATGGCGTGCTCAGCGTCGACGTAGGCGCAGATGCCGCCGTTGCGCTGGGCCTCGGCCACCACATGGGTGGCCAGGGTGGTCTTGCCCGAGGACTCCGGGCCGTATATCTCGGTGACCCGGCCCCGGGGCAGGCCCCCGATGCCGAGGGCCAGGTCCAGCGACAGCGCCCCCGTCGGGATCGCCTCGATGTTCATGGCGGCCTTCTCGCCCATCTTCATGACCGAGCCCTGGCCGAACTGCTTGTCGATCTGGCTCATGGCCATGTCGAGTGCCTTGTGTCGATCGTCCACGTCCTTCTCCTGTGTCTTGTGCCCACTTGGGGCGGGTGGATGTCTGGTGGCCTCTCGGCGAGTCGGGGATGCTTGACGAACCTACGCGGGGGGTGTGACAGGCCCGGCGAAGGTTCGCCGAGCGCCGTCGTTCCTCGCACAGCTTACAACAATGTAGTTGCGAACATGTGTTCATGTCAAGCACCCGCGAGCGGGGGACGGAGCGGGCCGGCAGCGCTCGCATCGAGGCACCTCGGAATCCGATTCGCCGGCCGGGAACCATACGAAGCCCGTGTGCGCTGCCTACCGTAGAGCCGTCGAGGAGAAAGGCAACACGATGCTCCCGCGAATCTTCGGAAACAGGCGCCGAACACAGTCGCATGCAGATCAGGACCACAGAAAGGCATCCACCATGACCTCGCAAGCCTCCCCCGCCCGCCAGAGGATCGACGACGCCGAGCTGCGGGACCGCCTCACGCCGGCGCAGTACCAGGTAACCCAGCAGGCCGGCACCGAGCGGGCGTTCACCGGCGAGTACTGGAACTGCCACGACGACGGCACCTACCACTGCATCGTGTGCGACGCGCCGCTGTTCTCCAGCGACACCAAGTACGAGTCCGGCACCGGCTGGCCCAGCTTCTGGGAGGCGGTCGACCCCGCCGCGGTCGAGATCCACACCGACCGCAGCTTCGGCATGGTCCGCGAGGAGGCCGTGTGCGCCAACTGCGGCGCCCACCTGGGCCACAGATTCCCCGACGGCCCCCAACCCACCGGCGAGCGCTACTGCATGAACTCCGCCTCCCTCCGCCTCGAACCCGCCCCGGACGACAGTGCCTGAGGCCGCCGGCGGGCCGGCCCCGAAAGCGGTCTGGCCGAACGCTAGTCCTCGGCCAGCAGCTGCTGGAAGGCGGCTGCGACCTCCAGCTGCCTCGCGGCGAAGTAGTCCACTACCCGCTCTCTGATGTCCGGGCCGAAGATCTCCTCCATGGCGGCGTCGCTCTTGACCGGACCGAAGTCCACAAGATGCCGGAGAACGCCGCCGACCTGGGCGTAGCTCAGGTCGATGCCGTACCGGCGGAAGTGCAGCATGACAGCCTGTTCGATGCTGATTCCGCCACCCGTCTCGATGAACATCACATCGATGAAGTCGCGCAACTGCTTCCGGCCGGTGATCGCCTTGAACTTGCCTGCCGCGATGTCCTGAAGCGAGGCGACGTGAAGCCCGTCGACCTCCATGGCCGGGCCGAGCCGATGCGCGCCCTCGTCAGCGACGATGTCCACGTTCACGTCGTTGAACACTCCGCGGATCAGCCGCTCGGAGGCATCGGTCACGAGGAACTCTCCGGCAGCCGACAATCCGGAGAGAACCGCATCGATGTCGAAGCGAGCGGGAAAGAAGATGTCGAGGTCTTCGCTGCGACGGTGGCGCAGCCAGATCGCCAGGCCCGTGCCGCCCATCAGCGCGCCGCCTTCCGGGAGAGCGGCCGTGACAGCCAGCCAGGCGTTGAGCGTTCCCTCCGGCAGCAGGTCGCGATAGTCAGAGAGACGACGCACGGCGCTTCGCTAGTGCGGTGCGGACGAGTTGCCGCCTGTCGTCAGGGATGTGGGGATGCCCCTCGACGAACTCCAGCGAATCGCAGGGCAGCGTCGAGAGCGCCCACCCCCACGACGTGACGTCCGAGGACGCGAGGATGCGCTCCGCGACGAAGTCGGCGTGGCGGGGCAGCTTGTACAACGACGTGTCGCCCCACCAGAACAGGTGAGCGAAGCGCTCCGGGAGGCGGTCGGGCATCGGCGCGGGCGACAGGTCGGGAAGCTCCGTGAAGCGCAGCACGTCGGGCACCTGCGACCAAGCGGCCGCCACGTCGAGACGCCAGACAACCTCGCGCCGCACCGGCCGGGCCAGCACCAACTCGGGGTCGCCGGTGATCAGGCCCAACTCGACGAGCCTCTCCAGGCACGGCAGCGCCTCCCCGCGGCCCACCCCGGCGGCCACCGCGACCGACGCAGCCGGATAGAGGCCTAGCGGGCGCCGCGACAGCGCGGCCAGGACGCGCTTCTCGGGCTCCGAGAGCGCTAGTCCCGCCGGATCCAGCCCGTCGTCGTGCCCGCCGGAGTCGGATTCCACACCACAAGGCTAAGAGGCCGAGCGAATAGGCGGGCGCGAACAGCCTTCAAGAGCGAGGCCGTGGCCCGAGCGGCCCGTGAGCGCAGCGAACAAGAGCGGGAATGACACCGCCGCGGCGCGACGGACTGTCACCTATCCGCGCAGCCCCTAAGGCCAGCGCACGGGCTCGGGGGTGTTGACCGCTCGGCCTCCTACCCTTCTGCCGTGCGGATCGTCGATGCTAGGCAACTGGACCCGGACGGCTTCGCCGCGGCGCTGGAGCTACAGCAGCGGATCGACCGCGAGCGCGACCCCGGGCTGCCGGTCACGCCCGCCGCCGAGTTGCGGGCCACCTTCGACGACGACGCCACCGACCACTGCCGCCACCAGCGGGTGGTTGCCTTCACAGACAGCAACACCGCGGCCGCCATCGGGCATGTGGAGCTCAACACGGACGCAGCCAACGCCGCCGTGGCCGGGGTGGAGATCACCCCCAGCGACGACCGCACCGCAGCCGCGGTGCTGGCCGAGCTACTGCGGCTGGCCCGGGCCGACGGGCGGACTTCGATCATCGCGTGGGGCGACCACACCCCGGCCGCCGACGCCTTCTGGACCGGCCTGGGAGCGGAACTGCGCTACACCGAGCAGGAGTCGAGGCTCGACCTGGCCGCGGTGGACCCCGAGCTCATGGCGCAGTGGATCGCGGCCGGCCCGGCCGACCTGGAACTGGTGCACTGGGCCCGCCACTGCCCCGAGGACCGGATCGACGCGCTGGTGGCCACCGCCAACGCCATGAACGACGCACCCACCGACGACCTGGAGATCGCCGACACCGTCGTCGACGCGGCCATGGCGCGAGCCGAGATCGAGGCCCGGGCAGCCCGCGGGCTGGAGTACCACGGCGTGCTGGCCGTCACCGCCGACGGCGAGGCGGCCGGCGCCACCGACGTCTTCGTCAACCGCCACCGGCCCGCGGCCTCGTGGCAGTGGTCCACCGTGGTGATGCCCGCCCACCGGGGCCGGGGCATCGGGCGCTGGATGAAGGCAGCCATGTGGCAGAGGCTCCGCCGGACCGAACCCGAAGTGACCGCTCTCCAGACCGGCAACGCCGCCAGCAACGCCCACATGCTGGCCATCAACAGCGAGATGGGCTTCGTGCCCACCCACCTGACGGGCTGCTGGCAGGCCGACCTCGAGGTGCTCCGGACCAGCCTCGCCTGAGACGGCGGCGCCGGCCGTCGGGCGCCGCGGCAGGCCCCGGGGCGGGGCTCAGGCGCCGACGGACGCCTCGGCCGCGCCGGCCTCTGGGCCAGCTGCGCGAGGCGCAGCTGACCCGCCGATCCAGTACCGTGAGTATTCGCACCGTTCCAGCGCAGCGATTTGGTCCTCCCAGCCCGAGACGTCGAAAGTCACTTGCACGCTGCCGATGCTGACGTGCATGGCGGCGTCCTCTGCGTCCGTCCGCCGCAGCCATTCCAGTGCGTCGCCGGCGGTGTCCTGCGGGGCGTGGACCAGATGGGGAGCGTGCTGCGCGTGCTCCGCCCGCTGGTCGAAGCGGGAGGGATCGGTCGTCTCTTCGTCCTCGGGCAGCAGCTTCTCGGCGTCGCCCTGGATGCCGGTCAGGGGGTGGTCCGTCTCAGAGACCGGAAGTCCCGCCCGGTCGTGGTCGAGCTCCGGGTCGGGTTGCCACAGCCCCTTGTACACGATGAACTTGCCTACGAGAGTCCCATCCTCGTCGCGTTCGTCCAGAATCTCCCACGACGGCGCCACGGGCTCGTCCTGCCAGCTCAGCCGCAGCAGCACGACTGCCTCGCCGTTGGGGAGCAGTGCGGGCTGCCGGCCGGTGCTGGCGAACATCTCGAGCCGTCCGGTCCGGGCCGCGCAGCGCCAACCCACCCGGGCCACCGACGGCTCCTCGGCCGGCGCCTCGCCCGACACATC
>JAPPLH010000089.1 GCA_028819505.1 Acidimicrobiaceae bacterium
GACACGACCGATCCGGCGCTCCCGACCCGCAGCAGCAGCCCGCACCCCATCCCGCGCGGCGACACGACCGACGGCCCGGCCATCAGCAGTACCCGAGCTCGCGGCAGACTTGCACGTTCTCCAGGTGCTCCTCGTAGGTCGCCGCGAAGCGGTGGGCGCCGCGCACCCCGCCTTCGTCGGTGCGGACGTAGAACATCCAGTCCCCGTCGGCGGGCTGCAACGCGGCCTCCAGCGACGCCTCCCCCGGCGCCGATATCGGCGTGGGCGGCAGTCCGGTCACCGCCCGGGTGTTCCAGGGCGATTCCCGGCGGATGTCGGCGGAGGTGAGGTCGGCACACGACTTGGCCGCGGCGTAGCAGGCGGTGGCGTCGATGTCGAGGCGCCAGCCCTCGGCCAGCCGGTTGTAGACCACCCGGGCGATCTTGGCCCGGTCCTCGGACACCTGGGCCTCCTCCTCGATGAGGCTGGCCACGATGGCCACGTCGTAGGGCGCCAGACCCAGCTCGACGATGTCGGGGTGGAGTCCGGGTTCCTGCAGCAGGCGTGCGAAGCGGCGGTCGAACTCGTCGGAGAGGCGCAGCAGGAACCCGTGCTCGTCGCCGAGGTCGTCGGCGCTGACGTCGTAGGTGGCCGGGAAGAGCATGCCTTCGAGGCTCCTGACGGGTGCGTCGTCGGGAAGGTAGGACGCTTCGGGAACCAGCGAGACGTAGGCCGCCTCCAGTTCGTCCCGATCGAAGGCGGGATTCTCCTCGGTCAGGCGCACTGCCATCTCGCTCCAGCGCAGCCCTTCGGGGATGCGCACGATCTCGAACACCTCGGGCAGCGGCCCGGCGTCGAACACGGTGCGCACCGACTCGAAGTCCATGTTCTCATAGAGGATGTAGTCGCCCGCCTCGACGGCCACGACCGTGCCGCATCCCAGGAACCCGGAGATGGTCAGGTCGCCGTCGCAGCGCAGCCAGTAGCGGAAGACGGTTGCGTTGGAGATCACGCCCGCGCTCTGGAGCTCGCCGGCGATCTCGTTCACCGACGCACCCTGGGGGATGGTCAGCTCGACCGCGTCGCCCGGAAGCCCCTCCGGCGTGATCTGGGCGTCGACCCACCCGTAGACGCGGCCCCGCACCCACAGCACGGCAGCCGCGACGACCACCCCGAGCACCACCAGGCGCATGAACCCGCCCCAGAACGGCCGGTAGCGGACCCAGTTGCGGTCGTCGGCGTCGTAGACCGGATCGACGATGAAGTCGTCGTCGAGTTCCTCCTCCACCACCATCATCGAGCCCTGGTCGACCGTCGACCAGCG
This sequence comes from Acidimicrobiaceae bacterium, assembly GCA_028819505.1. Classification (GTDB taxonomy): domain Bacteria; phylum Actinomycetota; class Acidimicrobiia; order Acidimicrobiales; family Aldehydirespiratoraceae; genus Aldehydirespirator. The sequence goes on from JAPPLH010000089.1 coordinate 1,304, forward strand.
GCTCTGGGCAGCAGCCGCGCGCCGCTTGTCGCGGCGGGCGGCCTTGCGCGCTGCCCGCTGGTGGGCCCGCTCGACCCGAGCCACGGTCCGCCGGGCGCGGCGGTCGCGGCGGCGCCTGGGGGGCTTCTCGGCCCGGACGGCACGCGGACGTGCCGCCGCAGCACCCCGACCGCCCCCGCCGGAACCAGACACCGCCGCAGCACCCCGACCGCCCCCGCCGGCAGGTGCGGCCGGATGGGCGCGGGCACGGGCCTGGCTGGGAGGCGCTCCCGGTGAACGAGGCGACTGGGCGGCCGGCCTGACAGCTGCGTCGGGGCGGCCGATGATGAAGTCGGACAGCCTCGACGGACGGCGGCGACCGCTTTGCTCAGCCACGGTCAGCCACAATCATCCACGGTCAGCCACGGGGCATGCCTGCGTCGAGCCAGGACTGCAGCACCACCGCGGCCGCCACCTGGTCGACGACGCCGCGCCTCTGCGGTCCCTTCATCCGCTGCTCCATGAGGCTCCGTTCCGCGATGACGGTGGTCAGCCGCTCATCGTAGGAAACGACCGGCACCTCCAGGAGCCTCTCGAGCCGGTCTGTCTCGGCGCGGGCGGTTCGAGCGGCCGGCCCCTCGGAGCCGTCGAGGGAGACCGGCAGCCCTACCACCACGATCTCGGCCTCCCACTGATGCACCTGATCGGCGACGGCCCGCAGGTCGCGTTCGGGGTCCCCGCTGCGAACGAGCGTCTCGACCGGAGTCGCCACCGTCCCGGCCGAATCGCACACCGCCACGCCGACTCTGCGCTCGCCCAGATCGAGCCCCAGGGCCCGCACGTCAGGCCTGCACCCCAGCGCCTGCGCGGGGGCCCGCTGGGGCGCGGAGCAACGGCTGGACCACGACCCCCGAGGCTACCGCCGGCATGCGTGTCAGTTGACCGCGCGCTCCGCGGTCGCCTTCGGCGGGGTTCGGACGAGACCACGGCGCCGCTGTGGTCACGCCCATCTCCCAGAGGTCGAACTCGCCGCCGGGTATGCAGGCCTCAAAGTCGAACTCGGCGTCGTCAAACTCGGCGTCGGGTATATCCTCGGCGTCGGGTATCTCGCCTAACGTCAGCTCATTGCACGTCTCACGCACACCGCCGCACCGGCGCCCGGCGCTCGCCCAGATCGAGCCCCAGGGCCCGCGCTTCAGGCGGTTCCGGCGATTCCGGCGGCGGTGCGGGCCAGGTCGAGGGCCTCGTCGAGACGGTCGGCGTCGCGGCCCCCGGCGACGCACAGATCGGCCGCGGACCGTCCGCCGCCGCCGATCGTCTTCTTGGCCCCGCCGATGAGATCGCCGGCGTGGAACCCGCCGGCCTCGGAGGCGGCCGCGGCCAGGGCCGCTCCCCCGGAGTCGAGCGCGGCGCCGAGAACCACTGCCTTCACCCCGTCGATGTCGCGTATCGACACCGCCAGGTCGCGCAGGCCGTCCCGACCCACGTCATCGACGCGAGCCACGACCACGCCGTCCACGGCCGCGGCCGCCAGCTCCGGCGCCCGGCCCAGCGCCACCCGGCGCCGCAACTCGGCCACCTCGGCCCGCAGAGCCTTGGTCTCGCCCTGGCGCTTGGCCACGCCGTCGGCCAGCTCGGCCGCGGGCACGCCCAGCGACCGGGCCACATCGTCGATGAGCGACTGCCGGCTGCGCAGCAGGGCGAGCGTGTCGTGGCCGGTGACAGCCTCCAACCGGCGCATGTTGGCGCCGATCGACGCCTCCGAGGTGATGTGGAACGCCCCGATGTCGCCCAGTGCCCGCACATGGGTGCCGCCGCACAACTCCACCGAATGGCGTCCGGCCTCCAGCACCCGCACCAACTCGCCGTACTTCTCCCCGAAGAAGGCGATCGCGCCGACCTGCCGGGCGTGGTCGAAGGTGGTCTCGTAGTGGCGGCACGACTCGTTGCCGAGCACCTCTGAGTTGACCAGGTCCTCCACGTCCGTGACCTGCTCGGCCGTGAGGGCCTCGTAGTGGCTGAAGTCGAAGCGGAGACGGTCGGGACCGACCCAGGATCCCTGCTGCTTCACGTGGTCGCCGAGCACCTCCCTAAGCGCCCAGTGCAGGATGTGGGTAGCGGTGTGGTTGCGCCGGATGCCGGCCCGGCGCTCCGCATCCACCATGGCGGCGACCTCGTCCCCGACCCGCAGCTCGCCGTCGACGGGCTCGACGGCATGGACGTGCAGGTCGGGCACTCCGTAGACGGTGTCGACGACCCGCACCCGGGCACCGGTCGCCTCGCAGGAGATCTCCCCGGTGTCTCCGATCTGCCCGCCGCTCTCGGCGTAGAACGGCGTGCGGTCCAGAACGACCCGGCCGCCGGCGGCGTACAGCACCCGGCCGACCGACGTCAGCTCGGCCCGGCCGGTGAACTCGGTGGGGCCGGCGGCCGAGACGAGAGCCACGAACGGGGCTGCGTCGGCGGCGGCGGCCACCGAGCGGGCGCTGCGGGCCCGCTCCTGCTGCTGCGACATCGCGGCAGCGAAGCCCTCGGTGTCGACCTCGACGCCCCTCTCGGCCGCGATCTCGACCGTGACCTCGAGGGGGAAGCCGTAGGTGTCGTGCAGCAGGAACGCGACCTCGCCGTCGATCGGCCGGCCGGGGGCGAGGGCGTCCAGGCGACCGTCGAGGATGGACTGCCCGGTGCGCAGCGTCTGGCGGAAGCGCTGCTCCTCGCGGTCGATCACGTCGCGCACGTAGCTGTGGTTGCGGACCAGGTCCGGGTAGGCCTCGGCCATCACCTCCACCACCGCGTCGACCATCCCCCCCATGACCGGCTCCTCCACCCCCAGCAGGTAGGCGTGGCGCACGGCTCGGCGGATGATGCGCCGCAGCACATAGCCCCGGTCCTCGTTGGAGGGGAACACGCCGTCGCTTACCAGCAGCGACGTGGAACGGGCATGGTCGGCGAGGATCCGCAGCGACACGTCGCGGGCCTCGGAGGTGCCCAGTTCGGCGCCGGAGAGGCGCTGGGCCGCGTCGAGCAGGACGACGAACTCGTCTGTCTCCCACACCGAATCGACCCCTTGGAGCACGGCCACGGTGCGCTCCAGGCCCAGGCCGGTGTCGATCGAGGGCTCGGGCAGCGGGATCTCGGCGCCGTCGGGAGTGCTCTCGAACTGCATGAACACCAGGTTCCAGACCTCGATGTAGCGCTCCTCGCCGCCGTGGGCCGGGCCGCCGCCGGGACCGTACTCGGGGCCCTTGTCCCAGAAGATCTCCGAGCACGGCCCGCAGGGGCCCACATCGGCCATTCGCCAGTAGTTGTCCTCGCCCAGGCGCTGGATCCGCTCGGCGGGCACGCCGACCTCGTCCCGCCAGACGGCCTCGGCCTCGTCGTCGCTGAGGTGCACCGTCACCCACAGCCGCTCGGGGTCGAGGCCGAACACCCCGGTCACGAGCTCCCAGGCCCAGGCGCAGGCGTCGGACTTGAAGTAGTCGCCGAAGCTGAAGTTGCCCAGCATCTCGAAGAAGGTCAGGTGGCGCGAGGTGCGCCCGATCTCGTCGAGGTCGTTGTGCTTGCCGCCGGCCCGCACGCACTTCTGCACGGTGACGGCCCGCGGGAAGGGCGGCTGCTGCTCGCCGGTGAAGTACGTCTTGAACGGCACCATCCCGGCCACCGTGAACAGCAGCGTGGGGTCGTGGGGGATCAGGCTGGCCGACGGGTGGTGGGTGTGGCCCCGCTCGACGAAGAAGTCGACGAAGGCTTGGCGGACCTCGGCCGCTGTCATCGACCTCATGGCCGGTCCGCTCCCGCCGATGAGCGGCCCTCACCGGACAGGTCGTCACCGGACAGGCCCTCGCCGGACAGGCCCTCGCCGGCGAGCTCGGACTCCGTCCGGTGCATCGCCTCGCGCCCCTCGGCGACCGCGTGGCGCAGATCGTCGGCGATGCGCCGGGCCTGGAGGCCCAGGTTCCTGGCACCGGCGGACGCGCTCTGCTGGGCCCGCTGGGCGGCTTGCCGTGACCGGTCGGCCACCGCGCTGCGAACGTTGGCAGGCGCGTAGCGCTCGGCGGCCTCCCGGGCCTTGCTGCGCAGCCAGGCCGCCGTGCCCAGTCCGGCCACATAGCCTGCGCCGAGCCACCACATCCGCCTCATCGCCGGCGCCCCCGTGTCCGGGTCCGGCCGCCTGGATCGGGAAGGCCGGGCCCGTGTGCCGCCCGGCGACGCTCAGCGGCGGGCTCCACCTCGGTCGAGACGACCCCGGCGGCGGCAGAGCCGCCGGACCCGGCCAGGTCGAGCGCCCGGCGGTGGCGGCGGCGCTCACGCAGTCGCCGGCCGGCCTGGCCCGCGCCGGAGACCAGCGACAGGCCCTTGATCAGCGGCGGCGCGAAAGCCCGGTAGGTCAGGCGGCTGGCATGGTCGGCGGTGGCCGCGATGCGCTCGGCCCGCCCGATCACCCGGTCCACGCGGTGCAACTCGGCATCGGCCTTGGTGACGGTGGTGCGGAGATCGTCGACCATGGGCAGAGCCGAGTCCCGCAGATCGTCGACCACGGCGCGCAGTTCGCGCAGGGTCCGCACCAGCGACACCACGGCCACAGTCAGGACGACCACCGTCGCCAGGCAGACGACGGCGACGATCACGGCGGCCAGGTCGACAGCGGTCACCCAGTCAAGATACCGGCTCGTGGCGTGCCGCGGGTTTGGTTGAGCGACCTACCAAGTCTCTGACCTCGCGCTTTGGACTGTCGACGAGTGAGCGCTGCCGCTTGGGAGATCATCGTCGCGGCCGTCCTGAGCGGTGAGCACCATTGTGGCCGCGCGGCAGTTGGCAGAGAGCGCGCGCCAAGGGCATGTACTCGTTGCACCGCGCCCTGACGAGCGGCGCAAGGGCTCCATCGGAGGACAGATGCGCCCCGTAGAGCGCATCTCCCGTGGAATAGCGGTCCACTGCCTCTGCTGGCATTGCTGCCGTGAGGCGCAGCATCTCGCCCGCCTCCTCGATGTGTCCCTCCAGCTTGAGGCGCTGCTCAGCGTCGCTGAGTCCTTGGATGCCACTGCCGAAGTGGCTGCCCAATGCGGGGCGGTCCGCGATGCCGCCGAGCGCGGACAGCGCGGCGAGGTATTTCCGGCACCGCTCCGGCAATCCGTTCCATGCCGGCAGCACTACGCGCTCCGAGAACCGCGACTCAGCGACTTCCAGCGCAGAACCGACAGCGAGCAGGTCAACGGCCCGTTCAGGAGCACCCGACATGGCCCAAGCGTGGTGGCCTATCAACTGCATCTTGTAGGGAAGCGGTCCACAGGCTTCTACAGCTGCTTCTAGGGCAGCAGGCTCAAAGTCGCCACCGGCTGCAAGAGCGGTGCGACGCAATCCGATGGCTGCATCAGCACCGTTGAGAGGCCGCAGCGAAAAGTCGGCACATCGGCGGAAGAAGCTGAGTTTCGGATCTCGGAATAGCGTGTAATGCACTTCGGGGAGGGCGCTGCCGACAAAGGCGAGCGGTCGTTGCTCCCGGGTCGTGACGTGCTGAATGTCCGATACTAGGCGGCGCAGCTCCTCCCGGTCGCCGCCCTGCAATTCGTCGATCGAGAGTAGAACCGATGTGCCGGCGCTCCGTGCGTGCTCGGCCAGAGCGGTGAGCACATAGCGCGTGTTCCACTCCTCGACGGCTTCTTGAGTGCCCTGCCATTGCGCCCCCAATGGACCGAGGCGGAAGCCGGTCACGGCATTCGATGCCTTCGCTCCGGGTGCAGCAGCCTCGGCGCCCTCATGGGTGGCGCGGGCGTACGCCGCCGCTTGGCGTATGCGCCCGTGTAGGTCAGAGGTGCTCGCGTCCACGGGCAGCACGATCCACCCGTCCTCCGCAGCGCGCTCGCCGATCTCCGTGAGGAGCGCCGTCTTGCCCGAGCCGCGAGGCCCAACCAACACCGAGGTATACGCCTCGTCCTGCGGGCCGGCACGCAACCCAGCACCGAGCGGCCCCAAGATGTCCTCCCGACCGACCAGACGGGTCGGTGGCTGGCCGAAGCCGGGCGAGAACGGGTTATGGGCAACTTCAGGCCCGAGCATTGATTCGGCCACATCCGACAGCATAGCCGATGCCCGCGTTCTTGCATAAGAACCCGCACTCGTGCAAGGTATTATGCAATCGCGCAGAGCATCATGCAATCTTGCAACGTGTCGGGATCTCTGTCACTGGTGCGCTGTTGGCGGTGGTCTCGCGGCGGCGCACCGCGCCCCTACATGATGTCGTCTACATGATGTCGCCGCCGACGGAGCGGCACCCACACCGGCGGCACCGGCCCGGGGCTACTCGACAGGCACAAGCCGTCATGGCGTCCTCTGTGACCCGGTTCGCTGCGGCTCGCAGCCGGCCCGGGGCTACTCGACAGGCACAAGCCGTCATGTCAGATGTGCTGAGAACGCTGATCAGCCCGGCGTGCGCGTCGTCGGTGGCATCGGGCCCGACGGACCGGGCCAGTTCTCGGTGAGGGTGGCCTCGGCGCCGCGGCCGGAGGGCTCGTAGTAGACGTTGCCGGCCACCTCGGCCGGGCGGTGCTGCTGAGGGATCCAGCCGTCCGGTTCGTCGTGGGGGCAGCGGTAGCCCTCGCCGTGGCCGAGGGACCCGGCGCCTTGGTAGTGGGCGTCGCGCAGATGCATGGGCACCTCGCCCGCCCCCGCCGCCCGGGCGTCGGCCGCGGCTCTGCCCAGGGCCACCGTCACCCGGTTGGACTTCGGGGCGGCAGCCAGGCGCACCACCGCGTGGGCCAGGTTGAGCCGGGCCTCGGGCAGGCCCACGTACTCCACCGCCCGAGCCGCGGCGTCGGCCACCAGCAGGGCGGCGTCGTCGGCCATCCCGACGTCCTCGGAGGCCAGGATCACCAGCCGGCGGGCGATGAAGCGGGGATCCTCGCCCGCCTCCAGCATCCGGGCCAGCCAGTACAGCCCGGCGTCGGCGTCGGAGCCCCGGATGCTCTTGATGAACGCGCTGATCACGTCGTAGTGGCCGTCGCGTCCGTAGCGCACCGCCTTGGCGTCGGCGGCCGCCTCCGCGTCGGCCAGCGTCACATGGACCGGGCCCGGCGGAGCCGTACCGGATCGGCTCCCGGCCCGGCGGCGGGCCAGCGCCACCGCCACCTCGATGCCGGTGAGGGCGTGGCGGCCGTCGCCGCCGCTGCGGGCCGCGAGATGCACGACGGCCTCGTGGTCGGCGGTGGCCTTCTCGGCGGCCAGGCCGCGGCGGACCAGCTCCACCAGCGACCCGTCGTCGAGCGGGTTCAGGCGGAACAGCGTCGAGCGCGACATCAGCGGCGGGTTGACCTCGAAGTGCGGGTTCTCGGTTGTGGCGCCGATCAGCACGATGAGGCCGTCCTCCACCGCGGGCAGCAGTGCGTCCTGCTGGGCCTTGTTGAAGCGGTGGACCTCGTCGAGGAACAGGATGGTGCCGGCGCCACGGGCACCGAGGCGGTCCCGGGCCCGCTCGATCACAGCCCGCACGTCCTTGACCCCGGCGGTCACCGCCGAGAGCTCCTCGAAGAACTTGGCTGTGGCGAGCGCGACGACGCGGGCCAGCGTGGTCTTGCCTGTGCCCGGCGGTCCCCACAGGATCACCGAAGACAGGCGGTCGGCCTCGATCAACTCCCGCAGCGGGCGCCCCGGTCCGACCAGGTGGTCCTGGCCCACGACCTCGTCGAGGGCGCTGGGCCTGAGCCGGGCCGCCAGCGGCGCCCGTTCCCTCAGGCGCTCGGTCGCCGCCGCATCAAACAGGTCGCCAGCCACGCCCCGACCCTACGCGTGATTGGCGGGCGACGGACGGGGCTGCTGAATCCAGCCGATGGCAGTGTGTCCGATCCGGTCCATGGAACCCGCGGCAAGGGTGCGGCAAGTGACCCTTGCGGCACCATCATGGAAGCAGGCGCAAGGATCCTGCGCCCGGCAGCCCGTGCCCGCCGGTCAGTTGTCGAGCATGAGGAATTGCGCGTCCCGGGTCCGCTTGGTGGCGCCGACCCACACGTTGATCTGCACCGACACGATCTCTGCGCCCTCGGCGACTTTGTCGCTGCACAAGTCGATTTCGACCTCCGGCGGGTGTAACCAACTGAGGGTTCCTCCGGGTGAGCGGTCGCGGGCGTTGAAGGCGTAGTCGACTCCGGGCGTG
>JAPPLH010000021.1 GCA_028819505.1 Acidimicrobiaceae bacterium
GCCGGTGCTGCCTGGGGCGTCGGTGCTCTCGCCGCCGGTGCTGCCTGGGGCGTCGGTGCTCTCGCCGCCGGTGCTGCCTGGGGCGTCGCTGCTCTCGCCGCCGGTGCTGCCTGGGGCGTCGCTGCTCTCGCCGCCGGTGCTGCCTGGGGCGTCGCTGCCGGTCGAGGGCTCGGCCGAGCCGGAGATCCCCGGCCCTCCCCTGGAGCTGTCGCCTCCGCAGGAGGCGGCTACCAGAAGGAGGCTGAAGACGAGTGTCGGAGTCTTGCTCATGGAGGCGTGGCCTTTCGTGGCGCGCCCGTCGGCGCGGTTCGATTCGGAGGGATGCGACGCTCCTGCCTGTGGCGCGGTTCCCGAGTCGCTCCCATCCCTGCGGCGGTTTCGGGCATGGCGACTCTTCTACGTGGTCGCGGGCAGCCAGGGGAGGCGTCGTCGCTCGAATTCGTCGATGGCTCCGGCATGGCGCAGCGTGAGCCCGATGTCGTCGAGGCCCTCGAGGAATCGCTGCTGGGTGGAGGCCTCCATCGAGAATGCCGCCTCGAAACCGATGGCCGGCGCCTCCACGGTGAGCCGCTCCACATCGACGGTGATCTCCAAGCCGGGATCAGCCCGCACGGCAGCCATCAACTCGGCGGCGGCATCGGCCGGGATCTGGGCCGGGACCAGTCCGTTCTTGGTGCAGTTGTTGCGGAATATGTCGGCGAAGCGGGGGCTGATCACCGCGTCGAACCCGTACTGCTGGATGGCCCACACCGCGTGCTCCCGCGACGAGCCGGTGCCGAAGTTGGTCCCGGCCAGCAGGATGGTCGCCCCCGCATGGCGCTCGTCGTTGAGAACGAAGTCGCGGCTGTCGCGCCACTCCGCGAACAGGCCCTTCTCGAAGCCGGTGCGCGACACCCGCTTGAGCCAGTCCGACGGGATGATCTGGTCGGTGTCCACGTCGCTGCGGTCCAGCGGCGCCGCGGTGCCCGTCACCACCCGGGCCGCTCTCATGGCCGGTCCCCGGGAGCGGCGCCGGGGCCCGCCTCCATGGCCGGTCCCCGCGGGCGGCGAAGCGGCCGTCCGCTCCCAGGGCCACGCCCGCGCCGCCTGCCGGCCTTCATCGCAGGTCCCCGGGAGCGGCGAAGCGGCCGGCTATGGCGGTGGCCGCGGCCACCGCCGGCGACACCAGATGGGTGCGCCCGCCCCGTCCCTGGCGCCCCTCGAAGTTGCGGTTCGAGGTGCTGGCCGCCCGCTCCCCGACAGTCAGTCTGTCGGGGTTCATGGCCAGGCACATGGAGCATCCCGGCTCGCGCCAGTCGAAGCCGGCTGCCCGGAAGACCTCAGGCAGGCCCTCGGCCTCGGCCTGGGCCTTGACCTGGCCGGAGCCCGGAACCACCAGGGTGCGCACCCCTTCGGCTGCCCGCCGGCCGGCCACCACCGTCGCCGCGGCCCGCAGATCCTCGATACGGCTGTTCGTGCACGACCCGATGAACACGGTGTCCACCGGGATGTCGCGCATCGGGGTCTCCGGCGCGAGGCCCATGTAGTCGAGGGCCCGGACCGCGGCCTCCCGCCGGGCCGGTTCGTCGAAGCTGTCGGGGGAGGGCACCGCACTCTCCAACGGAACCGACTGGGCGGGGTTGGTGCCCCAGGTCACCATGGGGAGGATGCCGGCGCCGTCGAGGGTCACCTCGACGTCGAAGGAGGCGGCGTCGTCGGTGCGGAGCGTGCGCCAGTCGGCCACCGCCTGCTCCCACAGGTCGCCCGCCGGCGCCCGCTCGCGGCCCCGCAGGTACTCGAAGGTCGTGTCGTCGGGGGCGATCAGCCCGGCTTTGGCGCCCGCCTCGATCGACATGTTGCAAACCGTCATGCGGCCCTCCATCGACAGCGCCTCGATGACCGGCCCCCGGTACTCGATGATCCGCCCGACGCCGCCGGTGGTGCCGATGCGGCCGATGACGGCCAGGATCACGTCCTTGGCGGCGGCGCCGGAGGCCAGGGCTCCGTCCACGGTCACCGCCATCGTTCCCGGCCGCATCTGGGGAAGGGTCTGGGTGGCCAGCACATGCTCCACCTCGCTGGTGCCGATGCCGAAGGCGACGGCGCCGAAGGCGCCGTGGGTGGAGGTGTGGGAGTCCCCGCACACGATGGTCATGCCCGGCTGGGTGAGGCCCTGCTCGGGCCCGATCACATGCACGATGCCCTGCTTGGCGTGGCCCATCGGGTAGTTGGTGATGCCGAACTCGTCGGCGTTGCGGCGCAGCGTCTCGACCTGGGTGCGGCTCACCGCGTCCGCGATGGGCTTGTCGACGTCGGCGGTGGGCACGTTGTGGTCCTCGGTGGCCACCGTCAGGTCGGGCCGGCGCACGCCCCGCCCCGACAGCCTCAGCCCGTCGAAGGCCTGCGGTGAGGTGACCTCGTGCACCAGGTGCAGGTCGATGTAGAGCAGGTCGGGCTCGCCGTCGCCGCCCCGGGCCACGGTGTGGCGGTCCCAGACCTTCTCGCTCAGCGTCCGCGGCTCAGTCACGTCCCCGATCCTACGAGGCCGAGCCGGATGGCCGGTGGGCCGTCCGCTGCGGGTTGCAGTCCTCGCTCGCTTCAGGTATCATGAAATGCAGGAACAGTATCCGACGGACCATTCGACGAACATTCTGACGGGCTCGGTGCGGGCGCAGACCGATCGGACATGGCCGGGCACCGGCATGGTGAGACGCGTCGAGATGTTTCCCCTCACTGTCGGCGAACCGACCGGAGCGACCGTCCCAGCGCTCATCGACCGAGTCATCGAGGGCGGCGCGGTGTCGGCGGGAGCGACGACTGGGGGCAGCCGACGGGCCGTCGCAGCGCCGACCTGCTCGGGCGCCCGCTGGAGACGTTCGTCGTCGCCCGGCTCCGGGCGCAGGCGACGCTCAGTGAGCGCCGCTGCGCCCTGCACCACCTGCGCCAGCACGACGGCCGTCACGAGATCGACGTCATCGCGGAGCTCGACACCGGCCACATCATCGCCATCGAGGTGAAGGCGACGGCCGCGCCGACCAGCCGGGACGCCCGGCATCTGGCGTGGCTGCGCGACGAGGAGGGCGACCGTTTCGTCGCCGGCCTCGTGCTTCACAGCGGCCCGGGGACGATCCCGCTCGGGGACCGCCTCGGCGCGGTGCCGATCTGCGCCCTCTGGCGGTGACTCCGCGGCGGGCGCCTACCCGTCGCGGCCGGTGATCACCGGGACCGGCGGATCGTCGCCGGCCGCGTCCCAGACGATCAGGGTCGCCGCGGCGGCCAGCAGCAGCGCGCCGGCCACCAGCGCGATCCGGGCCCAGCGCAGGTTGCGAGGCTGCTGGCCGTCGCTGCCGGGCCGCGGGCCGTCCACCGCGCCGTGCCCGGTCTAGGTGACTTCGACGACGGTGACCTTCTCGGTCGTCCCGCCCGGCGTCTCGAACTCCACGTGATCGCCCGCGCCCGCTCCGAGCAGTGCCTTGCCCATGGGAGAGCCCGGCGACACGATCACCATTCCGTCGGCGCGCTCCTCGACCGAGCCGAGGAGCAGGCGCTCGGGCTCGTCGTCGCCGTCGTAGAGCACTGTGACCGTCGAGCCGAGAGCCACGCTCGCGTCCTCGGTTCCGGCGTCGATGATCACCGCGTCGGTGAGGATCCTCGAGAGGTGCATGATCCGCTCCTCCATGAGGCCCTGGGTCTCCTTGGCCGCGTGGTAGTCCCCGTTCTCGGAGAGGTCGCCCAGTTTGCGGGCAGCCTCGATCTTCTCAGCTATCTCGATGCGGCCCCGCGTGGCGAGGTCCCGAAGCTCGGCGCTCAACCGATCGTGCGCGTCCTGCGAAAGGTGATGGACGTCGGGCATCGCGCCAATCTACCGCCCAGGAGACCGAGCGAATAGCGGAGGATGGCCAACCGGCGGGGTGGCGCGTTATGCTTGCCTGCGTGGCAGACAAGCCCGCGATCGTAATTCCGTAGCGCGCGCCATCCCGGCGCGCGCCCTCGACCGTCCACCCAGGTGGGCGGTTTCTTTGTTTCAGCGACGAGCAGGCCGGCACAACCCGATCACGAGACGAGCAACACGAGACGAGCAATCAGCGATGGCGCATCGAGTGGGAGTCATAGGGGGCGACGGCATCGGCCCCGAGGTCGTGGCCGAGGGCCTGAAGGTGGTCGCGTCCGCCGGCGTGGCTCTCGACACCACGCACTACGACCTGGGCGGCAGCCGCTACCTGCGGGACGGGACCGTGCTCGACGACGCCACCGTGGAGGAGTGGCGAGGCCTCGACGCGCTCTACATGGGAGCGGTCGGCACCCCCGAGGTGCCCCCCGGCGTCATCGAGAGAGGCCTGCTGCTGAAGATGCGCTTCGAGCTCGACCTCTACATCAACCTGCGGCCCTTCACCGCGCCGGCCCACGACTTCGTGGTGATCCGCGAGAACACCGAGGGCACGTACGCGGGGGAGGGCGGCTTCCTGCGGAGGGGGACCCCCTTCGAGATCGCCACCCAGGGGTCGGTCAACACCCGCCACGGCGTGGAGCGGGCCGTCCGCTACGCGTTCGACCTGGCCATGACCCGGCGCAAGCACGTGACGCTGGTTCACAAGACCAACGTGCTGACCTTCGCCGGCGACCTCTGGGAGCGCGCCTTCAACGACGTCGCGGCCCGATACCCGGAAGTCTCGACGGCCTACAACCACGTGGATGCGGCATGCATCTACTTCGTGGAGGATCCCGCCCGCTACGACGTGATCGTCACCGACAACCTCTTCGGCGACATCCTCACCGACCTCGGCGGCGCGGTCTCGGGCGGCATCGGACTGGCGCCCACCGCCAACCTGCATCCCGGGCAGGTGTCGATGTTCGAGCCGGTCCACGGCTCGGCCCCCGACATCGTGGGCACAGGCCGGGCCAATCCCGTCGCGGCGGTTCTGTCCGGCGCGATGATGTTGGACCACCTCGGCGAGACCGGGGCCGCGGAACGGATCCGCAAGGCCTGCGACCGGCCCGAGTCGCTCGCAGGCACCACCGGCGAGATCGGCGACGCCATCGTCGCCCGCCTCGCCGACCAGCAGGTCTGAGACCCAGGACACACCGCAAAGAAAGCGCAACTCGAGGAAGGCCACCCGCCCAATGCCGATCACACCCGCCAAGCACATCTGGATGAACGGTGAGCTCGTTGGATGGCAGGACGCCAAGATCCACGTGCTGTCGCACTCGCTGCACTACGGGACGGGCGTGTTCGAGGGCATCCGCACGTACGCGACCGGCAACGGCCCCGCCGTGTTCCGGCTGACCGACCACATCCAGCGGCTGTACAACTCGGCGAAGATCCTCGGCATGGAGATGCCGTACTCGGTGCCCGAGATCGTGGAGGCATGCAAGCTGGTGGTGCGCGACAGCGGGCTGCCCGAGTGCTACGTGCGCCCGATCGCCTACTACGGGTTCGGCGAGATCGGCCTGTCGACCGCCGACTGCACCACCGAGATCGCCATCGCGGTGTGGCCCTGGGGCGCCTACCTGGGCGACGAGGCCCTCACCAAGGGCGTCCGGTTGAAGATCTCGTCGTGGGCCCGCCACGATCACAACATCATGCCGCCCGCCTCCAAGACGACCGGCAACTACGCCAACTCGACATTGGCCAAGATGGAGGCTCTCAGGGCCGGCTACGACGAAGCCATCATGCTCAACCCGGCCGGGCTGGTGTCGGAGTGCAGCGGCGAGAACATCTTCGCGGGCGCCCCCGACGTGCTGGTGACCCCGCCGCTGTCGTCGGGGGCGCTGCCCGGCATCACCCAGGACTCGGTGATGTCCATCGCACGCGACATCGGCATCGACGTGGTGATCGGCGATCTGGCCCGCAGCGACCTGTACATCGCCCAGGAGATCTTCGTGTGCGGCACCGCCACCGAGGTCGGCGCGGTCAACTCGGTGGACGACCGGCCCCTGGTGTGCCCCGGCCCGCGCACGCTGGCCATCGCCGAGGCCTATGCGGACGTCGTGCGGGGTCGCAACGACCGCTACAAGACGTGGAACGAGCACGTCCATGAGTAGCGACGCGTCGCCCCGTTCGTCAGTGGACATCTACGACACCACCCTGCGCGACGGCACGCAGCTGGAGGGCATCTCGCTGACAGTCGACGACAAGCTTCGCATCGCCGAGCAGCTCGACCATCTGGGCGTCGCCTTCATCGAGGGCGGCTGGCCGGGCGCCAACCCCAAGGACGACGAGTTCTTCGAGCGGGCCCGCACCGAGCTCGACCTCCAGGTCAGCGAGCTGGTCGCCTTCGGCTCCACCCGCCGGGCCCGCGGCAGGGTCGACTCCGACCAGGTGCTGGCCCATCTGGCCGGAGCGGGGACTTCGACGGTGTGCATCGTCGGCAAGTGCTGGGACTACCACGTCACCGAGGCCCTGCAGACCACCCTGGACGAGGGCGTGGCCATGGTGGCCGACTCGGTGGAGTTCCTGGCGGCCGCAGGCAAGCGGGTGCTGTTCGACGCCGAGCACTTCTTCGACGGCTTCCGCCGCAACCCCGAGTTCAGCCTGCGAGTGCTGGAGGCCGCCGCCATGGCCGGGGCGTCCACGGTGGTGCTGTGCGACACCAACGGCGGCACCCTTCCCGGCGACATCTCCGAGGCAGTGTCGGCGGTGGCGGCCCACGTCGACTGCGAGGTCGGCATCCACCTGCACAACGACACCGGCTGCGGGGTCGCCAACGCGCTGGCCGCGGTGCAGGCCGGGGCGGCGCACGTTCAGGGCACCATCAACGGCTACGGGGAGCGGGTCGGCAACTGCGACCTGGTGCCGATCATCGCCAACCTCGAGCTGAAGATGGGCATGCGGGCGCTGCCCGAGGGCCGGCTGCCCCGGCTCACGTCGGTGTCGCACCACGTGGCCGAGCTGGTCAACCTGCCGATGAACCCCCAGCAGCCCTACGTGGGGGCCGGCGCCTTCGCCCACAAGGCGGGGCTGCACGCCAGCGCGCTGAGCCGCCGCCCCGACGCCTACGAGCACGTCTCGCCGGAGCTGGTCGGCAACGGCACCCGGGTGCTGGTGTCGGAGATGGCCGGCCGCTCAACGCTGGAGATGAGGGCCGCCGAACTCGGCCTGGACATCGACGGCCGGGTTCTCGGCGACGTGATCGACACCCTCAAGCGCCTGGAGCACGCCGGGTACCACTTCGAGGCGGCCGACGCCTCCCTGGAGCTCCTCATGCGGGGAGCGTCCGGCTGGGAGCAGGACTACTTCAAGCTGGAGTCGTTCCGGGTGTCGATGGACCACCGCTCCGGGACCGGTGCCCGGGCCTGGAACGACGTCTCGGTAGAAGTGGACACCGAGGCCACCGTCAAGCTGTGGGTCGACGGCGAGCGCCGCGTCGCCGTCGGGGAGGGCAACGGCCCGGTCAACGCCCTCGACACCGCACTTCGCAACGCGTTGGGCGACCGGTATCCCGCACTGCACAACATCTCGCTCACCGACTACAAGGTCAGGGTGCTGGACACCCAGAAAGGGACCGGGGCGGTGACCCGGGTGCTGATCGACTCCACCGACCGCCGCAAGGTGTGGACCACCATCGGCGTGTCGGAGAACATCATCGAGGCGTCCTGGCAGGCGCTGGCCGACTCGGTGGTGTACGGCCTGCTCCACGCCGACGACTGAGTCTCGGCCGGCGCCGCCCAGCCGCGCGCCGCTCAACCGGCCGCGGTCACAGTGATGCGGCCGACCTTCGACTCCTCCACATCGAACCAGAAGGCGATGGCCGATCGTGCCTCGCCCTCCACATCGTCGTAGCGTCGGGTCTGAGCGAACACGGTGTCGAGTCCGTCAATCGTGATGCCCCACCAGCCGCCCCCGGGCGTCGCTCGAACGTGGTAGGCGTCGCCGGGCAGGGCGTGCATGGCGCTGGAGATGCTAGCTCCAACCGGTGACGGTGTGGAAGGTGCCCACGCGGGTATGGGGCTACCCTGTTCGCTCGTGGCTGCGCCGTCCTACGTTCCCGCTACCGCCACGGCTCCGTCCAGCTACCGGTCGCCGCCCCGGCGGGACGACCCCTGGATGGCCGACCGGCCCGGCGAGGTGGTGGGTGGGGAGCCGACCGCCGGTCCGGGCCTGGGCTGCCAGGGCCCCGACCAGGGCTATGCGCTCAAGCTGGCGCAGCGCTTCGCCGGCCGGTTGGTGCTGGCGGACGGTGAACGAGGGGACGACGCGCTCGCCGGGTGCTGCGCGGTGGCCCTGCGCCGGGCCTCCCTGTTCGGCCGGGCGCCGGTGGTGCACGACCTGCGGCTGGCTCTGGAGCTGTTCGGCTTCCTGGTCGACACGGACGCCGGACTGGTGCATTGGCGCCGGCCCCTGTTCGCGGGCGCGGCGGGCCACCACGGCTACCACGTCAAGCTGCGCCTGGCCGATCTGGTCCCGGAGGACACGCTGCGGCTCACTCCGGCCGCGGCCGCCGAGGCGTCGGCCCGGGACTGGCACGCCCCGCTGGGCCTGTAGGCGCGACGGTCGGGCCCGACACCGGGCCGCGGCTCAGACCTTGATGACGAGAGTGCCGGCCGCCTTGTCGTGCCACCCCTGCCGGGACTTGTCCCACAGCAGTGAGATGTAGACCAGCAGCGACAGGACCCATCCGATGAGGGGAATGATCGGGAGGAGCGCGGGGATGATCCACCGGGCGACGGACTTTCCCCACCCGGGGACCAGGCCGTTGTCGGCGCGCACCACCCTGATGCCGGTGGCCATCTTGCCCAGTGTCTGACCTCGGGTGGCGATCAACGTCACCTCGTACAGGAGGCCGATCGCGGCGCCCACCAGCACCGACACGACGAGGGCGCCCACTGAGAGCGCCGATGCGTCGTCGGTGTTCGAGTCGGCGCCGACCGCGGCGGTGATGCCCAGGACGGCGAGGATGATGAAGGCGACGGTGATGATCACGATGTCGAGGATCCGCGCGCCGAGCCGGGCGCCGGCGCTGGCGAGTTGGACCGACTCGCCGGTGCCGGTCGTCGCCCAGCCGGTCGCGGGCTGCGGGCCTTGGGCGCCGGAACCCGGCGGGGGAGGAGGATAGGAGGACCAGTTCGAATCGTCTGGCGGGGGCGGGGGCGGGGGCATGTCGGACATCGGTAGCTCCTTGGGGTCTGGCCTCGGACGGCAGCCCCGACGGTAGCAGAGTGCCCCGTCAGGGGCCGAAGGCCGAGACGCGCGCGAGAAGGAGCACGACCGCTCATCAGCAGTCTGCAGCGTCTTCGATCAGCAGTCTGCAGCGTTCTCGATCAGCAGTCTGCAACGGTTTCGGCCGTCAGTTCGCAACGGTTTCGGCCGTCAGTTCGCAACGGTT
>JAPPLH010000146.1 GCA_028819505.1 Acidimicrobiaceae bacterium
CGGCGTGGGGCCGGTGGATCAAGAACGTGCCGTGGTCGAAGGCGTCGCTGTCCTGGCCGGCGGCGAGGCTCACCGGGCGCCACTTGTTGGCGTCGCCCTCGTAGACCGGCTGCGACGAGAAGGGGCAGCCGTCGTGGCGGTCCAGCAGCGGCCCCGCGGTGGAGCCGTAGCCGAAGTGTATCCCATCCCGGCCGAGCCCTTCGACGATGGGGTCGCCGAGGTTGTAGGGGCTGCGGCTGCCGGTGTGGCACATCAGCCGGTCCCGGTCCGGTTTGCCCGGCCCGATGTAGCCGCCGTGGTGGCTGAGCGGCTCCGCGACCTGGCTGGCGACGTAGAAGTGGCGGCGCTGGTGGGGGTCCACCGCCTGCCACTGGTAGGTCACCGCCGGGCCGCCCTCAGTCAGCGTGATCGTCGGCGGCGGGTCGTGGCGGGTGTAGTTGGCGATCACCCAGCCCGTGTCGCAGCTGTTGCCCGAGACCGTGCCCGCGCAGGTGCGGAACTGCACGAACGCGTCCGCCGCGCCCAAATTCAGGCCGATCTTCAGCGACTCGGAATGGGTGCTCCAGGAGACGGCGGGGTTGGGGTACAGCGACCAGGAACTGTGGCCGTCGCCGATGCTCCAGCCCTCGGGCAGGCGCAGACCCTGCAGGCGCTCGGAGTTCGACGCGGTGGCGCGAAGGGTGTACGTGCTGTTGGGCTGCACGGACGCGTCGTACACATACACCCAGTAGGTGGTGTTCGGCTCCAGCCGCAGCCCCGAACCGTCGTCGCCCTGGTAGGTGAAGGTGAAGGTCTGGTCGCTGCTGCCCACCGGCATGGAGGGGCGCGCCAGGTCGGCCAGGACGTCGGCGGCGTTGCTGCCCGGCGAGCCGCCGGAGCCGGCCCAGATCTGTACCCTCAGATCACGGGCGGCGTCGGAGTCGCCGATCTCGGCGAACTCGACGTCGACGCTGTTGAGGCGGTAGTGGCCGCCGTTGCGGCCCGTCGTGAACGACTGAGCGCGGTCATGAACAGTACTGGCAGTCGTCACATTCAACGCCGCGCCGTCGGCCTGGCCGAGGTTGCTCATCACCGCAGGCTCACCGGGCGGCGCGTTCACCGGTGTGGGCTCCACCCGGAACAGCGGCGAGATGCCGTAGAACGCGTGGTCCTGGGTGCTGGCAGCGCGATTCCAGTCGATGGGGCCCGTGTCCCCGCTGCCGGTCGAGAACCTTCCGCGCCCGGCGTTGTGGCTGTTGCCCAGATGATCGCTGGCATGCTTCGTGCCGTCGGTCTGGGTGCCAGTCCAGGGCCAGTCGTTGTCCGGGTACCGTTCGCCGTCCTCGTCGCGGCGGTCCGCCATCGCCCAATTCTCCCACGTGCTCGACCAGAAGCCGGCGTTGTCGCGTGCGATCCGCTGGCCGTTCAGCCACCAGACCTCCGCGTCCGCATGCCCGGGCGCGGAGGCGGTGTGGTCTCTGGCGTCCACCGCCGCAGTCGAGCCCACCACCCGGAACAGATCGGCATAGCGCCCGATCGCCTCATGGCCCTCCGCGGCCGCGTCCCGCACAAAGGCGTCATAGACGCCGATGCTCGTGTCGGTGGCGTCGCGCTTGTCCTCGGTCAAAAACACCAGCCGGAACACATCGCCCGGACCCAGCCCCGCAGGCTTCAACACCCAATCATAAGGCACCGGGTAGGTGCCGTCGACGCCGGGCGTCGGGCCGACGGCCCGGCCCCGGATGCCGATCTTGAGGGCGAAATCTGTCGATTCTATAATCCAGCCAGCCCCCGACCTTCGCACCCATATATCGTCGTGGATGCTCCAGTCGTCAGCGCCGTCCGCGTCCTCGGCGGTGCTGCCCGTGAAGCGGATCGTGGTGTGTGACCGCCTCAGTCCGGTTTCGTCCAGCACAACCCAGTAGTGGGTGTCCGGCTTGAGCAGGACGCCGTCGTGCGTGAAGCTGAGCGTGCCGTCATCCTGACTCACGAAGGCGGGATTGGTCAGCGTGTGGACCACCGCGCCCGGCCCTTCGTCGGAGTGCTCGTTGATGGTGACCGCCAGCTTCGAACTGAAATCCTCCGCGGAACGCTCAAAAGCCACGTCGACGCCGCTCAGCCAGTAGCCGTCGACGCTGGAGCCGGTGGTGAAACGCTGCGCATAGTCGATATCCAGACCCCATATCGCCCCATTCTGCTGGCCGAGGTTGCCGACCAGCACCGGGTCCGGCACCTTGGGCTTGCTCGCGCCGCGGAGGCTGATCTTCAGCGATGACGAATCGGTGGTCCATGCGCCTGTTGAGCCGAAGGGTCTCGTCGAAGCGCCGTCAGCGATGCTCCAGCCGGAGAGGCGTCCGACGTCCTCGTAGTCCGAAGCCGTGGCCCGCATTCTTGACCCAGCTTCACTGCTGCTGATATCGATCACTAGGAAGTACGTGGTGTTGGCCTCGAGGTCGATGCCCGCGCTCGTGAACTCCAGCACCTGGTCACCGCTGGAGGCGGGGAAGCTGGCGGGGTTGGTCAGCGTGCCGAGCGAGCCGCCCGGAGACCCGCCGGAGCCGGCGCGGATGCTGGCGGTCAGCGAAGAAGAACTGAAGCTGCTGTCGACAGTGGCGAACTCCACGCCGACGTCGGTCAGGCGGTAGCCCTCGCGGTTGTGGCCGGTCGTGAACGCCTGCGCGTAATCGGAGGCGAGCGCCGGCGCGGATCCGTCAGCCTGGCCGAGGTTGCTGACGAAGGGCGTCGGCACGGGGCTGCCGCTGATGGAAATCTGCAGGGACGCGCTGGAGAAGCGGCCCCACCTCATTCCAACACGGGCAGCTGCGTTATCGATGCTCCAGCCGTCAAGGCCGCCCTCGTCCTCGTCGGTTGAAGAAGTGGTGGAGAGGAAGCTGCCGGAGGAGAAAGCATTATTCTGCATAGCTACCCAGTATTTGGTGTTCGGGTCGAGATGCAGGCCTGTGTGCGTGAAGCTGTACGTTTTCGGCTCGCTCGAAGCCGTCAGGTCGGGATTCGTCAGAGTGTCGACGACCGTGCCCGGTACCAAGGTGGCGTCGCGGTTGATCGTGACCGTCAGCTTCGTGCCGAGGCCGGCTGCCGCTGGACACGTCGACCAGCTTCGAGCCGTTCGCGGCGGTCGCATCCAGCGACGCCCGGCGGCGTACCGGCCGTCCCAACCGCCGACTGACGGATCTGACAGCGCCGGATCGCGAGGCGGCATCACCCACGAGCGCTCCTAGCGTGGGAGCGGCTTCGCCCAGCCCTCGGGCGACGGCCGCGACACGAGCGCGCCTAGCGTGGGAGGCGGCTTCGCCGACGGCAGGATGCAGAGGAGGCGGTTGTGAGGACCCGCATCACCGAAGTGTTGGGGATCGAGTTTCCGGTCGTGGCCTTCAGCCACTGCCGAGACGTGGTCGCCGCGGTGTCCAAGGCCGGGGGGATGGGAGTGCTCGGCGCGGTGGCCCACTCGCCGGAGAGCCTCGACATCGACCTGGAATGGATCGAGGCCGAGGTCGGCGACCGGCCCTACGGCGTGGACGTGATCATCCCGGCCGGCCTCTCCGGCGGCCCCGACGGCGGGTTCACGCTCGACGACGTCCGCCGGCTCATCCCGGCCACCCACGTCGACTTCGTGGACGAGATCCTGGCCCGCTACGACGTGCCGCCGCTGCCCGACGACGACAGTTCGGACTCGCTCACGTCATTCGGCAGCCTCGGCGACGCGACGCCGTTCTCGGCCGACGCGGCCGGCGCCCAGCTGGAGATCGCGCTGGCCCATCGGGGCGCCTTCGTGGCCAACGCGCTGGGCCCGCCGCCGCAGCACATGATCGACGCGGCCAAGGACGCCGGCAAACTGGTCGGCGCCTTGGCGGGCCGGGCCGTGCATGCCGAGCGCCACGCCGCGGCCGGGGTGGACATCATCATCGCCCAGGGATACGAGGCCGGCGGCCACACCGGCGAGATCGGCTCCATGGTGCTTATCCCCGAGATCGTCGACGCCGTCGACGTGCCCGTGCTCGGGGCGGGAGGCATCGGCCGGGGCCGCCAGATGGCCGCCGCCATGGCGCTGGGCGCCGAGGGCGTGTGGTGCGGGTCGGTTTGGCTCACCACCGTCGAGGCCGAGACCCATCCGGTGGTGAAGGACAAGATGCTGGCGGCCACGTCGTCGGACACGATGCGGTCGCGTTCGCTCACCGGCAAGCCGGCCCGGATGCTCAAATCGTCCTGGACGGAGGAATGGGACCGCGACAACACGCCGGACCCTCTCGGCATGCCGCAGCAGCCGGTGCTGATCCGCGCCGCCCAGCGCCGCATCGAGCGGGCCGCCCACAGCGCCGGTTCGGGGGCGGGGAAGCTGGCCAACTACTTTGTCGGCCAGATCGTGGGCACCATGAACCAGTCCAAGACCAGCGCCCAGGTGGTGTACGAGATCATCGAGGAGTTCATCGACTCGGTGGAATCCCTGGCCGGACAGCTGGAGGCCTGAGCGCAGCAGCTCGCGTCGAGGTTTCGGGGATGAGGCAGTGACTGCAGGACCGAGAGCCGGCGCAAGGGGGCGGGAGACGGTGGCGTCGTGGCGGTGTCGCTCCCGCTCCTGTTCGCTGCGCTCACCGGCCGCTCGGGCCACGGCCTCGCTCGGCGCATGGCGCGGCGCCTCATGAGTCGCTCCGATTCCGCTCGGCCTCCAGGCGGCGTGGGGGGCCGGTACTTCGTCCAGAACCCGGGGCCGACCAACATCCCCGACCGGGTGCTGGAAGCCTTCCGCCGGCCCGCGGTCGACTTCGCCGACCCCGACTTCGTCGCGCTGGCCGAGGGCGTCTGGGCCGAGCTGCCCGAAGTCTTCGGCGGCGCCGACAAGATCGTGGTGCTGACCACCGTCGGGCACGGCGCCTGGGAGTCGGCCCTGACCAACACAGTCGAGCCCGGCGACGCCGTGCTGATACCCGACTGCGGCCTGTTCGGGAGGCGCTGGGCGAGGATGGCCCGCGACCTCGGCTACGAGGTGGTGATGACCGGGCGCCACATGCGCCGCCCGACCGACCCGGCCGAGATCGCCGGCATCCTGGCAGCCGACACCGATCACCGGATACGAAACGTGTGCATCGTCCACACCGAGACGTCCACCGGCTCGGTCACCGACCTCGCCGCGATGCGGGCCGCCATCGACTCTGCCGACCATCCTGCGCTGTTCGTGGTGGACGGGGTGTGCTCGCTGGGGATCGAGCCGCTGCGGATGCGGGACTGGGGGATCGACGTGGTGGTGGCGGCCTCGCAGAAGGGCCTGATGATGCCGCCGGGGCTGTCGTTCTGCGCACTGAGCGAACGGGCGGTTGAGCGCAACCGGTCGGTGGCCACGCCCCGGTTCCATCTGGCGTGGGCGCCCCGCTTCGAGGAGGGCCCGATCTACAACCGCTTCGGCGGCACCCCGCCGATCCAGCACATGTTCGCCCTCCGGACCGCCCTCGACATGATCGCCGAGACCGGCGGGATCGACGCCTCCATAGCCCGCCACCGCCGCTGGGCCGCCGCGGTGCATGCCGCCGTGGACGGGTGGGCGTCCGGGGGTCCGTGGGAGATCAACATCACCGAACCCAAGCACCGCACCGCGGCCATCACCTGCGTGCGCACCGGCGACATCGCGGCAGGACCGCTGATCTCCACGGCCCGGGACCGCTTCAGGGTGAGCGTCGGATCGGGGATGATGGCGGAGATGGAGGGCCGCGCCTTCCGCGTCGGCCACCTCGGCGACCTCAACGAGCCGATGCTGCTCGGCGCCCTCGGCGGCCTGGAGACGGCGATGACGGCGCTAGGGCTGCCCCACGGCCACGGCCTGCCCGCCGCGGTCGCGTCCCTGGCCGCCACCTCCGGCTCGTAACCGCCTCTCGCCGGCGCGAATTGGCAGCGTGATGGACCCTATTGCGGGCATTCTGCTGCCAGTTCTGGAGAGGCGGTGTTCGTCGGCGTGGATTGGCAGCGTGATGCACTCTATTGCGGGCATTTTGCTGCCAGTTCTGGAGAGGCGGTGTTCGTCGGCGTGGATTGGCAGCGTGATGCACCCTGTTGCGGGCATTTTGCTGCCAGTTCCTTCTGGGGCTGGGCTGTCATCTAGGCTTGGAGCAGCGTGGCTGCCAGCGCTCGCAGCTCAGCGATGCCGGTGCCCTTGGCGGCGCTGGTCCAGTGGACGGTGCCACGACCCGCGCCGAGCTGGGCCGCCAGTTCGGCCCGGCGAGCGCCCCGACGGGACGGCCGCACCTTGTCGATCTTGGTGGCGACATAGGTCACGGGGAGTCCCAGCCCGTCCAGCCATTGGACGGTCTGCAGGTCGAGGCGGGTGGGACCGATCTCGCCGTCGATGAGGTGCAGCACCCCCCGCAACGGGTCCCGGTGGGCCAGGTATCCCTCGGCCATGGTGCTCCAGCGGCCCTGCTCGGCCTTGGACGCTTTGGCGTACCCGTAGCCGGGCAAGTCCACCAGCCAGCGGCCCGAGCCCTCCGGTCCCAGTTCGAAGGCGTTGATCAGCCGGGTGGCGCCGGGGGTCTTGGAGGTGCGGGCCAACTGCTTGCGTTGGGCCAGCGCGTTGAGCAGCGACGACTTGCCCACGTTGGACCGCCCCACGAGGGCGATCTCGGCCACCGTGGCCGGCATTTGCCCCGCTCCGGGATACGACGACACGAAGCGCAACGCCAGTGGCCCAGCCATGCGACCAGGCTACGACGGCCCCGGCTCGTCAGGCCCGCGCCTGGCTTGGTGTCAGGTCTGGTGCGCGGGGCGCCGGTGGGTCGCGTGCGGGTTGGTGTCAGGTCTGGTGCGCGGGGTGCCGGCGGGTTGCGTGCGGGTTGGTGTCAGGTCTGGTGCGCGGGGCGCCGGTGGGTCGCGTGCGTGCGATCGTGAGCCCTTCAGTGGCTGAGACGGCCCTCCGGTAGGCCTCCGCCCCGATGATCTCAGGCATGCCGCAGTCAGGAGATCCGGATGTGTTGGACGGTGATGCCGAGTCCCGGAGCTCGCGCCAGACGGCCGTCCGTGGTGATCAGCGGGGCGCCCAGCGTGCTTGCCGCCGCCACATAGAACGCGTCGTACGAGGTGACGTTGCGGTGGTGCTGCCACGCTGCGGGGGCCAGCGCACGGCTCGCGATTCGCCTGACGGGCCACTGCGTCAGAGCGTCGACAGCCATGACAGCTCGCTCCTCGGTGAGGCGACCAGCATGAACAGCGCGACGCAACCCCGACATCACCTCTGCGTCAATGAGGTCCGGAGCCGCGACTCGGGCGCCCTCGATAGTCCCGGCGAACGACAGCCCGAGGGGCGTGCGCAGGAGGTACTCGACCGCCGCTGACGCATCGACCACGTAGAGGCTCACGCAAGTTCCGCTTCCCGCCGATGTCGCTCCTCGGCGATGAGGGTTGCCGCGTCAATGCCGAGATCGGTCGTGGGGTGTCCGGCAAGCCGCTCGCGCCACTCCCAACTGGCCAACTCGTGTTCGATCGCATCGAGCACGGCTGCGCTCATCGAGCAGTTGCGACTGCGGGCATGCCTCCTCAGACGTTCGTGGAGTTCGTCCGGCACGTTCTTGACCTGTAGGTTCGCCATAGCATGACGCTAGCATGAACTGGGCATGAGCAGGCCATGCCCGCTATCCGGTCAGGGCCGCGAAGACTTCGTCGGCCCGCTCGGTGGTGACGGTCAGCTTGCGGGTCTGGCCCTTGCGGCGGTACTCGACGGTGACGGCCTTCTTGCCGCCCAAGGAGTAGAGGACGTCGCCGCGCCGTCGCCACCTGACACCCCAGCCCCCGTACTGTCGCAAGGGGCGAACCTCCCGCACGTAGACGTCCCTGATCGATCGGACCGGGACCTCCGACCGCACCGGAAAGGGCCAGAGCTGGACGCGGTAGAGCCGGTCGTCGACATGGATCCGCACCCGCAACAGCCACCAGATGGCCGTCGGGGCTGCGACCGCAAGAGCCACCGGTCCGAGCACAGCGAACGAACCCGGCACGATGCCAGAATCGCCGAAGGTCCACCATGCCCACATCGCCATCCCGACGCCGACGACCTCGACAAGAAGCAGTGGTCCCAGGAAGCGGTGCAGACGCGCTGCGGCCTTCTCGTCGTGGGTGAAGCTGGATGGCACCTGTCGGCCGCCCGAGCGACCGCCGCGGTCGGCTTCGACTCTAAACGGCGGCCAGCCAGGAGTTGATGGCCTCGGCCAGGGCCGGGCCCTGGTCCTCCTGGATGAAGTGGCCGGCCGGCTCGAACTGGGCGTGGGGCTGGCCGGCCGCGCCGGGGATGCGCTCGACCATGAAGGGCTGAAGGCCGCCCAGCACCGGGTCGCCGGGCGCCCACAGGGTGAGCACCGGCTTGGTCCACTGCTCCAAGACCTTCCAGGCGGCTTGGTTGGCGGGAACGGCCGGGTCGTCGGGCGACACCGGCACCAGCAGCGGGAACTGGCGGGCGCCGGCCATGTGCACCTCGGCGGGGAACGGCGCCCGGTAGGCGTCGATGGCGGCCTCGCTCAGTTCGTTGGCGGTGGCGTTCTCGACCAGGCGGCCGCAGTCGAGGAACGGCACTTCCTGGCTGAACTGGCGCCAGAAGTCGAAGCCGGCGCCGGGGGAGTCGCCCACCGGCAGCGCGGTGTTGGCCAGGACCAGCCGGTCGAACAGGCCGGGGTTCTCCGCGGCCAGCCGCAGGCCGATCAGGCCGCCCCAGTCCTGGCCGAACAGGTGCAGCGGCCCGTCGCCCCGTTCGGCCGCGGTGGCCTCCAGGAAGCTGCGCATCCACTCGACGTGGCCCGCATAGGTGTAGGCCGAGCGCTCGACCGGCTTGTCGGAGCGGCCGAAGCCGATCAGGTCGGGGACCATCACCCGGTGGCCCGCCTCTGCGAGCACCGGGATCATCTTGCGGTACAGGTAGCCCCAGGTCGGCTCGCCGTGCAGCAGCAGGACCGTGGCCGCGCCTTCGTCCAGTGCGTCCGGTCCGGCCGTCACGTAGGCCATGCGCAGGCCGTCGACAGTCGCGTACCGGGACTCCCAGGGGTAGTCGTCAATGGCGGCGAAACGGTCTTCGGGCGTGCGCACGAAGGGTGTGCCATCAGGGGTGGTGAGGGACTCGGTCTCGGCCATCGCTCGACGCTACTGGCGCAGAGGCCGAGCGAACCGTCCGCAATCATCGAGCGACCTCGCGCGGCGCGGGAATGAGACGGGGGGCATCGGCGCGAACTGGCAGCGTTTTGCACGCATAGCGAGCATCT
>JAPPLH010000014.1 GCA_028819505.1 Acidimicrobiaceae bacterium
CTCCGTCGAGTGGCCCCACCGCCACCCGGTCGCCCATGGCGGTGGCCGCCATCTCCAGCAGCATCATCACGTTCACGGAACCGGGGGGTCTATGCGCCCGACGAGGCCGTCGAGGCCGGCATCACGTTCACGGAACCGGGGGGGGGGAGCGGCTCGGCCTCTCAGTCCGAGGCGGGGAGCGGCCTGGTCGCCTTCACGGTCAGCGGCGCATCGCCCAGAGCGAGCGAGCCCGGCCCGGCCCTGGTGCAGAGCACCTCGACGGTCTCGTCGGGGTCGCCGTAGCGCTTGCCGAGAAGCGTTCCCTCCGGCGCGTCGGCGCGGGGCTCCCCGGACCGTTCGGCCGATCCGGCCGCCGCCATCGGCGCACCGCCGCAGGTCAGTTCGGCCGGTCCGGCGCCCTTCACCACGATCACCTCGGTGGAGCACACCGTGCTCTGGTATCGCGCCCCCGGCCGCAGTTCCACCATGTCGTCCTCCCGCGTCTGAGCGTCCATTGTGACCGTCGGAGGGCGGTTGCCCAACCGCTCACGCTACCTTCGCCGAGGTGCTCGCAACCGAACCTGCCGCCCTCGACGACGATGGGTGCGCCAGGGCTTGGGCCCTGTCCGGAGCGATGCATCTCACCGGGCCGGCCTCCGGCCCGCCGGCGGTGTCGCCTGCGGGGATCGTGCGTCCTTTGCTCGGTCTCGGCGACGCTCTGGCCTCGGCCACCGGGCGCCTCGGCGCGCAGGTCAGGGTGGATCCCGTGGCGCTGGCGGCCCAGCGAGCCGCCTTCACGGGATCCGGGCGGAGCGGATCGCGCAGCGCGGGCGGATACGCGCAGATGGTGCGGGCCCGCGACGGCTGGTTGGCGCTCAACCTTCCCCGCCCGTCCGACATCGAGGCCTTGCCGGCATTGGTGGGGCGAGCAGTTTCTGCCGGCGACTGGAACAGAATCGCGAGCCGGATCGCGGCAATGACCGCGGCCGAAGTAGTGGAGAGGGGAACGCTGCTCGGCTTGGCTGTCGCCGCGGCCGGGGAGACGGCCCCGCCGCCGGCGCCTTGGTCGGTCAGTCTGGAGACTCCGGCGCGGCGGCGCGGACCGGCGCCGGTGGCGGTGGATCTGACCGGCCTGTGGGCAGGGCCGCTGGCGGGCGGGCTGCTGGCCGAGTCCGGCTGCCGGGTCCTCAAGGTGGAGTCGGCTCGGCGTCCGGACGGCGCCCGCCGGGGTCCGGCCGGGTTCTTCGAACTGCTGAACGGACGCAAGGCGCACTTGAACTTGGACTTGCCCGCACCCGAGGCCCTCGACCGGCTGCGAGAACTGATCGCGGACGCCGACCTCGTGCTGGACGCGAGCCGGCCCCGGGTCATGCAGCAGTGGGGGATCAGCCCGGCCGAGGCGACGGCCGCAGGCACGGCCTGGGTGTCGATCACCGGCCACGGGCGTAGTGGGCTGCACGCCAACCGGATCGCCTTCGGCGACGACGCCGCGGCTGCCGGCGGGCTGGTGGTGCCCGGCGAGCCCCCCATGTTCGTGGGCGACGCCATCGCCGATCCCATCGCGGGCCTGGTCGCGGCGGCGGTGGCCGCGCACCTGCTGGCCGAGGGTCGGGCCGCACTGGTCGAGGTGTCACTGGCCTCCGCGTCGGCGTGGGTCCGAGCCCA
This sequence comes from Acidimicrobiaceae bacterium, assembly GCA_028819505.1. Taxonomy (GTDB): domain Bacteria; phylum Actinomycetota; class Acidimicrobiia; order Acidimicrobiales; family Aldehydirespiratoraceae; genus Aldehydirespirator. Next base: position 1,645 of record JAPPLH010000014.1, read on the forward strand.
TGCAGGCGCACCCATTGATCGGCCCGTCGTGGAGAACGATGCGTGCTGGCAGGTCGAACTGGCTGACGGCCCTGCAGCGGTGCGCCCTCCAGCGGCAAGTGACCGGCTCACGGCCTGCGCGCCGGCCACCAACTAGTCCGTCCGGAATTGGCAGCGTGTTGCGCGCTATGCGTGCGTTCTGCTGCCAGTTCGCGGTGGGGTCGGATCGGCGTGGGGAATTGGCAGCGTGTTGCGCGCTATGCGTGCGTTCTGCTGCCAGTTCGCGGTTCGCCATTGCTTGCCGCCGCGCCGTCTCCCGGTCTGGCGGGGAGGGCCAACCTGCCGGCTAGGTGATCAGGCGCTCGATTATGTGGTCGATGCAGCTTGTGAGGGCCTCGACGTCTGAGGGCTCGACGGCGGGGAACATGCCGATGCGGAGCTGGTTGCGTCCGAGCTTGCGGTAGCCGTCGGTGTCGACGATGCCGTTGGCCCGCAGGGCCGCGCTGATGTCGTCGGCGCTCACCCGGTCGTCGAAGTCGATGGTTCCCACCACCCGGCTGCGGATGGCGGTGTCGGTCACGAAGGGCGAGGCGATGTCGGAGGCCTCGGCCCAGCCGTAGAGGATGTCGGCGGAGCGGTCGCTGCGGCCCGCGGCCCAGTCGAGGCCGCCGTTGCCGTTGATCCAGTCGACCTGCTGCGCGGTGAGGAACACCGTGGCCAGCGCGGGGGTGTTGTAGGTCTGATCCTTGCGGGAGTTGTCCAGCGCCAGCTTGAGGTCCAGGAACGCGGGCGTCCAGCGGCCTGAGGCCGACAGGCGCTCGATCCGCTCGACAGCGGCGGGCGACATCAGCGCGATCCACAGCCCGCCGTCGCTGGAGAGCGCCTTCTGGGGCGCGAAGTAGTAGGCGTCGCAGCGGGAGGCGTCGAACCGGAGCCCGCCCGCGGCCGAGGTGGCGTCCACCAGCACCAGCGCCCCGTCGTCGCCGTCGGGGCGACCGACCTCCAGCATCACCCCGGTGGAGGTCTCGTTGTGGGGGTAGCAGTAGGCGTCGGCCCCGTCGACCGCTTCCAGTGGCGGGCAGGTGCCGAAGTCCCCGACCCGCACCGACGGATCCTCCAGATGGGGCGCGGACGCGGTCACCGCGACGAACTTGGAGCTGAACTCGCCCAGCGACAGGTGGTGGCTGCGCTGCTCGATCAGCCCGAAGCTGGCCGCGTCCCAGAAGGCGGTGGCGCCCCCGTTCCCCATCACCACCTCGTAGCCGTCGGGCGCGCCCAGCAGGTCGGCGATGCCGGCCTTCAGTCGGGCCACCACCCGGCGCACCACGGGCTTGCGGTGGCTGGTGCCGAGAAAGTCCACGGCCCGGTCCGCCAGTGCCTGAGCGGCCGAGGGCCGGAACTTCGAGGGCCCGCTGCCGAAGCGGCCGTCGGAGGGGAGCATCGCGGCAGGGATGGCGATGGTGTCGGGTCGGGTCGGCGCTTGCGTAGACATCGCTGCAAGTCTGGCACCGCGCGGGCGCTGCGCCACGTCATCGCCGCCGGCGGGACTGACGGGTCGCCGCCGGCGGGACCGACGGAATGTGTCGAACCATCGAAGGTGTCGGCTCGCGGCCATGAGCAGCGGACCCCGGCCAGTACGCTCGCGGCCATGACGAGCGAGCGGATATCACGGCGGGTCGGGGCGATCGCCCCGTCGGCCACCCTGGCGGTGACGGCCAAGGCCAGGGCGCTGCGGGCCGCTGGCGAGCGGGTCATCAGCTTCGGCGCGGGCGAGCCCGACTTCCCCACGCCTGCCCACATCGTGGAGGCGGCCGCCGCCGCGTGCCGCGACCCGAAGCACCACAAGTACACGCCGGTCGGCGGGCTCGAGGATCTTCGTGAGGCAGTGGCGGCCAAGACGGCCCGCGACTCCGGGCTCGCGGTCGGCCCGGCCGACGTGCTCATCACCAACGGCGGCAAGCACGCGGTGTACAACGCCGTCGCGGCGGTGGTCGACGCCGGCGACGAGGTGCTTCTGCCGACCCCGTACTGGACTACCTATCCCGAGCCGATCGCCCTGTCCGGCGGCGTGGCCGTGCCCGTCCCGGCCACCGCTGCCGGCGGCTTCCGGGTGAGCGTCGACCAACTGGAGGAGGCCCGGACGCCCCGGACCAAGGCGCTGGTCTTCGTGTCGCCCTCCAACCCGACCGGCGCCGTGTACCCCCGCTCGGAGATCGAGCAGATCGGCCGCTGGGCCGCCGAGCACCGCGTCTGGGTCCTCACCGACGAGATCTACGAGCACCTCACCTACGGCGAGGCCGAGCACCATTCCATGCCCGTGGTGGTGCCCGAACTGCAGGACCGCTGCATCGTGCTCAACGGTGTGGCCAAGACCTACGCCATGACCGGCTGGCGGGTGGGCTGGATGATCGGCCCGCCCGACGCCGTGGCCGCGGCCCGCAACCTCCAGAGCCACTGCACGTCCAACGTGTGCAACGTGGCCCAGGCCGCGGCGCTGGCCGCGGTGTCGGGCCCCCTCGACGCGGTGGCGGAGATGCGCCGCCACTTCGACCGCCGGCGCCGGACCATGCACAGGCTCCTGAGCGGCATCGACGGGCTGGTGTGCCCCAAACCTGAAGGCGCCTTCTACGCCTACCCCGACGCCACCGGCCTGCTGGGCCGCGACTACGGCGGCGTCAGGCCGGCCACCACCCTGGAGCTGGCCGACCTGCTGCTGGACCGGGCCAAGGTGGCGGTCGTCCCCGGTGAGGCCTTCGGCGCCGGCGGCGGGCTGCGCCTGTCGTTCGCCCTCGGCGACGACGACCTGGGCGAGGGCGTGGGCCGGATGGCCGACCTGCTGGGCGGGGGCTGATGCCCGTGCGCGGAATGGAGGCGAGCAGCGGCCCTCCAGGCGCCGGCGCCCCATCAATTCCGGGCGGGTAGGGGCGTTTCGCGATGGGCGGGCCCGAAGTCGTGCCCTTCGGGGAGTGGCCTTCCCCGGTCACCGCCGCGTGCCTGGTGCAGGGGGCTGCGGGGATCTCCGAGGTGATCGCCGACCCGGTCCGGCCCTGGGTGCTGTGGTGGGCCGAGAACCGCCCCGACGAGGCCGGCCGCACCGCGGTGATGCGCCGCGACCTCCGCGGCGGCGAGTCTCAGGAGGTCACGCCGCCGGACGCCGACGTCCGCACCCTGGTCCACGAGTACGGCGGCGGCGCCTGGTGGCCCCACGACGGGTCGCTCCACTACGTCGAATTCGCCGACCAGCGGCTCCGCAGAATCGATCATCCGGACGCCGAGCCCGTGCTGCTGACCGCCGAGCCGCCCGAGCCGCGGGCGTGGCGGTACGCCGACGGGCGCCTCACGCCGGACGGCCGCTGGAGTGTGTGCGTCCGGGAGCGCCACGACACCGGCGGCGAGCCGGCCAACGAACTGGTGGCGGTGGCCGCCGACGGGTTCCAGCGAGTAGTCGCCCTGTGGTCCGGATCCGACTTCGTGATGGCGCCCCGGGTGTCGCCCGACGGGTCGATGCTGGCCTGGATCTCCTGGGACCATCCGAACATGCCGTGGGACGCCACCCGGCTGCATGTGTACGAGTTCGGCGACGCCGAACTGGGCGCCGAGGTGCAGGTCCTGGGCCTCCGCGGGGACCGGAGTCTGTGCGAGCCCGGCTGGGACCCCGGCGCCGCCGGCGCGGAGCCGAGGCTGATGGTGTGCAGCGACCACGACGACTGGTGGGGCCTCTACGAGGTGGACCTGGACGGCGGGTCGCTGCTGCCGGTGGTGGCGGGCGGCTTCGATGTGGCCACCCCGCCCTGGGTCTTCGGGATGCAGCGCTGGGCGGCGGCCGGCGGAACGGTGGCCGTCGCAGCCGGGATGCCCGCAGGCGACCAGATCCTGGTGGACGGACGCGCCGTCCGGCTGATCGACTCGTCGGTTTCGTCGCTGACCATCGCCCGCAGCGCCCCGGACGGCGCCGCGGTGCTGGCCTACGCGGGCGCCGGCTACCGGCACGAGCCCGAGGTGGCGGCGGTGCGGATCGACGGCGCCGGCCGCGCCGTCCGCGACGCGGTGCGGCCGGCGCGGGAGCTGGGCCTCGGCGCGGGCCTGCTGGTCGAGCCCGAGGCCATCACCTTCCCGACCGGCGGAGACGGATCGGCGGCGGCCCACGCCCTGTACTACCCGCCCACCAACCCGGCCTGTGCCGGCCCGGGCGGCGATCGCCCGCCGCTGCTGGTCACAGCTCACGGAGGGCCCACGGCCGCAGCCCGCCGCCAGCTCCAGCTCGGCGTCGTGTTCTGGACCTCCCGGGGGATCGCGGTGGTCGACGTGGACTACCGGGGCTCCACCGGCTACGGGCGCAGCTACCGGCGGGCACTGGACGGCGCCTGGGGCGTGGCCGACGTGGAGGACTGCGTGGCCGCGGCCCGGTTCCTGGCCGAGCGGGGCGACGCCGACCCTCGACGGCTGATCATCCGGGGCGGGAGCGCGGGCGGCTTCACGGTGCTGGCCGCGCTGGCCCTCCACGACACGTTCGCGGCCGGGGCCAGCCGCTACGGCATCGCCGATCTGGAGGCGCTGGCCGCCGACACCCACAAGTTCGAGTCGCGCTACCTCGACCGGCTCGTCGGCCCCTACCCGGAGGCCAGGGACGTCTACGTCGCTCGTTCCCCGATCCACCACCTCGACGGCTTCGACGCCCCGATGATCGTGATGCAGGGCGACGAGGACGAGATCGTTCCGCCCGCCCAGGCCGAGATGATCGTCGGGGCCCTCAAGGCCAAGGGTGTGCCGGTGGCCTACCTGCTCTTCGAGGGTGAGCAGCACGGCTTCCGGAGCGCCGACAACATCGTTGCCGCCCTGGAGGCCGAACTGGCCTTCTTCGGCCGGGTCCTCGGCTTCACGCCTGCCGACCGGCGCCCCGAGGTGGAGACCGCCGGCCTCTAGCCGGCACTGGCGGCAGCCGATGCCCGAACGGGCGCTCGCCGCCGCCAGTTCCGCTGGGGATCAGTCCTTGTCGGCGTCCTCGGCGCTGTCGCTGTCGGCGGCGGCGGCCGGGTCTGAGGGGTCCTCGGCGCTGTCGCTGTCGTCGTCGTCAGCGGACGTGTCTGCGGCGTCGTCGGCGGCGTCCTCGGACGGATCGTCCACCGGCTGGCCGTTCTGGGCGGCGGTCTCGGCGATGGTGGGCCATGACGACTCGTCGATCTGGGAGCGGCGACGGCGCTGCATGATCAGGCGACCCACGCCCACAACGGCGCCCGCGACGGCGCCGATCTTCACCAGACGGACGGCTCGAGCCAGCATGCGCGACATGTCGGCAGCCTAGCGACCCGCCTGTCAAATGCTCGCGTGCGTTCTAAAGTTCCAGGGCGGCCAGCCTCGCCAGGGTCCGGAGGTCGTTGACGTGGAGCCGGGCAGGGGACTGGCCGTCGAAGGCGCCCCAGCCCTTGAAGCCCAGCGTCCACAACTCGTCGCCGATCACGATGCTGCGCACGATCACGTCGGGCGAGTCGCTGGGCCAGCAGATCGAGATGGACTCCCCGCCGCGGAGCAGTCCCAGACTCCCGGCCTCGCCGGTGAGCATGTCCATCCACGGATCGCGGGGACACTCGAAGCCGGTCATGCCCGCCTCGCCCGGCTCGCAGGCCAGCACCGCGTTGTAGTCGTCGGAGATGAAGTACTCCAGTTCGGTCGTGAAGTCCTCCATGTCGGTGGAGGCCAGGTCGGCCGCGGTGAGCCTGCGGCAGTCGGTCCGGCCGGGCTCGGTGCCCTCGATCATGTGGTCGACCCGGCCCACCTCGGTGATGGTGCCGCCGGCCACCCGCAGCACCACCGCGCCGGACCACCCGTTCCACACCGTGACCGGCACGACCGCCAGTTCCTCGGGCGCCCACCACAGGAAGGCCCGGTGGTCCCAGCCGACGTCGTTCCAGCTGTCGGGCGCCGTCCACACCGCCACCTCCAGGGGGTCGGTCAGATCGCTGACGTCGAACAGCGACACCTTGGCGCCCGTGACCCGGCCCTCGTCGTCGGCGTCGGAGCCCACTCCCAGCACCAGCGTGTCGCTGACGGGGTGCAGGTAGCTGGAGAAGCCGGGGATCTTCAGCTCGCCCAGGATCCGGGGATCGGCCGGGTCCGACAGGTCGATGGTGTAGAAGGGGTCGATCTGCCGGAACGTCACCACGTAGCCCACGTCGCCCACGAAGCGCACCGACTGGACGTTCTCGCCCCGGCCGATGTCGCCCACGCTGCCGACCTCGACCATGATGTCGCCGTCGGTGCTCAGCACCCGCACCTGGCTCTCGGTCTCCTCTCCCCATGGATCGCCGACGGTGGTCACGATGCGCAGGTGGCCGTCGTGCTCCGACAGCGAGAACTGGTTGCGGATCACGCCCATAACCTCGCCGGACGACGCGTAGGCGGCCGCGTCGCCGCTGATGTCGAAGCGGTGGATGCTGGTGCGCCGCTGGCGCCAGGCCTCGCGCCAGCCGTCGGTGTCCCAGTCGTCCTCGCCGCCGAACTCGTCGGGTTCGAGCCAGCGGGCGGTGGCCACGTACAGCGACCCGGTCGACGCGTAGACGGTGTCGCCGGGAGCCATCACCGCGGTGGACGACGACGGGTCGAAGCCGCCGCCGACGGGCACGCTCACGACAGTGGTGACCCCGAAACCCGAGAACACCGACGGGGCGTGCACGTCGTCGCAGGGCACCATCAGCGATCCCGACGAGCTGTCGGCCGATCCGAGCGCGTAGTGGGGCAGCCAGTCGTCGAGGGTCGAGTCGAGGACCGCAGCCCGGTTGGCCTGCTCGGCCACGTCGGCGGCGGACTCGTTCTGGGGGAACACGAACGGGAAGTTCCACTGGGGGTCGTAGCGCATGATCACCCGGACCGTGCCGCCGACGCTGCGGGCGCTGACGTAGTCGCCCTGCACGCCGACGGTCTCGACGATCCGGGGCGCGTCGCCGCTCACATCGATGCGCTGGAGCACGGTCTCGGAGCCGTCGCCCGATTCGCTGTGGGAGCGGGTGATCAGCAGAAGGCTGTCGCCGTCGATGAACAACTCCCGCCCCCAGCCCTCGGCCACCGCCACCGAGCCGACGGAGCGGCGGCCGGACGCGTCGACCACCACCAGGCGTCCCGACGACAGCGTGAAGATCCTGCGGCCGTCGGTCTTGACGATGTCGGCCTCGTCCACGCCGGCCTCCTGGACGTTCGTGCCCGAGAAGTCCACGCCCTCGACCGGAGCGGCGGCCGCGCCCGGCGCCTCGGCCGCCGCGGCGTCGGCCACGGCCTCTTCGACCATGGCCATGTCGTCGCCGTCGGGACGCTCGCCCACGGGACCGAACCAGCCCCCCTGGTCGAATCCCCACGGCCCCACCCTGGCGGAGTACTCCGCGTGGAGGTGGTCGAGCAGCGTGTCGCAGTCGTCGAACCGCACGAGTCCCGCGGTCAGCACCACATCGTCGGGTCCGAGCTCGATCACCGTGCTCTCGCCGCCGGTGCTGCCTGGGGCGTCGGTGCTCTCGCCGCCGGTGCTGC
>JAPPLH010000057.1 GCA_028819505.1 Acidimicrobiaceae bacterium
ACGCGCCACGTTCGGGTACTGACTTCGCCAACCACCGAATCCGAGCCCTGCTCTATGCCCGCAGACCCAACTGGGCGCTGCTCGACACCCTCACTCCGACCCGAAACGCGGAGAGCCGGATACCTTGGGCCGTCCACCGGTGCCAGCAACCCCACATCCCACGTTTACGCGAAGGGCCACCTTCCGCGACCCTCAGAGCCCCTGGCAGCGCCCCACCAACTAGCAGACCAACGGCCTGCCGAAACGCTGGCTGCCCAAGAGCACCGACCTCGACATCGGCGCAGTCAAGCTCGCAATCATCGAAGACAACCTCAACATGATGCCCCGCAAGCTCCACGACCGGGACTCACCCCACAGCGTCTATGCTGCCCTCTGTCGCAACAACTGGTAGAAGTCGCTCACGCTCAGACCTACCTGAGACTAGCGCAACGACGATCGACCGAGTCCCTCCTCGATCGCGTCGGCGACCGCCCGAGAAATTGGATCTGGTCGCCCTAAAGCGGTGACCGGCCGCTGATGGTCAGCTGCGAGACCTGATACAAAGATGCGAGTGCGCTCACTCAGTTTCCTCAGCCTTTCCTGCTGCACCTTCAGTATCTCAGACATCTCCACAGCATCTCGCGGGCGACCCTCACCATCAACAACAACGATTCTACCGCCCAGATCGAGCGAGCGGCGTGGGACGTCGACCATTACAACAGATGACCTCATACCCGGAATAATCTCATCAAGCTTCTGTCTAAGGTGCGTTTCGAACTCTTGTCTAGCCGCTGGTGTCAGACGACGAAGACGATCGGTGTATCGAGATGATGAGTGAACAAGTACCGGCTTTGATCCCCTAAGGACATCAAACAATGACGCGAGACCGAAACCGTATCCGAGTTTTTGCTCAGCGACCTCATCCAAACGCCGCAACACTGCAAACTCGGTTTCTCCTCGTGAGCTCACCATTAGATCATTCAAGACTTCGCTGTTGCCGGTAGCATTACGTATAGCGCGTGCGCATGCGAGCACTTGCGCCATCATGGCACGATTCTCCGAACACCAGTACAGATCATAGAACGCCCGGGTACGCGCGATCGCCAGAGCTTCTATCAGTGACAGACTAGACTCATGAAATGCGAGATGTAAACCTTGGTCCACCTCCCGTCCCTCATCGCGTATTACATATTTCACAATGCACATCGCTTCGAGAAGTCCACGCACGTCAATCCCGCCGGCAAACCCGAGTCCAGACCGCTCAGAATCCAGTCTCAGATACGACAATTTGTCGAGATCCACACCTGAGTCAATCAATGACGAGATGATTCGGTCTTCTTGACTGGTCTGCGCTTCCCAGGGACTCTCCAGAATCCGATGAAGCCTCTCTGGATCGTGCTCAAGAGTATCTGATACAACTTCGTCGAGCGGCAACTGTCCAGAGTGTGGCTCTGTCAGGGCCTCTCGAAACAGATCCCGATCTCCTTGCGATTCCTTGTCCTTGAGCAGTTCCAAGTCGGACTCCTGATACAAGTGCGCCATGGGCAAGTGATTTATGTCATGAAGCAGAGCTGAAGCCAACAGGAGCTCGACGTCGCTCTCGTCAAGGGTACGGCGGAATGTCGGATCATCGGATAGTCGACGAACGGCCGACTGAGCGAGTCGCAGTACATCCAAAGAGTGTTCGTAGCGAGAATGTGTCGCACCGGCAAATTCGGATGACAGCAGGCTAAGTTGATTGAGACGATTGAGTCGGGTCAATTCAGCATGCTCAGCAACCGGTACAAGTTGCGGAGGCACGAACACTCGGCGATCGGCCGAGAGCACGATCTCCTTCCCTCCATGCGACGTGCCGGGACGAATGGCCAGATATACATGTGTCGTGTCAATCTTATGGAACAGCGAACTGAGACTGCCAGGCTCGTAGTCCTTGACTTCACTCCATGTGGTCAACTGTTCCGTCAGAGCGTTGAGGTACCGCACCTCCGATGGTGTCAAGGCAGCGGCGATCCCTTCGCGACATTCCCGCATCATGAGTCCAACCTGGTACAGATCCAAACCCGGAAATGCCTCTTTGCGGAACTCACTGCGGGGAATGCCTTCAGTTTGCGTGCGCCGGATGAACTCCGCGACATTCGAGGTTCCCTTCCTGAAAGGGGTCAAATCCCAATCAATACCGCCCCGTACCTCCTCATCGCGGGCCAATGCTTCCGAAGATAGATCTTGTGATAGAGCGAAATCCAGCAATATCGCATATCCGTCCGCTCTGACTCGCACATTTCCTGACTTGATATCGAGGTGCAACAATTGATGTTCCACATGTATATAGTCGATAGCCTCGGCAATCGACCTAAGCACTTTCAGGACATCGGCACGGTTGAGTTCGGGTAGTCGCTGCTTCAGATCAACACCTTCAACATACATGGCGATGATGAACGGAAGGTCCACGCCGCCGCTACTGCTCCCCGCACCTGAAGCCTGCTGAAGCCTAGACCTTTGATTCTTGTCCAAAGAATGAAGACCATAGTCGTGTACCTTGACGACAAATGGGTGGTCAATCTTGCTGAGGAACTTGTACTCTCGCTTCTGATATGGACTATTTCTTGCGGTTTCAATGATGAGCCTAGTGTGCTCGCTCCTGCTGGGTTCATCGAATCTCGCTTGGCGAAGTTGATAGAACGGCACGAATAGCTTGATGACGCGGTTATCGCCGTGACGCTGATGCGAAATACGGTAAACCTCTCCTGAATTGCCACCACCTAAGAGTTCGATTACCTCATACTCGCCCTGGTAGACATAGTCCCCTACGGCTAGAATCCCGCCGCCGCCAAAACCGCCGCTCATTGCTCCATCTCCGGTAGTGGCAAGCGAACGGCGGCTACACCTGTCTTGGGATCGATGTCATGAGCTTCGAGCAGCGACCTTAGCCGCTCAAGCTCACGGTGCGTGGAGGAAGCAGTCACTGTATCGATATCGAGGCAGTCCTTCACCAACTTGCTAAAAAGCTTGCCGTTGTGGGTGGACTTGCCCAGATATCGGCGCTCTATCGCCGACTTCGAATGCTCGCCGCTCTTCCACTCCTCATACATCTGCTCGACCGTCGCGCGGTCGAGCCCGTAATGCTCCAGCATCATGACGTCACATGGGACGGCTTGCAACAGTCAGATGACCCAACCGGCGCCGCCGGGACTTCATCGGCACATGCCCGACACGCGACACTCGCTCGCCACGCTGCCGCTCCGCAGACAGTGTCCGCGCCCGTGCCAGACAGGTGGGGTGCCGCCCCGATCCTGAGCGCCCCGACAGACTCGGGGCCGTATCGCATGCGACCCTGCCATGGCGACCGACGGGCCCGGCGCCGCCGGCTAGGCAACTCGATTCCGCCGCGGCGAGCCGCCGCGTTTCGCCGGGTACCAGAAATGGCGGCCACCTGCCGCGTGGGGCTCGCGGGCATGACGCAATGGTAGCCGGAGCGACCGCCGACCGGCCCAAGCTAGGCGGGTGGTGCGTTGCGGCAGGTCAGCCACGCCGGGCACGACGGTGGCGTTGAACAGCAGCGCCACGCTGGCCAGCCCGCCGCACGCCGCCGGTCGCTGCGGACGCGCCGCCCAGGCCGCGGCGTGGAGCCCGACGGCCACCGCCACCATGGCGGGCCAGGACCCGAAGAAGGTGGGCCGGAGGTGGAATTCCGACAGGAACCAGTGCATGTGGGCCGGCGCCGCGGTGAGCACCAGAACCACAGCGACGGCGGCCCGCTGGACCCCGGGCGTGTGCCCGACCGCCCGCGACAGCCCCAGCGCCCCCCACGGCACGAGCACGAGCAGGCCGAGGCGCCCGCGGCCGTCTGGCCGTGCACCGGGTCGGTGAAGCGCATCCAGGCGTGGCCCAGCGGCGGGTAGTTCACGCCGATGGCCTGGCCACCGTGGAACCAGTCCGACCAGCCCCGCCAGTCCCACCACGGAAGGGTCCGCAGCCACTGCGCCGCCGCGGTGTGGCCGACCATGTCGCCGTCGGGAACGCCGCCGTTGCGGGCCGCCGCACACCATGTGGCCCCGACCGTCGCAGCCACCGCGTTCCCCGCCGACACCCAAACCGCAGCAAGACCCGCTACGAGGTCCGCGACAGACTTCTCGATGTCGTACCGCGTTCCCCGCCGACACCCAAACCGCAGCAAGACGCCGCCGCTCAGCACGGGCCTCGCTGGCACCCGGCCCGGCGTCGTCCGCACCCGACGAGCAGGAGTAGGCGGCCCCGGCCGATGCCCGTCGCCCAGGCCTTGGCCCGGAACCGGCCCTGCCGCCACATCAGGTGCTCGTCGAGCCCCAGCGCCGACACATCTGAGATCCTCTCGGCGCCGGCTGCGAGCAGCGCGCAGCCCCAGCGGCGCACCGGCGCGTTCACCGGATGCCGGCTGCAGCCCAGCTCCCGCGCGATGTCGTCGTGGGAGCGGCCCCGCCCGGACTGGCGCGTCGCCCAGCGCCCCGCCCGCGCCGTCAGCCCCTCGCGCTCGGGAGCGATCCGCGGATCCTGCTCGGTCACGGTCCCCGCCGCGCGGTCCGGGTCCCCGCAGCGCCACCGGCGCCTGCTGCACCGGCCTCCAAGGCCGGCCGGACGCCGGCAGGTCCACCGGCTCCACCCCCAGATCGCCGTCGGAGCACAGCCGCCCGCCGCAGGCCGCACAGCTCGGCCTCGGCGCCCGACGGCGGACACGCACCCGCAGCGGCTCCCCGGCGTCGTCGTCGACGCCGAGCACCTCCACGTCGCCCAGCCCCAACATCAGCTCACACGCGCGCAGGGGTTGTCTTCCACAGGGATCCTCCAGATGCTCGGCTGCCTGGCGGCGCCGATGCTGGGGGATCCCTCGCGTTCAGCCGCGGATGGTCAGCGCCCTACTCCGACCTCAAACGCGAAGCGCCGGTTTGAGCGAGGACCTTGTGGGATGCATAATGGACGAGCCTCCAAGTACTGTTCTTCGAGGAAGCCGCGAGCCCCGGAGGGCCAGTCCGAGGATCCTGTAGGGTCGCCTAGGACGGGAGCCGGGGCTCACGCATGCATGGGACGGTCAGCCCACGTAGCGAACTTCCGTCACAGTGAGATTCCTCTGCAAGAAGCTGAATCCCGCCGATTGGCCGTCGGTGAGGTGCTCCCGGACCACGCCGGCGAGGGCGTCGGGGTACCACAACAAGGGCTCGGCCTTCGTGCGCCAGTCGTAGCTGAAGGTTGCGGACGTCCGCTCGCGGAAGCAGTTGAGGATCACGGAGCGGTCGCGTCCGTCCTCACGCTGGCCGCGTGACTCGATGACGAGATGTCCGACACCCTCGCTGTGACCCCGCAGTCTCCCTGGCAGCGCCGAACGGACCTGCGAAGCGTCGCGGTCAACCGGATCTCTGCGGGCCTTCAGCCCTTGATGAGCGTCTCGCGGTGGCGTCTCATCGCTGGTGCAAAAAGCGGCACGGGCGTAGGTTTCCTTCGACGAGTTGTCCGCTCAAGAAGGAGGCCTGCACCGGGGCCTGCATGAGTGTCGCCCACCGAAGCTGTCCGCGCCGAGATCGACGAGTTGTCCGGCTCGGGTCGTGACATCGCAGAGATCCTCGAGGAGGTGATGCGCCTGTGGGCGCGGGCTGTGCTGCTGCAGGTCCTCGAGGAGGAGGTCACCTCCTGGCTGGGCCGGGACTGGGCCTCCCGCGCCGGCGGCGAACGGGCCGGGCAGCGCAACGGGTTCCGCGACGTGACGGTCAAGTCCACCGCGGGGCCGGTCTCCTTGAAGCGTCCGAAGCTGCGCAACACCGCCGCGGCGTCGCGTCGCAGCTTCGACGCCGGGTCAAAGTCATCGTCCAGCTCCCCGGCGAGGCCTCCTCCCCCACCCTGATGTCAGCCTGCTCGACCGGGCCTCACCAGGCTGGCGCGGCCTCACCTACACACCCGCCGTCGCCCGACACCTCACCGAGCTGCGCCACCGGCTCCAGCGCCCCAACCGCACCGACCACCAGCCCCACACAACTGTCACACGAGCCGCCTAACATGACCACCCGAACCTGCGCCTCACACCGCTATTACACCAAACCTGAGACGCGACCCACGGCCGGCGCAACGAACGAGAGCGCCGAGGAGCTGTGGGCGGAGTGCGCAGCGATCCTGCGAAGACTGTTCCTCCCCCCTGAGGTCAGGCATGCCGAGCTGGAACGGCTCGCACAGTTGGAGGATCCCACCAGCGCTGACACAGCGGCCGTCCTGGGCCTCGTGTCCAGTCCCGGACACCTGCGGCATTTCTTGGAGAACATCAAGAGCCCAGCCTGGCTCGAAGCGCTGGGAGCCGCCGGCGTCTTGGATCCCTCAGACACGCATCGTACGTGGCCGCCGCATGTCGCGGTGACCCGCCTCGCGGGAAGCCATCCCGCCAGGATCACAGCCTGGCTCCAGGACATGTACTCGTCGCGAGACGCTGGCCCTGTGCCTGCCGCACAGGTCTGCCATGCCGCACTGAATGTTGGCGGGCCGGCCCTCGGCTTGGTCCTCGCCGCCGTGCGAGATCACCCAACCGACCACGGGATCATGAGGTTAGGCGTTAGGGCGGCAGAGCAGGCCGACGCGTCCGCTGCGTTGGTGGAGGACCTCGCCGACCTGATCCTGAATCCGAACAGTTGGCGCGCGGCCCGGCTCGTTGAGCCGCTGCTCAAACAGATGTCAGCCGGCGCGAACGAGGACAACTCTCGGCGCCGTGTCTCGATCCTTGTGCACAAGATCCGCTCACTCTCTGACGACGATCAGCTGCTCCGCAGGCTCAGGTGGCGGCGTTCTGGGTCCATCGCCGACACCCCTGCGAGGTATTCGCGTGATGATCGGTCCTGGGCACTGTTGTCGTGCTTGCTTCACCTGCTGGAGCGTGCTCGGACCTGGACGCCCGCCAGCGACCTCCTTGACCACCTCGACGGCCTGCCTGACAGCCTCAGGCAACGACTACGGGCATGGGTGCTCGCAAACGCGCCAGACGCCGACGCCGCACTCATCGTCGATGAGATCGGGCAGGCGATCTCCACGCGGCTGCCGACCGGTGACGACCTGGCTCTGCTGGACCGCGCCGCCGCGGTCGGCGACGCAGCCACATCTGCGACCAGATGGCGCGCCGCGTTGGGCACAGCGCCCGACGCGGAGCAAGCGGCTCGTGCGGCCGCCGCCGACGACATGAACCAGGATTGGCTTCGAGGACTGCGGTGGGTCCCGCTGCTGCCCGCCGGAACCGCGGACGCCTGGGCGGCTGCGAGCGACATTCTCGCCGACAGCTACCGCAGATCCAGCCGAGAAGGCCTCGCCCGCCGCCGCCCAGACACGATGGCCCAGTTCGCGGTGAGCCCCATCAGCATTGAGGAACTGCGAGCGCTGGACCCCGACAGCGCCGCCGAGCGCGTCGCGGAGTGGCGGCCCGGCCCCGACGACTGGCTCGGCGGGGCGCATGAGATCGCAAGAGCCCTCGAGACCGTCGTCAAGGACAGCATCGAAGACTGGGTGTCCGCACCGATCCGCACAGTCGAGAAGCTGCGACACCCCACCTACATCAGCCGCTATCTGTCGGCCCTGACAGCGACCGTCTCAGCCCACGAACTGCCCGTCGGCGACATACTCGACGTGATTGGGCTTGCAAGAACACGCCCGTGGCCAGTGGAACCGCTCGCCGACGACCACCGCGACTACGACGCCGACTGGCGCGAGACGGAGCAGGCAGCCGTCGGGTTGATCAAGGCTCTGGCCGACTCAGACGGAGGCTTCGACGGCCGCGTCGACGAAGTCTGGGCGGTGCTGGCCTCTGAAGCCTCTGATCGTTCGGAGCCCTCCGACATAGTCTCGATCAGCACCGGGCCGGATCATCTCGACAGCGCCATGGCCCGGCCATGCACCCGTGCCCTCGAGGCTGTGATCTCGCTCGTCGAGCACGAGTACCGCTCTTGTGGCACCGTGCGCCCAGAAGCGACCGCCCTCTTTGAGGACGCCCTGCGACTCGTCGACACCGACGGCGCCGAACACCGGGCCGTGCTGGCCTCCAGAATCGGATTCTTGTCGCATGCCCTGCCCGAATGGACCGAGACGAACCGCGACCTATTGTTCGGAGACCAAGCCCCAGAGGGGCTAGGCCAGCTCACCGTCGAGCTCGCCCTCGAATGGAGCCCCCAGAATCGGTGGCTCCTCGAGAACTTCCCCGAAGCCGTCCGCAACGCCGTCAGAGTCAGCGCCGAGCACGCCATGGACCACATGATGATCGCAATGCTGTGGGGCTGCGCCGGCTACTCGGTCCCAGAGACCGTCGGGTTCCTGCGATCCTCTCCCGAGTTGGTGTCGAGGTCCGGGCAAGCACTGGCGGACGTTCTCGGCGGCGCCGACGTCGAAGCGTCCGTCGTCGATACTGTCACCGACTTCTGGAACGCGATCCTCGAGACAGAGACCGGCGACGCGGTCGAAGGATTCGGGCGGCTCGCAGAAGTCGCAGCAATCAGCGCCGAAACGTGGGAAGACCTCACGCTACGGACAATCAAGGCCGCCAACGGGCGAATCGACTGGAGCCACGGAATCGTCAAACGGCTCGCGGCATCGCCTCCCACCAGCACAGGCCTCGCACTTCTCAACGAGATGGTACGCGGCGACCTCGAAGAGTGGGACACCCTGAACGTCGCCGAAGCGGCAGCGGACGTGCTCTCCAGGGCGGACAGCCTGAAAGACACCGACGACTACAGGCGGCTGCGCACAACACTGCTCGAACGGGCAATTATCAACGATTGAAACCGCCAAAACAGACCCGCCAGGCTCATCCCGGTCTCGATAATCGAGCCTTCGCGAATTCGTGGGGAGCGGGGTGGTTGAGGGTCCCCGTTGAGGGGTCGGGGCCCTGCTGGGATCGGTGATTGACACACCACTGATCCAGGAGGGCCCCGATGGCTTGCGATGTTGTGCGGGTGCGGGTGCGGCTGCGGCTGCGTGAGACACGCGTGCTGAGAGTGCAGGTCGACACGCCGAGCGAGCTGCGCGTGGCCGTCGAGTCGACGGTGAGGCGCCCGCGGTGCCCGGCGTGCGGGTTCCGTTGCGCACGGGTGCATGACACCCGCCGACGCGACATTCACCCTTCATCGTCTTCTCCTGGTTCTACGAGACGCCGCCGGATCCAACGTCC
>JAPPLH010000001.1 GCA_028819505.1 Acidimicrobiaceae bacterium
GTGCCCCTGGAGGACATCGTGCTGCCCGGCACCGACGACATCGCCGCCGCCATCAAGACCGCCGCCGCCTACTGAAACCTCGGGTGGTGGGCTATAGCCCGGCCGGAGTTCAGGGCAGAATCATCAGGCGGTCGCAGTGGTCCAGCGGCGCCTCTGACGCCAGGATCTCCTCGATGCGCTCGGACACGTCGGCGCGGCCGCTGCGCCCGGCGGCCGCCGCACCGAGCCGGCGACGGGGGCCGAGGTGGCTGTCGATGGCTTCCCTGGTCAGTTCCGAGATGGTGATCCCGCGGCGCTGCGCCTCATGGCGCAGGCGGGCATCGAGCTCTTCTGGGAGCTTGACGGTGGCGCGAATCATGTATGCCAGCATACGCGTTGCAGGCTGAGGCCTAGCGTCGGGACCGGCTCAAGTATCAAACACCGGTGCCATGCAGGAGTTTGATACTCTAAGCAGCATGATTGGGGAAGTCTCGCCGGGTGATCTGGCCGATTGGCTGATCGGCCAAGGGCGGCATTTCATCACCACGGACGACGCCGCCGGAGTGCTCGGAGTGCGCGCCGCGTCGGTTCCGGCCAGTCTTGAGCGCGCTCGCAAGGCTCGCAAAGTGATCTCGGTGACCAAGCGTGGCTGGGTGCCCGTGCCGCCCGAGTTCCGGAGCGCGGGCGCGCCGCCGCCTAGTCACTTCATTCACCAGTTGATGGACCACCTCGGGCATCCCTACTACGTCGGCTTCCTCTCCGCGGCGGCCATTCTGGGGGCCTCGCATCAGGCGCCGATGGTGTTCCAGGTGGTGGCGCCGGCCCGGCTGAGGAGACGCCGGATCGGACGCAGCCGGATCCAGTTCATCCAGCGTGCCGCTGCGGGCGAGCGCCCTCGCTGGCAGTACGGCGTGCCGACCGGGCGGATATGGGTGTCGTCACCAGAAGTGACCGCCCTCGACCTTGTGGAATCGCCACAGGACGGCGCCGGGCTCTCCAACGTCGCGACCGTGTGCGGCGCATTGCTTATGGACGGGAGCCTCAACCCTGAAGCACTGGCGTCGGCCGCGGCGATGTATCCGGCGGCGGTGGCACAACGGTGCGGATACATCATCGATCTCATGGCTAGCGAGTGCGGTGCCGAGTTCGATACGGCCCCGTTGCAGGCCCTGGTCGCCGGCTGCCGTTACCGGCATCTGTCCCCCAGCGGGGGTGGAGGTCGCCACGATCCTCGCTGGCACATTGTGGTCAATGCTGAGATCGAGCACGACCTGTGATCACCGAGGCCGACATCGCTCACTGGCAGCGACATGCACCATGGCCGACGCTCGAGCAGGTGGAGCAGGATCTGGTTCTCTCGCGGCTGATCGTCGAGGTCGCCAACCATCCCCTGCTCGGTGGCGAGCTCGTCTTCCGAGGCGGCACCTGCCTTCACAAGGTGTGGCTCGACCGGCCGTGGCGCTACAGCGAGGACCTCGACTATGTCCGGCGGACGGCCGGCGGCGTCGGCCACATTCTCGACGCCATCCGCGAGGTGGCCACCATTACGGGATTCGACCGTGTGCACACCGATGTGCGCCGGCACCCCAAGGCCCGGCTCGACTCGACCTTTGTTAGCGGCGGACGCATGCGAGTCAAGATCGAGCTGAACACTCTCGAACGGGTGTCGGCGCGCCCGATCGTCACCAAGACGTTCGACGTTGACAGCCCCTGGTTCTCGGGTTCGGCCGATGTGGCGACCTATGCGCTGGAGGAACTGGCCGCGACGAAGATCCGAGCGCTGTTCCAACGCAAGAAGGGGAGGGATCTCTTCGACCTGTGGCTCGCAGTAGAGCACGCGGGGGCATCACCGGCTGAGATCGCCGAGTGCTTCAGCCGGTACCGACCCGACGGCTGGACAACGGCCCGAGCGGTCGCCAATCTTGAGGCGAAGCTGGAGGATCGGGAGTTCATGGCCGATGTCGAGCGGCTGGTGCTCGACAGGCCCGACGGCTACACATCCGAGGCGGCCGGACAGTTGGCCCGCACCGTCCTAGCCGAGATCGACGCCCGGGCACCCTGGGCGTCGGATACCGCATGATGTAATGTCTGCGGTCCGCGGCGCCCCGAATCCAACCTCCAACCCAAACACAACAACGACCCACTGGTGCATTCGGGCAACACAGCATGCTTCCACGATCCCGGGGGAAGCTCAGAGTTAGGCGCGGTCGCTTCGAGACGGATTCGCAGCTGTTGGCCAGCGGGTCAACTGGTGAGACCCATGGAGCAGATGATTTGGGGCGGGGCGATCTCGGCGGCTTCTGGCACGCATAGCTCGTTGCGGGTGTGGAGGTCCGCGACGAGGGCTGCGAGGTTGTCGTCGCTGTGTTCTTGTAGGGCTGTGGCGACCCTTTCGCGGGCGTCGCGCAGCAGGGGGCGCCTGGACAGAGCGTCCAGCGCGGCGTCGAGGGTTGTTGGGTCCCACAGCAGGTTGCCTTGGGTGTTGTGGGTGGTGCTGTTGAGGTAGCCGCGCAGCCTGTTCCAGCATCGGCTGCGGACTCCTGATAGGGGGCCTTCGGCGGCGGCTGCCGGGGAGCGGAGTGGTCCGTTGAAGGCTGCGGCCAACAGGTCGTGGTGTTCTCGGAGCGTTGTGGCGGCCGGGGTGTCGGGTTCGCAGACGGCGAGGCGCAGCGCTTCGCGGGCTGGGACGGCGTATGGCGGGCTGCCTGACGCTGGTGAGAGTGCGAACGCGTTGATCTCGTCGTCGGTCTGGATGTGGACTAGGACGCCCGGCTCGTCGGCGTCGCCGGTCCGGGCGAGGGTGGAGTAGACGACGTTGGGGAGGGCCTCTGCTGCGGCGGCTTTGTCGGGGTGGTCGCGTTGAGCGGTGCGCCATATCTCGTAGGCCATCGACACGACGTCGACTTCGTGGTCGGTGTCCTCGGGCGGGTCTTCGTTGTAGATGGCGTTGCGGAGGGCGGCTTCTTCGTCGGGGGTGCCGAAGAACCGCTCTCCTCCGCCGAACACGACGGCGTTGGCGTCCAGGCGCTCGCGGATGCGGCGGTGGTTGCCGATCACTTCTTCGACGCCGCCGGGTGGCAGCATCGAGGCTACGACTACTTCGTAGGCGGTCTGGCCGATGCGGTCCACGCGCCCGGCGCGCTGCACCATCCGGACCACCGCCCACGGCAGGTCGTAGTTGACCACGACGCGGGCGTCTTGGAGGTTCTGGCCTTCTGACAGGACGTCAGTCGATACCAGCACCCGTATCGGTTCTCCGCCCGTGGGCATCCCGCCCAGCGACGCATTGGACAGCGGCGAGAATCGACGGGCAGCCAAGGTCGGGTTGGCGTCGGAGCCGGTAACCGCCTCGACGCTTTTGATTCCTCGTTCGGCTAGAGCGTCGGCTACATAGACGGCGGTGTCGGCGTACTCGGTGAACACCACGACCTTCTCTGAGCCGTGTTCGTCGCAGGCCAGGCCGGCGAGGGCGTCGATCTTGGTGTCAGATGCCTGATCCCAGTCGCCGATGCGGCCAAGGACGCCGTCGATGAGTTGATTGTCAGAGCGCAGGGCATCTTTGAGCCGGTCGGTGAACAGCATCGGTCGCAGGTGCTTGACATTGTCGGATTCCATGAGCCTCAGGTAGGCGGCCTCGGCGTCGGCGGCTCGTTCCGGTGCATCCGCGGGCAGGTCTTCGTCGCCTCCGCCGTCGTCAACGTCGCTGGGAGAGGGCTCAACAGCAATGGAGCTGCTCAGCGTGGGCAGGTCCCAACCTCGGTCCATGGCAAGGAGGAGGATGTCGTTGCGGAGGCGGTGGCGGCGCAGCGTGGCGATTAGCGCGGGGCCTGAGGATCCGAGCCGCTTGTAGATCAGTGTCCGGGCGAAGCCGATCAGGTTCAAGTTGCGTTGCGGTTGTTCCCGCCAGGACTTGATGACTGCGGACTCGTCGGCGGTCAGATCGTCTCGCCTGTGGGCGTCCTTCACCAAGTAGTCGATCAGCCGGTAGCGGGGCAGATCCAAGGCGTTGATGTCGTCGAGAGTCTCATCGGACGCGATCGCTGCGTCGGGGCCGGGTTGGTACTCGACGCTGACAGCCCGACGGCGGGGAATGAGGTGCAACGCATCCCCGACGCGCAAGCATCGCCTCACGGCTGCGGTGCTGCCCTCCACAAGGCGGGATGATTCGTCGTCGATGGTGACTTGCACCTGCGCTGCGGGTGTAAGGGTCTCGTTGCCGTCGGAGCGGATGAGCGCGCCTTCGCTCTCGACTTCGATGCGGTCCCATCCGGCTTGAGCCGCTCCATCGATGAGCACTTCGCAGCGGTCGGCCGGGTGCGTGATCGAGCCGCTGCCGGGGGAGATGATCTGGATGCCGTCGACGCCGTAGCTGCGCTCCACCGAGCGGCGGGTGCGGCGCACCATGTAGCGGTCCATGAGCCTTTCCCAGTCCTCGGGGAAGTCGCTTCGCCGGAACGCCGCGAGGCTGTCAGCGCCGCAGTCGAGGCGGCGGGTGACCGCCTCGACGCCGTACTCGGCAATGGCGGTCTCAGGGGCTATGCCGAGTGGGTCTTCCTCGGCCACGAACAGGGCCAGTTGGTTGGCGACGTCGGTGAAGTCCAAGTTGTACGGGGTGGCCGTCAACAGCATCACTTTGGAATCGTTGTCGTCGATGAACCGCTTGATGTGCTGGTAGTCCTTGCGGTTGCGGTTGCGGAGGTTGTGAGATTCGTCGATGACGACGGTGCTGTAGCGGCCTCTCAGCTCTGATAGCCGTTTGGTCGCCATCGACAGCTCGACCACCTCGTGGCGGAGGTCGTAGGCGTCGCAGTATCCCGCCCACATTGGTTTGAGGTTCTTGGGGCACACGACGAGCACCCGGCCGCCGTGGGCGTCCTGGCGCAGCCTGGCGACAGCCACCGCGACGAGAGTCTTGCCCAGCCCGACCACGTCTCCGATCATCACCCCGCCGAGCCGGTCAAGCGCCCCAGCCGCGAACTGCGCAGCGACGGCCTGGTGCTCCAGCAGCGTGCCCCGCAAGTCGGCCGGCAGGCCGTAGGCGATCAGCCCGTCTCGCGCCTCCTGGGAGAGGTGATAGGCCATCTTCAGATACACCAGGAACGGCTCGGGCGGCGACGGCCGCGCCCAGCACTCGTCAAGCAGGCTCAACAGGTCACTGGCGACATCAATCGAGCACGGGTCCTCCCAGCGGGTCTCGAACCATTCGGCGAGCTTCGCAGCGGCGTCGGTCTCGGGCACGTCCACGTTCAACTCGCCCTGGCCTCCGAGCCCAGCGAAGGTCAAATTGGAGGAGCCGACAAAGCCCAGTCTCGGGTACTGGTCGTCGGGGCGTCGGCTTATGTAGAGCTTGGCGTGAAGACGGTGCGCCAAATGCAGCTTGATCGCCACATCCCCGCAGTCCATCTGTGCCCGCAGCTGTCGCAGAGCGCGCTCGTCGGCTGCGGTCGGCAACCCGATGGTGAGTTGCTCGCGCAGCACATCGCGGCTCTGTTGGCGCATCGCGTTGCGAGTCGCGTTGTCCAGCGTGCCGTCGCCCCGCCCCGTCAACTCGCGGCGGAGCTCATCGTGGGGATCGCGGGCCATCCCGATCAGGATTCTCGCCTTGGGCTCGCCCTCGGTTCGGGGCATTTCGTCCACCGCGTCAGCCAGCTCGCGCCAGCCCCGCAGGTTGAAGTAGCCGATGGCAGCGTCGAGCCGCAAGGCGCCGCGTGCTATCTCAGCGCGTAGATCGTCAGCGAGGCCGATCTCGATGTTGTCGATGATCCTGGGCATTCAGCAGGCGCTTGCGAGTCAGAGCGGGCTGGTCAGGAACCGTCGGGGCGGGTCTTCTTGTTGCCATGCACCGACGGCTCGCTGCACCACAGGACTCGCAGTCTGGCCAGACCCGCGAGTGCTTCTCTCGGCAGGTGCAGCACTCTCCTTGCCAGTGCCTCGTCGAGATCGTGGCGGGCGAGATCCCGATACGCCTCGTTAGCGGGGAGGAACTCCCGTTCCTCGAACTGATCGAAGATGTCAGCCATGGAGCGGATCGTTGTCGGGGTGATGGCCCGCAGGTCCAGCGCCGGGATGCGCCCAATCGTTGTGATGGTCAGGTTCGCTCTGCCTTTCTGTTGTCGCGTGGACACCCACCACCGTCCCACCAGCCCGATCGTGGAGTTCAACCACACGCACAGCGCCTTCTCCCACGATTCGCGTTCACCCGCGCGGTCAGGGTCCGGCGCGAAGGAGGGCCACGCCCGCCCGCCCAGCGCTGGTGCCGGGGTCAGGCACGCCCCGAGAGGCTGGGAGTTCACTTGGAAGTCGCGGTTGATGTGCAAGCGGGTCGCGCCGGCGATCCGCTCCTTCTTGTTGTTGGTGTGGCCTTCCCAGAGTCTCAGCGCCTGCTCGTCCATGCCAGGGCGGACGGTGCCGGTCGAGCATGCAAGGACGACCATACGGGTCTCCATGCCGGCGTCGTGGCGCCACAGCACCGGTCGGTCGGAGGCCGCGTGCGGTTCCCGCACCTGCTCCTTGGTATCCCGAGGCGTGTCGTCGGGTCGCCACCCAGTGGGAGTCACCTGGTAGGGGCCTCGGCCGCCGGCTTCGTTGATGTCGCGATCCACGGGGCCCCTGAGACCGAGGTCCCGGAGCGGCACCGTCGGGACGTCGAGCAAGTCGGCGACGCCGGGGAGGCGCAGATGCCCGACAGCGAGGCTCGCGGCGACGCCGCACAACTCGGCGCTCACGGCACCGGAGGGATGCCCGCCGCCGTCGGCGGTGAACAGCCCCGGGACTGCGAACCCGGCGTGCGACCCGCCGGGAGCGTCGAAGTCTCCTCCCGCCGCCGCGGCGCGGGCTGTGTCGACACCTTCGGAGTTGGTCGCCGGTCGGCGCCGCAGGCATACGTACCGGGCCCGACACTCCTCGGATTCAGCGAGCGTGGCGGCTTGCTGCCGTCTCGTGGCGACTATGACCGCCTCAGCCATGTTCGTGTCGTTGGAGAAGGCGCGGGCAGTGCTGCTCTGCGCTGATGCCATGGTGACGACCGCGAGGTCCTCGTAGTGCCCGGCCAGGAGCTGCCTGGTCTTCTCCCAGCTCTTTCCGGTGACCGCGGCAGCGGGGACGATCAGGGCCAGTACGCCGCCAGCACGGAGCTTGCGGTGGGCCAGGTCCACGAAGTTGGTGGGGAGACCTGCGTTGCCGTGGCCAGCCCGGTCCGCCGGCTTGATCCCTGCGGCGCGGTAGGCGTCCCCCAAGGCCCGGCTCATCAGTTCCTGGGCCACTTCGTCGTTGTCCAGCCCAGCGAACGCCGGGTTCGGCACAACTACCCCCTCCTGCAGGCCGCGTTGCTTGTTCTCATGGTTGGTGGGCCGCGTGAATGGAGGGTTCATTATCACCAGGTCGAACTGCCCGTCGGGGACCTCGGCCTCGCTCGCGGCCGTCGAGTCCCTCGCCTCGACCGCGGTCGAGCCGTCGCCGAACAGGGCCCGCCGCCGTCCGCTGAACAGCAGGTCCAGCGAGCCGAGGTACGTCTGCGGTCCAGCGCCGAAGTCCTGCACTCCGAAGGGCATGACCCAGGTCCTGGTGCTCGTGTACCCGATATGGGTGTGCTCCCCGGACAGCACCGCGGCGGTCAGGTGCACGGCCGCGGGCATGATGTCGCATCCCGTGAGGACTTCCTCCATCACCTTCTGGTGCAGGTCGGCAGGATCGCCACCGGCGTCTTCGTGGCGTGCAGCGATGCGGCGGTACACGGCCGTCAGCAGCGCGCCGGTGCCGCAAGCCAGATCCGCCACTCTCAGCGACGTCACCGCCTCGGGATCCGGCCAGTTCACATCAAGGCGGTCCACGGCCATCTCGGCTAGGAACGAGGCCGACTGCGGGCGGGTGTAGTAGGTGGCCAGGAACTTCCGGTCCACGATGAGCCGCCCGAACAGCTCGCCCACCAGACCCTGCGTGGCCCGATGGGCGACCTTGTCGGACGCACTCCCGTACAGCTCCCCCAACACCGCAGCCGCGACGTCATCGTCGCCGATCGCGTCGAGCAACTTGCGGGCAATGCCGAAGATGGGCCAGTAGTCGATTTCGAGGATCGCGTCCCACTCGGCGGCCACGAGAGCCCTGCCGGCACCGGCGGAGCGGACCTCCGAGAGCGAGCGCACGATGCCCGGATGGTGGGAGGCGATGTGGTGCTGGAACACCACCGCGTTGAACATGATCGCCGCGGCCATCCGGTTGGACTGCTCCCCGCCCTCCTGTGACAGCACCTCGCCGATCCTCGCCGAACAGTCCGCATCGGCCGACAGCGGCACAGCGGTGTCAAGGACCGTCCTCTCGACCTCTCTGTCCAGATCAGCGACGTCCACCCCGAGCGACCGCCGCACCCGCGACAGCACATCGGACACCGCGAGGCCGTCCTCCTCCTCCAGTGTGAACGCCACACCAGCCAAACGGTCGAGCATCTCTGAGCCGACGGCGTCCCGATCGCATCGATGGCCCACCGCCCGGTAGCTGTCCCCGGCTGGGCGCTGCTCGGGCCACAGCCACAGCATGTCGCCGTCGTCGCCGTCGAATACGATCAGCGTCTCCAGGCTGTAGAGCCTGCGAATCCGGCGGATGATCTTGTGCTGCTCAGCAGCGGCGGGAACAGCCGGGCACGGGACACGCCAAACATCCACCGCCTTCTTGGACGCCACAGGGTGAGCCGCCACCGACGAGCCTGAACTGAAGGGCAGCGGTACTTGGCGGGGGTTGTCCCACCCCAGATGCCGCCGGAACAGCTCCTCCAACGCCCGGGCCGAGACCAGATCCTGGATCTCTCGGTGGGATGCCACAGCGCCGGATCGTAGCCCCGCCGTCAAGTGGGCTGGGGCCGTTGCGGGGCGGGGGCGGGGGCCGAGGCGGAACCTCCGCGGTCGGTTCGCTGCAGGTGCGGTCCTGCTCCTTGCGCCGCCGCCTAGAACGGCTGCGGCGCTCACTCCAGGCGAGCCACGAACCCGTACCCCCGCCATGGCTAGGCTCACGGACTCCTGCCAGAGTAGAACGCTGGCCGAGCACGGCGCCCCGGCGACGCTGAGCAGGGGCTCAAGGGGAGGCGAACATGGCGACCGATGTGATACTGCCCAAGTGGGGGCTGACCATGGAGGACGGCACGG
>JAPPLH010000138.1 GCA_028819505.1 Acidimicrobiaceae bacterium
CTCCGTCGAGTGGCCCCACCGCCACCCGGTCGCCCATGGCGGTGGCCGCCATCTCGAGCAGCATCATCACGTTCACGGAACCGGGGGGGGAGCGGCTCGGCCTCTCAGTCCGAGGCGGGGAGCGGCCTGGTTGCCTTCACGGTCAGCGGCGCATCGCCCAGAGCGAGCGAGCCCGGCCCGGCCCTGGTGCAGAGCACCTCGACGGTCTCGTCGGGGTCGCCGTAGCGCTTGCCGAGAAGCGTTCCCTCCGGCGCGTCGGCGCGGGGCTCCCCGGACCGTTCGGCCGATCCGGCCGCCGCCATCGGCGCACCGCCGCAGGTCAGTTCGGCCGGTCCGGCGCCCTTCACCACGATCACCTCGGTGGAGCACACCGTGCTCTGGTATCGCGCCCCCGGCCGCAGTTCCACCATGTCGTCCTCCCGCGTCTGAGCGTCCATTGTGACCGTCGGAGGGCGGTTGCCCAACCGCTCACGCTACCTTCGCCGAGGTGCTCGCAACCGAACCTGCCGCCCTCGACGACGATGGGTGCGCCAGGGCTTGGGCCCTGTCCGGAGCGATGCATCTCACCGGGCCGGCCTCCGGCCCGCCGGCGGTGTCGCCTGCGGGGATCGTGCGTCCTTTGCTCGGTCTCGGCGACGCTCTGGCCTCGGCCACCGGGCGCCTCGGCGCGCAGGTCAGGGTGGATCCCGTGGCGCTGGCGGCCCAGCGAGCCGCCTTCACGGGATCCGGGCGGAGCGGATCGCGCAGCGCGGGCGGATACGCGCAGATGGTGCGGGCCCGCGACGGCTGGTTGGCGCTCAACCTTCCCCGCCCGTCCGACATCGAGGCCTTGCCGGCATTGGTGGGGCGAGCAGTTTCTGCCGGCGACTGGAACAGAATCGCGAGCCGGATCGCGGCAATGACCGCGGCCGAAGTAGTGGAGAGGGGAACGCTGCTCGGCTTGGCTGTCGCCGCGGCCGGGGAGACGGCCCCGCCGCCGGCGCCTTGGTCGGTCAGTCTGGAGACTCCGGCGCGGCGGCGCGGACCGGCGCCGGTGGCGGTGGATCTGACCGGCCTGTGGGCAGGGCCGCTGGCGGGCGGGCTGCTGGCCGAGTCCGGCTGCCGGGTCCTCAAGGTGGAGTCGGCTCGGCGTCCGGACGGCGCCCGCCGGGGTCCGGCCGGGTTCTTCGAACTGCTGAACGGACGCAAGGCGCACTTGAACTTGGACTTGCCCGCACCCGAGGCCCTCGACCGGCTGCGAGAACTGATCGCGGACGCCGACCTCGTGCTGGACGCGAGCCGGCCCCGGGTCATGCAGCAGTGGGGGATCAGCCCGGCCGAGGCGACGGCCGCAGGCACGGCCTGGGTGTCGATCACCGGCCACGGGCGTAGTGGGCTGCACGCCAACCGGATCGCCTTCGGCGACGACGCCGCGGCTGCCGGCGGGCTGGTGGTGCCCGGCGAGCCCCCCATGTTCGTGGGCGACGCCATCGCCGATCCCATCGCGGGCCTGGTCGCGGCGGCGGTGGCCGCGCACCTGCTGGCCGAGGGTCGGGCCGCACTGGTCGAGGTGTCACTGGCCTCCGCGTCGGCGTGGGTCCGAGCCCATGCAGGCGCACCCATTGATCGGCCCGTCGTGGAGAACGATGCGTGCTGGCAGGTCGAACTGGCTGACGGCCCTGCAGCGGTGCGCCCTCCAGCGGCAAGTGACCGGCTCACGGCCTGCGCGCCGGCCACCAACTAGTCCGTCCGGAATTGGCAGCGTGTTGCGCGCTATGCGTGCGTTCTGCTGCCAGTTCGCGGTGGGGTCGGATCGGCGTGGGGAATTGGCAGCGTGTTGCGCGCTATGCGTGCGTTCTGCTGCCAGTTCGCGGTTCGCCATTGCTTGCCGCCGCGCCGTCTCCCGGTCTGGCGGGGAGGGCCAACCTGCCGGCTAGGTGATCAGGCGCTCGATTATGTGGTCGATGCAGCTTGTGAGGGCCTCGACGTCTGAGGGCTCGACGGCGGGGAACATGCCGATGCGGAGCTGGTTGCGTCCGAGCTTGCGGTAGCCGTCGGTGTCGACGATGCCGTTGGCCCGCAGGGCCGCGCTGATGTCGTCGGCGCTCACCCGGTCGTCGAAGTCGATGGTTCCCACCACCCGGCTGCGGATGGCGGTGTCGGTCACGAAGGGCGAGGCGATGTCGGAGGCCTCGGCCCAGCCGTAGAGGATGTCGGCGGAGCGGTCGCTGCGGCCCGCGGCCCAGTCGAGGCCGCCGTTGCCGTTGATCCAGTCGACCTGCTGCGCGGTGAGGAACACCGTGGCCAGCGCGGGGGTGTTGTAGGTCTGATCCTTGCGGGAGTTGTCCAGCGCCAGCTTGAGGTCCAGGAACGCGGGCGTCCAGCGGCCTGAGGCCGACAGGCGCTCGATCCGCTCGACAGCGGCGGGCGACATCAGCGCGATCCACAGCCCGCCGTCGCTGGAGAGCGCCTTCTGGGGCGCGAAGTAGTAGGCGTCGCAGCGGGAGGCGTCGAACCGGAGCCCGCCCGCGGCCGAGGTGGCGTCCACCAGCACCAGCGCCCCGTCGTCGCCGTCGGGGCGACCGACCTCCAGCATCACCCCGGTGGAGGTCTCGTTGTGGGGGTAGCAGTAGGCGTCGGCCCCGTCGACCGCTTCCAGTGGCGGGCAGGTGCCGAAGTCCCCGACCCGCACCGACGGATCCTCCAGATGGGGCGCGGACGCGGTCACCGCGACGAACTTGGAGCTGAACTCGCCCAGCGACAGGTGGTGGCTGCGCTGCTCGATCAGCCCGAAGCTGGCCGCGTCCCAGAAGGCGGTGGCGCCCCCGTTCCCCATCACCACCTCGTAGCCGTCGGGCGCGCCCAGCAGGTCGGCGATGCCGGCCTTCAGTCGGGCCACCACCCGGCGCACCACGGGCTTGCGGTGGCTGGTGCCGAGAAAGTCCACGGCCCGGTCCGCCAGTGCCTGAGCGGCCGAGGGCCGGAACTTCGAGGGCCCGCTGCCGAAGCGGCCGTCGGAGGGGAGCATCGCGGCAGGGATGGCGATGGTGTCGGGTCGGGTCGGCGCTTGCGTAGACATCGCTGCAAGTCTGGCACCGCGCGGGCGCTGCGCCACGTCATCGCCGCCGGCGGGACTGACGGGTCGCCGCCGGCGGGACCGACGGAATGTGTCGAACCATCGAAGGTGTCGGCTCGCGGCCATGAGCAGCGGACCCCGGCCAGTACGCTCGCGGCCATGACGAGCGAGCGGATATCACGGCGGGTCGGGGCGATCGCCCCGTCGGCCACCCTGGCGGTGACGGCCAAGGCCAGGGCGCTGCGGGCCGCTGGCGAGCGGGTCATCAGCTTCGGCGCGGGCGAGCCCGACTTCCCCACGCCTGCCCACATCGTGGAGGCGGCCGCCGCCGCGTGCCGCGACCCGAAGCACCACAAGTACACGCCGGTCGGCGGGCTCGAGGATCTTCGTGAGGCAGTGGCGGCCAAGACGGCCCGCGACTCCGGGCTCGCGGTCGGCCCGGCCGACGTGCTCATCACCAACGGCGGCAAGCACGCGGTGTACAACGCCGTCGCGGCGGTGGTCGACGCCGGCGACGAGGTGCTTCTGCCGACCCCGTACTGGACTACCTATCCCGAGCCGATCGCCCTGTCCGGCGGCGTGGCCGTGCCCGTCCCGGCCACCGCTGCCGGCGGCTTCCGGGTGAGCGTCGACCAACTGGAGGAGGCCCGGACGCCCCGGACCAAGGCGCTGGTCTTCGTGTCGCCCTCCAACCCGACCGGCGCCGTGTACCCCCGCTCGGAGATCGAGCAGATCGGCCGCTGGGCCGCCGAGCACCGCGTCTGGGTCCTCACCGACGAGATCTACGAGCACCTCACCTACGGCGAGGCCGAGCACCATTCCATGCCCGTGGTGGTGCCCGAACTGCAGGACCGCTGCATCGTGCTCAACGGTGTGGCCAAGACCTACGCCATGACCGGCTGGCGGGTGGGCTGGATGATCGGCCCGCCCGACGCCGTGGCCGCGGCCCGCAACCTCCAGAGCCACTGCACGTCCAACGTGTGCAACGTGGCCCAGGCCGCGGCGCTGGCCGCGGTGTCGGGCCCCCTCGACGCGGTGGCGGAGATGCGCCGCCACTTCGACCGCCGGCGCCGGACCATGCACAGGCTCCTGAGCGGCATCGACGGGCTGGTGTGCCCCAAACCTGAAGGCGCCTTCTACGCCTACCCCGACGCCACCGGCCTGCTGGGCCGCGACTACGGCGGCGTCAGGCCGGCCACCACCCTGGAGCTGGCCGACCTGCTGCTGGACCGGGCCAAGGTGGCGGTCGTCCCCGGTGAGGCCTTCGGCGCCGGCGGCGGGCTGCGCCTGTCGTTCGCCCTCGGCGACGACGACCTGGGCGAGGGCGTGGGCCGGATGGCCGACCTGCTGGGCGGGGGCTGATGCCCGTGCGCGGAATGGAGGCGAGCAGCGGCCCTCCAGGCGCCGGCGCCCCATCAATTCCGGGCGGGTAGGGGCGTTTCGCGATGGGCGGGCCCGAAGTCGTGCCCTTCGGGGAGTGGCCTTCCCCGGTCACCGCCGCGTGCCTGGTGCAGGGGGCTGCGGGGATCTCCGAGGTGATCGCCGACCCGGTCCGGCCCTGGGTGCTGTGGTGGGCCGAGAACCGCCCCGACGAGGCCGGCCGCACCGCGGTGATGCGCCGCGACCTCCGCGGCGGCGAGTCTCAGGAGGTCACGCCGCCGGACGCCGACGTCCGCACCCTGGTCCACGAGTACGGCGGCGGCGCCTGGTGGCCCCACGACGGGTCGCTCCACTACGTCGAATTCGCCGACCAGCGGCTCCGCAGAATCGATCATCCGGACGCCGAGCCCGTGCTGCTGACCGCCGAGCCGCCCGAGCCGCGGGCGTGGCGGTACGCCGACGGGCGCCTCACGCCGGACGGCCGCTGGAGTGTGTGCGTCCGGGAGCGCCACGACACCGGCGGCGAGCCGGCCAACGAACTGGTGGCGGTGGCCGCCGACGGGTTCCAGCGAGTAGTCGCCCTGTGGTCCGGATCCGACTTCGTGATGGCGCCCCGGGTGTCGCCCGACGGGTCGATGCTGGCCTGGATCTCCTGGGACCATCCGAACATGCCGTGGGACGCCACCCGGCTGCATGTGTACGAGTTCGGCGACGCCGAACTGGGCGCCGAGGTGCAGGTCCTGGGCCTCCGCGGGGACCGGAGTCTGTGCGAGCCCGGCTGGGACCCCGGCGCCGCCGGCGCGGAGCCGAGGCTGATGGTGTGCAGCGACCACGACGACTGGTGGGGCCTCTACGAGGTGGACCTGGACGGCGGGTCGCTGCTGCCGGTGGTGGCGGGCGGCTTCGATGTGGCCACCCCGCCCTGGGTCTTCGGGATGCAGCGCTGGGCGGCGGCCGGCGGAACGGTGGCCGTCGCAGCCGGGATGCCCGCAGGCGACCAGATCCTGGTGGACGGACGCGCCGTCCGGCTGATCGACTCGTCGGTTTCGTCGCTGACCATCGCCCGCAGCGCCCCGGACGGCGCCGCGGTGCTGGCCTACGCGGGCGCCGGCTACCGGCACGAGCCCGAGGTGGCGGCGGTGCGGATCGACGGCGCCGGCCGCGCCGTCCGCGACGCGGTGCGGCCGGCGCGGGAGCTGGGCCTCGGCGCGGGCCTGCTGGTCGAGCCCGAGGCCATCACCTTCCCGACCGGCGGAGACGGATCGGCGGCGGCCCACGCCCTGTACTACCCGCCCACCAACCCGGCCTGTGCCGGCCCGGGCGGCGATCGCCCGCCGCTGCTGGTCACAGCTCACGGAGGGCCCACGGCCGCAGCCCGCCGCCAGCTCCAGCTCGGCGTCGTGTTCTGGACCTCCCGGGGGATCGCGGTGGTCGACGTGGACTACCGGGGCTCCACCGGCTACGGGCGCAGCTACCGGCGGGCACTGGACGGCGCCTGGGGCGTGGCCGACGTGGAGGACTGCGTGGCCGCGGCCCGGTTCCTGGCCGAGCGGGGCGACGCCGACCCTCGACGGCTGATCATCCGGGGCGGGAGCGCGGGCGGCTTCACGGTGCTGGCCGCGCTGGCCCTCCACGACACGTTCGCGGCCGGGGCCAGCCGCTACGGCATCGCCGATCTGGAGGCGCTGGCCGCCGACACCCACAAGTTCGAGTCGCGCTACCTCGACCGGCTCGTCGGCCCCTACCCGGAGGCCAGGGACGTCTACGTCGCTCGTTCCCCGATCCACCACCTCGACGGCTTCGACGCCCCGATGATCGTGATGCAGGGCGACGAGGACGAGATCGTTCCGCCCGCCCAGGCCGAGATGATCGTCGGGGCCCTCAAGGCCAAGGGTGTGCCGGTGGCCTACCTGCTCTTCGAGGGTGAGCAGCACGGCTTCCGGAGCGCCGACAACATCGTTGCCGCCCTGGAGGCCGAACTGGCCTTCTTCGGCCGGGTCCTCGGCTTCACGCCTGCCGACCGGCGCCCCGAGGTGGAGACCGCCGGCCTCTAGCCGGCACTGGCGGCAGCCGATGCCCGAACGGGCGCTCGCCGCCGCCAGTTCCGCTGGGGATCAGTCCTTGTCGGCGTCCTCGGCGCTGTCGCTGTCGGCGGCGGCGGCCGGGTCTGAGGGGTCCTCGGCGCTGTCGCTGTCGTCGTCGTCAGCGGACGTGTCTGCGGCGTCGTCGGCGGCGTCCTCGGACGGATCGTCCACCGGCTGGCCGTTCTGGGCGGCGGTCTCGGCGATGGTGGGCCATGACGACTCGTCGATCTGGGAGCGGCGACGGCGCTGCATGATCAGGCGACCCACGCCCACAACGGCGCCCGCGACGGCGCCGATCTTCACCAGACGGACGGCTCGAGCCAGCATGCGCGACATGTCGGCAGCCTAGCGACCCGCCTGTCAAATGCTCGCGTGCGTTCTAAAGTTCCAGGGCGGCCAGCCTCGCCAGGGTCCGGAGGTCGTTGACGTGGAGCCGGGCAGGGGACTGGCCGTCGAAGGCGCCCCAGCCCTTGAAGCCCAGCGTCCACAACTCGTCGCCGATCACGATGCTGCGCACGATCACGTCGGGCGAGTCGCTGGGCCAGCAGATCGAGATGGACTCCCCGCCGCGGAGCAGTCCCAGACTCCCGGCCTCGCCGGTGAGCATGTCCATCCACGGATCGCGGGGACACTCGAAGCCGGTCATGCCCGCCTCGCCCGGCTCGCAGGCCAGCACCGCGTTGTAGTCGTCGGAGATGAAGTACTCCAGTTCGGTCGTGAAGTCCTCCATGTCGGTGGAGGCCAGGTCGGCCGCGGTGAGCCTGCGGCAGTCGGTCCGGCCGGGCTCGGTGCCCTCGATCATGTGGTCGACCCGGCCCACCTCGGTGATGGTGCCGCCGGCCACCCGCAGCACCACCGCGCCGGACCACCCGTTCCACACCGTGACCGGCACGACCGCCAGTTCCTCGGGCGCCCACCACAGGAAGGCCCGGTGGTCCCAGCCGACGTCGTTCCAGCTGTCGGGCGCCGTCCACACCGCCACCTCCAGGGGGTCGGTCAGATCGCTGACGTCGAACAGCGACACCTTGGCGCCCGTGACCCGGCCCTCGTCGTCGGCGTCGGAGCCCACTCCCAGCACCAGCGTGTCGCTGACGGGGTGCAGGTAGCTGGAGAAGCCGGGGATCTTCAGCTCGCCCAGGATCCGGGGATCGGCCGGGTCCGACAGGTCGATGGTGTAGAAGGGGTCGATCTGCCGGAACGTCACCACGTAGCCCACGTCGCCCACGAAGCGCACCGACTGGACGTTCTCGCCCCGGCCGATGTCGCCCACGCTGCCGACCTCGACCATGATGTCGCCGTCGGTGCTCAGCACCCGCACCTGGCTCTCGGTCTCCTCTCCCCATGGATCGCCGACGGTGGTCACGATGCGCAGGTGGCCGTCGTGCTCCGACAGCGAGAACTGGTTGCGGATCACGCCCATAACCTCGCCGGACGACGCGTAGGCGGCCGCGTCGCCGCTGATGTCGAAGCGGTGGATGCTGGTGCGCCGCTGGCGCCAGGCCTCGCGCCAGCCGTCGGTGTCCCAGTCGTCCTCGCCGCCGAACTCGTCGGGTTCGAGCCAGCGGGCGGTGGCCACGTACAGCGACCCGGTCGACGCGTAGACGGTGTCGCCGGGAGCCATCACCGCGGTGGACGACGACGGGTCGAAGCCGCCGCCGACGGGCACGCTCACGACAGTGGTGACCCCGAAACCCGAGAACACCGACGGGGCGTGCACGTCGTCGCAGGGCACCATCAGCGATCCCGACGAGCTGTCGGCCGATCCGAGCGCGTAGTGGGGCAGCCAGTCGTCGAGGGTCGAGTCGAGGACCGCAGCCCGGTTGGCCTGCTCGGCCACGTCGGCGGCGGACTCGTTCTGGGGGAACACGAACGGGAAGTTCCACTGGGGGTCGTAGCGCATGATCACCCGGACCGTGCCGCCGACGCTGCGGGCGCTGACGTAGTCGCCCTGCACGCCGACGGTCTCGACGATCCGGGGCGCGTCGCCGCTCACATCGATGCGCTGGAGCACGGTCTCGGAGCCGTCGCCCGATTCGCTGTGGGAGCGGGTGATCAGCAGAAGGCTGTCGCCGTCGATGAACAACTCCCGCCCCCAGCCCTCGGCCACCGCCACCGAGCCGACGGAGCGGCGGCCGGACGCGTCGACCACCACCAGGCGTCCCGACGACAGCGTGAAGATCCTGCGGCCGTCGGTCTTGACGATGTCGGCCTCGTCCACGCCGGCCTCCTGGACGTTCGTGCCCGAGAAGTCCACGCCCTCGACCGGAGCGGCGGCCGCGCCCGGCGCCTCGGCCGCCGCGGCGTCGGCCACGGCCTCTTCGACCATGGCCATGTCGTCGCCGTCGGGACGCTCGCCCACGGGACCGAACCAGCCCCCCTGGTCGAATCCCCACGGCCCCACCCTGGCGGAGTACTCCGCGTGGAGGTGGTCGAGCAGCGTGTCGCAGTCGTCGAACCGCACGAGTCCCGCGGTCAGCACCACATCGTCGGGTCCGAGCTCGATCACCGTGCTCTCGCCGCCGGTGCTGCCTGGGGCGTCGGTGCTCTCGCCGCCGGTGCTGCCTGGGGCGTCG
>JAPPLH010000013.1:0-5093 GCA_028819505.1 Acidimicrobiaceae bacterium
GCGCACCGTTCCTCCTCCGTCATGGGGGGGGGGGGGGGGGGCCGCGCCGCCGGATGAGGGGGGGGGGGGGGGGAGAAGAAAAAAAAGATGGTGGGGGGGGGGGGGGCGGCGCGGGGGGGGGGGGGGGGGGGGGGGGCCCCCCCCCCCCCCCCCCCCCCCCACCGCGATGGCGGCACTGCTGGGGAGGATCCCGGCGGCGGTCGTGATCTCCCCCGTCGAGACCGGGGAGAGCCTCCGCGGCCTCCGTGCCGAGCTCGGCGCCGCCGGACTGCTCGACGGGGGCCCGGCTGCCGTGCCGGGGGAAGGGCGCCCGGTCGGCCTGGTGGTGGAGGGGGAGACGTCGGTGGCTCACGACGTGATCTCGGCCGAGCTGGGCCTCGACGTGGTGGGGAGCCTGCCGGCGACCGAGGACTACCGTGTGCTGCGTGCCGCGAGAAGCCGCCGTTTGAGCAGTTCCGGGGAGCGACTGATGCGATTCGCGCGCCAGGCGGTCGGCCCCGATGCTGCGACCGGCGCAGCGAGCGGGAGTTGAGCCGGCGTTGAGTGCCGGGCCGGCGCTTCGCGAGGAGTTCTGGGAGCAGATGCTCCCGAAGATCCAGCGCAGCCGCGTCGATGCCAGCATGGCCGGCGAGGACGTCCGGGAGGCCTGCCGCGCCGTGGCCGGCGCCGAGATGAAGACCCTCGAGGCCCACGCCATCCACACATCCGGGCGCTCCCTCAGCGACAGCGACGTGGACTGGCTGTGGCGCCAGGTCGAGTTCCTGCTGGGGGCCGGGCCGCTCGAGCGCTTCCTGCACCGTCCCGATGTGGAGAACATCTACGTGTTCGGGCCGGACAGGGTGGTGCTGGGCCTCACCGGCGGCCAGCAGGAGCACTACGGCGAGCCGCTCTTCGCCGACGAGCAGGAGATGATCTCCTACATCGCCCATCTCGCCACCACGCAGGGCCAGACGGGCAGGCGATTCGACATGTCGGCGCCGATGCTGGATCTGCGCCTCAGGAGCGGCGAGCGGATCTTCGCCGCGATGGCGGTGTGCGGCACGCCCTACCTGACGGTGCGCTGCCACCGTCACCGTACAGTCGACCTTGAGGATCTGATGGCCGCCGGCTCCGTCTCCGAGCAGGCCGCCGGGTTCCTTCGCGCCGCGGTGGCGCCGCCCGCGCCCGCGAACGTGCTGGTGTGCGGCGCTCTGGGCGCGGGCAAGACCACCCTGTTGCGGGCCCTGCTGTCGGAGTTGGGCGAATCGGAGATCGTATGCACTCTGGAGCAGACCTTCGAGCTGTTCCTGGACGAGTCGCATCCGTTGACGTTCGCCGCCGAGACGAGGGAGCCCAACAGCGACGGCTCCGGCGAGATAACGATGGACGAACTGGCCAGACGCAGCCTGCGCTCGGGCGCCGACAGGGTGATCGTCGGCGAGCTGCGCGGCTCGGAGGCCGCGGTGTTCCTGTCGGCCTGCGGGACCGGCTCGGACGGCTCGATGGCCACCATCCACGCGGCCTCCCCCCGCCAGGCGCTGTCCCGCCTGGTGCGCTACTGCATGCAGTCGACCGCCGCAGGCCTGCAGTCGGTGCTGGTGCAGGAGGCCGCCGACGTGATCCATCTGGTGGTGTTCGTGCGCCGCGACCCGCGTTCGGGGGTGCGCAGGGTCGAGACGATCTCGGAGGTGCTCGGTGCGGTGGGCGAGCAGTTCCAGACCCACGACGTGTTCGCGCGTCCGCTCCACGGCGACGAGCTCGTCATGGTGGACGCGCCACGCAACGCCGACCTGGTCGAGCGCCTGAGCGAAGGCGGGCTCGACGTGTCGGGCTGGGGCGGACGGGAAGCGGCGCCGGAGGGCCCCGACGTGCCGGACCGGACCGGACGGGAAGCGGCGCCGGAGGGCCCCGACATCGCCGAGCATCACCGCCCCCGGAACGACACTGCGGGCCGGACCGGCCGGGGAGCGGCGCCGTGACTCCGGTCATCGACGCGGCAGCCTCCGCCTTCGGCCCGCTGTTCGGGGCGCTCTTCGCAGCCGGTGTGGGGCTGGTCGCCGCGTCGGGTCCGCTGGCGCGCTGGAGCGACCGGCTGCGTCGCCCGGTCGCCGCGCCGCGGTCGCGTCGCCGCACCCGTGCCCGCTGGAGCCCGGTGGCTCTGGTGCAGGTGGTCGGCGCCCTGCTGGGCGTGCTGGTCGGGCTGGCCGCGACCGGGCTCGTCGGGATGGCTCTGCTGCTGGGCGGGCTCGGGGTGCTGCTGCCGCCGTTCATGGCGGCCCCGGGTCGCAGGCGCCGCCAGACCCAGGAGGCGATGGCGTGGTCGCTGTGGTGCCAGCAGCTCGCCGAGCTGGCCCGGGCGGGCTCGGGCCTGTCGCAGTCGATCCGGGGCAGCCTCGACCATGCGCCCGCTCCGACGGTGCCGGTGCTGACGAGGGTGACGGCCGAGGCCGAGCTGCGGGGACTGGACGCGGCGATGACCGAGCTCGCGGCCGCCGGAACCGTCTGGGAGCCGGAGGTGGCGGCCGGCCTGCGGATGGCGGCGGCCTCCGGCAGCGGGGTGGCGGGCCCGCTGCTGGACCTGTCGGGCCGCATCGACGAGTCCGTCGAGATGCACCGCTCCAAGACCGAGGCGGTGGTGCAGCTCTGGGCGCAGACGATCGCCCTGCTGGCCCTCGCGGGCGGCGTGATCACCCTCATGTACCGCAACAACCCGAGCTACTTCGAGCCCTACAGCACCGTGACGGGCCAGATCGTGCTGGGCGGCATCGCGGCGCTCCTGATCGTGTCGATCTCGTTCCTCGTGTACCACTCGGTGGTGCGCGAGGACCATTCGGTGCTGGTGCCGCCCCGTCGGCGCTGGCGCATCAGGGTGCCGCTGTGAGCGGCGCGCGGCGCCGGCCGTCGCCTGAGCGCGGCCGGGGAGCGGGATCGGCCCTTGCCGCCGCCGCTGCCCCGAAGGCCGGCCGGTGAGCGGCGCGGCCGTCGTCGGCGCGGCGGGCTGGACCGCGGGGCTGGCCCTGGTGGCGGCGGGGCTGATGCTGCCGAGGCGGCGCCGGTCGCGCCGGTCCCCGGGCACGGGCATGCGCGACCTGCTGCCCGCGTTCAGCGCGGGCGACGAGGCGAACCTGCGCCTGGCGGGGCTCACCCCGGAGACCTACGGCACGCAGCGGGTGGCAGGCGTGCTGGCGGGGCTCGTCGTCGGCGCGGCGGCGGGACTGGCCTGGCGCGGCTCCGCGCTGGGCGCGCTGACCGTGGCTCTGGTGGGGGCCGCCACCGGCTGGGTGCTGCCGATGCTCGGCATGCGCGACGCCGCCGGCAAGGCCCGCTCCGAGTTCGACAGGGTGACGCGGCTGTGGATCGCCCTGGTGGCGCTGCAGGTGCGGGCCGGCGCCGACACGTCGACCGCGATGCTGCGGGCCGCGCAGGCGGGCGAGCGTCCCGCCTGGCGCCTGCTGCACCGGCACCTGCTGGCGGCGCAGCAGCAGCGGCGCCCGGCCTGGGAGGGCCTCTCCGACATCGTCGAGCGCTACGACATGCAGTCGCTGGCCCCGGCGGTGGCGGCACTGGGCCTGGCCGCCCAGCGCGGCACCCGGGTCGCCGACGCTGTGCTCGCGGTGGCCGACACGCTCTGGCGCCAGTCGCTGTCGCGCGAGCGCGAGCGGTCGCTGAAGCGCGCCCAGGTCATCGTGCTGCCTGCGACCCTGGTGGCGTTGGGCCTGGCCGCGTTGCTGGTGTACCCGCCGTTCAGCGCCCTCACCGGAGGCGGCATCGTGGCCGGACGGTGACCCCGCCCGGCCGTCACGGACAGCCCGGGGACGGGTTCCCGGAACACGACCAGGCGCCCCAGGACGGACGCCCGGAACACGACCAGGGGCCGCTGGACGGGCCCCCGGATTCTCACGGACAGCCCGCGGACGGGCGCCGGCGTCCCCGGGCGCGGCCCGCGGAGGGGCGCTCGGTGGTCGAATGGCTGTTGATCGTGGCGGCCGTGGCCGGGTTCGCGGCCGTGACGGGGCTGGCGCTGCAGCGCATCCTGGAGTCCTCGACCGACGATTCCGCCGACCCCGCGGTGCGCATCCTCGAAGCCGAGGTCCTCGCCGCCGAGATCGAGGCAGAGGCCCGCCAGGCCGGCAGCGCCAACCTCGATGCCGAGCTCCGCAGGCGCTGCAGGGAGATCAGCCAAGCGTTCCCCGACGTCGTCGAGCGGGCCAGATGGGACGTGTCGGACCCCGACGCGAAGAAGTGCCAGATCGAGGCGCTGTCACTCCCGTAGTGGCCGCAACGCCCGGACGAGCCGCCGCCGCCCCCGTAGAGGCCGCAACGCGCAGACGAGCCGATGCCGCCCCCGTAGTGGCCGCAACGCCCGGACGAGCCGCCGCCGCCCCCGTAGAGGCCGCTGGTCGGGGGCCGCGATGCTGCCGGCGCCTCTGCTCAGCACACGGGCAGCGCGTCGGGCACGAAGCTCTGGTTGTAGGCGTCGGGATCGGTGCCGGCGTCGGGCTGCGGCCCGTCCAGGACGGCGGGCCCCAGAGCGACGGCGTGGACGCCGGCGAACCTGTCGGGCCACAGCGCGGTCAGCGGGCCTGCGGTCTCGCCCCGCACCTCCACTCTCACCCAGCCCGAGTTGTCGTCTTCCTTCTTCGGAACCTCCTCCGACGGGAGGAGGCCCTCGGTGTCGGTGCACCAGTCGCTGTAGACGGTCGCGACTCCGGGCTGCCACCATCTCCAGCCGTCCTCGCGTGCCGCGGTGCGGGCGACCGCGTCCTCGGCCGACCGCGCCATGGAGAAGCCGGGGGGGTCGTCGTCGGCAGGGTGCCCGCCCTCGGCGGCGGTGACCCGCCACACGGCCCGCAGGCCCTCCGACGCGGCCACTTCGGCCTGCGACCGGGCGTTGCTGATGATGAAGGCGTGGACGGTCAGCACCAGGACCGCCATGATCAGCACAGGCCAGATCACCACGAACCCGAGAGAGTCGCCCCTGTCGCCGCGGCGCCTGCGCGGCCGGCGCTCGCCGCCGTGCCCGAGCCCTGCTGCCTGATCCACAGCCGACAGCATGCCACCGCCGCCGCCACGACCGCACACCATGCGCCCCGGCCCGGCACCGCCGCCCGATC
>JAPPLH010000013.1:5193-8974 GCA_028819505.1 Acidimicrobiaceae bacterium
CCGCCGCCGCCACGACCGCACACCATGCGCCCCGGCCCGGCACCGCCGCCCGATCCACAGCCGACAGCATGCCACCGCCGCCGCCACGACCAAACACCATGCGCCCCGACCCGGCACCGCCGCCCGATCAACACCCGGCCCCACCCCACCGCCGCCGCCAGGACCAAACACCATGCGCCCCGACCCGGCACCGCTGCTTGATCCACGGCCGGATGCATGGCACCATTGCGGTGTGCGGGTGTGCCTGAATTGAGGTCCGAGGACTTGCGGGCGGGGGCGGCCGGCAGGGCGCCTGCCCGCCTGCGGGCATCTGCATCGCCGCGACCGGGCCGGATCCCGTGGCCGTCGGCACGCGGGCGGCGCCGTCGCCGGCGGACGGAACGACGGCGCGGCGATGCTGGCGAGCGGGGCGGCGCGGTGACGTTGTGGGTGGTGCTGATAGTGCCGTGGGCCGTGTTGGCAGCGGTTGCCGCGATCTCGATCCCCCAGCGCATGGCGGCGGAGCAGTCGATGCGCTCCGCCACCGAGGATCTGGCCAAGCTGCTGAACAATGAGCTGAATGCTGCTCGGAGTGCGGGCGACCTGAGCGCGGACGGGTTCTCGCTCACGGCCCTGTGCATGGACCGCTCCGCCGGCGAGGATCCCCGGGACGAGGATCTGTGCGCCGCAGTCGGGTCGGTGCTGCGCGACCTCGGTACGGCAGGGGTGAACGCGGATTCTCTGCGAGGCTTCTACGTCCACGAAGTCGAGCAGGAGGTCGATCGGGTCGGCACGGGGTCGAGCCGGTCGTCGCCTCGGTGGTTCCTGTGCGAGGACCCCGACGGCGGGACCGCCGGCGGGGCGGACGGCCTGTATGTGGCGCTGGTCGGCGACTGGAGCGGCGGCGGCTGGGCCCCGGCGCAGATCTGGCCCCATGGCAGAAGCGTCGGGGGCGAGGCGCTGCGGAGCGAGACGCTCACCCGGGCGGCAGAGTGCCCCGACGACTGGGACGGGGTCGATCCGGGTCGGCTGGACCGTTCTGGGACTGTGGCGGGCTGACCGGCGGGATGCGCGGCCCGTCCCGGACGGGCCTTCGATGCTGGCTGCGGGTCTCGGGGTTCGGGCTGGTTGGTGGCGGGTTGTTTGATCGGCGGGCGGCGGCGTGGCAGCATTGGGTTGTGTGGGGTGTGTGAGTGGGTGGTTCGGGCGCTTGCGGGCGGCTCGAGGCCGGCAACGGGCCGTCGGGCTGCGCTCACGGTCCGCTCGGACCACGGCCTCGCTCACCTCTGACGAACACGGCGTCGTGCGGGGGCGCAGCTGGGTGTGTGAGTGGGTGGTTCGGGCGCTTGCGGGCGGGGCGTGCGCGCGTCGGCGGGGCGGGCTTGCGTCCGTGTGCGGTGTCGGGGGCGGGTCGTGGCGGTGGCGGTCCGGCGTGTGGGGCGGCTTCGTTGGAGTTGGTGTTGTTGGTGCCGGCGTTGACGGCTTTGGTGTTGTTTGTGGTGTGGGCGGGTGCTGGGGGGCGTGCGGGTCTGGTGGCTGATCTGGCTGCGGAGGAGGCGGCTGCGGCGGCGGCGGCGGCTTGTGATCCGGGTGCTGCGGGGGATGCGGAGTGTCTGGATTCGGTGGCGGGGGAGGTTCTGGGGTCGCGTCCGGGTTTGGGGGAGTTGTGTGTGGGTGGGGCGGTGCCGTCGCGTCCGGGGGAGGGTTTCGCGTCGCGGCAGGGTGATGCGGTGTCGGTGGGGGTGTTGTGCCGTGCTGACGGCGCGGCGGCGCCGTTGGGGGGGTTGGCCCCGGCGGTGGATCTATTTGGTGAGGGGACCCATGTGGTGTTGTTGCCGGAGCGGTCGGTGACGGTCGCGGCGGTCGCTGCGAGCGTGGTCGAGGGCTCTGTCGCCGAGTTCGAGGTGGCGGTGGCGCCTGTGCCGGATGGGGTGTTGGAGTTGGTGGTGTCGTTGAGCGGGAGCGGCGGTTTCGTGGACGGCGGCCTGCTGGTCGGTCATCGGTTGGCGGTGGAGCGCCCGTTCGATCCTCCGGCCGGTCAGGCGCCCGGGGTCGGCTTCGGCGCCGGCGCCGAGGTGGGCGGAGACGGCGACGGCGCCGGCGGCAGGGTGGTGTACAGGTTCTCGGTGCCGACGGTCGGCGACGGCGTGGTGGAGCCCGACGGGTGGGTGCAGGCGTCGGTGGCGGCCGTCTCCGGCGGCTACCGGCCGGGTCCGCCGGCGCGTGTCGCGGTGCTCGACGACGATCTGCCGGAGGTGACCGTCGTGGCCGACGACCACGACCCCCGCAGCCCGGGTGTGCAGGCCGCGGTGGCCGAGGGCGATCCCGGCGATGCGGCGGTGTTCGCGGTGTTCAGGGTCACCGCGAACCAGCCGCCGGTCAAAGACACCGCGATAACGGTGTGGGTCGCTGAGACCGGCGACCAGATCGCCGCCGGCGCCGAGGGCGCGCAGAGTGCCACCATCGCCGCCGGCGCCGCCGCTGCGGTGCTGCGCGTGCCTGTCGCCGCCGACGACCGCGTCGAGGCGGGCAGCCGTGTGACCGCCGTCATCGCCGCGGGGTCGGGCTACACCGTGGGCGTGCCGTCGTCGGCGTGGGTGGACGTGCTCGACGACGATCTGCCGGAGGTGACCGTCGAGGCCGCCGACCACGACCCCCGCAGCCCGGGTGTGCAGGCCGCGGTGGCCGAGGGCGGCGCCGCCGTGTTCAGGGTGTCGGTCCCAGCGCGGCACGCGCCCCTCGCGGATCTGACCGTCGACTTGACCGTCGCGCAGACCGGGCAGTTCGTCGCCGCGGCCGGGCTCGGCGCCCGCAGCGTCACCATCGCCAAGGGCGCCACCGCCGCCACCCTCGCGGTGGCCACCGTCGACGACGCCACACCGGAGCATCCCGGCGCGGTGACCGCCACCGTCGCCGCGGACGCCGCGTACATCGTGGGCGACCCGTCGTCGGCGTCGGTGACCGTGAACGACGACGACGTGCCCGCGGTGACCGTCGCCGCCGGCTCAGACGTCTTCGAGGCCGACCCCGGCGATCCGGCGGTGTTCGCGGTGTTCACCGTCACCGCCGGCCGCGCCCCCGTAGCGGACACCGCGGTGCGGCTGTCGGTCACTGAGACCGGCGACCAGATCGCCGCCGCCGCCGAGGGCGCGCACACCGCCACCATCGCCGCCGGCGCCACCGCCGCGGTGCTGCGCGTGCCCGTCGCCGCCGACGACCGCGTCGAGGCAGCCAGCACCGTCACCGCCAGCATCGCCGCCGGGGCGGGCTACACCGTCGGCGCGCCGTCGTCGGCGTCGCTGGACGTGCTCGACGACGACGTGCCCGCGGTGACCGTCGCCGCCGGCTCAGACGTCTTCGAGGGCTCCCCGGCGAAATTCACCGTCACCGCGGACCAGCCGCCCGCCGAGGACACCGCCGTCA
This sequence comes from Acidimicrobiaceae bacterium, assembly GCA_028819505.1. Lineage (GTDB taxonomy): Bacteria > Actinomycetota > Acidimicrobiia > Acidimicrobiales > Aldehydirespiratoraceae > Aldehydirespirator. The sequence goes on from JAPPLH010000013.1 coordinate 8,596, forward strand.
CCTTGACAGTCACAGAGACGCGCAGCGAACTGCGCTCAGGCCAGACAGGCCCCCACACCGTCACCATCAAAGCCGGCGCCACCGCCGCGGTGCATCCCGTGCTGACCGAACCCGACGACAGCAACGTCGAAGCGGCAAGCCGGGTCACCGCCACCGTCTCCGCCGCCGCGGGCTACACCGTCGCCGCGCCCGCGTCGGCCTCGCTGTGGGTCAAAGACAACGACTTGCCCCAAGTTTCGATCTCCCCGGGAGCGGCCATCACAGAAGGCCAGACCGCCGAGTTCACCGTGTCGGTCCCCACCCAGCACGCACCCCTCGCGGACCTCACCGTGCGCGTCCAAGTCGCCCAGACCGGCCGACACGCCGACCCCGCCCACCT
>JAPPLH010000120.1 GCA_028819505.1 Acidimicrobiaceae bacterium
CGGTGTCTTGTCGTCTCGTAGCGGGCGGTCCGGGCTGTGGCTGGCGATAGCTTGACTGGCTGTGAGTGCGGGTGCGGGGGACGAGACGCTGGCCGGCTACCGGTCGGGCATCGACGACATCGACGCCTCGCTGGTGGCGCTGCTGGGCGAGCGGTTCAAGATCACCAAGCAGGTCGGGATCTACAAGGCCCGCGTCGGGCTGCCGGCCGCGGATCCCGAGCGCGAGGCGGCGCAGATCGTCCGGCTGCGGGAAGTGGCCGCCTCCGTCGGTCTCGACCCCGCCTTCAGCGAGAAGCTCCTGCGGCTCGTGTTCGCCGAGGTGAGACGCGAGCACGAACTGGCTCGCAGCGACGACAACGCGGACGGCTGAGGCGCGCCCGCCGTGGTCGGGACCAGCCGGCCGGACACGCCGGAAGCACTGGCCCGCATCCTGTACGAGCGCTTCGAGGCCTTCCATTCCCACTTCATCGCGGTCACCGCCCGCGCCGAGGGCCGGTTCCTCGCCCGCGACTGGCACGGCCACCGCTCCGACGCCGCCGAACGGCTCAACCTGCACACCGACGCGGTGCTCGACACCGTCGAAGCCTGCCGCAGCCGGCTTCCCGGCACCGGCGCCCGCCAGACCTGGATCGACGCCCAGCGCCGCTACGTCGATCTCGTCACCGACCGCGGCGACATGGAGCTGGCCGAGACCTTCTACAACTCCGTCACCCGTCGCCTGTTCGGCGTGGTGGGCCTCGACCGGGAACTCGAGTTCATCTGGCTCGGCCCCACCGCCCTTCCCGCCGTCGACGCCACCGGACCCGAGTACCACAGCGCCCGGGCCAACGACTCCACCGAGGGCGCGGTGGCAGCCATCCTCGACCACAGCCCCCTCGGACCGCACTTCGCCGATCTCGCCCGGGACGCCAAGCTCGTCGCGGAACGGATCGACGGCTACCTCGACGGCACATGGCGGGGCCTCGACGCCATCGACATGCTCGACCCGGTGTTCTACCGCCAGAAGGGCGCCTACCTCGTCGGCCGGCTGCGCTGGCTCAACCGGGTGTCGCCCTGCATCCTGCCGATCGTCCACGACGACGCGGGCGTGCGCGTCGACGCAGCACTCCTCACCGAGCCCGCCGCCAGCCGGCTGTTCAGCTACGCCCGCTCCTACATGCACGTCCTCTCGGAGCGGCCTGCCGCGGTGGTGGCGTTCCTCAAGTCGATGCTGCCCGTGAAGCCGGTGGCCGAGCTGTACACCTCCCTCGGGTACTCCCAGCACGGCAAGACCAACCTGTTCCGGGCCCTGTACCGGCACATGGAGCACTCCAACACCCGCTTCGAGCACTCCCGGGGCGCGCCCGGCACCGTCATGGCCGTGTTCGCGCTGCCGTCGTTCGACGTGGTCTTCAAGGTCATCAAGGACGGCTTCCCGGCCAGCAAGCGCACCACCCCCACCGAAGTGAAGCGCCGCTACCGCCTCGTGTTCGGATACGACCGGGTGGGACGGCTCGTCGACGCCCAGGAGTTCGAGAACCTCACCTTCGCCCGGGACCGCTTCGACGACGACCTCCTCGACGAACTGCACCAGGAGTGCGCCCGCACCGTCACCATCACCGGCACCGAGGTCGTGCTGGGCCACGTCTACACCGAGCGGCGCGTGTACCCGCTCGACCTGTACCTGCGCGAGATGGCCCCCGACCGGGCCGAGGCAGCCGCCATCGACTACGGCAACGCCATCAAGGACCTCGCCGCGGCCAACATCTTCCCCGGCGACCTGTTCTGCAAGAACTTCGGCGTCACCCGGCTCGGCTCGGTTGTGTTCTACGACTACGACGAGCTGGCCCTGCTCTCGGAGGTAAATTTCCGGGCCCTGCCGGCCGCCCGCGACGACGCCGACGAGATGCTCGACCAGCCGTGGTTCCCCGTCGGCGCCGACGACGTGTTCCCCGAGGAGTTCGCCACCTTCCTTCGCTCACCCCCAATGGTGGGCGAGGTGTTCGCCCAGCACCATCCCGAGATCGCCACGCTGGACTTCTGGCAGTCGATGAAGCAGCGCAACCGCGCCGGCGACATCCCCGACTTCTTTCCCTACCCTGCCTCGGTGCGCCTCCACCAGGACCAGCCACCGGTGGCGTAACCGGCGCGGCCGCCGCCAGAGAACTCAAGAGGACCGTCATGCGAGCGATAGTGATCACCGAGAAGGGCGGGCCCGAGGTTCTCGTCGTGCAGGAGGTGCCCGACCCGGTCCCCGGCCCCGCCGAGGTCCTGGTGGACGTCGTGACCTCGGCGGTCAACCGGGCCGACCTGATGCAGCGCCGCGGCCTCTACCCCGGACCACCCGCCACCTACGAGATCCCCGGCCTGGAGTTCGCGGGCCGGGTGGCCGCGCTGGGCGAGCGGGTCGCCGGGCACGCCGTCGGCGACCCCGTCATGGGGATAGTGGGGGGCGGCGGCTACGCCGAGCGCGTCGTGGTGCACCACCGCCAGGCCATGGCCGTGCCCGACGCTCTCGGGCTCGACGCGGCCGGCGCCTTCCCCGAGGTGTACATCACCGCCTGGGACGCGCTCGTCCGCCAGGGCGGGCTCACCACCGGCCGGTGGGCGCTGGTCCACGCCGGAGCCTCCGGCGTCGGCACCGCGTCAATACAGATCGCCAAGGCCATGGGCGCCCGCATCGCGGTCACCGCCTCCGCCGGCAAGCACCGCGTCTGCGAAGCGCTCGGCGCCGACCTCGTGATCGACTACGCGTCCGACGACTTCGTGGATGCCGTCAAGGCTGCCACCGGCGGCGCCGGCGTCGACGTGGTCCTCGACGTGATAGGCGGGGACTACCTGCCCCGCAACATCGACTGCCTGCGGATCAACGGACGCATCGTCCAGGTCGGCGTCATGTCGGGCACGCCCGTGCCGTTCAACCCGATGTCGCTGATGGCCAAGCGGGCCGCCCTGATCGGCACCACCCTGCGGGCCCGCCCCATCGAGGAGAAGATCGCGGTCACCCGCCGGTTCGCCGCCGAGATGCTGCCCCACGTCGCCGCCGGGACGATGGCCCCCGTGATCGACAGCCGCTTCGCGCTGGCCGAAGCGCCCGCCGCCCACGAGCGCATGGAGGCCAACCTCAACGCCGGCAAGATCGTCCTCGACGTGAAACCTGCTTAGCGATAGTCCCGCTTAGCGGTCCTTCATCGGGACGTAGTCGCGCTTCGGGGCGCCGGCGTAGATCTGCCGGGGCCGGTAGATGCGGGAGTTCTGCTCGATCATCTCGTTCCAGTGGGCCAGCCACCCCGGCGTGCGGCCGATGGCGAACAGCACGGTGAACATGTTCGTGGGGAAGCCCAGCGCCTGGTAGATCAGGCCCGAGTAGAAGTCCACGTTCGGGTACAGCCGCCGGCTCACGAAGTAGTCGTCGGCCAGCGCGACCTCCTCGAGCTTGAGGGCGATGTCGAGCAGCGGGTTCTTGCCGATCACGTCGAACACGTCGTGGGCGGCCGTCTTGATGATCATCGCCCTCGGGTCGTAGTTCTTGTACACGCGGTGCCCGAAGCCCATCAGCCGGCGCCCGCCCCGCTTCACGCCGGCGATGAAGCTGTCGACCTCCTCGTAGGAGCCGATCTCGGTCAGCATGTTGATCACGGCCTCGTTCGCCCCGCCGTGCAGCGGGCCGTACAGGGCGGCGCAGCCGGCCGCGATGGCGGTGTAGGGGTCGGCGTGGCTCGACCCGACCACCCGGGCCGCGGTGGTGGAGCAGTTCTGGCCGTGGTCGGCGTGCAGGATGAACAGCACCCGCATGGCCTGGACGAGGGCCGGATCGGGCTGGTAGTCGCCGCCGACGTCGAACATCATCTTCAGGAAGCGGGTCGGGTAGTCGTCGGCGTTGTCGGGGAAGATGAACGGCAGGCCCCGCGAGAAGCGGTAGGCGGCCGCGGCCAGCGTCGGCATCTTGGCGATCAGCCGCACGATCTGGGCCCCGCGGTTCTCGGGGTCGGAGATGTCCTTGGCCTCCGGATAGAAGGTGGACAGGCCGGCAACCCCCGACGTCAGCAGCCCCATCGGGTGGGCGTCGTAGTGGAAGGCGTCGAAGATGCGCTTGCGGAAGTTCTCGTGGATGAACGTGTGGCGGGTTATCTCGTAGGTCCACTCGTCGAGCTGCGGCTGCGCGGGCAGTTCCCCGTACACCAGCAGGTGGGCGACCTCCGGGAACGTGCTGTGCTGGGCGAGCTGCTCGATGGGGTAGCCGCGGTAGCGCAGGATGCCGGCCTCGCCGTCGATCTCGGCCACCGCGCTGGACGCGGCCGCGGTGGTGGCCAGCCCGGGATCGTGGAACCAGACGCCCGGGAGGAGCTTTCGCCACGCCGCGGCGTCGACACCCTTGGAGACGATCGGGATCTCGATGCTGTTGCCCGTGCGGTTGTCGGTGATGGTGATGCTCTCAGCCACGCGTGCTCACGCCGTCCTCGCTGCGGCGGTGATCGTGAAGGTCGCTGCCATCGGGTATCAGATTACCGCGGGGCGTGCTCGGCGGGACAATTGCCGCGGAGTGTCTACAACGGGGAGTTGTCGTGGCGCCGCCTGGGCAGGCGCTCCCGCTTCGAGACGAGCATCTCCAGTGCGGCGCAGACCTCCCGCCTGGTGTCGGCGGGCTCGATCACAGAGTCGATGGCGCCCCTCTCGGCCGCGATGTACGGGTTGAGCAGCCGCTGCTCGTAGGCCGTCTCCAGCACCGCCCTCTCGGCGTCGGTGGCCGACCGGTGGAGGATCCCCACCGCTCCCTTGGCGCCCATGACCGCGATCTCGGCCGTGGGCCAGGCCAGGGCCAGGTCGTTGCCCATCGTCTTGGAGTCCATCACGATGTAGGCGCCTCCGTAGGACTTGCGCAGGGTGACGTTCACCCGCGGCACGGTGGCCCGGGCGTAGGCGAAGGCCATCTGGGCGCCGTAGCGGATCATCCCCCGCCACTCGAGGTCCTTGCCCGGGTAGAAGCCGGACGTGTCCACGAACGTGACGAGCGGGAGGTTGAAGGCGTCGCAGAAGGCCACGAAGCGGGCCCCCTTGCGGGAACCGGTTATGTCGAGCGTCCCGGCCAGCGACTGGGGCTGGTTGGCCACGATCCCCACCGGCCGGCCGCCGAAGGACGCGAGGGCGGTGACCAGGTTGGCGCCCCAGAAGGGGTGGGGCTCCAGCAGCACGCCGTCGTCGGCGACGGCCGCCAGCACGTCGCGCACGTCGTAGCTCCCGCCCGACTCGGCCGGCAGGACGTCGAACGCCTCGGGCACCGGCCGGTCGACGGGATCGGTGCAGGCGCGGCCGGGCGGATCGACGGCGTTGCTGTCGGGCAGGTAGCTGAGGAGCTCGGCCGCGGTCTCGTCGGCCTCCGCGTCGGTGGAGGCCACGAAGCTCGCCACCCCGGACCTCACGGCGTGAGTCTCGGCGCCGCCCAGGTCGGCACGGTCGACGGGCATCCCGGTGAAGTGCTCCACCATCCGCGGCCCGACGACGAAGGCGTAGGCGTCGGCGGTCATCACCACGAAGTCGGCCAGGCCCAGCAGCAGGGCGGGACCGGAGACGTTGGGACCGGCCGCCACGACGACCACCGGCACCACTCCCGAGCAGCGAGCCAGCTCCGTGGCGGCGGTGGCCCAGCCGTGCAGGGCGTCGACTCCCTCGTTGAGGTCGGCGCCCGAGGAGGCCAGCCTCATCAGCAGCGGCAGCCGCTGCGTGCGGGCCAGACGGGCGGCGGCGGCCATGCTCCGGCCGTCGGCCGGCGCCAGCGCCCCGCTGCGCTCGTCGGTGGCGCCGCGGGCGTCGATCTCGACCACGCTGCGGTCGCCGAGGGTCCTCACCCGGCTGCGAACGAACCCGGAGGATCCGGCCCGGAGGTTGACCGCGGTCGCCTGGAAGGCAGCTGGCACGGCGCTCATCGTAGGGAGTCGTCGAGCCCTGGCAGCCCGTCGGGGATTCGATGATCCAGACCGTCCACTGGTCCAGGCAGGTGAACGCACCCGTCATGAGTCACGGCTCCTCCGGCACACCACTAGCGTCGTGAGCCAGGAATTCGCAGCACGTGTCGCCTGCACACTTCGCCGCCGGATTTCTCGGTGCGGTCTTGTGGATTGAGCGCGCAGAACCAACCCGAGATTCCCGCGGAGGCCTGAACGAGCCGCATGAATCTGCGACTCAGAACACTAGGCCCCAGTGCGTCGGCGGATGATGTTCAACGCGCTGCCGGCCTGGAACCATTCGATCTGTTCGGCGCTGAGGGTGTGGTTTGCCTCGAAGGCCCAGACTGCGCCGTCGGGCGCGGTGACCTCCACCGTCACCGGCTTGTCGGGAGCCAGGCCGGCCAGGCCGCGCACCGCGATGCGGTCGTCCTCGCCGATGCGCTCGTAGTCGGCCGGGTCGGCGAACGTCAGCGCCAGCACTCCCTGCTTCTTGAGGTTGGTCTCGTGGATGCGGGCGAAGCTGCGGGCCAGGGCCAGCACGCAGCCCCGGAACCGGGGCTCCATGGCGGCGTGCTCCCGGCTGGAGCCCTCGCCGGTGTTGGAGTCGCCGATGAACACCCAGCGCAGGCCGGCCTCGTGGTACGCCCGGGCGATGTCGGGCAGGGGCTGGACCTCGCCGGTGATCTGGCTCTTGCCGTGGCCGACGTCGTAGCCGCTATCCCCGTTCGAGGAAGGGAACGCGTTCGAGGATCCGAACGCGTTGACCACGCCCAGGTACAGGTTGCCCGAGATGTTCTCCAGGTGTCCCCGGTATCTCAGCCACGGGCCGGCCGCGGAGATGTGGTCGGTGGTGCACTTGCCCTTGGCCTTGGCGATAACGGGCAGGTTCTCGTAGTCACGCCCGTCCCAGGGGGCGAAGGGCGCCAGGAGCTGGATGCGCTCGGAGTCGGGCGAGACGTGGACATCGACCGCTGAGCCGTCGGCGGGCGGGGCCACGAACGTGTCCTCGCCGGGGTCGAACCCGTCGGGGGGAAGCTCGATGCCGGTCGGCTCGGCCAGCGCCACCGGCTCGCCGCGGTCGTCGGCGAGCGTGCCGCCGACCGGGTCGAAGTCGACGGTGCCGGCCAGCGCCAGCGCGATCACGGTCTCGGGGGAGGTGACGAAGGCCAGGGTGGATGGGTCGCCGTCGTTGCGCTTGGGGAAGTTGCGGTTGTAGGAGGTGACGATCACGTTGGGCCGGCCCGGCGTGTGGCCCTCCTCGCCGGAGCGGTCCCACTGGCCGATGCAGGGTCCGCAGGCGTTGGCCAGCACGGTGGCGCCGAGAGCCTCGAAGTCGTCCATCAGGCCGTCGCGCACGATGGTGGAGCGGATCTGCTCGGAGCCGGGGGTCACCAGCAGCCGGGTGCGGGCCTGCAGGCCCTTGGCCGCCGCGTCCCGGGCGATGGACGCCGCCCGGGTGATGTCCTCGTAGGACGAGTTGGTGCAGCTCCCGATCAGCGCCGCGCTGATCTCCAGCGGCCAGCCACGGTCGCGGGCCTCGTCGCCGAGGTCGGCGACCTCCCGGGCCAGGTCAGGGGTGTGGGGGCCGTTGATGTGCGGGCCGAGGGTGTCGAGGTCGATCTCCACCACCCGGTCGTAGAAGCGCTCGGGGTCGGTCTCGGTCTCGGGGTCGCCGCGGAGATGGTGGGCCGCCGAGTCGGCCAGGTCGGCGGCTTCGGAGCGGCCGGTGGCCCGCAGGTAGCGGTCCATCGACTCGTCGTAGTCGAAGATCGACGTGGTGGCGCCGATCTCGGCGCCCATGTTGCAGATGGTGGCCTTGCCGGTGGCGCTCAGCGAGCGGGCGCCGGGGCCGAAGTACTCGACGATGGCGCCGGTGCCGCCGGCCACGGTGAGGATGTCGGCCACCTTGAGGATCACGTCCTTGGGGGCGCTCCAGCCGCTGAGCTCGCCGGTGAGGTGTACGCCGATGAGCTTGGGCCAGCGCACGTTCCACGCCGAACCGGTCATCACGTCGACCGCGTCGGCGCCGCCCACGCCCACGGCCACCATGGCCAGCCCGCCGGCGTTGGGGGTGTGGCTGTCGGTGCCGATCATCATGCCGCCGCAGAAGGCGTAGTTCTCCAGCACGACCTGATGGATGATCCCCGAGCCGGGCTTCCAGAAGCCGGCGCCGTAGCGGGCGCACACGCTGTGCAGGAACTCGTAGACCTCGTCGTTGCCCGACAGGGCGGCGAGCAGGTCGCGCTTGGCGTCGGTGCGGGCGGTGATGAGGTGGTCGCAGTGGGTGGTGGTGGGCACCTGCACCTCGTCGAGCCCGGCGGTCATGAACTGCAGCCAGGCCATCTGGGCGGTGGCGTCCTGCATGGCCACCCGGTCCGGCCGCAGGTCGATATACGACACGCCCCGCTCCGGGACCCCGGTCTCGGAAGGGTCGAGATGGTTGACGAGGATCTTCTCGGCCAGCGTCAGCGGCCGCCCGAAGCTGTCGCGGGCCCGCCCCACCCGCTCGTCCAGCGTGGCGTAGACGCCCTCGATCAACTCCACCGGAGTACTAGCGAACACAGCCATGCGGCCAGCCTACGAGCGTCCGCGGCACCCCGGCGGGCCAGTCGGCCGAGCGCCCGGCGGATGGGCGCAGGCGTGGCGGGTCGAGCCGGGGCCGGCGTCGTACCTGTCCGGCAGACTGTGGCGGCAAGGGCGGAGGCCCATGCCCGCCGGACGACACGAGGAGAAACCGATGCCCCGACGGAGGAAGGCAACGTCCGGCCTCGGTGACGGCGCACGCTTTGCGGTC
>JAPPLH010000038.1 GCA_028819505.1 Acidimicrobiaceae bacterium
AGTGGGGCCGGCCGAAGTCCTTGTTCTTGAACAGCAGGTAGTCGTCGTCACCGATCCTCAGCACTCCGGTGGTGCACATGGTGTCCTCTCACCTGCCGGCGTGGCCCTCCAGCCCCGGCCCGATGCGAGCCATGGTAATGACCGACCTGCCGGACGGCGTCTCACGCCAGCGTCTGATCATGCGGGACCGGGCACAGCCGGAGCCGGAGGGACCCTTCGACGTGTTGGTGCGGGTCGCGGCCGCGGGAGTGTGCCGCAGCGACCTGCACATCCTGATGGGGGAGCTGCCGGTGAGCGTCCCCGATGTCCTCGGCCACGAGAACAGCGGTTGGGTGCATGCGGTGGGGCCGATGGTGTCCAGCGTCGGCGTCGGGGACCCGGTTCTCTGCTACCCGTTCGTGTCCATCCTCGGCTTCGGCGGGTCGTACTACGCGGTGGGTGTGGGCGGCTCGCTGTCAACCCCGATCCTGCCGCTGGTCGCCAACGAGACCAGGATCGAGGGGGTGTACGTCGGCACCTACCCGGAGCTCGTGGAGCTGACGCGCTTGGCCTTGCGGGGCGACGTCCGACCCGTGGTCGTGCCCTACTCGCTGAGCGACGCCGACAGGGCCTTGCAAGACCTCGCTGCCGGCGCCTTCGTGGGCCGGGCAGTGCTCATCCCCTGAGCGCGGCGCTTCCGGCTGCTCCAGCCTGCCCGCCCGCAGCCAGCCGAGGCTCATCCCCTGAGCGTGGCGCTTCCCGGCCGCCCCTACGGTCGGCGAACTGGCAGCGTGATCCTGGTCCGGTGATCGGCGTCGTGCAGCACCGTCTGGGTTGCCGGGGCGGCCACCAGGGCGCTGTCCTGAAGGGGCGTTCCGCCGGTGTTGAGGTTGCGGTCCCACTGGGGGAAGTCCGAGCTGGAGATGTCGAGCCGCAGCCGCGACCCGGCCGGGATATGGGCGCCGACGGGGCCGAGGTCGATGCGCAGCTCGTAGACCTCGCCGGGCACCAATGGCTCCGGGTCGCTCAGCGAGTGGCGGTAGCGGGCCCTCAGGATGCCCTCCTGGAGGTTGACGCTGCGGCCGCCGGGATCGACGACGCACAGCCGGGCGGTGAAGTCGGTGTCGGTGGCGGTGCTCGCCGCGTGCAGCGTCACCGACACGTCGCCGAGCAGCTCGATGTCGTGGGCCAGGGGCTCGGACGTGTACACCAGGATCATCCGCGACACCTCGGCCTGGTGCTGGTCGGCCGGGCCCATCGGGGTGATGGTGTCGAAGCAGCACGAGTGGCCGCCCATGCTGGGGATGGGCACGCCGGGGTCGTACACGAAGATGTCGGGCGGCTCCGCGGCAGCGGGGACCCGGTCGAGGGCGCCGTCCCCGAACTTGGAGTTGGCCCGGCCGCCCGAGTGGACGTGCCAGTCCTCGGCGGCGGTGTCGGAGGGCGGCCACCTGTCGAGGTCTCGCCATCCGCCGTCGAGGGTGAACACCGTCACCGGATGGTCGAGCACTCCGGTGTCGACGCCCTTGAGCGTATGGTCGAACCAGCGCAGCTGCCAGTCGTCGATCTCGTTGGTGCTCGGGCCGTCTCCGCCGCAGCGGCTCACCGGTGTCCACGGCATGTGCGTCCACGGGCCGACCAGCAGCTTCTGGGCCCGCCGGGCCGCCTCGGTGCCGGCCCCCGCTCCCAACCCGGTGAAGTTCTTCACCGTCCCGCTGAGGAACACGTCCCACCAGCCCCCGAAGTGCAGGGCCGGCACCTCGATACGGCTGTAGTCGGAGTCGATGCTCCACTGCTTCCAGTAGTCGTCGTAGGTGCAGTGCTCCACCCAGTCGTAGAAGTAGGGGGCGTAGCCGCCCTGCAGCGGCGGGAACTCCGACAGCGGCAGCGACCAGAACCAGCCCTCGGCCGCGCCGAGCGACGCTCCGAGCGCGTCGACCGCGGCCCGGTCCCCGGCCCGCACCGCGGATCCGATGGCCAGCAGGTTGGCCCAGTAGCACACGAAGGCCGCGGCCAGCGCGCCGCCGTTGTAGGTCCAGCCCTCGTAGTACTGCGAGGCGGTGAAGCCCGGCGCGATGCAGCGCAGCGACGGGGGTCGGGTCACTGCGGCCAGCAGCTGGGTGGCGCCCACATACGAGAACCCGAACATGCCCACATCCCCGTTGGAGCCGGGCAGGGTTGCGGCCCACTCGACGGTGTCGTAGCCGTCGTCCATCTCGTGCGCGAACGGGTAGAAGTCTCCCTCGGAGGTGTAGCGGCCCCTGGTGTCCTGGATCACCACCATGTAGCCGCGGGACGCATACCAGGCGGGATGGGTGTTGCCGAACGTGGACACGTTGACCCGCTTGTCGTAGGGACTGCGAGCCAGCAGGACTGGGACGTCGCCCGCGGGTTGATCCGCCGGGCGGTACACGTCGGCCCGCAGCACTGTGCCGTCCCGCATGGTGGCGGGCACGTCCCGCTCGATGGTGACCGGCAATCCGGGAAGGTTCTCGATTGTCATGGCTCCTCTGCGGTGTGTCAGTATCGGCCCAGCCTGCCGTGGGCGGACCGCGAACTACTGGGGAGGGTGCCGATGAGCGAATTCAAGCAGGAGCGGTACTACGAGGAGGACTCCGGCGCCGGGGGAATCCCCGCGGAGCAGGTCGGAGCGTTCCTGGCCAGCGCAGACAGCACCTGGCTGCTGAAGCTGGCCCACCTCAAGTCGGACGGCTGGCCCATGGTGGTCCCGCTCTGGTACCAGTGGGACGGCGAGGCGTTCCTGGTGGTGGGGCGCAAGCGCTCGGAGTGGGTCGAGGACCTGCGGCGCGATCCCCGCTGCGCGGTGTGCATAGAGGAGCTGGCCCACCCCCGTATCCGCAAAGTGCTGGCCCAGTGCATGGCCGAGATCGTCGAAGGGCCGGCCGTGGGCGAGGGCTCGCAGTGGGTGCCCGTGGCTGAGGAGATGGCCGTCCGCTACACCGGGCCGGACGGGCCGGAGCAGCTCAAGATGTCGTGGAGCTGGGAGCGATACCTGGTGCGGCTCGTGCCGCGCGACGGCCTCCTGGTGACCTGGCAGGGGGCGGACTGGGCGCTGCGCTACTTCGATCCCGGCCAGCGTCCAGACCTCGAAGCCAAAGCGGCGGCCCGTTTCCGGTGACGGCGGGTCCGGTCGGTCCATGAGACTCCTGCCGGCCGGGCCGCCGGTGCGGGAGCGCCAGAGATGCCTGTTGCTGCGGATGTGTGGGCACCGGCGGTGTGGGTGACGGGGCCGTGAAGGCTCATGCGGAACGGGCCGCCGGGATGCGCCGGTCGGAGATCCGGGTCCTGTTCGACGCGGCCGCCCGGGCCGGCGACGACGTGATCCGCCTCGAGGTCGGCGAGCCCAGTTTCACCACGCCCGCCCACGTCATCGACGCGGCGGCGCGGGCTGCTCATGACGGCCACACCGGCTACGGGCCCAACGGCGGTCTGGCAAGCTTGCGTGAGCTCCTCAGCGACAAGCTGCGCCGGGTGAACGGCATCGAGGCGCCGCCGGACGAGATCGTGGTCACGCCCGGCGCCATGAACGGCCTGTACTCGCTGTACCTGGCCCTGCTGGACCCCGGCGACGAGGTGCTGCTGCCCACGCCCGGCTTTCCCAACATGGACGAGATGGTGCGCCTGCTGGGGGGCCGGCCCGTGTTCTACCAACTGGCGGCTCGCGAGGGCTTCCTGCCCGATGTCGCCGCGCTCGACGAGTTGGTGACCGACCGCACCAAGATCCTGTTCATCAACACACCGGCCAACCCGACCGGCGCGGTGTACCCGTCCCGCCTCATGGAGGGTCTTGTGGAGCTCGCGGCCCGCCGCGACCTGTGGCTGGTGTGCGACGAGGTGTACGACGAGATGGTGCTGTCGCCCGGCCGCGTGCACACGGCGGCCGCGCCCCTGGACGCCGACGGGCGGGTGGTCACCGTGTGCAGCTTCTCCAAGGTGTACGCCATGACCGGCTGGCGGGTCGGCTATGTGGCCGCGCCGGCCGAGCTGGCCGAGGTGCTTCGCACCCACCAGGAACCCCTGGTGTCGTGCCCGAGCACGATCTCCCAGAAGGCGGCCGAGGCGGCGTTGACCGGGCCCCGGGCCCCGTACGACGCCATGCTCGATGCCTACCGGCGCCGGCGGGCGGTGGCGCTGGAGGCGGCCGAGGCCGCGGGCCTGCGGGCCGTCCCTCCCGACGGGACCCTGTACATGCTGGTGGACGTGTCCGACGCCGGGCTCGACGACCTCGACTTCGCGCTGGGCCTGCTCCGCTCGCACTCTGTGAGCGTGGCGCCGGGGTCGGTGTTCGGTCCCGCCGGGCGCGGGTGGGCCCGGATCTCGCTGGCGGCCGAGTCCGAGGCCATAGCCGAGGGGCTGCGCCGGCTGGCGAAGGCGCTCCACGAACAAGAGGCCGAGCGGATCGGGATTGGCTCATGAGGACGTTCGCGATCCGCCGAGCGACGCCGCGGCCCGAGCGGCCCGGCAACTTCAATGGGTTGACCACATCTGGGGTGGTTAACCCATTGAAGTTCGGCACAAGGGAGACAGCACCATGAACGCGACACAAGCTAAAGGGATGGCTGAGCGGGTCCGCGCCTATCTCGACGGGCGGGACGGCGAGGTGCTGGAGCTGGCCCGAGACCTGATCCGGACCCCGTCGCCCAACCCTCCCGGCGACGAGCGGGCCGTGGCCGACCTGGTCACCGAGAGGCTTCGGGAGCTCGGCATCGACGACATAACCCGGGTGGGAGCCGAGGAGACCCGGCCCAACGTGCTGGCCCGGGTGAAGGGCGCGGCACCGGGGCCGACGCTGATCCTGTCGGGCCATCTCGACACCAAGCCGGCCGGCGACACGGACGCCTGGGAGACCGATCCCTGGGACCCGGTGCTGCGCGACGGCCACCTGATCGGGCTGGGCTCCGGCGACATGAAGGCGGCGGTGGCCGGGATGATGTACGCCGCGGCCGCCTTGCACCACGCTCAGGAGGCCGGCGGATCCGGCGGGGGATTCGCTGGCGAGCTGGTTCTGGTGTTCACCGCGGACGAGGAGGCCGGCGCCCAGTTCGGGTCCAAGTGGCTGGCCGACAACGGCCACCTGAGCGCCGACGCCGCGATCATCGGCGAGCCCAGCGGCATCACCTCCGAATGGCAGTCGGTCCACCTCGTGTCGAGGGGTGCGGCCCTGTTCAAGGTGGCGATCACCGGAACGCAGATGCACTCGTCCATCTCGGACCGCCTGCCGTGCGTCAACGCCACCGTCAAGATGGCCCGCCTGATCGACCGCATGGACCGCGAGCTCAAGTCGTACCTCACCTACGACGACCATCCTCTGTGCCCCGTCGGTCCGACCGTCAACGTCGGGGTGATGGCCGAGGCGGGAGTGTTCTACGGCGTGTATCCCGGCAACGCCGAGTTCGCCTGCGATGTGCGGACTCTGCCGGGAATGGCCGAGGAGTCGCTGAAGGCGGACGTCGGACGCTTCCTGGATGACGCCATGGCCGACGATCCTGACCTGCGAGCGGAGCTGGACTGGTTCCTGACGGTTCCCCCGGTCGAGATCGATGCCGACCATCCGGTGGTGGGCGCCCTCGTCGAGGCGGGTCGCGAGGTCTTGGGATTCTCACCTGAGCTCGACGCCTTCCCCGGAGCCACCGACGCGCCCTACTTCCAGCTGACCGCCGGCATCCCCACCGTGGCCGCCTTCGGCCCGGGAATGCTGCCGAGGGCCCACAGCCCCAACGAGTACATGGACGCCGACGGCGCGGCCCTGTCGGCCAGCATCTACGCCCTGGCCGCGCTGCGCTACCTCGGCGAGGCCGAGAGCTAGGGGAGGGTTCATGACCATTCCTAGGTCGGAGCTCTGCGCCCGCTACCGGCGCATCGGCGTGTCGGTGGTGTGCGACGCCCTGTACGAGCTGGGCCTGCCCGAGCGGGTGCTGCCCAGCGCGCTGAAGCCTCTGCTGCCCGACGTGCGCATGGCCGGCATCGCCCACACGCTGGAGGGCCGGGCCATCCGCCCCGGCGTGGGCTGGGACCGCGGACTCGAGCGCATCAAGTCGTACCTGGAGATGTTCGAGGAGCTGGCGCCCGACTCGGTGCTGGTGTCGTGCAACCCCGGCAGCGAGGTGGGCCACTTCGGCGAGCTGACCGGCAACTCGGCACAGCAGCACGGCTGCACGGGCGTGGTGCTGGAAGGCAACCTGCGCGACCTCGACGGCCTGCTCGACATCGGCCTGCAGGTCTTCTACCGGGACCTGTCGCCGCTCAACGCCATCGGGCGCTGGGAGATGGTGGCCTCCCAGGTGCCGGTAACCATCGGCGGCGTGACCGTGGAGCCGGGCGATCTGGTCGTCGGCGACCGCGACGGCGTCCTGGTGGTGGCCGGGTCCGAGGCGGAGCGCGTGCTGCTGCAGTCCGAATCGATTGTGGGGTCCGAGGAGCTGGTGCGGGCCGACATGCGGGCCGGCGTCACGCCGTGGGAGGGCCTCGAGCGCCATGGCCACATCTGAGGAGACAGCGTCGCCGGGCTCCGCGCCGGCGCTGGTGGTCCCCCAGATGGGGGTGGTGGAGCAGGTTCTCGTAGTGGAGTGGCTGGTGCCCGACGGCGCCGCGGTGAATGCGGGTGATCCGGTCGTGGTAATCGACACCGACAAGGCCGAGACCGAGCTGGAGGCCCCGGCGCCGGGCCGGCTCAACATCCTGGTACCGGCCGGCGACGAAGAGGTGGCGGTGGGCACCGTCCTGGCCACGATCCACGGGACGTGAACGGCCTCTTCTCGCTTCAGGGCCGGGTGGCGGTGGTGACCGGCGCGGCCGGCGGGCTGGGCGCGCCCATCGCGGAGGGGCTGGCCGAAGCGGGCGCCTTCGTGGTGTGCGCCGACTCGACCGAAGATCCCAACCGGGCGCTGGCACAGCGGCTCGGTGCGGAGCGGTCCGAGGCGGTCACGGTGGATGTGCGCGACGAGGCGTCGGTGCAAATCCTGGCGGAGCGGGCTGCAGCGGTTGCCGGCCACATCGATGTGCTGGTCACCTGCGCCGGGATCGGCGGCAGGGGACCGGCCGCCGACTACGACGACACAACCTGGCACGACGTGATCGACGTGAACCTCACAGGAGCATTCCGAACCTGCCGCGCCATGGGCCGCCGCATGATCGCGCAGCGCAGCGGCGGCTCCATCGTCAACGTCGCCTCCGTGGTGGGCTCGGTGGGCTTCAGCGGCAGTGTCGGCTACCAGGCCTCCAAGGGAGGCGTCATCCAGATGACCCGCACGCTGGCGGTGGAGTGGGCGCCCCGCGGGGTGAGGGTCAACGCCATCTCGCCGGGCCATGTGGCCACCCCGCTGGTGCGCCGCCAGTGGGAGGTCGAACCCGAGCTGAAGGACTACTTCGAGAGCCGGACCCCGCTCGGAAGGCTGGCCGAGCCGGTCGACATGGTGGGCGCGGCCGTATTCCTCGCGGGGCCGGCGTCGGCCATGGTCACCGGCCAGATTCTGGCTGTCGACGGCGGCTACACCGCGCAGTGACCATGGCGGCGCCAACCTTGCAGCGGTCCGAGGCCTTGGCCCTGCACCGGACCATGGTGCTGATCCGGGTGTTCGAGAGCCGCGTCGAGGAGCTGTTCAAGGCGGGCAAGCTGCCGGGGTTCGTCCACACCTACCTGGGCGAGGAGGCGATCGCGGCCGGAGTATGCGCCCACCTCCGAAAGGACGACTACATCACCTCCACCCACCGGGGGCACGGGCACGCGTTGGCCAAGGGCATGTCGCCCGCCGCGCTGATGGCCGAGCTGTTCGGGCGGGACGGGGGCGCGTGCCGGGGCCGGGGAGGCTCGATGCATGTGGCCGACTTCTCGCTGGGCATGCTCGGTGCCAACGGCATCGTCGGCGGCGGGTTCGGGATCGCGGCCGGGGCCGCGCTGTCGGCCCGCCACCGCGGCACCGACCAGGCGGCGGTGTGCTTCTTCGGCGACGGCGGGATCAACAAGGGCACCTTCCATGAGGCGCTCAACTTCGCGTCGGTGCAAGAGCTGGGTGTGGTGTACGTGTGCGAGAACAACCAGTACGCCCAGTTCACAGCCCGCAGCCGAACCACATCGGTCGACGACCTGGCCGTGCGGGCTGTCGCCTATGGCATGGAGGGGGCGACGGTGGACGGCAACGACGTGGCCGCTGTGTCCGCCGCCGCGGCCGAAGCGGTCGAGCGGGCCCGCGACGGCGACGGACCGACGCTGCTGAACATGGTCACCTACCGTCTCGGGGGCCATTACGTGGGCGACGCCGAGGTGTACCGGGACGCCGAAGAGGTGGAGGAGCACCGCCGCCACGATCCGATCCAGCGCCTCCAGCAGACGCTGGCCTCCGAGGGCTGGCTCGACTCCGAGGACCGGGCCTCGGTGTGGGACGATGCGGCTGCGACGGTGCGCGACGCCGAGGTACGGGCCGAGGCGGGAGCCTTCCCGGACCCCGAGAGCGCCTTGGACGACGTGTTCACGCCGGTGCCGGACGCCACTGGTGGCTCGGACCGCGGTCCGGCACGAGCCGCGGCGGACGGCGGCGCCGGCCCGGGCGGGGGCACGGAACGAGCCGCG
>JAPPLH010000098.1:0-1951 GCA_028819505.1 Acidimicrobiaceae bacterium
GGGCTCCCGCTCGTGTTCGCTGCGCTCACGGGCCGCTCGGGCCCTGGGCGCGGGCATCATCCACCCGCGCGTGACCGCGCTCTATGGTGACACCCGTGCGGTTCTGGATCCGGCGTTCAAACCCATCCCAAGGTGCGGGCACGGCCGCGGCCGCGCGCCCCGAGGGGCCTCACTCGCTGCGTTGCGAGCGCTGCGACGTCACCTGGCGCGGCCCGTCGTCGGTGCCGTGCTGGTGCTGCGGCGCCCCCGGCGACATCCGCGGCGAGGTGCGCATCTTCGCCGACTGACAGGCGGACCGCGGCCACCCGTCCCAGCAGGCATCGGGCCGATAGGGTCGGCGCCATGACACTGCACTGGTCCGACACCGGGGTCGAGGTCCACAAGGTGGTCGTCGGCCCCGTCGACAACAACGTCTTCGTGATCCGCTGCACGTCCACCGGCGAGGCGGTCCTGATCGACGCGGCCAACGAGCATGAGCGCCTGCTGGAGCTGTGCCGCACCCTCGGCGTGCGGACCGTGCTGGAGACCCACGGGCACTGGGACCACATCCAGGCCATCCCGGCGGTGCGCGACGCCGGCTACGGGGTGGGGGTGACCGCCGAGGACGCGGCCATGCTCCCCAGCTACGACTACCTGCTGACCGACGACACCGTCATCGAGGTCGGCCGCCTCCGGCTGCGCACCCTGCACACCCCGGGCCACACCCCCGGCTCGATGTCGTTCCATGTGGAGGGGACGCCGCTGCTGTTCACCGGCGACACGCTGTTCCCCGGCGGGCCGGGCGCCACCCGCTACGAGGGCGGCGACTTCCCGACGATCATCCGCTCGATAGAGGACCGCATCTTCAGCCGCTTCGACGGCGCCACGGTCGTGCTGCCCGGCCACGGCCTCGACACCACCGTCGGCGCCGAGTCCCCGCACCTCGACGAATGGGTCGACCGGGGCTGGTGAACGCCGGGCCCCGGTAGCTTGACAGGCCAGAGCCGGAAGACCGCAGAACCAGGAGGTCCCATGACCAGGCTTCTCGAAGGCAAGGTGGCGCTCGTCACCGGCGCAGGACGCGGCATCGGGCGCGAGCACGCCCTGATGCTCGCCGAGCACGGCGCCAGGGTCGTGGTCAACGATCTGGGCGGCGACGAGTTCGGCGGAGGCGCCGACGCCACCCCCGCCGCCGAGGTGGTCGCCGCCATTGCCTCGGCCGGGGGAGAGGCGGTCGTCAACGGCGGCAGCGTGGCCAGCTTCGACGACGCCGGCGCCATGGTGCAGCAGGCCGTCGACACGTTCGGCGACATCAACATCGTGGTCAACAACGCCGGCATCCTGCGCGACCGGATGGTGTTCTCGATGACCGAGGACGACTGGGACGCCGTGGTGGCCGTCCACCTCAAGGGCACGTTCGGACCGTCCCATCACGCCGCGGCGTACTGGCGCAACAAGGCCAAGTCCGGTGAGGAGACCTACGGGCGGATCATCAACACGTCGTCGCCGTCGGGGATCTACGGCAACGTCGGCCAGACCAACTACGGCGCCGCCAAGGCCGGCATCGCGGCCTTCACCGTGATAGCGGCCCAGGAGCTGGTCCGCTACGGCGTGACCGTCAACTGCCTGGCGCCCACCGCCTGGTCGCGCCTCACCGCGCCGCTGATGGGCGGCGACGAGGCCTCCGAGGAGTTCAAGGACAGCATCGACCCCCGCTGGATCGCGGTGGTCACCGCCTGGCTGGCCAGCCCCGAGGCGGCTGACGTCACCGGCCGCGTGTTCGACGTGCGGGGCCAGAACCTCGGCATCGCCGAGGGGTGGCACCTCGGTCCGGTGGAGGTCCAGCCCGACAACCCGGCGGAACTGGGCCCGGTGGTGTCCAAGCTGATGGCCGCGGCCCGCCTCAACGCCGACATGTCCGGCCGCGACCACGAGGGTCCGGGCTTCCCGAGCCGGTCGATATAGCTAGCCG
>JAPPLH010000098.1:2051-3308 GCA_028819505.1 Acidimicrobiaceae bacterium
GTCGGCGTGCGGGTCCCCGGAGGCCGGCACGGGCCGGCAACGCCGCGAGAGGCTTGCGGCGACATAATGAGCGAGGCAACGACCGCAGTCCCGGAGGGTGTTCCAACGCATGGACTTCGAGCTGAGCGAAGAGCAGCAGATGTTCCGCGACGTGCTCCGGCAGTTCGTCGACAGCGAGATCAAGCCGGTGGCCCGCGACATGGAGCAGTCGGGCCAGTATCCCCATGAGATCGTGGCCAAGATGGCCGACATGGGCCTGTTCGGCATCACCGTCGGCGCCGACTACGGCGGGCTCGACCTCGACACGGTGTCGATGAGCCTGGTCTTCGAGGAGATCTCCATGGGCTGGATGGGCATCGCCGGCATCCTCGGCAGCCACTCGCTGAGCTGCCGGATGATCATGCTCCACGGCACGGACGAGCAGAAGCGGCGCTGGCTGCCCGAGTTGGCCTCCGGCGGGCGGCGCACCGCCATCGCCCTCACCGAGCCGGGCGCGGGCAGCGACCTGCAGGGCATCTCCACCCGGGCCTGGCGCGACGGGGATGAGTACGTGATCCGGGGGACCAAGACCTGGATCACCAACGCCCGCTTCGCCGACCCGCTTCCTGTGCTGGTCAAGACCGACCCGGACTCCGTGCCCCGCCACCGGGGCATGAGCGTGCTGATGGTCGATGCGGGCACGCCCGGCTTCGAAGTGCTTCGGGATCTGGGCAAGCTGGGGTACAAGGGCCCCGAGTCGTGCGAGGTGGTGCTCGACGATGTGCGAGTGCCGGCCGGCAACCTGCTGGGCGGGCAGGAGGGTCTCGGGTTCAAGCAGGTGATGTCGGGCCTGGAGGTCGGCCGGATCAACATCGCGGCCCGCGGCGTGGGCGTGGCACAGGCCGCCTTCGACGCCGCGCTCGAATACTCCCAGCAGAGGGAGGCCTTCGGCCAGCCCATCGGGGAGTTCCAGGCCATCCAGCTGAAGCTGGCCGACATGGCCACCGAGATCGAGGCGGCCAGGCTGCTGACCCGCTGGGCCGCCAACCGCATCGACCAGGGCCTGCGAGCCGATGTGGAGGCCGGCATGGCCAAGCTCTTCGGCTCCGAAGCCGCCATCAAGGCGTCGCTCGAGTCCATGCGCATCCACGGCAGCTACGGATACTCCACCGAGATGGAGATCGAGCGCCTCTACCGCGACGCCCCCCTGATGGCCATAGGCGAGGGCACCAACGAGATCCAGCGCACCATCATCGCCAAGGGCCTGTTGAGGCGGGC
>JAPPLH010000098.1:3408-5167 GCA_028819505.1 Acidimicrobiaceae bacterium
TGGAAGATAGTTCTCCATGCTGGCCAATCATACATTCTGGACGATAGTTATACTCCGAATTGGACAGCTTTAAAACTACTTATTGGAATATGTGTACAATACAAACTGGACGGTTGCAAGACTACCTATTGGGACCCGGTACGGGGTTCATCACCGGCAACGGGAGTTCACCCGGTCGGTGCTGCCCCGGCGGTGGCCTAGCTTGGAGGCGATGCTCTCAGCCTCCGAGACGGCCTCGTTCGGTGCCGACGGGTTCGTGACGGTCGACTCACTGATCGACGCCGGCCTGATCGACCCCCTCAAGGAGCGCTTCGAGCGGCTGTTCCGCGGCGACTTCGAGACCGGCACCGCCCCCGACGAGGTCAACTGGCAGGAAGGTCGCAGCGATCCGGGCCTGGCCCGGCAGATCTGCAACGGCTGGAAGGCCGACCGGCTGATCGCGTCGGTCGTGCTCGACGCCCGCCTGGGGGAGGCCGCAGCCGGGCTGGCGGGCTGGCCCGGCGCCCGGATCGTCCAGGACAACGTGATCTGGAAGCCGCCGGGGGCCCGCTCGCTGGGCTTCCACCGCGACAACGCCTACCTGGCCTGGTACACGCCGACGGAGATGCTCTCCTGCTGGATCGCCCTCGACGACACCGCCGCCGCCGGCGGCACCATGGAACTGGCCCGGGGATCGCACCGCTGGTCCACCGGGGCCGATCCGATGGGCGAGTTCCACGACCCCGAGGACTATCAGGCCACGGTGAGGGCCGCCGCCGCGGCCGCCGGCGTCGAACTCGACATCGCGGCGGTGGAGGTGGCCGCGGGCGGCGGGGCGTTCCACCATGGATGGACCTGGCACGGCTCCGGACCCAACCGCTCGGGCCGGCACCGCCGTTCGCTGGTGCTGCACTGCGCCAGCAGCGAGGCCCGCTTCGACCGGGCCGGCTTCGGCGAGGGCAACGGACCCGTCTACTCCCGCTACGCCCGGCTCGCCGACGACGAGATGGACGAGAACCACTTCCCGATCCTGTGGCGGTCCGACGGCTACCGCACCCCCGGCATCTGGGACGCCGGCCGGGCCTCGACCGGAACTTCAATGAGTTAGCCACCACAGAGGTGGTCAACCCATTGAAGTTCGAAACCGCAGCATCAAGGCGTTAGCATCGCCGCGCGTGTCCGTTGCATCCGCGATACACGCCTCGGCAGCGGTTCTGCTGGTAGTGGCGGGGGTGGCCAAGCTGGCCCGACCCGCTGACGGGTTCGCCGGCTTGGTCGGATTCCGGGCGCGGCCCTTCCTTGTCAGGATCGTCGGAGGCGGGGAGGTTGTGGCCGGCGTCGGCGCGCTCTGGCTGGGCGGCCCGGTCGCCGCGTCGGCAGTGGGACTGCTCTATGCCGCGTTCGCCGTGGCCGTATTGCGGGCGTTGCGGACCGGCGCCGAGTCATGCGGCTGCTTCGGCCGGCTCGATGCCCCGCCGTCGCGGGTCCACGTCGGCGGCAACCTGGCCCTGGCCGCGGTGTCGTTCGTTGCGGCCGGCGCCGATGTCGCCCCGGTGCAGGCCATCGCGCAGTCGATCAACGACAGTCCCGCGGTCGGCGCGGCGCTAGCGGCGGAGATCGTCTTGATGGCCGGACTCGGCTTGGTGGCCTTCACCGCGCTCCCCGAAGCACTCGGTGCCCGATCCGCCCGACGAGGCGCCGGCCCGTTGTTCAGGGCGCTGTCGTCGGGTGGTGGTGAGGCCCGCTTGGGGGTCGTGTCGTCGGGTGGTGGTGAGGCCCG
>JAPPLH010000098.1:5267-6633 GCA_028819505.1 Acidimicrobiaceae bacterium
CGGGTGGTGGTGAGGCCCGCTTGGGGGTCGTGTCGTCGGGTGGTGGTGAGGCCCGCTTGGGGGTCGTGTCGTCGGGTGGTGGTGAGGCCCGGTTGGGGGCGGTGCCGCCGCCGGCCGGCGGCCTCGGCGAGACCGTGACGGGCTCGGGAGGGCGCCAGTGAGCCGCAAGCTGGTCGAGCGGGTCTCCCGCGTGGTGGACCGCCGCGCCGGGCGACGGGGCTTCCTGCGCTCGTCGGCCATGGCGGCCACCGCCATGGCGGTCGCCCCGGTCGCCTACGCCGTCCGCCCGACCACCGCGGAGGCCGCCATAATCCTGTGCAAGGGCTGGGAGTGCCGCCCCGATGCCCTGTGCTGCGATCCCTACAGCGAGTTCTGCTGCAAGCTCACCGGCGAGAACCTCTGCCCGCCGGGAACCATCGTGGCGGGCTGGTGGAAGGTGGACGGCTCGGGATTCTGCGACCTGAACGGTCCGAGCCCGCGCTACTACCTCGACTGCAACTTCACCTGCGACGCTCGCACGGGCTGCCACTGCCGCTCCAACGGGTTCTGCGACCGGGGTTGCACGCCGGCCAGATGCCAATGCAGCGGCGGATGCGATACACGCAAGTCCGAGTGCGCGAGGTTCCGCTACGGCCAGTGCAACCAGGAGGTGTGCGTGGGCCAACTCGCCTGCCGGATCGTCACCTGCGTGCCGCCGTGGAAGTGGGACCCGGCCTGCGCTGCGTCCCCGGTGCTCCACGACCCGGGGACCCGCTGGCACGACCGCCCCTGCCTGCACGAGGGGTTCAACGACGTGCCGCCCAGGGCCCATTACGCCGAGGCGGTCAAGTGGATGGCCGACGAGGGAATCGCCGACGGCCTGAAGAGCGACCTGTTCGGTCCCGACGAACTGGTTGCCCGGAGCGAGTTCGCCGCGTTCCTGTGGCGTTACGAGGGCAAGCCTCAGGTCGAGCCGAGCAACGAGTTCAACGACGTGGAGGCGGGGGCCGTCTACGCGCAGGCGGTGGCCTGGATGGTCGAGCAGCGGATCACCACGGGCCGCGCGCCGGGCCGTTTCGATCCGTCGAGCGAGGTCTCGCGGGCGGAGTCGGTCGTGTTCCTGCACCGTCTGGCGGGAGAGCCGCGAGGCGAGGCGCGGATCGAGTTCTCAGATGTGGGCGCCGACGCCTGGTACCGCGACGCGCTGGCATGGGCCCTCGAACCCAACAGCGACTGGTGGACGGGGCGTCCGACCTTCAACGCGGAGGAGCCCGCCACCCGGGCCGAGGTCGCGGCGCTGCTCCACGGCTACCACCTCCGACCATCGACCAGCCCGAGCGCGGCAGCGCCGTGACGCGGCAGCGCCGTGACGGTCGTGGTCTCGTGA
>JAPPLH010000098.1:6733-8406 GCA_028819505.1 Acidimicrobiaceae bacterium
GCCGCCGGGCGTCCCGGCTGGACGCTCCGGCCGCCGCCGGGCGCAGCGGGCTGACGAGGCGCTGCGGTCCGCGGGCATCGGTCCCGGCCATCCGAGCCTCTACGGCGGGCAGCCGGACTCGAACGGCCGCGACGGCGCCGACTCCTCCGGATCCCGCGCCGAACGATGATCGCGGTGCTGGCCATCGGGACGGCGGCGGCTCTGGCCGCCGGCGCCAGGTCGGCCTGGTCGCCTTGAGGCATCTCGATGCTCACCAGCATCAGCCCGCTCGGCGAGCGGGCCCGGGGGAATCGATGGGCAGTGACCGTGCTGTGGCTGGGCCTGGGCGCGGTCGCCGGGGGCGGCGCCGTCGGAGCGGCTCTCGGCGCGCTGGGCCAGGTCTCGGTCGCCGGTGTCGACGGCGATGTCCGCCTCGTGGTGCTGGCCGTCGCCTGCGCCGCCGCCGCGGCCTGGGACCTGTCGGGTCGGCGGCTCCCCGGCCGTCGCCAGGTGAACGAGGACTGGCTGGTGGCGTACCGGTCGTGGGTCTACGGAGCAGGCTTCGGCGTCCAGCTCGGCGCGGCGGCGGCGACGGTGGTCGACACCGCCCTGGTGCCGCTGTTCATGCTGGCCGCGTTGCTGTCCGGCGAGATGGCAGCGGGACTGCTGATGGGCGCGGCCTTCGGCGCGGTCCGGGGCGCGAGCCTGGTGCTGGGCCGCCGGGTTCGCACCCCCGACGACCTGAGACGCCTGCACCGCCGTCTCGACCGCCACGCCGACCGGGTCCGCCGCGCCGGAGCGGGCGTCGCTGCGGCCCTCGCCGGAGCGTCCGCCGCGAGCCTGCTGGCGCTGTGACTGCGAGCTGCGAGCTACGAGCGGTGTCCGCTGAGCGTCGGGCGACCCGCCCGGGCCGCCGCGGGTCTGCTGGTGCTGTGACTGCGAGCAGGGCGGCATGAGGTGAGCAGGCTGGCAGCCCACGGGGTGAGCGTCGATGTGCCCGCAGGCTGGGAGGCCGAGCTGTCGACCCAGCCGGACCCGGCCATGCTCGACCCCAGCCTCCAATCCGCGGCTGCTTCGCTGGTTGTGGTGCATGCGGCCAACTTCTCGCTGCCCGCCGAGCGGGGCGACTACGGGTCGGGCGCGGTGGAGATCATGGACCGCGGCGGGATCTTCGCCGCCCTGGTCGAGTTCGACCGCGCCTCGGCCACGTCGAGGCTGTTCGCCGGCGAGGGCTTCCCGACCCGCCTCGACCCGGCCGACTTCGCCCCCGACCAGCTGCACCTGTCGCTGCCGGGCCAGGCCGGCCTCCAGAAGTTCTTCCACGTGGGGTCGCGGGCGTTCTGCCTCTACACGGTGATCGGGTCGTATTCGAGGCGGAACCTGCTGGTGCCGGAGCTCAACCGGATTCTGTCGGGAATGAGCATCGACTGACCGACACACGGCGGCGCCCCACCCGTTCTCGGCTCGGTACCGCGCGTGCAGCGCGCGATCCTGCACCGAGAGAATGCGCTACAGCGAATCGCCTTCGTGGAGGCGTCTGGCTCGGGCCAAAGCCCCGGCTCGGCTCGTCCATGGCTGGGCGTGGCTGAACCAGGCACCAAGAAACGAGACAGCCCCGACCGGAGTCGGGGCCGTCGGCCCAGGGTTACTCACCCTGGGGGGGTTGAACTTACGATATCACCAGCCTATGACAT
>JAPPLH010000058.1 GCA_028819505.1 Acidimicrobiaceae bacterium
GACCTAGACCCTGAAAGGGGGCCGGCACCCGCTGCCGGCCCCCTTCCGCGCGCCCCAGGCCTGCTCTCGGAGAATCTCGGGTTGGAAATGTGTGGCATATGCGCACAACTCCCCCGAGATCTGCGGTTGCGTCCGTTGCTGCGCCCGCCGTTCAGATATAGGGCTCGGTGGGACTGTCGATGCGTGAGATCAGGAACTCGCCGGCGGTGACGGGCTCGTAGCGCTCGGGACGCTCGGCGGTTACACAGCTCGGGATGGTGGACACCACCGTCCGGGGATCCGGGTTCACGAAGAACGGGATGGAGTACCGGTCGGTGCCGGAGGATCCGACCACCCGGTGCGGCGTGGACCGGTAGCGGTCGTTGGTCCAGCGGGCCAGCATGTCGCCGAGCTGCACGACCAGGCTCCCGGCGGGGGCGGCCACCGGCGCCCACGCGCCGTCGCGGAGTACTTCGAGGCCCGACAACCCGTCGACCGCCAGCAGGGTGATCGCCCCGTAGTCGGTGTGGGGCGTACTGAAGACGGGCGCGGAGCCGTCGTCGAGTCGACCGGTCTCCGGATAGTGCAGGAACCGCAGCCGGCACTGGGGCTCGGCCATGCGGGACGCGAAGAAGCCCGGGACTTCCAGGGTCGTGGCCAGTGCCTCGAGTACACCGTCGGCTGTGGCCAGCGCGGCCGACTGGTAGGCCCTCACCGCCGTCACGAACCCGGCGCATCCGAGCGCCTCGACGGCGTCGAGGTCGACCTCGTCGGCGAGGCCGATGTCGATGTACTCCGCGGCCAGGCTGGACCGGCCCAGGTAGGCCGCGTCGGCGGGATCGCGGGCCTCGACCCGGTCAGGGATGTAGCCGTAGCGGTCGATCCTCGGCACCCGGTCCTTGACATCGGGTGGGAGCGCGAAGAACGTCCGGGCCGCACCGAAGGTTGCGTCAATCTGCCGGTCGATGCCGTGGCCGGCGGCGAGGAAGAGCCCGTCGGTGGTGCAGGCCGACTCGATCTCCGCTATCGCCGCCGATCGGCGGCCTCCATTGGCGGCGCGGTCGCTCGACAAGGCCGAGACATCGATCACCCGCGGCGCGAGAGGAGCGGGCGGTGGCTCAGAGGCCGAGCGGATGGGGGAGCGAATCTGGCTCATGCGGTCGATGCCGTGGATCGAGCGGCCCGTGAGCGAAGCGAACAGGAGCGGGAGTGACGCCGCTGCGACCCGGGCCCCACCTGTTTGCGCCCGCTCTTAGCGTCGGTCGCGGGGCTGTGGAACACTCGGTGCATGACGGAGCCTCAAACTACGAGGGTCGAGTCCTCGGGGCCAACAGGCAGCGAGCTCGCCGAGCGCCCCGACGACGGCCGGGCCTACGGCCGCCCGGCAGGAGAGTGGCATCCCGAGCTGGTGGAGACGTCGGCCGGCACCGGTGCCGGGGAGTTGCTGCGGCGCTACTGGCACCCGGTCGCCCGCGGCTCGGAGGCGACCTCCCTCCCCAGGAGGGTGCGCATCCTCGGCGAGGACCTGATCCTGTTCCGCGACGGCCGCGGCCGCCCCGGCCTCGTCGAGCCCCGCTGCTGCCACCGGGGCACCACCCTCTACTACGGACGGGTGGAGGACGGCGGGATCCGCTGCCCCTACCACGGCTGGCTCTTCGCGGTGGACGGCGCCTGCCTCGACCAGCCCTGCGAACCCGACCGGGGACGCAACCGGGGCTCCTACCGCCAGCCCTGGTACCCGGTGCAGGAGTACAACGGCCTGGTCTTCGCCTACATGGGGCCGGCCGACCGCCAGCCGACCTTCCCCCGCTACGACATCTTCGAGGACCTGCGCGACCACGAGGAGATCGTGATAATCGACCACTTCGCCTTCGGCGGTCCCACCGTGGCCCCCTGCAACTGGTTCCAGACCCATGAGAACGCCATGGACCCGTACCACGTGTTCATCCTCCACAACGCCATCAGCGGCCACCAGTTCGACCCGCGGCTGGAGATCTGGCCCCGCATCGACTGGCAGCGCCACCCCTGGGGCGTGACGGCCAGCCAGGACCGGGACCTGCCCGACGGGAACGTGCTGCACCGGGTGACCGAGATCCGGGTCCCCACCATCAGGGTGATCCCCACGCCGACGCTTACCGTGGTGGGGAAGACCAACAACATGTCGTGGGCGGTGCCCATCGACGACACCCACACCTGGGTGGTCTCGATGCTGCGCAAGCCCAAGGACCGTCCGGCCCAGGGCCTGCCTACCTACGCCGACGGCAAGACCTGGTTCGACCTCGACGACGAGGGCCATCAGCGCTATCCCGGCGACTACGAGACCCAGGTCGGCCAGGGGCCGATCACGCTGCACTCCACCGAGCGTCTCGCCTCCAGCGACCGGGGAGTGTCGATGGTGAGGCGCCAGTTCCTCGACCAGGTCGGGGTGGTGGCCGACGGCGGCGACCCGGTGGGCGTCAGCTTCGATCCCGACGAGCCGCCGGTGCCGCTGCGGGCCGGCAACTACGTGGTGAGACCCGACGACGGGGCCCTTCCCACCGAGTACTCCTTCGTGGACTAGTAGCACCCGATCCCGGACCTGCGTGCGCCTCCAGCAACTCATGCGGTTGACGTCGCGGCTGGCTCTGTCGTTTGGGACAGGTTACGGCCTCTGCTGGAAGTGTGCGGTCGTGGTACCGATCTGCTTGGCTGCCGGCCGTGACCGAGGCTTCGCCGCTGCATTGGCACTGGGAGGAGGTGGTTCCCGGGCGGATTTCCGCAAGCGGAGACTTCGCGAAGATGTTCAGGGGCGAACGGGTGAAGGCGCCAGGGGTGTTCGGCTCCGAATTGCTACAGGACGAGTCGGCGCTGCTCATGCGAGAGGCGGTGCAGAACTCCTGGGACGCGGCCCTCGAGACCCGCAAAGAAGCCGCATCCACCGAGGCCGGATTGCCAACTCCGATTCCCTTCGAGGTCCGCTTCCGATTGTTCCGCCGCAGTGACGGCCGCGATTGCCGCGGTGTCGTCGTCGTCGATCATCGACTCGAGGTCGGCTCGGCCTCTCTCGCAGTCGATCAGGAAGGTCGTATCGAGCAGCAGCGCGCTCATGGCCGCTGCTCGACCTGCGCCAGACGACGCAGATCCAAGATGTCTGACATCCATTGGGTGTCGGGAACCGATCGGGCGAGAAGGTCCTTCACCTCTCGGCCGACCCGCTGGACAGCGGCACGATCCGCGCCACCGCTCGGCCGTGCCGTCTGACCGTGAAGAGCTCACCGTGATGCTCGACCGCGTCGAGCACTCGGGACAGTGAGCGGGCAGCCTCGGTGGCGGTGATGTCAGCCATGACATCAGATTATCAGATTCGACTGACTGGGGACCCGTTCCGGTCGGGACAAGTTACGGCCCGCCCCGGTCAAGTCGCTTCAGTCGTGCCGCAACACTCGGGTCTGCTGGTCGGACGAGGCCACCAACCGGCCCCGGCGGTAGACCCTCCGAGACATCGGCGCGTCGGCCACCGCGCCCCGCAGCGACGGCGCGTCGATGGCCACCAGGTCGGCCGGGTCCCCGGGCTCGAAGTTGACGGGAGCCAGGCCCATCACCTGCCGGGCGGTGTTGGAGACCATGCCGTAGGCGTCGGCCGGCAGGCGATGGCCGGCCATCACCATCAGCGCGGCGGTCTCCAGCGGGTCGCTGCGTCCGACCAGGTTGAACGGGTCCTGCACGTTGTCGGCCCCCGCGGCCACTGCCGCGCCCGCGTCGAGCAGCGCCTGCACCGCGGTGAGTCCCCTCGGGGTGGCCCTCGGGTCGTCCCGGCCCTGCAGGAACAGGTTGGTCTGGGGCAGGGTGATCACCGAGATGCCCGCCGCCGCGACCTCTGCGGCCACCGCGGCCTGCACGTCGGGCGGCTGCATGCCCAGGCTCACGCAGTGGCTCGCGGCCACCGTCCCGTCGAAGCCCTTGTCGCTCACCTGGCGGGCCAGCTCCCGCAGCGTCAGCACCGAGGGGTCGAGCGTCTCGTCGGTGTGCAGGTCTATGTCGATGCCCGCCGACGTCGCCAACGAGAGCACGTCGGCGATGCATGCCGGCGGGTCGTCCTGGAGGTTCGGCACGCCCCCGACGAGGTCCACCCCGGCTTCCACCGCGGCTTCCAGCGCCCGGACGCTGGGGGCGCTGTCGGGCCCCGTCATGGGCCAGCCGGTCAGGGCCACCGTCTGGTAGTCGATCAGGCCCTCCATGGAGCGGGCGGCCTCCTGGACGGCCAGGACGCTGGAGACGCCGATGTCGGCCGTGACGTTGATGTGGGTGCGGACGGCCGTCACCCCGTGCACGAGCAGCATCTCGAAGGCCTGGGTGGCCCGCTCCACCGTGCGCTCATGGGACAGCCGGCCCTTCTCGGCAGCCTCGAACCAGGCGTTGATGGCGCCCATGAGGTCGCCCGTGGGGTTGGGCACCTCATCGGCGGTCAGGGCCTTGTCGAGGTGGGCGTGGGGCTCCGCCATCGCCGGCAGCAGCAGCCATCCGCCAAGATCGTCCACCTCGCCTTCGTCCCCCTCGCCTTCGTCCCCGGCCTCCGTCGAGCCCGCGGCGGCGACGCCGGCGATCGTGCCTTCGGCGGTGTCGATACGCACGTCCACGTGGCGTCCGTCGGCAAGCCGAGCATTTCGCAGGACTCTCACCAGTCGTCTCCTGTCGGCGTCTTCGGTGCTGGCCCGGGCAGCCCTCCCAGTCTCCCAGCAATGCTCGTCGAGGCCAAGGCGGCGAGCCGTCGGGCTGCGACCACGGGTCGGCGCCCCGGAGAACCGCCCGAACGCTCTCGGCCAGCAGCATCGTCGCGGTCGGCCCGGCGATCACCTGCGTGAGGCCGATAACCCGTGTCCTCGCAAGCGGTCCCGTCGCCATCGCCGCGCTCCTCGTCCGTGAACCTCCGATGCGAGTGGAACATGCTCACACATCCGGCGCGGGCGACGGCAGTCCCGCGGGGCGGGCGACCCGAGGCCCGCGGGGCCACAGCGGGCGCGCTAGCGTCGCGGTTCCGAGTCCCCGGGAGGTGCCGCGTGAAGACCAGGGCAGCCGTGCTGCGCGAGACCAACGCCGACTGGAGCGTCGAGGAGATCGAGCTCGACGGGCCCGGACCCCGGGAGGTGCTGGTGAAGACCACTGCCGCCGGGATGTGCCACTCCGACGAGCACGCCCGCAACGGCGCCATGCCGGTGCCGCTGCCCATCGTGGGCGGCCACGAGGGCGCGGGCGTGGTGGTCGAGGTGGGCGAGGGCGTGGCCGAACTGGCCGTCGGCGACCACATCTCGGCCTCGTTCGTGCCGTCGTGCGGCCGCTGCCGCTGGTGCGCCGACGGCCAGCAGCACCTGTGCGACCTCGGCATGCACCTGCTCGCCCCCGGCATGATGCCGCCCGCGGGAGGGTTCCGCCACCACGACGGCGGCGGCAACGACCTCACCCCCATGCTGAAGCTGGGCACCTTCAGCGAGCACATGGTGGTGAGCGTCGACTCCGCGGTGAAGGTCGACCCCGACGTGCCCGCGGCCGTCGCCGCGCTGGTGAGCTGCGGGGTGACCACCGGCTTCGGGTCGGTGGCCAACCGGGCCGACGTCCGGCCCGGCGACACGGTGGTGGTGGTGGGCTGCGGCGGGCTCGGCAGCGCCGCCCTGCAGGCGGCCAAGATCGCCGGGGCGTCCAACATCGTGGCCGTCGACCCGGCCGAGTCCAAGCGGGAGGCGGCCGGCAAGTTCGGCGCCACCCACACCGCCGAGTCGATGGAGGCGGCCGCCGAGACGGTCGGGCTCATCACCGGCGGCGTGATGGCCGACAGCGTCGTGCTCACCCCAGGCGTGATGAGCGGCGAGATGCTGGCCCCGGCCCAGTTCCTGGTCCGCAAGGGCGGCACGGTGGTGGTGGCTGCGGTCGCGCCGCTGGAGCAGATGGACGTGAAGTTCAACCTGTTCGAGTTCGCCATGCTGAACAAGCAGCTCAGGGGCTCGATGTTCGGTTCGGCCAGCCCCCGCTCGGAGATCCCGCACCTGCTGTCGCTCTACACCCAGGGGCAGCTCGACCTCGACAGCTTCGTGAGCGCCACCTACTCGCTGGACGACGTGAACGAGGGCTACCGGGACCTGCGCGAGGGCCGCAACATCAGGGGTGTCATCGCCTTTGACTGAGGAGGGCCGCGCCGATGCTGCGGTTCGAGGCGTGCGGCGCCCGCACCACAGGAGGTGTCATCGCCTTCGACTGAGGAGGGCCGCGCCGACGGGCTCCGGCCGCCGGCGGGGGAACGGGTGACCGGGGCGAATCGGCGGCCGGGGACTCCCGAAACGGCCTCTGCCGCTGCCAGTTCACCGGCGGTATCGGCGGCTGCGGTCGCCGGGTCGCGGGCAGTCGGGATGTCGCGAGCGCCGCGATGACGGGCGGCCTGGCCGGCTTGGTCGACGAGGTCGCGGCGGCCGTGGTGGGCCGCCGACGCGAGGTCGAGTTGGTGGTGGCCGCGGCCGGCGCGGGTCGCCACCTGCTGCTGGAGGGCCCGCCCGGCACCGGCAAGACCACCCTGCTGCGGGCCCTGGCCGCGGCGATGGACGTCCCGCTGGTCACCGTCGAGGGCAACGCCGAACTGACCCCGGCCCGGCTCGCCGGACAGTACGACCCGGCGCGGGTGCTGGCCGAGGGCTACACCGGCGACGCATTCGTGCCCGGCCCGCTCCTGGAGGCGATGCAGACCGGGGCGCTGCTCTACGTCGAGGAACTCAACCGGGTGCCCGAGGAGACCGTCAACCTCCTCATCGGGGTGATGTCGGAGAGCGAGATCCACCTCCCCCGGGTGGGCCGCGTCGCCGCCGCCTGCCGGTTCCGGCTGGTGGCCGCCATGAATCCGTACGACACGGTGGGGACGTCGCGGCTGTCCAGCGCGGTGTACGACCGCATCTGCCGGGTCGCTATGGGCTACCAGGACGAGCGCGACGAGCGTGAGATCGTCGAGTCGCGGGCCCGGGGTCTGCCCGGCGTCGGCGAGGCGGCCACCGGGGCGGCCGCCGAGACATCCAGCACGACGTCGGCGCAGACGCCCGGTCCTCCCGGCGCCGGCGAGGCGGCCGCCCGCACCGTGGCCCGTGCCGTGGCCGTGACTCGGGCGACCCGCACCCACCGGGACGTGCGGATGGGATCGTCGGTGCGGGGGGCGATGGACCTCTGCGATGTGGCCGTCCGCCTCAGCGGGCTGCGAGACCGGCCTCTCGACGATCCCGGCGTGGGGCTCGACGCCGCCCTGATGGCCCTGACCGGCCGGATCCGGCTCCACGAGGGAGGCGACCGCACCCCCGAGGCCATCGTGCGGGAGCTGTGGGAAGAGGCGCTCGCCGCCGAGCAGCGCAGCGACGGCCCGCCGCCCGAGACCCTGGTGCCTTCGGCGGAAAAAGTGCCGGCCCCCGGAGGGGCGACCGGCACAGGGGCCTAGTCCTCGAAGGGTTCAGGGCCCGGGAGGCGCTGGACGCCGAGCGGGTGCGCACCACGCCCCGAGGCCACTACGAGGGCCAGCCCGGCTTCCGGCTGCTGAGCCCCGAGACCGGGACCCTGGATGCGGCCGAGGTGGCCGCGCAGGCCTCGGCCGACCCCGACCAGACCCTGGCGCTGCTGGCCGACATGGCCGCCGCCGCCGACCGCAGGATGGCCGCGCTGGCGGCGCGGCTGGCGGGCCGGCTGGCGCTCGACCTGGCCCGGGCCGGAGCGGCCTCGGCGGGCGGCGTGGGCCGCCTCGAGCCCGGACGGGCCGATCGCTGCACCGGCGACATCGACATCGACCGCAGCCTCGACGGCCTGATCGAGGCCAGAGCGGCGGGCCGCCCTGCCGCGTTGGACGAGCTGTGGGTGCAGCGCTGGCAGCGTCCCGCCACCGCGATCGCCCTCGTCGTGGACCGCTCGGGGTCGATGGGCGGGCCCAGGCTGGCCGCGGCCGCGGTGGCTGCCGCGGCCTGCGCCCTGCGAGCGCCGCAGCAGTGGTCGGCGCTGGCCTTCGGCGACCGGGTGGTGGCCATCAAGTCAGCCGACTGCGACCGTCCGGCGCCGGCGGTGGTGGACGACGTGCTGCGGCTGCGGGGCTACGGAACCACCGACCTTGCGGCCGCCCTCGACGCGGCCCGGGCCCAGCTGGCCCGCTGCACGGCCCGGCGGCGGGTGGCGGTGCTGCTGTCGGACTGCCGGGCCACCGCCGGGGGCGATCCTTTGGCCGCGGCCCGCCGGCTCGACGAGCTGTGCGTGATCGCGCCGGCCGGCGACGAGGCCGACGCAGAGGCCTTCGCCGAGACCGTCGGGGCCCGGTTCGCGGCCATCGCCGGCCCCCGATCGATCCCCCGAGCGATCGCC
>JAPPLH010000003.1:0-87667 GCA_028819505.1 Acidimicrobiaceae bacterium
CCCATCCTCGCCGAACCGCTCACCACCGAAGAACTCCTCCAAACCGAACGGCAGCCCATCCTCGCCGAACCGCTCACCACCGAAGAACTCCTCCAAACCGAACGGCAGCTCGCCCTCGCGGGGCCTGCCGTCGGTGAACGGCCAACCGTCCGCCAAGGGCCCACCGTCGCGATACCGCGGCATCGGTCCGGGACCGAACGGCCGCTGACGACCCGGGAAGGGCCACTGCTCGCCTCCCATGCCGAAGAGGGGGAACGCGTCCCTGGGGAGTTTCCTGAACCGGAAGTGGCCGCCCTCGCCAGGCTCGAACTCCGGCCATCCGGCGCCCGGCGACCTGCAGGCCAGGATCGTGACCGCGTTCTCGCCGCTGCCGAAACGATGGATCGTCGAGCACTCTTCGTCCGCCGGCTTGCTCGGCTCGCTGCCCGCGGAGCTCTCCCGGCGGTCGCCGTCCCGGTGATCGCCCTTGTCCCGGTCCGTCCGCTTGCCCGAGTCGCGGCCGAAGCGCTCGCCGCGGTCGCGGTCGAAGCGCCAACGTTGATCCCGGTCCGCTCGGCGCTCCCTGCCGGGCTGGTCGCGCCGGGACCGATCAGGGGCGACAGACTCCCCGCGGTACCCCTCGTCGTACCCTTCGTGGTATCCCTCTTGCCTCTCGTCGTACCCTTCGTGGTATCCCTTTTGCCCCTCGTCGTACCCTTCGTGGTATCCCTTTTGCCTCTCGTCGTACCACCTTTCGTGCCCTTCGTCGTAAAGAGGGGCGTAGTACGGAACCCCAGCGTCGTAGCCGCGGTCGTCATCGCCGGCGATGGCGGTGATGGCCCACACCGCGCCCACGACGACGGCCGCACCAGCCAGCACCGTCCCCACCACCAGCGCCGCCACCTTGGCACGCCCCGCCGCGGACTTGGTCTCGGACGCGACTGGGCTCTCGGAGTGCAGGTCTGCCGCAGTGTCCCCGGGCGGAGAGTCCTCGGCGCCCTCGACGTCCCCGGCGCCATGAGAAACCTCGACGTCCTGAGAGTCCTCGGCGTCCTCGACGCCCACCGCGCCATGATCCTCGTCCTGAGAATCCTCGACGCCCTCGACGCCGTGAGAATCCTCGACGCCCACCGCGCCATGATCCTCGTCCTGAGAATCCTCGACATCCTCGCCATGAGAATCCTCAGCGTCGGCGACTGGGTTGTCTTCTTCAGCCATGGACATGAATGTAGGGCTCGACGTTGAGAGTCCGGTTAGAAGCGACGCGGGCTCGCGGCCCGGATCGCTCAGACGAGCGTCCTGAGGGTGTCGCTCATACGGTGGGCCGACTCGCGCAGATCGTCCCTGTCGGCGTCCTCGCTCTCCACCAGGTCGAGCAACTCACCCACCGAGTTCCGCAGGTCTCGCCAGTTGGGCGCCGAGAAGCCGAACGGCGTCCGCACTCCGGCGATCCGGCGAGCGTTCGTCGCCACGCCCCGCACCCCGTCGAGGTCGCCGGGATCCTTCCGCAGCCGGTCGCACGCCACGAAGAGGGCGCTGAGGAGCGCATTGACCTCCAGGCCGTCGAGTTCCTCGAACTGAGCTTCCTCCTCGCGGGCCAGCAGATCGTCGATCACCAACTCGACGCGGTCCTCGTCGGCTTCGCGGACCAGCAGGTCGCAGACTTCGCCCGCCTCGGTCTCCTGGCCGGCGTCGCCCTCGGTGGCGTCGCCCTCGGTGGCGTCGCCCTCGGTGTCCAGGATGTGAGGCACCCGGGCCTGCGCCAGTCGCTCCAGCAATTCCGCCCGCAGCGCCTCCGACCATTCCGCGAGCTCGAAGGCCGTCAAGGAGTCCTCGGGCCCGATCGGTCGGCTGGTGGCCTCCTTCGCCCTCTCGGTCTCCTCGACCTCGTCCACGAGGCTGTCGACCTTCTCCTCCAGCGACTCGTGGACCATCAACGTCGTGCCCTGCCACGAATGGACGACTTGGTCGACTGTGAGCAGTTGCTGAAGCATCACCCGGCTCTCGAGCGACCATTCGTGAAGCTCGTATGCCAGCCACTCGCCGGCTTCGCCGTCGCCGGGATCCCCGTCCGAATCCTGGTCGGAACCCCGGTCGGCCGGATCGCTCGGGAACGGCTCGGGCCCGGTGTCGGACGAGCCTCGGCGGAACCTGTCTCGGAACGCGGCGGGCATGTCGCAATCTTGCCACCCCGGCCGCCCATTGCGGCAACGGGCTGCGCTGCTGCACCGCTCAGATCCTGCCTGCACCGCTCAAGTGCTGCTCACCGATGCCCGGCTTCGGGTAGGTTCGCGGCATGGTCGTATCGACGCATCCCAAACCCGATCGCAACATCGCGCTGGAGATGGTGCGAATCACCGAGGGCGCGGCCATAGCCGCATCCCGCTGGATGGGACGGGGCGACAAGGACGGCGCCGACGCGGCCGCGGTGGACGCCATGCGCAGAGTGCTGAGCGACATCTCGATGGACGGCATCGTCGTGATCGGGGAGGGCGAGAAGGACGAGGCGCCCATGCTCTACAACGGCGAGCGGGTCGGCAACGGCCAGCTGCCCCAGACCGATGTGGCCGTCGACCCGATAGATGGTACGACTCTGACCTCGCTGGGGCGGGCCAACGCACTGTCGGTGATCGCGGTGGCCGACCGGGGGACCATGTTCGATCCGGGCCCCTGCGTCTATATGGAGAAGATCGCCACCGGCCCCGAAGCCGCCGACCTTATCGACATCACCAAGTCGCCGACGGACAACCTGAAGGCCGTGGCCGAGGCCAAGAACGAGTTCGTGCGCGACCTGACCGCAGTGATCCTGGACCGCGACCGCCACGACGACCTGATCGCCGAGGTCCGCGAGGCCGGCGCCCGCATCAGGCTGATCCCCGACGGCGACGTGGCCGGCGCCATCTCCACCGCCTGGCCCCACACCGGCGCCGACATCCTGTTCGGCATCGGCGGCACTCCCGAGGGCGTGATCACCGCGGCCGCCATCAAGTGCATGGGCGGCGCGCTTCAGGGTCGCCTGTGGCCCCGCAACGAGTACGAGCGCAAGGCCCTGACCGAGTTGGGCTACGACGTGGAGCGGGTGCTGACCCAGGACGACCTCGTCAACACCGACAACTGCTTCTTCGCCGCCACCGGGGTGACCGACGGCGACCTGCTCCAAGGCGTCCAGTTCGACGCCAGCTTCTGCCACACCCAGTCGCTGGTGATGCGCAGCCGCTCCGGCACCGTGCGCCTCATCGAGGGCCGGCACCGCCACCGCAAAGCCCGCGACATCTAGCCGCCAGCGGACGGCGCTCTAGGCGGCCGCGACCCTCAAACGCAGTTCGGCCCGCTCCAGCGCGGCGGCTGCTTCAACGTCCTCGGCGTCAGTTGCAAGAGCCTCCGCGGCCCGTTGCCGGGCTGCCTCGGCCCGGCCCGTGTCGATCTCGCCGGCGGGCTCGGAGACGTCGGAGAGGATGGTCACCTTGTTGTGGCTGACCTCCACGAAGCCCCGGTGTACGGCGAATGTGTCGCGTTCGCCGCCGGGCCGCAGGACGTCCACCGACCAGGGGGCCAGCACGCCCAAGAACGGCACGTGCCCGGCACAGAAGGCGATGTCGCCCTCCTCCACCGTGCGCACGATCACCATCTCGGCCGAGCCCGAGTAGGTCACCTCCTCGGGCGACACCAGCTCGACGTCGAGCTCTACAGCCATGCCCGGCCCTCACGCAAGTCAGGCCCCACCCCGGCAGGGCTCAGTCCCGGCGCACCCGCCGCCATG
Source organism: Acidimicrobiaceae bacterium (assembly GCA_028819505.1). Taxonomy (GTDB): domain Bacteria; phylum Actinomycetota; class Acidimicrobiia; order Acidimicrobiales; family Aldehydirespiratoraceae; genus Aldehydirespirator. Next base: position 3,740 of record JAPPLH010000003.1, read on the forward strand.
TCAGGCCTGCAGCTCCGCGGCCTTGCGCTCCACGTCGGAGGCGCCGCCCACCATGTAGAAGGCCTGCTCGGGGAGGTCGTCCATGTCGCCGTTCACCAGCGCCTCGAACGACTCGATGGTCTCCTCCACCGGGGTGAAGATGCCGTCCTGGCCGGTGAAGTTCTTGGCCACGAACATGGGCTGGGACAGGAAGCGCTGAACCTTGCGGGCCCGGTCCACCGTCACCCGGTCCTCCTCGGACAGCTCGTCGAGGCCGAGGATGGCGATGATGTCCTGCAGCTCCTTGTAGCGCTGCAGCACCTCCTGCACCCGGCGGGCCACTGCGTAGTGGCGGTCCCCCACCACCAGCGGGTCGAGGATGGTGGAGGTGGACGCCAGCGGGTCCACCGCGGGGTAGATGCCCAGCGCGGCGATGTCGCGGCTCAACTCGGTGGTGCCGTCGAAGTGGGTGAACGACGTGAACGGGGCCGGGTCGGTGTAGTCGTCGGCGGGCACGTACACCGCCTGCAGCGAGGTGATCGACTTGCCCCGGGTGGAGGTGATCCGCTCCTGGAGCTCGCCCATCTCGTCGGCCAGGGTGGGCTGGTAGCCCACCGCCGAGGGCATGCGGCCCAAGAGCGTTGAGACCTCCGAGCCGGCCTGCACGAACCGGAAGATGTTGTCGATGAACAGCAGCACGTCCTGGTTCTGCACGTCGCGGAAGTACTCGGCCACGGTCACCCCGGCCAGCGCCACCCGCAGCCGCACGCCGGGCGGCTCGTCCATCTGGCCGAACACCAACGCAGCCTTGTCGAGCACCCGGGTCTTGCCGTCGCCCATCACGGTCTCGCCCATCTCCAGGAACAGGTCGGTGCCCTCGCGGGTGCGCTCCCCCACCCCGGCGAACACCGACACGCCGCCGTGGTTGGTGGCCACCCGGGTGATCATCTCGGTGATCAGCACGGTCTTGCCCACGCCGGCCCCGCCGAACAGGCCGATCTTGCCGCCCTGCTTGTAGGGGGTGAGCAGGTCGATCACCTTCACGCCGGTCTCGAACATCTGCGACGAGGGCTCCAGCGAATCGAACGAGGGGGCCGGACGGTGGATGTCCCAGCGCTCGGGCGTGCTGTGGCCCGGAGTGTCGAGGCACTCGCCCATCACGTTCCACACATGGCCGAGGGTGTCGTCGCCGACCGGCACCTGGATGCCGTGGCCGGTGTTGCGCACCTCGGTGCCGCGGGTGAGGCCGTCGGTGGGCTTCAGCGCGATGGCCCTCACCCGGTGCTCGCCGATCTGCTGGGCAACCTCGGCGGGCACCCGCACGTCGGTGCCGTCGACGACGACGTCGAACTCGAGCTCGGTGTTGATCTCGGGCAGGTGCCCGGGCGGGAACTCCACGTCCACGACCGGGCCGGCGATGCCGACGATGCGGCCGGTGCGGAGATCGGTCGCTGGGGCCGATTCGGTGATGGTCATTCTTGCTTCGGTCCTTCTATCTGTGTCGTCTTGTGCAGTCCGTCATGCGGGATGTGCGCCGGCGGTCGCCGTCACGGAAGCGTCCGTGCCGGCCAGCATCGACGCCGGCGCGATATCGGCATCGGTCGCGTCGCCGCCGCCCAGCGCCTCCGCCCCGCCGACGATCTCCATGATCTCGGTGGTGATGGCGTCCTGGCGGGCCTGGTTCATGGCCCGCGACAGCTTGGTGATGAGCTCCTCGGCGTTGTCGGTGGCCGCCTTCATGGCCCGCTGGCGGCTGGCGTGCTCCGACGCGGCCGCGTCGAGCAGCGCACCGTAGAGCCGGGCCTCGGTGTAGCGGGGCAGCAGCGCCTCCAGCACCGCCTCGGGGGACGGCTCGAACTCGAAGCTCCCCTCCCGGCCGGTGCCCGAGCCCTCCCTGGCCATCATCTCGGTGTCGACCAGCGGCAGGAAGCGCCGCACCACCACCCGCTGGGTGCCCATCGACACGAACTCCGTGTAGATCAGCTCCACCTGATCGACCGCCTCGGAGAGGAACGACTCGCTGACCGTCTCGGCGATGCGGCGGGCGTCGTCATAGGACGGGTTGTCGCTGAACCCCGACACGGCGTTGTCGATGCGGTAGTTGCGGAAGCGGAAGTAGCTGGCCGACTTGCGGCCCACGCAGCACAGCGAATAGCCCTTGCCCTCCGACACGTGGGCCATCACCTGGCGCTCGGCGGTGCGGATCACCGAGGTGTTGTAGGCCCCGGCCAGGCCGCGGTCGCCGGTGATGATGATGAACCCGACGTTCCGTACTTCGGGCGCCTGGCGCAGCAGCGGGTGATCGACCTCGGCCCCGCCCGCGGCCAGATCCTCGATCACGCTGGTGATCAGCCTCGCGTAGGGACGGGCCGCGTTGGCCCGTTGCATGGCCTTCACCACCCGGGTGGCCGCGATCAGCTCCATGGCGCGGGTGATCTTCTTGGTGGACTGGATGCTGCCGATGCGCCGGCGCAGCTCGCGTTCTCTGCCTCCAGGCACGGTGCCGCCTCAGTCCCTGTTCCCCTGTTGCCCTGCCTGCGCCTCTAGCCCTCGTCCCGGCTCAGGTCCTCTTCGGGCAGGGTGGTCTCGGCGTCGACCATGGTGGCCTGCTCCGCGCCCTGCTCGACCGCGTCGGGCTCTGCCCCCGCGGCTGCTTCCGAGGCCTCGAACTGGTCGGCGAAGGCCTTCACCCGGGCGTCGAAGTCGTCGGTGTCGGAGATGGCCCCGCTGTCGCGTATCTCGGCCAGCGTGGCGGCCTCGCGGCTGCGGAACCAGTCGAGCAGCTCGCTCTCGAAGCGCCGCACATCACCGATGGGCACGCCGTCGAGGTAGCCGTGGGTGCCGGCGTAGATCGACACCACCTGCTCCTCGACCGGCAGCGGGCTGTTCACGCCCTGCTTGAGCAGATCGGTGAGGCGGTAGCCGCGCTCGAGCTGGGCTTTCGACACCGCGTCGAGGTCGGAGCCGAAGGCCGCGAAGGCCTCGAGCTCGCGGAACTGCTGCAGGTCGCCCTTGAGGGTGCCCACCGCGGTCTTCATGGCCTTCACCTGGGCCGCGCCGCCGACCCGGCTGACCGAGATGCCGACATCCACCGCGGGGCGGATACCCGACTTGAACAGGTCGTCCTGCAAGAAGATCTGGCCGTCGGTGATGGAGATCACGTTGGTGGGGATGTAGGCCGAGACGTCGCCGGCCTTGGTCTCGATGATCGGCAGCGCGGTGAGCGATCCTGCGCCCCGGTCGTCGCTGAGCTTGGCGGCCCGCTCCAGCAGGCGGCTGTGCAGGTAGAACACGTCGCCGGGATAGGCCTCGCGCCCCGGCGGCCTGCGCAGGAGCAGCGACACCTGCCGGTAGGCCTCGGCCTGCTTGGAGAGGTCGTCGTAGATGACCAGGGCGTGCTCGCCGTGCTCCATCCAGTGCTGGCCCATGGCGCACCCGGCATAGGGGGCCAGGTACTTGTAGGGGGCGGGATCCGACGCCGGCGCCACCACGACCACGGTGTACTCCATGGCGCCGAGCTCGTCGAGGGTGGCCACCGCCTGGGCCACGGTGGAAGCCTTCTGGCCGATGGCCACGTAGATGCACTTCAGGTCGAGGCCGCGCTGGTTGAGGATGGTGTCGAGCGCGATGGTGGTCTTGCCCGTCTTGCGGTCGCCGATGATCAGCTCGCGCTGGCCCCGGCCGATGGGGATGAGGGAGTCGATGGACTTGATGCCGGTCTGCATCGGCTCGTGCACCGGCTTGCGGCCGGTGATGCCCGGCGCCTGGATCTCCATGCGCCGCGGGATGGGGTTGGACAGCGGACCCTTGCCGTCGACCGGCTCGCCCAGCGGGTTGACCACCCGTCCGAGCAGGCCGTCGCCCACCGGGATCGACAGGATGTCGCCGGTGGCCTGGACGGGCTGGCCCTCCTCGATGCCCTCCACGTCGCCGAGGACCACCGCGCCGATCGAGGTCTCGTCGAGGTTCAGCGCGAGGCCGACGGCGCCGTTGGCGAAGCGCAGCATCTCGTTGACGGCCGCGTCCGGCAGCCCGGAGACCCGGGCGATGCCGTCGCCGACCTCCAGCACGCGGCCCACCGTGGACTGCTCCAGCGCGGGGGTGAATCCCTCGAGGCTCTGGCGGATGGCGGCCGCGATGTCCGCGGTGTTGATCGTCAGTTGTGCCGTGTCGCTCATGTCTGGTCGCTCGTTTCCTTCCCGCTCTTGTTCGCTGCGCTCACGGGCCGCTCGGGCCCTTGACTTCAGCCGAGGCCGCTTCGCATCTGCTGCAGGCGGCTGCGCACGCTGCCGTCGATCACGTCGTCGCCGATCTCGGTGACCACCCCGCCGACCACGCTGGGATCGACTATGGCCTGTATCTCCACATCGAGTCCCGAGGAGGCCATGATGGCCTCGGTCAGCCGGGCTCGCTGCTCGCCGGTGAGCTCCACTGCGCTGCGCACCCGGGCCACCCGCCGGTTGCGGCCGGCCGCGGCCCGGTCGATGGCGGCGTCGATGATCTCGACGAGTTCACCGCCGCGGCCCGCACCGACCACCAGCGACACCAGCGCCGCTGTCGCGGGGAGAGCCTTGCCTCCGAGCAGGTCCTCGGTGATCTGAAGCCGGCGCTCCACGTCGATGACTGAGTCGGCGAGGGTGGACTGCAACTCGTCGCTGGAGCGCAGCGCATCGGCGAAACGGGCCAACTCGGACTCGACCTCCGCCTGGGCGCCCTCGGCGCGGGCCACCGCCAGCACGGCGTCGGCGTAGCCGCCGATGCGGTCCGAGGCGGGCTGGTCAGCCATCGCTCAGGTCCCTCTCGGGCCCACCGCGGCCAACTTCAAGCAGTTGACCACCACAAAGGTGGTCAACCCATTGAAGTTCGAGCGGCGCGGCTCCCGGAGAGCCGGCGCCGGCCAGTGGCGGTGCATCGGCTCAGGTCCCATTCCCGTTGCTGCCTGCGCCAGCCACCTCGTCGATGTAGCCGTCGATCAGGGAGCGATGGACGTCAGCGTCGAGGCTGGCGCCCACCACCCGCTCGGCTGCGCCCACCGCGATGGCGGCCACCTCGGTGCGCAGGTCGTCGATGGCCTGGCGGCGGCTCGACTCGATGTCGGCCGCGGCCCGGGCCCGCTGCTCGGCGATGTCGGTCTCGGCGCGGGCCTGCAGGTCCTGGCGGAGCAGGTCGGCCTGGCCCCGTGCCTCGTCGATGATGGAGGCCGCGGCCGTCTTGGCCTCGGCCAGCTGGGCCTCGTACTCCGACTTGGTGCGCATGGCGTCGGCCTTGGCGGTGTCGGCCGCGTCGAGGTCGGCCCGGATCTTCTCGGAGCGGGCGTCCATGGCCCGCTTGACCGCGGGGAAGCCCTTCCACCGCATGAACGCGAACAGGATCACGAAGGCCAAGCCGCCCCAGATGATCTCGTCGAGCTCGGGCAGGATCGGGCTCGGCGCCTCGACGCAGCCCTCCAGGTCCGCCTCGAAAGTCTTGAAGGCCTTCTCGTCCGCTTCGACGGCGCCGAGGCTGCCGTACTCCTCCTCGGCGTGGTGCACCTGCTCGAGGACACAGCCGCCGATCGTCTCGCCCGCGGCCCATGCCGGCCCGGCCGCGGCGAGCAGAACCGCGCTCGCGACGCCCAGGGAGGCGATGAGCCTCAGGGTTGTTCTTGCCATGATCGCGTGTCCCCGCTTCTAGGGGAGGAGCAGGATGAAGACCACGAACCCGATGAGGGCCAGCGCCTCGGTGAAGGCGATGCCGAGGAACATCGTGGTCCGGACCATGCCGGCGGACTCGGGCTGGCGGGCCATCGACGTGATGGCGTTGCCGACCACGAGGCCGATGCCCACGCCGGGGCCGACCGCGGCCAGGCCGTACCCGAGGCCGGCGCCGATGGCCTTGAGCCCGTCGAGGAACTCGCCGGGGGCGGTCTGTGCGAGAAGACTTAGCACTTTGCTTTCTCCTGTGTTTGTGATGAGTGGTTGATCGAAGGCCGCGGGTTAGTGCTCGGGGTGCATCGAGCCGCCGATGTACACCGCGGTGAGGATGGTGAAGATGAACGCCTGGAGCACCGAGACCAGGATCTCGAAGGCGGTCATCGCGATCAGCATCAGGAAGGGCAGCGCGGCCGGGACGTAGAAGAAGTCCCAGAGGGTGGCCGTCAGGATGGCGAAGGTGACCAGCAGCAGGTGCCCGGCCACCATGTTGGCCCAGAGCCGGATGGCCAGCGAGAAGGGCCGCACCACGAAGGTGGACACCAACTCGATGGGCGTCACGATGAGGTAGAGAACCTTGGGCACGCCCGGCGGGAACAGCGAGTTCTTCAGGTAACCGAACACGCCCTGGCTCTTGACGCCGACCACGTTGTAGATCACCCACACCAGCAGGGCCAGGGCGATGGGGATGGCCATCCGGCTGTTGGCCGGGAACTGTATGAACGGGATCACCTCGGTGATGTTCGAGAACAGGATGAAGAAGAACATCGAGGTCAGGAACGGCATGAACTTCTTGCCGTCGGGACCGATGGTCTGCATCACCACCGAGTTCTCGATGAAGCTCACCCCCGACTCGGCCACGTGCTGCACGCCGGCCGGCACCAGGGACTCGCGGGTCCGCCCGGCCAGCCCGAACAGCACCATGGTGGCCGCGGTGGCGGCCAGGTAGATGAGGACGGTCTTGTTGACGGCCAGCGGCGTGCCGTCGAGCCAGATGGTGGGCCAGTCGAAGAGGTGGCTGACCGGCGGGAACTCGAGGGCGAGGATGCTCATGCCGACACTCCGACTCGGTGCTCCGACGAGGACCGGGAGGGCTTGAGTCCGGGGAAGGCCAGCGAGGCCGAGACGCGGCGGGCCTCGACGATCAGCAGGCCCAGGTGGGTGACGAGCAGGGCCGCCGCGAAGGGCAGCAGCTCGAACCAGTCGTGGTGGCGGACGGGCAGCACAGCGGCGGTGACGATACCGAGGCGGACGACGTAACCGCCCATGGCCGCCGCCATCATCGCCGAGGGACCCATCCGGGCGCCCCAACCGATGGCGGCCGCGCCCAGCGCGAAGTTGGCCAGCACCAGCGCCAGGGCCAGCCCGACCGAGAGCGCCCCGGTCCATCCCCAGCCCAGCGCGCCCCCCGCGAGCATCGGAACCCCGAACATCGCCGAGCGGCGGATCATGTCGCGGGCGACCTCGCGTTCAGGAGCGGCAGAAGCCTCCGATGCGGCGAACCCGCCCGCCTCCGCGACCGCGGCCGGGCCTCCGGTCGTGCTCATGACTGGCCGGGGGCCGCAGGGTCGGGCCCGGCGTAGGTTGTCCTGCGGCTCTCGAGGGCCTCGTCCATGCTGGCTCCGTAGTGGCGGGCGAAACTCCATACCTGGTAGCCGAAGACCACCAGCGCCAGCAGCAGGGTCACCAGCGGGAACGTCCCGAGCCGCCCGTCGACGAGCCAGCCGCCGAACCCGAAGATGGCGGGGGTGGCGATCATCTCGAACGCCTTGGCCAGCGCGTCGCCCCCGCTGGAGCGGATCTCGGCCGCGCCCGCGCGGGAGTTCGCCTCGGTGTGTTCCATCGCCGACGGTGCCCGCGGACCCTGCGTGTCTACTCGCGGCCCTTGCGACGGCCGTAGCGACGCTCGAATCGCTCGACCCGGCCCGCGGTGTCGACGATCTGCATCGTCCCGGTGAAGAACGGGTGGCTGGCGCTGGAGATCTCCACCTTCGCCAGCGGGTAGGTGTTGCCGTCGGACCACTCGATGGTGTCTTCGGTGGCGATGGTCGAACGGGTGAGGAACGAGGTGCCGGCCGACTGGTCGGAGAAGACGACCAGCCGGTACTCGGGGTGAATGTCGGTCTTCATCGGGGCACAGTCTGTAAGTCGGGCGGGCCGGTCACAACCCCGGCGGCGACGAACTTTCTCCCGTTTCCGCGTGGAGCCGCGATCAGCGCAGCAACTCGGCGTTGGATGCGGTGCCGCGCAGTTTGGAGAGGGCCGTCTCCAAGGACTTCACGACGGCCCCCGGATCGTCCGCCGCGCCGCCGGTGAAGCTGCGCCGCAGGTCTTGGAGAGCCTGAATCTCGTCTGCGTCGATGAATCGGCCCTCGTCGCGCGACACGGAGGCGCTCACGTCGATGGCCGGGAACAGGCCGAGTTGCGCAGCCCACCGGTCGAGCCGGATCTCGGTGTTGGCCGTGCCCACGAACTCGTCGCTCAGGACGCCGGGCAGCGGGCTCGAGCCGTCGGAGACGATCGAGGCGATCATGGTGAGGGCGCCGCCCTCGGAGACGTTGCGGCCCGCTCCGAAGAGCTTCTTGGGCATGTGAACGGCGCCGCTCTCGACGTTGCCGCTGTAGGCCCGTCCCGCGTTCGACAGCGCGGCGTTGTAGGCCTGGGCGAGGGAGGTGAGGCTGTCGAGCACGACCGCCACGCTGCGTCCGGACTCGACGAGCCGCTTGACCCGCTCGATGGTCATCTCGGCCGTCTGCACGTGCTCCTCAGGTGTCTGGTCGAACGACGTGGCGGCCACGTCGCCGTTGCGGACGCACCGCCGCACCTCGGTGATGTCCTCGGGCCGCTGGTCGAGGAACAGGCCCATCACGAACATGTCCGGCTCGTTCGCCTCCACCGCGGTGATCAGGGAGGCGAGCAACTCGGAGGCGCCGGACCGCCGGGGCCCGCTCACCAGGACTCGCTGGCCGACGCCGATTGGCGCGACCAGATCGATGAGCCGGGCCGCGAGAGCGTCGGGATCCTCGGGCTGCTCCAGCGTCAGGCGCCGCACCGCGTGGATCGGGGTGAGGCTCTCGAACTGCCGGCGATCCGACAATTCCGCGGGGCCGTCGTTGATCGACTCCAGTGTCAGCAGGGCGGGGTTCTTCTCGGCCCGGTTGGCCGGCCGGGACGTGCCCGTGAGGTGGTCGCCGCGTCGCAGGCCGTACTGGCGGATCGTCTTGACCGGCACGTAGGCGTCGTTGCGGTTCGGCAGACAGCCCTCGACCCGGAGGAACCCGTAGCCCTCGTCACGCAGGTCCAAGCGGCCCTCGATCGCGACGGGGGCGCCGTCCCAGCCGTCGTCACGGTCGCGGTCGCGGTCGCGGTTGCGGCGACGCCGGCGACGGTTGCCCGTATCCGCATCGTCCTCGCCGCGGTCAGGGGAGCGGCCGTCCTCACGGCTGGTCGCCTGTCCCTCGCCCTTCTGAAGTCCGTCGCGCCCGGCGGGACCGGCGTTGCCGGCGGACCGCGGCCCTTGGTCGGCGTCGCCGGATCCGCCCGGCGCGGCGTCACCGGGCCGGCTCTCGCTCGCCGGCTGGGAGATCCTGGCGCCGTCGGCGGTCAGGTCGATGATCAGCTGGATGATCTCGTCCTTGCGGGCCCGGCTGGAGGGCTTGGCCCCCAGCGCGGCGGCGATCTGGTTGAGTTCGCCGCGGTCTTTGCGTTGCAGCGTTGAGCGCCGCATCTCGGTCGCTTCCACGGATGAATCCCCCGGTTGTCGGACTCAGGCATCCCGGCTCGGCGAGACGACGCATCACGAGCCGGCGCCAACCGTCACGCCCATGGCGCGAGGCGACTCCATCACTCTACGGGCCGAACCCCCGCTGCTGCAACCCCTGCGCCCCGACGCAACTCGTGGCCACATCGTCGGCGTGCGCGGCCAGGCCACCTCAACCCGGCTCGTACAGGAAAGAGAGGTTCCCCGTACAGGAAAAGGAACCCTTCGTGTACGAGTCGCGTACAGAGTGATCCAATCACAGTGAACACACGGTGTCAAGCGCGTCGAGCCGAGCGGACGAAATCCTTGATGGCGGTGACGTCGTCGGGCAGCGAGGTGCAGCGCTCGGGGAGGTCGGCCACGGCGGCCAGAGCCGGCGGCATCTCGGGGGCGCTTCCCGTGGCCTGCACTACTGCCTCACCGAACTTTGCCGGATGGGCCGTGGCCAGCGACACCATCAGCTCGCCCCGCCTGCGGCAGCGTTCCGCCACTCCTACCCCGACCGCGGTGTGGGGGTCGATGAGCATGCCGCACTCGGCGTGGACGCGGCCCATCACCTCCAGGGTCTCGGCGTCGTCGAGACGGTCGCCGGAGAACCCGGCCCCCAGCGCTTCGTGCTGCTCGGAGTTCAGGGTGGCCCGGCCCTCGGCGCGGAACCGGGCGAGCAGGGCGGCGGTGGCCGCTCCGTCGCCGTCGAAGAGCTCGAACAGGAGGCGCTCGAGATTGGACGAGATCTGGATGTCCATGCTGGGCGAGAGGGTGGGCACCACCTCGTGGGCGGCCAACTCGCCGGTGTGGATGAGGCGGCTGAGGATGTCGTTGGTGTTGGATGCGATCAGGAGGCGCCCGACCGGCAGCCCCATGCGGCGGGCGTAGTGGCCGGCCAGCACATTGCCGAAGTTGCCGGTGGGAACGCAGAACGTGACCGGCCGATCTCCGGCCAGTCGCCGGGCCGCCCACACGTAGTAGACGATCTGGGCCGCCACCCGGGCCCAGTTGATCGAATTGACCGCGGCCAGCCGCATGTCGCGACGGAAGGCCTCGTCCGCGAACATGGCCTTCACCAGGTCCTGGCAGTCGTCGAAGGTGCCGTCCACCGCTACTGCGTGGACGTTGGCCGCGTCCAGCGTGGTCATCTGGCGCCGCTGGATCTCGCTGGTGCGCCCTGCGGGGTGCAGCACCACGATGTCGAGGCGGTCGCGGCCGGCCGCCGCCTCCATGGCCGCGGAGCCGGTGTCGCCCGAGGTGGCCGCGACGATCATGGCCCGCTCGCCGCGGCGGCCCAGTTCGTGGTCGAACAACCGGGCCACCACCTGCAAGGCGATGTCCTTGAAGGCGAAGGTCGGCCCGTGGAACAGCTCGAGCAGCCAGTGGTCCTCGTCGAGTTCCACCAGCGGGCAGACGTCGCGATGGTCGAACGTGGCGTAGGCGTCGGCAACCAGTGACGCCAGTTCGTCGCCGCCCAGGGCATCGCCCACATACGGGGCCATGAGGCGGGCGGCCAACTCGGCATAGCCGAGAGTGCCCGCGCCGGCGGACGCGTCCTCCGGCAGCTCAGGCACCCGCTCGGGGACGTAGAGGCCCCCGTCCGCCGCGAGGCCGGCGAGCAGCACGTCGTCGAACGCGAGCCGGTCCCGGCGCCCCGGCGCCGACCGGGTGCTCACATACCGCATGCCGTCCGCGCCGCCTGCCGCTGACGGCCCGCGCCGCTCATGCGACGCCTGCCGCACGTGCCGCACGTCACTGTTGCGGGTTCGTCACAGGCGGGGGCCGTCGTCGCCGACGACCCGGATGACGTTGCCCAACTCGTGGACCGCCTCCAGGCCGCGGAGGTCGCGCAGCGTGGCCTGCAGGTCGCGCTCGCGGCACTCGTGGGTGATGAACACGAGGCGGGCGTCGTCGCCCAGGCCGTGCTGCTCCATGGACCGGATGGACACTCCGTGGCGTCCGAACACGTCGGCCACCGAGGCCAGAACGCCCGGGCGGTCGGCGACCTCCAGGCCGATGTAGTACTCGGACCGCAGGTCGTCGATCGAGCGGACCCGGGCGCGGACGAGCCGCCCGATGCGGCCCGGACCGCCCGAGGCGAGGTTGACGGCCGCGTCGACGAGGTCGCCCAGAACGGCGCCGGCGGTGGGGCGGCCGCCGGCGCCCCGGCCGTAGAACATGAGCTCGCCGACCGCGTCGCCCTGTATGAAGACCGCGTTGAAGCTGTCGCGCACGCCGGCCAGCGGGTGCTGCACCGGCACCATGGCCGGATGGACCCGCACGGCCACCTCCGGCGGCTCGCCGTTGCCCCGCCCGGTGCGCTCGGCCACGGCGACCGCCTTGACGGCGTAGCCCAGGCGGCGGGCCATCTCGATGTCGTGGCCGGTGATCCGGGAGATGCCCTCGTGGTAGACGTCGCCGGCTACCACCACCGCGCCGAAGGCGACCGTGGCGATGATGGCCGCCTTGGCCCCGGCGTCGAACCCCTCGACGTCGGCGGTGGGATCGCGCTCGGCATAGCCCAGGCTCTGGGCTTCGCTCAGCGCCTCGGCGTAACCGGCGCCACGCTCGGACATCTGGGTGAGGATGTAGTTGGTGGTGCCGTTGACGATGCCCATGATCCTCCGGACCGGCTCAGCCGCCAGCGACTCCCGCAGCGGACGGATGAGGGGGATTGCTCCGGCCACGGCCGCCTCGAAGAGCAGGTCGACGCCGGCGTCGTCGGCCGCCGCGAACAGTTCGGCGCCGTGGTTGGCCAGCAGCTCCTTGTTGCCCGTCACCACCGGCTTGCCGTTCGCGATGGCGTCGTTCAGCAGGCTGCGGGCCGGCTCGATGCCGCCGATGACCTCCACCACGAGGTCGATCTCGGGATCGGAGACGATCGCGGCCGCGTCGGCGCAGAACACCGACGGATCGATGCTCAGACCGCGGTCCTCGGCGGTGGAGCGCACCGCGATTCTGGTGATCTCCAGCTCGATTCCGGTGCGGGTCGCCACCGCGTCGCGCTGCTCGTCGAGCAGCGTCACCAGGGCGGCGCCGACGTTGCCGCAGCCGAGGAGTCCTACACGGAGGCGGTTCACCCCTCCAAGCTACCGGCCCGTCGCCCCGGCCTCGGTCTGCCGGCCCCGACTCTCCCTGTCGCCGCCCCGTCGCACTGCCGCGATCGACGCGAGCCAGCGCCGGCCAGAAAGCAGTGCAAACAACATGCTCTTCATCATCTTGCATGGATAGGGTCTTGGCAACCTCTGCAACATCTATATTGGCCGATCATGACGAACGACGCACGACGGTTCGCGAAGCGCTGCTCCTCATCGGAGGCCGCGGCGCGGGAAGCTCGGCATCTCCGGACGCTCCGCGGCCCCGGGATCGTGCCGCTGCAGAGCGCAGGCACCGCTGGACTGTCGCTGGAGAGGGCGGCCTGCTCGCTGGCCGACGTGCTGGATGAGCGGGGCCCTCTGCAGGAAGGCGACGTCAGGGCGGTCGGAGCCGCGGCCGCCGCCGCGCTGGCCCGGATGCACGAGGCCGGCCTCGTACACGGCGATGTCAAGCCGGCCAACCTGCTGCTGAGCCACGGCCGCGAGCTGTGGCTGGCGGACCTTGACGCGGCCTGCGCCGCGGACGGCGAACCGCTCGAGCGGTTCAGCCCGGGGAGGCTGCCGCCGGGCGCTCCCGCCCGGTTCGCCACCGACATGGCGGCGCTGGCGCTGGCGCTCGTCGAGCTGTCCACCGGGATCCTGCTGGACCCAGGGGCGTCCTGGCGTGCGGCTGACCTGCGCCGCCTCGGATGCTCGCCGGCGCTGAGCGCGGAGTTGTCCTTCATGCTGGGCGGTGACGGCTCAGCGCCGGACGCCCGCAGCGCGGCCGAGATGCTGGCGCGGCCGGGCACCGACTCGCTGCCCGCGCCGGCCGCGGAGGCCCGGCGCGCCGATTCCACGCCGACAGTCGAGTTCATGGTGGCCCGGCCGCGGCCGGGCCCGGCGGCCCGGCCCGCACCGGCGAGGAGCGCGCCTCCGTCGAGATGGTGGCAGCGACTGGCCGCGTCGTGGCGACCCGGCGACGCTCCATGACAGATCGCTGCCGCCCACCCACACGAAGCAGCGGGCCACCGGCCGCGCCGCGGCGGCCCGGCGACACGGCCCGGCGCGCCGTCGGCCGGAGGCCGGTTCAGGCGTCCGGCAGTTCGCAGGCCAGCAGGTCGTCGTAGGTCTCGCGGCGGACCACCAGGCGGGCTTCGCCGGCGGCGGCGAACACCACCGCGGGCCGCAGGACCTTGTTGTAGTTGGAGCCCATGGAGTGGCCGTAGGCGCCGGTGACGGGCGTGGCCAGGACGTCCCCCACCGCGATGCCGGAGGGCACCATGGCGTCGCGTGCCAGCGTGTCCCCCGATTCGCAGTGCTTGCCCACCACGGTCACCACCCGGTCCCTGGGAGCGTCGACGGATCCGGGCAGGAACGCCTCGTAGCCGCTCCCGTACAGAACCGGCCGCGGGTTGTCGCTCATCCCGCCGTCCACCGCCACGTAGGTCCGGACGCCTTCGATGGTCTTGACCGTGCCCACCGTGTAGAGGGTGACCGCGGCAGCCGCGGCGATGGCGCGGCCCGGCTCGGCGGTCACCCGGGCCGTCACCCCCGCCGACCGGCACGCCTCGCTCACCGCCTCGCCCCACTCGGCGATCGTCGGGGCCGACTCGCCGGCCACGTACGGCACGCCGAGACCGCCGCCGATGGATATCTCGTCCACCTCGAAGGGCGCGGCGGACTCCGCGATGACTGCGACCGCCTTGGCGAAGGAGGACGCGTCGAACACCTGGCTGCCGATGTGGGAGTGGACTCCGACCACCTCGACGGCGGCCGAGGCCCGGGCCCGCTCCATCGCAGCCGCGGCCGCGCCCGTCGACACGGTGAATCCGAACTTGGAGTCGTCGGCCCCGGTCACCAGGTAGGCGTGGGTGTGCGCCTCGACGCCGGGAGTGAACCGCAGCAGCACCCTGGGACGCGCTCCGGTCTCGGCATGGAGGGCGTCCAGGCGGTCGAGTTCGTCGAAGCTGTCCACCACGATGCGCCCGACGCCGGCCGCGACGGCCTGGTGCAGCTCGCCGACCGACTTGTTGTTGCCGTGCAGCACGAGGCGGCCCGCGGGCACGCCCGCGGCCAGCGCCACGTGCAACTCGCCCCCGGTGGCCACATCGAGGCCCATCCCCTCCGAATGCACGAGGCGAGCCATGGCGACGCACAGGAACGCCTTTGCTGCGTAGGCCACGTCCGGCCCGAACGCGGCCACCGCCTCGCGGCAGCGGCCGCGCAGATGCTCCTCGTCGTAGACGAACAGAGGCGTCCCGTGGGTGTCGGCCAACTCGAGCACGTCGCATCCCCCGATACTGAGCCGACCCTGTGACACGTCGTGGTTGTCGGGCAGCAGGCGGCGCGGCAGCGGCGACGCAGGGCCGGGTGAAGGCGAGACCCCGGAGGGTGAAGGCGACGCCGGGCCGGGTGAAGGCGAGACCCCGGCAGATGAAGAGGCCCGCGAGCCGGCCATCGCGCTACAGCCTCTCCGGAGCCGACACCCCGAGGATGGCGAGCGCGACGGCCAGGCCGATCCGGGTCGCCTCCACCAGCCACAGGCGGGCCTGGCGGACGTCCTCGCCCACATCGTCGCGCAGGATCGGGCAGTCGTGCCAGAACCGGTGGAAGGCGGAGGCCAGCTCACGAGCCCAGGTGGTCACTTGATGCGGGGCCCGGGCCCGCATCGCGGCCGCGACCGTGTCGGGCAGCCCGGCCAGGGCCCGCAGCACGTCCAGCTCGCGCTCGTGCACGAGCACCGCCAGGTCCACTCCGTCCAGCGAGGCCCGCCGCACGCCGCGGGCTTCGGCCTGCCGGCCCAGCGAGTGGATCCGGGCGTGCGCGTACTGCAGGTAGTAGACGGGGTTCTCGGCCGACTGGGCCGACACCACGTCGATGTCGATGGTCTGGGTGGTGTCGATGGACTGCAGCAGGTACACGAGCCGGGTCACGTCGGGACCGACCTCGTCGAGCAGCTCCGAGACGATCACCATGTCGCCCGCCCGCTTCGACAGCCGGACCGCGACCCCGCCCCGCCGCAGGGTGACGTTCTGGCCGATCAGCGTCTCGTAGCCTTCGGGCGGGTGGCCCAGCGCACCCAGCGCGGCCCGCATCCGGGGGACGTAGCCGTGGTGGTCGGCGCCGAGGATGTCGATGACCAGGTCGCCCCGGGAGAACTTCTCGTGGTGGTAGGCGATGTCGGGAAGGAAGTAGGTGGGCTCGCCGTCGCTCTTGACCAGCACCCGGTCGGCGCTGTCGCCGAACTCGCCGGTGCGGAGCCACACCGCGCCGTCCTGGGTGTAGACCATGGCCCGGCTGCGCAGATCGTCGAGGACACGGTCCATCGCGCCCCGGGCGACCAGCGCGGACTCGCTGGTGTAGCGGTCGAAGGTCACGTTCATGGCGGCCAGAGTGTCGGCCTGGTCCCTGCGGGCCCGCTCCAGCCCCCACTGGCGGGGATCGGCGCCGTCGGGCATCTCGGCCGCCCAGTCGGCCACGTACTCGCCGTGATAGCCGTCCTCGGGAGGCTCGGCGCCCCGGCTGCGAGCGTCCAGCGAGGCCGCGAACAGATCGATCTGGCGACCCCGGTCGTTCACGTAGAACTCGCGGGTCACCCGGTAGCCGCAGCGTTCCAGCAGCCGGCACAGCGAGTCGCCGTAGGCGGCCCACCGTCCGTGGCCGGCGTGCAGCGGGCCGGTCGGGTTGGCCGACACGAACTCCACGCTCACCGAGCGCCCCGAGCCCGTGTCGCTGCGGGCGTAGCCGTCGGCACCTGCGGCGATCACCTCGGCCAGCACCTCGTGCAGCCAGCTCGGGGCCAGGCGGAAGTTCACGAAGCCGGGGCCGGCGGCCTCCACTGCCAGCACGTGGGGCGGCGGCTCGGCACTCAAGTGAGCGACGATCTGCTCGGCCAGCTGGCGGGGCGGTCGCCTCGCCGTCTTGGCTGCGGCCAGCGCCACATTCGACGACCACTCGCCGTGGGAGCGGTCCCGGGGCCGCTCGATGGCGATCTCGACTGGCGCGGGTACGACGCCGACCCCCTCCAGAGCCGCCTGCAGCCCGTCCCTCAAGCCGTCGCGCACATCCGGCATCGGCCGATCCTACCGGGCACCCCTTGTCCGGCCGGTGAGTGAGGCCCGTGCCCGCCACCCCCTATCCCGCCGGGTGAGCCGAGCGCCGGTAGCATGGCCCGGCCCAGCCCCCGTAGCTCAGGGGATAGAGCAACGGCCTCCGGAGCCGTGTGCGCAGGTTCGAATCCTGCCGGGGGCGCATGACAGTCACCGACGCGGCGCCTGCGCCGGCCAAGAAGCCCCGCTGGACCTACCAGTGGAAGGAGCTCCACGACGAGGTCATCACCTCGGGCCTGTGCACCGGCTGCGCCGGGTGCGTGATCGCCTGCCCCCACCACGTGATCGGCTACACCCACGAGCCCGGCGCCTACAAGCCGTTCCACCTCGAGGAGGAGCTCGGCGCCGACGACTGCGTCCACGGGGTCAAGGGCTGCACGTCATGCACCCGGGCCTGCCCCCGATTCCGCATGTGGGAGCCGGAGGCCGACATGCACCTGTTCGGCCGGGAGCGGCACCCCGACGAGATGTCGGGCGTCTACTCCGACATCCTGCTGACCCGGGCCTCAGACGACTTCGTCTACGAGGTGGGCCAGGACGGCGGGCTGGTGTCGGCCATCCTGATCTGGTGCATGGAGAACGACATCATCGACGGCGCCCTCACCAGCGGGGTTGAGTCGCTGCCGAACGGCGAGCCGGGGTGGAAGGCCTTCCCGATGGTGGCCACCAACCGTGAGGAGGTGCTGCGGGGCGCGGGCAGCCGGTACACCTACTCGGCCAACCCCATCGCCTTCGAGGAGGCCCGTGATAAGGGGCTGGACCGCCTGGCGCTGGTGGGCATGAGCTGCCAGACGTCGGTGGGGCCGGTGATGTGGCACCGCAAGGTGGGCAAGGTGAGCAAGCCGATCAAGCTCAACATCGGCCTGCTGTGCTCCAAGTCGTTCGACGACTCGCTGTTCGACGAGCTCTTCGAGGTGAAGTACGGCCTGCCCTCCGAGCAGATCTCGAAGATGAACATCAAGGGCGTCTTCCAGATCTGGACCAAGGACGGCCGCTACCACGAGATCAACCTCAAGGAGTGCCACGCCTGGACCCGGGAGGGCTGCAACCTGTGCCCGGACTTCGCAGCGGAGCACGCCGACATCTCCACCGGAGGCATCGGCGACCTGACCGACTGGACCCTCACCATCGTGCGCACCGAGTTGGGCCGGGCCGTGATCGACGCCATGGTGCGCGACGGCGCGATCGAGACCCGCCCCGGCGACGACGATCCCGGCGCCATCGCATTGATGCACCGCCTGTCGGCCAAGAGCCGGGAGCGCTGGCCCCAATGGGCCGACGGCGCGGCCCGCCTGGGGCTGCCCGAACGCAAGCCGGCCTGACTGACACCGCCTGACCCGAGGAGCAGTCGCCAACCGGTGAGAGTCCGTAGCGTGGCAGCGGTGTCATTCCCGCTCTTGTTCGCTTCGCTCACGGGCCGCTCGGGCCACGGCCTCGCTCGCGCCGGTAGGCTCGCCGCGGCCTGTTCGCTCGGCCTCTAGGGAGCCCGTCATGGACATCGAGTTCTGGATCGACCCGCTTTGACCGTGGTGCTGGGTGACGGCCCGTTGGGTCGTCGACGAGGTGCAGCCGGCCAAGGACCTGAACATCACCTGGCAGCCGATCAGCCTGTTCTTCAAGAACGATCCCGATCCTGAGGGCGACTACTACAAGCACTCGTACTTCAGCCTGCGGCTGATGAGGGTGCTGGAGTCGGTGCGGGAGGCTGACGGCGACGACGCGGTGGGGCCCCTGTACTGGGAGTACGGCCGGCGCCTGCACCACGACGGGGTGCGGGAGTTCGCGGTGGCCGACGCGCTGGAGGCGGTCGGCTACGACACCTCCCACGCGGCTGCCTTCGACGACGACTCCTGGGATGCTGAGATCCGAAAGCGCATGGACGAGGGTCTGGCGTTGTGCGGCGACCAGGTGGGCACCCCGATGATCGCCCTCAAGGACCGCAACGGCCTCAAGCAGGGCTACTTCGGCCCGGTCATCACCCGGGTGCCGCCCCCCGAGGACTCCCTGGCCATGTGGGACGCCCTGGTGGCCATGATGAACGTGGCCGGCTTCTGGGAGCTCAAGCGCACCCGCACCGAACGCCCCGAGTTCGGCCAACGTCCATAAGGCGCGCACGCCGGGAGAACCTGGGCGACCTCCACCGGTAGAGGTCGCCGACCATCAAACTCGGATCACTCCCAGCTGAGCCACAACGGGAAAGCCCGCGTCCTGGGTGACGACCGGCACGTCTAGCGCCATAGCGGTGGCCGCGATCCAGGAGTCGTTAACCGGCATCTTCAATCCCTCGTCGCGAAGGACGATGCGAAGTCGAGCCCATGCCGAGGCGACCCGGTCGTCGATTGGCACGGGCTGAAGCGACAGAGCGGCTTCGAGGGTCGAGAGCCGGCGGTCGCGGGTCGGTGTGTCCTCCGCGGCTAGCACGCCAGCACGCAGTTCCCCGACAGTGACCACCGAGACGGCCAGTTCGGCGGGAAGCACTCCTCAAGGATTGGCCGCCCGGACTCCCGCGCGATGAAGACGGACGTGTCCGCAAGTCCCCTGCCTAACGCCACGGCAGATCGTCGGTGGTCTCGTCGTTCAGCGAAGCGAGATCAGTGGCAAGCGCGGCGTCGGCCTGGCGGGCCAAGACATCACGAACAAACCGCCCTCGAGTCATCCACCGCGGCCGCTCGGCTACCGGAGCCAGTTCGGCGACCGGCCGCCCGTTCACGGTGACGGTGATGCGCTCCCCTTCCGCCACGCGGTCCAGCAAGGCCCGCGTCTGATTGCGCAATTCGCGGGAGGCCACTTCGCTCATGCGACGATTGTAGCAAGAGTGCTATGCCTGTTCTCACAGCACCAGCATGCAGACCGCATCGCTCTAGCTCGTCTGCCATGGCGATAGGACGATGCTTTTGATTGTCATGATAATCTAAAGCATATGTTTCAACGGTTGCTGACGTTGCCGGAGCCCGGGACGGAGACCTTCTTCCTGTGGGGGCCGCGCCAGGCGGGCAAGAGCACCCTACTCAAGCACCAGTACCCCGACAGCGTGTGGGTCGATCTGCTCAAGGCGGACGAGTTCCGCCGCTACGCGACCCGCCCGGAGCAGTTGCGCGAGGAACTGGAGGCGGCGGGCCCGGACCCGTCGCGCCAGGTGGTCATCGACGAGATCCAGAAGGTTCCCGCCTTGCTCGACGAGGTGCACTGGCTGATCGAGAACCGCGGGCTGCGCTTCGCTCTGTGCGGATCGAGTGCTCGCAAAGTGCGGCGCCGCGGCGCAGCGAACCTGCTCGGCGGACGAGCCCTGCGCTATGAACTGCGCGGCCTGACCGCCGGAGAGCTCGGGGAGTCCTTCGACCTCGACCGGATGCTCAACCACGGCTACCTGCCCTCGATCTACGAGTCCAGCAGACACCGGCGCCGGCTCGACGCCTACATCGCCGACTACCTGCGTCAGGAGGTGGCCGCCGAGGGACTGGTACGGAACCTGCCCGCATTCTCGGACTTCCTCGACGCTGCGGCTCTGAGCGACGGCAGCCCTGTCAACTATTCGAACGTCGCCCGCGAGTGCGGCGTTTCGGGACCCACCGCCAAGGCGTACTTCGGCATCCTCGAGGACACGCTGCTGGCTCGCTGGCTGCCCCGCTGGCGGCGGCGGGCGAAGCGCCGCCTGGCTGGCGCGCCGAAGCTCTACTTCGAGGATGTGGGCCTCGTGAACCGCCTGGCGCGGCGGGGTGAACTGCACGCCGGCTCCGACGACTACGGCAAGGCCTTCGAGAACTGGGTGTTCCACGAACTCTCCGCGTTCATCGCCTACCACGAACTCGACGAGCAGCTGACCTACTGGCGGCTCCCCAGCGGCATAGAGGTCGACTTCGTTGTGGGCGACATGCGGCTCGCGATCGAGGCGAAGGCATCCGCCAGAATCACCAACAGCCACCTCAAGGGCCTCCGCACCCTCGCCGAGGAGCATCCCAGCATCAGTCGCCGGGTCGTGGTCAGCCTCGAAACCCAGCCGCGGCGGATCGACGACGGAATCGACATCATCGGCGCGACCGACTTCGCCCAACGCCTCTGGCACGGCGAACTCCTGTAGCGAGGCTGTCCCCGAGCCACCTGTCCCGTCAGGCTCCGGTCAGGGGCCCAGAGAGGTGACGGGGACGACATGGATACCGTCGGTGGCCACGTTCCGAGCGACCGAGCGAGCCAGGCTGAGCATGTGCTCGGGGTCGTGGCGCACCCCGTTCGCGGCCCCGACATCCACGCTGATCGACTCGTGGAGGTGGTCGCTCGCCCCCCGATCACCAGTCGGCGACCCACTCAATATAACATTCTAGGGGATTTTGATATGACATTTTGGTGGAGTCTTGTCCTGCATTCTGGGTGAGGGCCAGCGGGAACCGTCAAACCCGGAGTACCTGCACGTCTCGAGCGTGACCCGCCAAGGCTCTCAGGTCTCTGGGGTCGCCTGTGAGCACCGTCCCGCCAGGCTCGGCCGCGGCCACGACTATCGCGTCCGCCGCCGATCCCCGACCGGCTCTGGCGCGCAAGGCAGCGGCGCGACGTACAAGCCCCTCCGTCAGTTCGACGACCGTGCACGTCTTGAGGAACCAGTCGACGGCCGCGTCGGTACACACATCCTTGGACGGTGGCCGAGGCCGCGCGCATCCTGGATGTTCCGGTGCGGTCTACGGGCCGCAGAAGTGGGACCAGACTGCTTCGGACCGGGTTGGGCCGATTCCGTTGACGCGTTGCAGGTCCGCTCGGCTCGTGAAGGGTTGTGCGGCCACCAGTCGGGCGGCGAGCGTCTCGCCGATGCCGGACACTGCGTCGTATTCGGCTGCGCTCCGGCCGGCGATCACACACTGCTGAAGCGGCACGACCGTGGTTGTGGGGGCGGCGGGGGTCGTTGGGGCTTGGGACGACGCCGACAGGTCGGGCACCTGATCGCCGCAACCGGTCAGTGTCGTGCTGAGAGCGTCCGCCTCGGATTGGTCGACGGACAGGCCCCAATCCGCCTTGACGGCCACCGTGGTGCGGGCCAGGAAGCAACGGCCCGAGGCGGTGACCCTGTAGCCCCCGCCGCAGGCCGACGACGAGGCGATGTCGGCGTCGGACCACTCGAAGAGGTCGTCGCCGCCCTTGGACTGGTTCACACAGGCCCGGGACGCCACATGGTTGGCCGGATCCTGGCTGAACTGCTGCTTGCGGCTGTTGGGCCAGTCCCAGCCGCCCGACTCGTGGGCCTCGTGCAGGGCCACCACATGGTCGACGTTGCAGGTGTCGATGGGGGTCCCGCTGTAGGGATCGGGCGCGCCGACCGCCCCGCGGCACAGGTTGCTGTTGTGCGGCCCCCACTCATCACGGTCGTACCCGGGGTCGTATTCGGGCGCAACCGGCAACGACACCGCAGGAACCGTGACCTCCGGCACCGTGACCTCAGGAACCGTCACCTCAGGCACCGTCACCTCAGGCACCGTGACCTCAGGCACGGACACCTCAGGCACCGACACCTCAGGCACCGACACCTCAGGCACCGACACCTCAGGCACCGACACCTCAGGCACGGACACCTCGGGAACCGATGTTCCAGGCGCGGCAGCCTCGGCAGGCGGCGCCCCGGACGTTGCGTCTTCCTGAGCCCCGACCTCGAACTCGGGCGATGAGGCGGCTTCGTCGGCGTTCGAAGCCGGATCGGAGACCGACTCCGCAGCAGGAATCGCTTCGACCTCCTGCGAGGACTCGGGCTCCGGGCTCTCGAGGGCCTGCGCGACGACCGTGGCGGCGAGGACTCCGTAGATCACGAACGCCCACCATCTGCGGTAGAGGGGCCGCTTGGACCGACCCCGGCGCGGCCTCGCCGACGAATCCGAGCTTGAGGCAGCCGCGACGTAGGGGTCTAGGCCCGGCTCACCGGCGTGGCTGTAGATGTGGTCGGTCCACTCACCGCCGCCGCGCTGCCACCTCAGCTTGTGGCGACCGGTCGGGTCGGGCTGCCACGACCCATCGACAGGCTGGCGCCGCTCGCCGTCCGTCACGAAGCAGCACCCCGTGCGGCGCTGAGACCCGATTGCAGAGCCGCCGCCCGACTCCGAGCGGACTCCCCACGGAGGTGGCGCTCGCGCCACCGGGCGCCCCTCGACGTTGCCGGCTTCATGTGACCGGTCAGACCTCCGATGCCGTCCAGGGATTCATCAGATCGACCTCCATCTCTTCGAAGTCTCGAATGTTGCGGGTGGCCACCGACATGGAGCGCGAGCGTGCGATGGCGGCAATCTGCGCGTCGGACTGGCAGACGGGCCGACCGATGGCGCGTCTCGCGGCGGCGATCGCCGCGTAGGCATTCGCGGCCGCGCTGTCAAACGGCAGCACGCGGCCGCCGAAGTCTTCGAGCAGCATCGCGTCCAGCGCCGCGCTGACAACGTCCCGGCGGTGGCCCGCCGGCATGACGAGAACGCCGTAGCGAAGCTCCGCCTCCGCTACCGCAGTGAGGAACAGGCTCGCGCCGTCGCGGCTGGCCACCCACTCCTCGACCGATGGTGCCGGCGTCGGTCGCATCAGCTCCGACACCACGTTGGTGTCGAGGACGATCAAGCCATCCGCCTAGTCGAATCGGGTCGGCTCACCAGCCTGCTCACGCTCGGGCAGTTCCAATTCAATGCCGCCGAGCGGCGCGAACCGGCCGCGGATGGCCGCCACGAGGTCCACCGGGCCGGGATCGCGCTCAACCGCCTCTCGGAGAATGGCCCGAGCCTCCTCCTCCATCGACCGGCCATGCCCGGCCGCTCGCACCCGCAGACGGGCCTTCACCTCGTCGTCCAGGTTGCGTACCGTGATGCTGGCCACGACCGGCCCTCCAGACTGCGCTCCCTCCCCGCGACACTATCGGATGGTGATTGCGATGCAATCGCCATCCGTGGGCGACCGCTCCTGAAGGCCACCACTATCGCCACCCGGGACTCGGTGCCAATGGCCTGACGGCTTCCACCGGTTCGCCTCGGAGGGCGGCGAGGACCTTGGCGACCACTTGGACAGAGACGTCGCGCTGGGCTGCGCCGGTGCTGGCACCCAGGTGGGGGGTGTGAACGACGCGGGGATGGCCGATGAGAGGATGATCCGGCGGCGGAGGCTCCTGGTCGTAGACGTCGAGGCCGAGTCCACCCAGGCGGCCGTCGTCGAGAGCGGCCCGGGCCGCCGCAGAGTCGATGAGGCTCCCCCGGGCCGCGTTCACCACGATCGCGCCCGGCTTGACGGCCGCCAGCGCGGCCCCGTCGAGCAGCGCGGAGCCGTCCTCCTGCGCGACCGCGTGGAGGCTCACGAAGTCGGACGCGGCCAGCAGTTCCGGCAGCTCCACCATCCTGGCGCCGTGCTCCCGGGCCACCTCGGCCGGGATGTACGGATCTGTCGTCAGCACGGCCATCTCGAAGGCCAGTGCCCGGCGGCCCACAGCCCGCCCGATCCGGCCGAAGCCGACCAGGCCGAGCGTGGCGCCGGCCAACTGCACGCCCACGTACTGCTTGCGGTCCCATTTGCCGGCCGCCAGCGAGTTGTGGGCCTCGGTCACCCGGCGGGCCGCAGCCAGCATCAGCGCGAAAGCGTGCTCGGCCGCGGCCAGCATGTTGGCCTCCGGGGTGTTGACCACCGCGATGCCGCGGGCGGCCGCCGCCTCCAGGTCGATGTTGTCCACGCCCACTCCGGCGCGGCCGATCACCCTCAGGCCCGGCCCAGCGCTGATCATCTCGGCGTCCACCCGGCTGCCGCTCCGAACGATCAGCGCGGCCGCGCCCCGCACCGACTCCAGCAGCTCCGCCCGGCTCTGGCCCTCCGCGAACACAGCCTCCACATCGGGATCGGAGCGCAGACGGTCCGCGCCGGCCGCGCCCAGCGGCTCGGCCACCAGCACCCGGCATCGATCAGGCATCGGTCATCCCTCCGTCACCGGTGACAGCCGAGCCCAACCCGACCGCAATCCCGGCTCTGTCGCTCACGCATCGGTCATCGCCCTCAGCCGTCCTCCGTACCGCGCATCGTCCGATACTCATTTGCTTGTCGAGCGCGGGACCCCCGCAGTCTCGCGGCAGTGGCTCCGTCAGTCGTGGATACCGAAACGGTGCAGCCCGTAGGCGGTGATGGCGTTGCCCCGCAGCACCTTGTAGCACTCCTCCGCGTCCATGCCGACGGCCGCGAACATCGAGTGGGCCACCTTGCGGGAGTGCGGGAACGTGCCGTCGGAGTGGGGGTAGTCGGTCTCGAACAGGATCTGGTCGATGCCCACGTCGTTGCGCTGCTTGAGCCCCACCAGGTCGTCGAAGATGCAGCCGAAGACCCGGCCCCGCACGGTCTCGCTGGGCAGCGGTCCGTCGCCGCCCACGCCGCCCCGGCCGTCGGAGAACACCGAGTCCATGCGCTCCACCTGGAACGGCATCCAGCCCACCTGGCTCTCCGCGTAGGTGATCTTGATGTCGGAGAAGCGCTGCAGCGTGCCCGAGAACACCCAGTCGACCATCGAGCCCTCGGCGTTCTGGGCGTACAGCGACATCGACGTGGCCAGAGGGGCGTCGGCCGAGGTGGACGGCATCGACGACGACGAGCCGATGTGCATCGACACGGTGGTGTCGGACTCCTCGCAGGCCTGCCATACCGGGTCCCACTCTCCGGTGTACATCGAGGGCAGGCCCAGCTTGGACGGGTTCTCGGAGAAGGCCACCGCGAAGCAGCCTTTGGCCGCGCAGCGCCGCACCTCGGCTGCGGCCATGTCGCGGTCCCACAGCGGCAGCAGAGCCAGCGGGATCAGCCGGCCCCGCCCCGCGCCCCCGCCCCAGTCGTCGATGATCCAGTCGTTGTAGATGCGCAGGCACTCGGCCGCGAGCGCCTTGTCGTCCCGCTCCAGGAAGCCTTGGCCGCAGAACCGGGGGAAGATGTTGGGGAAGTTGACGGCCGCCTCCACATGGTTGAGGTCCATGTCGGCCAGCCGGGCGGTCTGCTCGTGGGTGCCGGGACGCAGGTCCTCGTAGCGGGCGGCCACGTTGCGCTGCTCGGAGCGGGGCATGCCCGCGGGGCCGTGCAGCAGGCCGGTGGGGGTGACGCTGTCCTCGAACAGCCACACGTCGCACCAGTGGCCGTCGGGGTCGTCGCGCGCGAAGCCGTAGTGGCCGCCGGTGAAGTGCAGCCGGATCTTCTCCTGCACCACCCGCGGCCCGCGGGCCCGCATCGACGGCGGCAGCTGCTGCTGCCACAGGTCCTTCGGCTCCATGACGTGGTCGTCGACGGAGATGATGAGCGGCAGCTCCTCGATGGCGGGAGTGGGCGTCACTGCCTGGGCCTCCGGCTTGGCGACCTACCCGCTCCGCTGGCTAGGCGTCGACCCTGCGGGCGCATGACCTGAAGATGTCTTCCGCTGTGTCGTCCCACAGGTCCTCGGGCTCGTCGTCCAGGTCGCTCGGGTTGGGGGTGGAGCGCAGGGCACTGTCGAGCGAACGGAAATCCTCCAGCGTCAGTCCCTGGCGCAGCCCGTCGAAGGAGCATCCGCACAGCACTCTGGCCTCGGCTTCGGTGAGGTTCTCGGTGTTGGCCTCCATGCACGAGACCATGAAGTTCTGCTCCACCGCCGACTCGGCCCCGAACTCCCCGTCCACGAAGCGTTCGTCCTGCTCGGCCTCGTCCCACGTCTCCGGGTCGGCGCTGTTGCCGCAGCCCGCCACCACCAGCACGACGGCCGCGGCGAGAACCCAGACAGGACGGAGGCGTGCGCGCATAGCGGGTCCGAGGCTACCGGTGAGGTCAGGCACTCAGTTCCCGCGCTCTGGCGAACACGGCGTCGAGCATGGGTTCGGTGAGGCGCCCGGTGAAGGTGTTCTGCTGGCTGGGGTGGTAGCTGCACAACAGGGTGCGGCCGTCCCGAAGCGGCGCCTCGGCGCCGTGGCCGAAGCGGGGCCGCGGACCCGATCCGAGCTCGCGCCACACCACCTGGTGGGCGAAGCCGCCCAGCACGACCACCACCTTCAGCCAGCCGAGCGCGGCCAGCTCGCGCCTCATGAACGGCATGCAGGCGTCGCGCTCGGCGGGGGTGGGCTTGTTGCCGGGCGGCGCGCACCTCACCGGCGCGGTGATCCACGCCCCGGTGAGGACCAGACCGTCGTCGCGGCAGGTGGACTGGGCCTGGCTGGCGTAGCCGGCGCGGTGCAGGGCCCGGTACAGCCAGTCCCCGGAGCGGTCGCCGGTGAACATCCGACCGGTGCGGTTGGCCCCGTGGGCCGCTGGCGCCAGGCCGACCACCAGCAAGCGGGCGTCGGGATCGCCGAACCCGGGCACGCCGCGGGCCCAGTACTCGTCGTCGCGGTAGGCGGCCCGCTTGGTGCGCCCGACCTGCTCGCGCCACTCCACCAGCCGGGGACACACCCGGCAGGCGGCCACCTCGGCGGCGACCTCGTCGAGGACACGGCACCGGCCGGGGGACTCCACGGCTACTTCCAGAGGCGAACCGTGAGGCGGTAGTCGTCCTCGATGAACTCCGGTTCGGTACCGTTGTGAGCCGCCATGCTCGGTATGACCTTGTTGCGGATCCCCATGCCGCGGGCGTCCACGTAGCCGTAGTCGCGCAGGACATTCGCCAGCGTCTGGTTCCGGGAATAGCGAACACCTGAACGCATCCCGGCAACGGTAACCGTGTTGGGCAACCTCCCCGGACTCTGGATTTCAAGCCGATCAGAGAAGATGCTCAACATCACATCGGTGCCTTCAATGCTGTAGTCGCGGTGCACGAGCGAGTTGACTACGACCTCGCGAACTGCCTCCGCTGGGTAGTCGCGGCGATCGACTCGCCGCCCGCCCTCTAGGTGAGCGGAGACGCTGGTGTACCGATGCACGAAGTCCACGGCTCTGTCCACCACGCCCGTCTCCGATATTGAGCCATCCGAGGCGCCCAGAGGGACCAGCGAACCCTTGATGTCTTCGTCGGCGCGTGCCGCATAGTCCTGCTCCGAGCCCTCGTAACACACGGCGCGGATACCTGACTGAGGGAGGAACCTGCCGACGTTTGAACCGAACAGGAGCATCCCGTCGATGGTCGCCGCAGTACCTCCGGTCGCCGCGGTGGCAAACTCCAGGTTGCGGAGCAGCTGCTCCCATTCAACTGAGCCCGGGTCTGGGCAGTCGGCATCCCCCCGGATGCGGCCGAAGTAGTCTCGGAGGCGGCGATGATCCAAGTCGACGAGCCTGGCCCCGGTCACAGGCTTGAGGCCGTAGCGAAGTCCCCCGGCCTGCTGATACAGCCGCTGCTCCTCCTCGCGGCTCGCGTCCCTGGTGGTCGTGCCGGCACGCACCTTCGTCACCCAGGCGGAGCCTTGCCTGACCTTGTAGGGCTTGTCGGGGGCATTCATCGGCAGGGCGATCACGCCTATCCGCGATCCCGGGGCCCATTCGATCTCCTGCCAGACGGGAATGGCCGCCGGCTGCAGATTGTCCTTGGCCGCCTGCATGACCCACCGCTCGGCCTCGCTGGGGTCGCGGGTGAGACCCGGCACCGTGCCATCGTCATCGATCCCCAGCAAGACATACCCGCCCTCCAGATTCAACAGAGCCGCCATCTCCGCGGCTAGCTTCGATGGCTGCACGCTGTCGCGCTTGAACTCGACATGCGAGTTCTCACCACCTGCGATGATCTCAAGAAGATCCGTGCGGTTCATCGTGAGACCCGATACGTCAACGCGTGCGACACGAGCAGACCTTAGAAGCCGTACTTGCGACGCCGGGTCTCAAATGCAGTCCTGCCACCCTCCAAGACCTCCTCAACCAGCGCCCGCACGGACGGCGAGTCGATCGAGCCCATGTGCTCGGGTGAGATGAATGCCCTTCCACCAGAGGCCTCGCCTGAAGCACGCAGTCCGAGTATCAGTTCGGCATCCCCCAAGACTGGGATATTGGCGTTGTGGGTCGAGAATACGAACTGCCGACGACGCTTCCCTTCACGAATCCGAGGCACGACACCCTCGGTGATGAACCGGTTGTCCAGGTCGTCCTCCGGCTGATCGATCACGAGGGGGGCAGCTGACTCCAGCAGCAGCAGCAAGAGCACAGCCGTCGCCTTCTGTCCCTTGGACAGTTGGCGGAGCGCGTGCCAATCCGGCTGCTCGCCCAATGGGGCGGTGTTCAACTTGAGATCCGTTGTCGAGGGCAACTCCAGTTCCTCAATCTGCATCAAGGTGCTCGCGGAGGCCCCTGCCAAGCGCTCGGCCTGCTTGGGCGGCAGACCGTATTGCTCCTTCACAGTGTCGCTACCGCTCCGGCACGCTTCGACGAACGCCGGTAGCGACATGTCCTCGACTTGCCCCAAGATCGCGACGGTCTCTGAGAGACGGCCTCCAATCTCCTGCGTGAGAAGAGCAACGAAGGGCTCGCGATTGCCGGCGTTGCAGACCTCGACATGTACTCGATCCCTCAGCTCCGTGCTGACCTTGCGTGCAGCCCGACTGAGGTCCCGGAACTCCTCGGCCTTGACGTCCTCCCATTCGGCCAAGAGTTGGCGACGACGGTCCATGTGCTCGTCGACGACGCGCTCCAGCAGGGCACGCCTCTGGGACAGAGGCTGCAGGTTCTCGATGTCACGTCGCAGTCGAATGAACTCCTCTCCGTCGACGGCGGATTTCTGGAGTTCGCGCAGGATTGATTGGTAAGCGGCGTCTATCCGGCGCTTTCGTTCCGACCAGCGGGCGCGTATCTCCTCGATTCCCTCGTCGGCTCGCTCCAAGGCTGTCTGCAACCGTCGTGTCACCTTCCCGAGATCGCGACTCAACTGCTCCAAGACCTCTCCGGCACCATTGAGAGTGCCGGCGCCCGGCAAGCCTTCGAGGGCATCCTCGGACACGAACGTCGTGTCGATCGGTAGCTCCCGGCGGATCGTCTCCGATGCTTCGCGGAACACCTGCACACGTTCGGGCACAGATGCGAGGATCCGCTCCTCGCGGACGAGCAGGCTCTGATCACGAAGACGGTCTTCAAGGCCCGCCTCTTGGAAGCGCTCAAGAGTCTGCTCGAGTCTGGGCAGATCCGCCAAACGCTCATCTATGTCGTCCATTTCGGAGGCGGTCTGCACGATGGCCAGACGGGTCTTCTTCAGTTCGCGTAGGACCTCCGCCTTGCGTTGGCGCAGAGACTCGTCCGAGCTTACGAAGCGATGCAACAGTGACGTGAGCTTCTCCTCGCTGCTTGTCAACTCCGATATCTCGTGCTGGCCGTAGACCTCGATTCCCGGCAGAATGTCGCGTGGCAGGAGCTCAAGCACTCTTCCCTCATGGTCGCGTACGACCGGCGGGTTGGGGACCGTGCGTTCAATCCTGTATTCGACTTCGGCTGGCCGAAGGCAACGCACATGAAGCGACAGTTTCGTTCCCGGCCGAATCACCTGCCGAACGATCTCTTGATGGGTCCTGAGCGCCTCGGCTCCCTTCGGCTCCAGGCTGAGCACATACCGGAGGCTCTCCACCACGGTCGACTTTCCGGTGCCGCGGCCGCCAATCATTACATTCAGGTTTTCGTTGAAGTGTACAGCAGCACCGTCCAGGAATCCTCCGCCCTCCCACGCGAGGGCCACCAATTCTGCGTGTTCCTCGGGATCAGGTTCACTGTTGAGACGAAGTCTCGAGTCCGGGTCAAGGAATGCTTGTCGGAGGCCGTCGACAGTGACCTCGTCCGTCATCTTGATCCAGCAGGTAGCTGAAGCGTCGTCTAAGTCCTCGGGCTTGGTCACATCCTTGGCGTTTAGTGCCGCCACAGCCTGCCTACGGCTTGCGGGGAAGCTGCGCCTGTAGTCGGGGTTTTGATCCTCCAGGATCCGGCGAACATCTTCCGGCAGTTGCGCGATTGAGCCGGGAATCTGGACCGCAAGCAGGTCCTGGCACTGCCATGCCCTTATGCGAGCCTGGCCGCTCAGCACCTTGAACAGCCCCTTCTTGCCGGTCGAGTGAGCAGCTACCGCGATGCCACCCTGCTCTCGGACCTTGCCTAGGACCGTCACGAAGTCGTATGAGCATTGAGTGGACGAAGGCTCAGTGTCTCGTACTCCGAATTCGCCAAGGAACCTCTCCAGCTGCTGGTCTTCCATATCCGGCGAGTAGACGCACAGGACATGTATCCCCTCGGTCGATTCCAGCTCGAATCCAGGGAGGATAGTGACGTCGGTGCCTTGAGCAGCGCTCCTGAAGCGTGAGACATCGCGCACGCTGTTGTGATCAGTGATTGCCAAGACTGCGACTCCAACTTCCCGGGCCTTGGTGACCATTGCACGCGTGTAGCGCGCTGCGCCCCCATCCTGTTCAGCTCCCTGGAACGTACCGGGGTAATGGGCCGGGTTCACTTGCAGCGCGCAGCGCATGAATCGCGCACCGCACCCGAGGCTCAAGGCATCGACGATCACGTCGTTGGTGCTCACGGTCCCTTCTCCGTAGTGGTCGGACAGTAGTCGGACCACCAGATTGTAGCCGTAGGCCCCGAGGCGGCAGCCCCGGCTGAGCCAGCGGGCAGAGGTCGTCGTCTGATGCGTCGCCAAGATGCCCCGACAGCAGGTCAGGGCACCACCCAGTCGGAGCCTTGGGCTTGCGTCGGATTCGTCCCGAGACAGTCCCCCGGCTTCTACCCCGGCACCACCCCAGTTCACAGGAGTTGACGGACGATCAGGCTACGTTGGCAGGCGTCATGGCCACGAGTTCTGCCCGCGCTTCGGCCAAGCCCGCCTCCGGGGCCGGCACGGAGGCCGCGGCCGTCGTGCTGTTCGTGCGCCACGGGCAGACTCCGACCACCGGGTCGGTGCTGCCGGGCCGGGCGCCGGGCCTCCATCTGTCGCCGGAGGGTGTGGAGCAGGCGCGGCGGGCGGCCGAGCGGCTGGCCGGGCTGGGCCGGATCAGGGCGGTCTACGCCTCGCCCATGGAGCGCACCGTCGAGACGGCCGGACCCATCGCCCGGGCCTGCGAGCTGCGGGTGCGGCGCAGCCCCGGACTCGTCGAGTGCGACTTCGGCCGGTGGACGGGCCGCAAGTTGGAGAACCTGCGCCGTCGCAAGGAGTGGACCGCCGTGCAGCGCCACCCGAGCGGGTTCCGCTTCCCCGGCGGGGAATCGTTCGCCGAGATGCAGGCCCGGGCCCTCGACGCGGTGGCCGCCATCTGCGCCCGCCACGCCGGCGAGACCGTGGTGGCCGTGTCCCACGCCGACGTGATCAAGGCGGTGGCCGCGTCGGCGGCCGGCACGCCGCTGGACCTGTTCCAGCGGATCGTGATCTCGCCGTGCTCGGTCACCGCCGTCGCCTACCATCCTTCCGGCCCGATCCTGCTGACCGTGAACAACACCGGCGACGACCTGGCGTCGCTGCGGCCGTCGTGAGCACGGGGCGCATGCAGCCGTGAGCGAGTCGTTCCACTTCGAGGCGGTCGACATGCTCACCGTGGGCACGCTCGGGCCCAAGGGCGGGCGGGTCTTCTACCTGCAGTGCCTGGCCGGGGGCGAGCTGGTGTCGCTCAAGTTCGAGAAGCGCCAGGCGGCCGCCCTGGCCGAGTACCTGGAACGGGTGCTGGGCGAGCTGGGCGAGCTGCCCGACGCCGCGGAGGCAGACCCGCCCGACGACCTCGACATGCGCGAACCGGTGGTGGAGGCATGGACGATCGGCGCCCTGGGGATCGCCTACGACCAGGAGGAGGGTCGGGTGATCCTCGTCGCCGAGGAGTTGGTCGAGGACCCCGACGCCACCGGAGCGTCGGCTCGGTTCACTCTGACCCGCCCGCAGGTCCGGGCGCTGGTGACCCGGGCCCGGGCCGTGGTCGCCGCCGGCAGGCCGCCGTGCCCGTTCTGCCTGCGGCCCCTGGAACCGTCCAACAGAGACTGGTGCCCGTGCCACAACTAAGCGCGAGTGAGAGCGCTGGCCACCAGTCCCCCATCCGGGACAGGCCCCCCATCCAGACCGACCGTGCCCTGGCCCTGCTGTCCGGCGGCGAGGTGGAGCTGCGGGGAAGGATGCCCCACAGCTCCAACGCGACCTTCCTGGTGGACGTGACCATCGAGGGGCTCGACGCCCAGGCCGTCTACAAGCCGGTGCGGGGCGAGCGGCCGCTGTGGGACTTCCCCTCCGGCCTGGCCCACCGCGAGGCCGGCGCGTTCTGGGTGGACGCCGCGCTCGGGTGGGACGTGGTCCCCCCCACTGTGGTGCGCGACGACCTGCCCTTCGACGAGGGGTCGCTCCAGCTGTTCATGCCCGCCCATTTCGAGGAGCACTACTTCACGCTGGTGGAACAGGAGCGGCTCCGGCCCGAACTGGAGCGCGTCTGCGCGCTCGACATCGTGATCAACAACACCGACCGCAAGTCGGGCCACTGCCTGCTCGGAACCGACGGCACCGTCTGGGCCATCGACAACGGGCTGTCGTTCCACTCCCAGTTCAAGCTGCGCACCGTGATCTGGGACTTCGCCGGCGAGCCGCTGCCCGACGAAGTGGGCCGGGACCTGCGCTCACTGCTGGACGCCGGCCTTCCCGAGCCCCTGGCCGCGGCGCTCACGGCCCAGGAGCAGGACGCCACCCTGGCCCGAACCGAGACTCTGGTAGCCGCGGGACGGTTCCCGTCCGACGGCCACGGCCACCGCTGGCCCTGGCCGCTGGTCTAGTCCGCGAGCGAAGAGTCCCGCCTCGCGGTCAGTTCCGCAGGCGTGAGGCGCTGACCTCGCGCATGCGGGCCAGCACGTCCACGCCGAGCTGGTGCCAGACGTGCAGCAGGTCCACCAGCACCCAGTTCTCCCGGATCAGCAGCCGGTCCTCGCCGCCGGCAGGGCCCGGGGACCGCTCAACCCGCCAGAAGTCGAGGCTGCGCATGTCGATCCGCCGGCCGGCGGGAGCGATGCCGAGCCACCCGTCGCCGGTGACGGTCATGTGCATGCCCGGCCACGCGGTCACCGCCACGTAGTCGCCGTCGGCGAAGTAGCTGTGCTCGCCGTGGTAGCCCCCGCCGCGGTCGGGCATGGATGCAAGGAACGGGATCTGGTGCCAGCGGCGGAAACCGTCGACACCCCGGGCGGTGCCGATGCCGGCCGGCCCGTACCAGCTGAACTTCGGGTGCCACCAGTGCTCGAGGTTCATCGCCGCGACGGGCTCGGCCGGGTGCTTGACCATGTCGCCGAGCATCCCGACGACATGGCGCAGGCTCGCCTCCGATCGGGCGGGATCGCGGGGTCCCGGCACGAGGCCGTCGCCGGGCGCGGGACCGGGAACGTGCCACTCGCGGCCCAGCGACGGACCCATGGGCCACGTCCCCGACTGGATCATCAGCTCGGGCAGGTCCCAGAGAGCCTGCATCTCGACCACCCGGCCACCGGCCACCCGGTAGTACTCGTGGAACCTCATGGCGGCCTGCTGACCCGACGGCGGGATGCCGCAGAACGGCCCGACCCAGGTCCCCGTGTAGTGCCCGCAGCACCCCACCCAGGCGTTGCCGCCGGGGTCGGGGCCGGCCATGACGATCGTGTCGCGCCGCTCCAGGTCGGGCATGGCTTGCTGCAATGGGGCCAGCGCCTCGCCCAGCAGGCCGGCGGGCCCGTCGAGATCCTCGAATGGATGGGCCAGGTGGACCTCGGCGTCCGGCGCGAACACTGTGTCCAGCGCCGCGCCGACCCGGTCGCCGTCGTAGTCGTAGAGGGCGGCGCGCAGCGGACTGAGCAGCGCCTTGTTGGCGTCGTGGGCGTCGCTCACGGCCCGCAGTCCGAGGTCACCAGAGCCGGCGGCTGGCCAGTTCGGCTCCCTCGGCGA
This sequence comes from Acidimicrobiaceae bacterium, assembly GCA_028819505.1. Classification (GTDB taxonomy): domain Bacteria; phylum Actinomycetota; class Acidimicrobiia; order Acidimicrobiales; family Aldehydirespiratoraceae; genus Aldehydirespirator. The sequence goes on from JAPPLH010000003.1 coordinate 38,101, forward strand.
GGGCGGACAGCTTGGCGTAGGCGATCTCCGGGTCGATGCCCGCGTAGCCGGCGAAGGTGGAGAACCCGCAGTCGGTTCCGGCGATCACCCGCTCGCGCCCGACGATGGCCGCGAACCGCTCGATCCTCTGCGCGATCAACTCGGGATGCTCCACGAAGTGGGTGGTGGTGTCGATCACGCCCGGCGCCAGCACCAGGTCGTCGTCGAGGTCCGCCTCCGCGAAGACCGTCCACTCGTGGGCATGGCGGGGGTTGGCCGTCTCGAACAGCAGCGTCCGGGGCTTGGCGGCCAGCGCGATGGGCAGCACCTGCTCCATGGGCGCGTCGTGGGTGTGGGGTCCCTCGTAGTTTCCCCAGCACACGTGCAGGCGGATCCGGTCGGCGTCGATGTTCCGCACCGACCAGTTGAGGGCCTCCACTGCCATTCGGGCGGCCCGTTCGAAGGCCTCGTCGGGCTGGCCCTTGAACATCATGTGCCGGCCCAGCCCGAGGTCCGGTGAGTCGAGCTGAAGCAGGAATCCCGCCGCAACGATGGCCTCGTACTCCGGACGCATCGCCTCGGCCAGGGCGTAGAGGTACTCCTCGTGGTCGCCGTAGTAGTCGTCAGGCTGGAACAGTGCGATCACACCCGGAGAGGCCGCGTTCATGAACCCGCCCTCGGGCCGGTGACGATCGAGCGCGGCGGCGAAGTTGGCGATGTCGCGCCGGCAGGGCTCGCTGTCGGTGGGCGCCACGGGACCCGCGCAGCGGGGCCGCGTGTAGGTGGGGGTGCCGCCGCTGGCGGCTTGGCGCTGGAGGAACGACGGGTACTCCTCGAGGTCGGCGGGCGCCCGTCTGGGGCTGTCGCCGGCGAAGCCGCTGATCCGGTACTTGATGTAGGTGGCGTAGCTGAGCTTGCTCATCTCGCCGTCGCTCACCAGGTCCACACCCGAGGCGACCTGGCGGGCGACCACCTCGTCCACCGCGGCGGCCACCGTCGCGTGGTGCTCGTCGATGTCGACCTCGTCCTCGTTCTCGATCGCGAACACACCCGCGGTCACCGCCGCCGAGCGCGGCAGGCTGCCGACGTGGGTGGTGAGTATCCGTCCCGCACCCTCCGTCGGAGCGCTCATGATCTGATGGCGAGATGGGTCTGGCGGTCGAAGAAGTGCAGATGCCGCGAATCCACGTTCACTCTGGCCCGGTCGCCGACCCTCGCAGTGGACGAGGCCGAGAAGCGGGCGGTGCAACGTCCGCTGTCGCGCAGCTCGTCGAGGGCGTCGGGGTCGCCGCTGTCGACACTCGGAGCGCTGAGATTGAAATGGACCAGCGTCTCGGCCCCCAGTGCCTCCCGGACGTCCACCGTGGCGTCGAGTCGCTGGTCGTCGGGGTGGTCAGCCACGACCGCGGCGTCCTCGAGGTGCTCCGGGCGGACACCGACGACGATCGGACGGTCCAGGTGTCCGGTCAGCGCGGGGCGCGCGGCGACCACCTCTGGGGGAACCGCCAGGCGCTGGTCGCCGAGTGCCACCGAGTAGCGGTCGCCGCCGGCCTCCTCGTGCCGCTCGAGGGTGGCCTCGTAGAGGTTCATCGAGGGGGACCCGATGAACGCGGCGACGAACACGTTGTCGGGACTGCCATAGATGCCCTCGGGGGTGTCGACCTGCTGCAGGACGCCGTCCTTGATGACGGCAACCCGGTCGCCCATGGTCATGGCCTCGACCTGGTCGTGGGTCACGTAGAACGTGGTGACTCCCAGCTCGCGCTGGATCCCGGCTATGTCGGCCCGCATCTGCACCCGCAGCTTGGCGTCCAGGTTCGACAGCGGCTCGTCCATCAGGAAGAGCGCGGGGTGGCGCACGATGGCCCGCCCCATCGCGACCCGCTGCCGCTGGCCGCCGGACAGGTGCGCGGGCTTCTTGTCGAGTTGCTCGGTCAGCTCCAGGATCTCGGCGGCCTGGCGCACCTGCGCGGTGCGCTCGGCCTTGGGCACACGTCGCAGCTTGAGCGGGAAGGCGATGTTCTCGGCCACCGTCATCTGCGGGTACAGGGCGTAGTTCTGGAACACCATGGCCATGTCGCGATCCTTGGGGGCGACGTCGTTGAGGCGGCGGTCGCCGACGTAGATGTCGCCGCTGGTGATGTCCTCGAGCCCGGCGATCATCCGCAGAGCAGTCGACTTGCCGCACCCGGAGGGACCGACGAGCACCAGGAACTCGCCGTCGTCGAGGTGAAGGCTGAGGTCCGTGATGGCACGGAAGCCGTTCGGGTAGTCCTTGACGAGGTTCTTGAGGGTGACCGTGGACATCAGAACTCCTTTTTCCCGAGCAGGTGACGCATGCGATCCAGAGGCTCCAGTCCCTGCTGGGACAGCCAGTGGAGCAGATCGATGAACACCCAGTTGTCAGCGAGCTTGTCGCCTTCGCGGCGGTACACATCCACGACCCGCATCTCTGCGGGACCGCTGGCCGGCAGCCCGAGGAAGCCGCCGCGGGGCCGGTGGGACACGTTGGCCCAGCCGAACCACGCCGCGTAGCGGCCCTCGGCCAGCCGGGCCACATGGCCGTGGAACTCCTTGTCGGTCAGGCCGAAACGGAACGGGAGCGAGTGTTGCTGCCGGTAGCGCCCGATCGTGTAGCTGGCGCCGATGCCGTCGGGGCCGACCCAGAGCATGTCCTCGTGCCAGCAGCGGGCCAGCACCTCGTGGGGCAGCCGGTCGTCACCCGACTCGCGGGCGATGCGGTTGGCCTCGCTGAGGTCCTCGGCCATGCGCCGGGCCACGGCCAGGGTGGCCTTGCCCTCGGCCGGGTCCTGCTCGTCGTAGATCAGGCCGTCGCCGGTGCGGGGACCGACGTAGAAGCCGGGCTGGCCGGTGGAGGGCGGCAGCGGGAACTGACCGGCCTGGCGCATGACGCTCAGCAGGTCGCAGAACATGGCCGTCTCGGCGATGCGGCCGTCGGCGACCCGGCTGAACTCGGCGTAGCGCAGCAGCGCCACCCGCCGGGTCGGGGGCATGTCGAGCCATGGCCCGTCGAAGAGTCCCATCAGGCAGCCCATGGAGCACACCCAGGTCGTGGCCCCGTCGTCGGCGTCGTTGTCACCGGCGAAGAACACGTCGCAGCGGCGCTGCAGCGGGGCCATGGCTCGCACCAGCGGCTGCCAGAAGACCTCGGCCACAGCATGGGCGCCCCGCTGCTCGTAGAAGGGGTGCATGCCGCGCCAGAGGTAGTCCTCGGACACGCCGGCCCCCAGCGCCTCGGCGATGCCGCCGGCCGTGGCGTCCCTTGCCCGGCACGCCGCGCCCAGCGTCTCGTGGTAGTCCAGCACCACCCTCTTGGCTTCCTGAAGGTGCGCGGCCACGGCTGCTCAGCCCTTGACTGCGCCGGCGCCGAGACCCCGGACGAGGTGCTTCTGGAACAGGATGATCACGATCACGATGGGAAGGGTGATCGACACCGACGCAGCCGCCGCCTCGGTGATCGTGCGCGAGCTCTCCCCGCCGGTCAGCGACACGATCGCCACCGGCAGCGTCCACTCCGTGGGGGCCAGCACCCTCACGAACAGGTACTCGTTGTAGGCCAGCAGCATCGTGAACAAGCCCGTCGCGATGATGGCGGGCCACATGATGGGGATGATCACCTTGCGGAAGGCCTGCAGCCGGGTGGCGCCGTCCATCATGGCGGCCTCCTCCATCTCCTTGGGCACCTCGATGAAGAAACTGCGCAGCATCCAGATGGTGAACGGCTGGTTCACGGCCACGAGGGCGAGCACGATGGCCAGCCGCGTGTCCAGGACTTGAAGGGTGTCGATTCCGGGGAAGTCGATCAGAGGGAAATTCCAGGAGCCGACGCCGGTGCTGGTGAGCCACTCGTCGATCTCCTTGGCGCCGAAGAAGTACGGGAGCACGAACGCCGTCCGGGGCAGCGCCCGGAATCCCAGTGCGACGATCAGGATGACCGCGCCGGAGATGCCGGTGTAGCGGGCGAGGCCGTATCCGGCCAGCAGCCCGATGGACAGCGAGATGAGCATGGTCAGAAGCGTGACGACGACGCTGTTGACCAGGAAGTCGTACTCGTCGTTGGCCTCCCAGAACCGGGGGAAGCGCCACAGCGCCACGCAGATCACCGCGGTGGCTCCCAGGAACCACGGCCAGCCGTGGCGGGCACGGCGCCCGATCAGGCCCAGCGCAGCGGCGACGGCGGCGACCACCAGTAAGAACGCCAGCACGCCCCACATGTTCACGTCGTCGGAGTCGAGCCAGAAGTTGCGGTAGGCGTTGGCCGTGGTCTCGTACCCCCACAGCACGGGGGTCTTCGAGGCGACGTCGCGGGTGAACTTGATCGACGTCTGGGCGGTCCACACGAACGGTGTGACGCTCCACACCACCAGCAGGATCATTACGGCGTGGAGCGCGATCCGTGATGGCCGGATGGAGGGCCGCGAGAGCTTCACGGGTCAGGTCCTCTCCGCGATCTGGTCGCGGTAGCTGCGCCACAGGAACGGTATGAGCACGACGAAGATGCCGATGACGGTGAGGACCGCTATGGCGTTGCCCTTGCCCAGCCGGCCGATGTCGAAGGCGGTGGCGATCCGGACGTTGTAGACCGCCAGGGTGTGGGCCTCGGTGAACCGGTTGCCGGTCCACACGAACACGCTGTCGTAGACGCGGTAGGCGTCCATGACCGAGATCAGGCCCACGAACACCACCAGCAGCCGCAGGTGCGGCAGGGTGACGTGCCAGAGGTTGCGCCAGAAGCCGGCCCCGTCGAGGGCCGCTGCCTCGACCCGCTCCTCGGGAAGCGTCTGCAGCCCCGCGAAGAAGGTGATCATGGCGAAGGGCATGACGTACCAGATGTACTGGACCACGATCAACACCTTGACGTTTGAGGCGCTGACCGCGAAGGCGTCGTCGGTGAACACCTCCCACAGCCAGGAGACCAGTCCGCCCCGCTCGAACAGGTCCTCGTAGATGAGCGTCCCCACCACGGGGGTGACGATGAACGGGAGCAGCAGCGCGGCCATGTAGACGGCACGCCCTCGCCCGATCCGGTCGAGCAGCAGCGCCACGGCGAGGCCGAAGATCATCGACGCCGGCACGGTCACCACGACGAACACCAGCGTGAACTGCACCGCGGCCCAGAACTCCGGGTCCGACAGCACGTCGCGGTAGTTGTCCCAGCCCACCCATTCGGGGTTGTTGAGGTCTCGGAGGAGCAGCTTCTGGAAGCCCAGCCAGACCGTGGTGATCAGCGGGAAAACCATCAGGGCCAGCATGACGATCACGCTCGGGATGGTGAACCACCAGAACGTTCGTCGATTCACGGCCGTGTCCTCCCGTTTGGGAACCCTACGCGTTGGAGGGACTGGGGGTAGGCGGGGTCGGAACCCGTCGCCTACCCCCAGTCATCCAAGCGCTAGAGCAGTCCCTGCTCGGACGCCTCGGCCAGGTAGGCGGCCTCGGCGGCGGCCAGGGCGTCGGCGACCGGCGTGCCGTCGAGGATCGTCACGAGCGCCTCGCCGAGCTTGGCCCGGGCCAGGCCGGCGGCCGGATGGGTGAGGTCGGCTCCGCGACCCCGCACCAGGCTCGCCTCGGCCGCTGCCGCGTCGCGCGGGCCGTTCGGATGGGACACGCCCGTGCGGGTCACCAGGCCGAACTCGGCCGCAGCCTCCTGGCTCTCGAGGTCGGTGGCGGCCAGCATCACCAGGAAGATGTGCTCGACCATGTCCTCTGGGGTGCCGACCGGGATCATCCAGCCGTCGATGTAGGCCGGTGCGGCCACGGTGTCGCCAACGGTGCCGAGCGCGGGCGCGAACTGGATCTCGCCCACCACGGTCGAGGCCTCGGGGTCGTCCATGGCCCCGGCCCGGGACGCCCAGGTGTGGCCCAGGATCGCCTCTCCAGTCTGGAAGGCGGCCTGCACGTCATCGGTGCTGTACGACCCGGCCGCGTCGGGCGCGCAGGTCTGCCACATGTCGCGCAGCAGCGTCGCGGCCTGGACTCCCTCAGGGCTGTTGAAGTTCGGCTGCCCGCTGACGGGATCGATCGGGGTGACTCCCAGGGATCCGAGCACGCTGTCGAACTCGATCTGCCATGCCCATCCGGCGGAGAGCATGTACAGGAATCCGATGTCGTAGCCGCTCGCGATGATCTGCTGGCACGTGTCGAACGCTTCCGCGAACGTTGTCGGCACCGACATGCCCAGTTCCGCCATCGCAGGCTCGTTGTAGAAGACGTGCATGGTGTTGGAGATCATGGGGATCGAGTAGATGTTGCCGTCGATGGAGGCCATGTCCCAGAACGCAGCATCGATCTGGTCGAGGTTGAACTCGTCCCGGTACTTGTCGATCAGGTCGTTGAGGGGCAGCGCGAAGCCCTGGTTGGCCAGCTCGCCGATGAACGCGTTCGAGCCTTGGTAGACCTCGAAGGTCGGGGCGCCCGTGGAGGCGTCCAGCGTCATGGCGTTGCGGGCCTCGACCGAGTCGAGGAACTGGTAGTTGAACGAGTAGTTCCCCTCCTCGCAGTCCGCCACTTCCTCGGCGTACTGCGACACGATCGGGAACTCCCAGCCCATCAGGTCGATCTCGATGCTCTCACTGGGGTTCGGGATCGGGCACTCGTCGGAGATGAGCTCCATGGCCATCTCCTCTTCGGCCATCTCCTCCTCGGGTTCGGCCATCTCCTCGGTGGCCATCTCCTCTTCGGCCATCTCCTCTTCGGGTTCGGCCATCTCCTCCTCGGTGGCCATCTCGGCCTCGTCGGCGGAGGCCTCCGTCGCCGCAGCCGTGGACGTGTCGGCTTCGGCCGCCGGGGCCGGCGTTCCGTCGTCGTCATCCCCGCACGCGGCGGCGATGAGGGTCAGAGCACAGAAGGCGGCGAGGATTCGCCACCAACGGCGCGATGTTGCTTTCATGTCTCTTCCCTCCTGATGGGATTGTTGTCGGGACACTCTCGGCGCGCTTCGGGCGCGGGAGATCTTGAGGGGCCGGGCGCTCATGGTGCGGTGCCCGCTATCAGCGACGCAGGGGCCAGGTAGCCGGACGCGTCGCGACTCCAGCCGTTGTCTGCGGCCGACTGAGCGAGCGCCTCGTCCCAGAGGATCCGGGGACGCTGCTGGGAGTTGCACACGATCAGCGCGTACGCCTCCGACTCGCCGACGTTCGCGAAGTCTCTCCACGCGCCGGGAGGCACCGAGACCACGGAGCCCTCCTCGGGGCGCTCTGCCAGCCGGTCCGCGCCGCGGTTGACGGAGACCTCCCACCGCCCCGCTGTCAGGATCGCGGCCTGGGGCGCGGTCAGCCGGTGCAGGCCGAAGCTTGCGCCCGGAGCGGCCCGCAGCCACTCGACGCTGAACCCGTGGGGATCGGTGATCGGCGGCCGGTGGTGGCGGTCCTCGGTCAGGCCGTGGCCGATGACGGGCGCCAGCTCGACCGGCGGCGATGCGCCATTGAGGGAGACGCTCGACAGCAGGGCATGCCGCGACCAGGCGAGGTCGGCGAGCGTCACGGCCCGTGCGGCCAGATCGGTGTCGCTGTAGCTGTCCAGAGAGGACAGATGCGACGGCCCCAGCGGTTCGACGCAATTCTCGGGAGCCCGGCCGTCGGCGGCCTCGATGACGGTGCCGTCGGGCCCGAGGAACAGACCGGTCTCGGCGGCGGCCCTCAGCACACTGGGCGCCCAGACGATCCCGCCTGTCTCGTCGCCGCCGAGCACCGCGTACAGCCAGCCGTCGTCCGGGCCGATGTTCTCGAATCCCCGGAACACCCAGGTCGGAACGGAGAACACCGTCCCCGCCGAGATGTCGAGGGTCTGCTGGCCGTGCTCACCGATCCGCATGCGCCAGGCGCCTCGAGTGCAGATGAACACCTCGGCCGTGAAGTGCATGTGCTGGTTGTTGACGACTCCGTGGCCCATTGAGGCCGCGCCGACATGGAAGCCGTGCGCCTCGGGGAGATTCACCACCTGGTCGGGGTTCTGCGACACGCCCGGCCCGATGAGCGAGTAGCTCGCCTTGCCGGATGAGCGGGGCAGGCGCACATCCACGAAGGCCGACCGGTCCGCGACGAACTCTTCGGGCCGGATGACCCGGCGCGCGAACTCCGAGGGATCGATCTGCGACGCAAGATCAGCAGCGGCGGTCATCGGCCTGCACTCGGCTCGGTGCCGCAGCTGCGCCTGGAGTACGACCCTGGCCTGGCCCGGCCGGCGTCTCCCCTGCGGGTGGTGAGGCCGCGGCGCAGCGTGCCGGCCACCACCACCGACGGCGGCGGTGCGTCGGAAGCGTCGGAGCCGTCGCCTGACGCGAGTTTCACGGCGTGCTCGGCGAGCTGGTCGGCCGGCTGAACCAGTGTGGTCAGGTCGTAGCCCGCCCAGCTCGCCTGGGGCAGCCCGTCGAAGCCGGTCACGAGCACGTCGGCCGGCGCGGTCAGCCCGCGGCGGCGGAGGCCGTCCAGCATCCCGAAGGCCACCTCGTCGCTGCCGACCATGATCGCGTCGGGAAGCCTGTCGAGGTTCGCCGCCGTGTCGGCGGCCCGGTAGCCGGCCTCGTAGGTGAAGGCGCCCGCTTCCATGTAGTTGCAGGTCGCGCCGGTGGAGGCGAGCGTGCGGGCCGCGCCTCTGAAGCGGGCCCGATCGGTGGAGGCCGCCGCCACCCCTCCCAGGTAGAGGACTCGGGTGCATCCGAGGCCGGCGAGGTGGCGGGCCAGCTCCGAGGCGCCGGCCTCGTTGTCGACAGTCACCGAGGGGACGATCCCGGCCGCGTCGGGATGGTTGAAGGCCACCAGCGACAGTCCGGTCTGTCGCATCCGGGCCAGTTGGGCCTCGGCGATGTTGGCGGAGGCCAGGATCAGCCCGTCGAGGCGGTACTGCATGACCGCTTCGAGGGTCTCGTTCACCTCGGCGTGGTCGAGGAAGCTGAACAGCAGCAGTTGCCGGCCACGGGCGGTGAGCCGGCGAGAGAAGTAGGTCACCACGTTCTGCCAGTACTCGCCCACCGCGGGAACGACGGCACCGACGATGCTGGTGCGCTGGGACTTGAGGCTGCGCGCGATGGCGTTGGGCACATAGCCGAGCCGGTCCGCGGCGGCTTCGATCTTGAGGCGCGTGTCGGGTGCCACCACCCCAGGGGTTGTGAAGCACCTGGCGACGGTGGCCTGCGAGACGCCTGCGGCCGCGGCGACGTCCACTGATGTGACTGGGCGCTTGCGGTCCGGTCGGACCATCCGACGATCCTATGTATACGTATTCATCGTTGCAACCACAGGCCGCGCGAGACTTGCCCTCTCGGCGAGGCGGCCGGCGTCCGAAGGTCAGCCGGTGTGCAGCAGGATCTGCCTCCACACGGCTGTCTCGTCGATCAGCACCCACTCGCGGCGCAGCCCGCGAGGGCCGATCTCGGCGTGGCTGATTCCCATGACGTGGACGTCGGCGCCGCTGGGCCGGCCGAAAGCCCCCCAGCCGTCGTGGGCGCCGGTCAGCGACCAGCGCAGCGCGGCCCGGGGACCCAGGCCGTCGTCGTCGCGTCCGATGCGGTGGTGGATCTCGAAGCGGGCCTGGGGCAGGGAGCTGCGCAGCCTGAGCCAGAACCGGTCGGCCGCAGCCCGTCCGTGGCCGGTGCGGCCGCCCGGCAGCTCAAGTTGAACGGCCCTGTCGTAGTGCTCGGCGACCACGTCCAGGCCACCGTCCATCACTCGCTCCAACATGTCCGCATAGCGGTCGCCCGCCGGATGGTCGTTGCCCGCGCCGGTGTAGGCGGGTGCGGCATCCAATGACGGGTGGAAGGGACGGCGGCACGCCCCGGGTCCGCCCTCCGCATCGATCTGCTCCGCGGCGTATCGCTTGGGGTCCAGGCCGAGCTGGCGCACGATCGCTCCCTGGTCCCGTACCAGCCACTCGTCGTAGATCTGGTTCTGGCGGGCTGCGCAGTCGGCGATGATGCGGTAGCGCAGCTGCGTGCCGGTCGGGGGCCCGTAGGCGCCGTCGCCGCTGTGGGTGGCCAGCGACATGATCCGGTGCGACGACAGGAAGCCGGCCTCGTCGTCGCCGCTCCAGATCACGTCCTCGCCCAGGAGCTGGCGGTCGCCGAAGGTGGCCAGGGTCGCAAGGGTCGCGGCGATCACGCCCCGGTTTCCCCTGACTGTCCCCTCCGGCGACCGAACGACGACGTCGGGCGCGTAGAGCTCCTCGATGGCGTCGACCTCGCGGCCCTCCCAGATCCGGTAGGTGATGCCGAGGATGTAGTCAGGCAGGTCCAGGTAGCGGGGGTCGAAGCCCTTCACACCCGCCCGCCGCCGGCTTCAGGGCGTCCGTGAGGAAGTTTGAACCGGTCACGTCGCAATGCTGTCATCCCGCTCTTGTTCGCTGCGCTCACGGGCCGCTCGGGCCGCGGCCTCTCCCGTATGGACCGCACACTCCCGCCAATTTGCTCGGCCTCTCAGCGGCCTTCGAGCGCCTCGGTGAGCTTGGGCAGCACCTTGTGAACGTCGCCGACGATGCCGAGGTCGGCCACCGCGAAGATGGGGGCCTCGGAGTCCTTGTTGATGGCGATGATGTTCTTGGAGCCCTTCATGCCCACCAGGTGCTGGGTGGCGCCCGAGATGCCGCAGGCGATGTACACCGTGGGCTTGACCACCTTGCCGGTCTGGCCGACCTGGTAGCTGTAGGGCACCCAGCCCGCGTCCACGATGGCCCGGCTGGCCCCCGGCGCGGCGCCCAGCTGCTTGGCCAGGCCCTCGATCATCGAGTACGCCTCCGCAGCGCCCAGTCCCCGCCCGCCGGAGACCACGATGGCGGCCTCGTCGAGCTTGGGGCCCTCGGACTCCTCGGTGAAGCGGTCCCGGACCACCGCCCCGCCGGTGGTGCCGAGGTCGGGAACGGGAAGGTCCACGACCTCCGCCGGCGAACCGCCAACCGCCGCGGGCTCGAAGGACTTCGGACGGACCAGCCAGATGTCGGGCCCGCCGCCGGTGAACCGGGAGGTCACGTTGAGGGTGCCGCCGAACACAGGCTCGACGCCCACCAGGCGGTCCCCGTCGAGGCGCAGGTCGACCACGTTCGACAGCACGCCGACGTCCAGCTTCACCGACAGCCGGGCGGCCACATCGCGGCCGTCGTAGGTGGTGCCGAGCAGGAAGGCGTCGGGCGCGGCCACACTGCCGTCCGAGATGGCGGCGGCCACCGCCGAGGCGACCGACACGCCCTTCATGCGCCCGTCGAGGTCGCCGGTGGCGTACACCGCGGTGACCCCATGGTCGCCGAGTTCGGCCGCGCAGGCCGCGCCGTCTCCCCCGCAGAACACCTCGACGGTGCCGGCAACCTCACGGGCCTTGGCCAGCATCTCGAGCGTGATCGTGGCCACGCCGTCGTTGCCGGCCTCACAGAACACCCAGATCTTGTCAAGTGCCATGGCCGAGCCTCCTATTTCCCGCTCTTGTTCGCTGCGCCCGCGGGCCGCTCGGGCCACAGCCTCGCTCCGTTCTTGGTGAAGGTTCTCATGCTGCTGCCCGGCCTCTAGATGACCTTGAGTTCGTCGAGGAAGGCGACGATGCGCTCGTGCGCGTCGCCCTCGTCCACCACGACCTCGCCGGCGGCCCGCTCGGGCGCCTCGGCGACGTCGGTGATCTCCTGGCCCGCACCAGCCCAGCCGACCCGCTCGGCGGCGATGCCGAGATCGGCGATCTTCAGCTGGTCGACCGGCTTGTTCTTGGCCTGCATGATCCCCCGGAACGACGGGTACCGGGGCTCGACCACTCCGGCCGTCACCGACACCACCGCGGGCAGCGGGCACTCGACAAGGTCGGCGCCGGACTCGGTCTGGCGGCGCACGGTGGCCGTGGAGCCCTCGACCGCGATCTCCTTGGCGAACGTCACCGAGGGCAGGCCGAGCAGTTCGGCCACCTGGGCAGGCACCACGCCGGTGTAGCCGTCGCTGGACTCGGTGGCGGCCAGCACCAGGTCGGGCTCGGTCCGCTCGATGGCCGCGGCGAGCACGCGGGACGTGCCCAGAGCGTCGGAGCCGGCCAGCGCCTCGTCACTGACGAGTGTGGCCGAGTCGGCCCCCATGGCCAGGGCGGTGCGCAGGCCGCTCACCTCGTCGTTGGGCACCATCGAGACCAGGTGCACAGAACCCTCGCCGGCGGCGTCCACCAGCTGCAGGGCCATCTCCACCCCGTAGGAGTCGGACTCGTCGAGGATGAGCTTCACATCGCGCCGCAGCGTCCTGGTCTCTGGGTCCAGCGCGCCGGGATCGGCGGGATCGGGAATCTGCTTCACGCAGACGACAACCTTCATGGGCGCCAAGTGTGCCAGCGCACAGCCAGAAACGAACCCCGCCCACCGAAGTTGTTTCCCGCTCATGTTCGGGCCGCTCGGGCCACGGCCTCGCTCAACATCCGCCAAGTTCTTCATTCGACGCGGCCTATCCGCTCGGCCTCTGGATCACCGCCTCTTGCTCGCATGCCCCGCCCTGTTCAGCGCGCCTGGCCCGCGAGCGGACAGACTGGGCGGATGCGGGTGCTGCTGCTGGTGAACTCGGCCGCTTCGTCGGTGACCGGACGGCGCCGGGTGGTGATCCAGAAGGCGCTGTCGGCCGACCATGAGGTGACCCTGTCCGAGACCGTCCGGCGCGGCCACGCCACGCGGCTGGCCCGCTCGGCCGCCTCCGACGGCATCGACGTGGTGGTGGTCCTGGGCGGGGACGGCACGCTCAACGAGGCCGCCAACGGCCTGGCCGGCACCGGCACCGCCCTGGCGGCGCTGCCGGGAGGAAGCACCAACGTGTTCGCCCGCATCATCGGCCTGCCCGACGACCCCATCGAGGCCGCCGGCCAGCTCCTCGACGCCCTCGACCGGGGCGCCGTCGCCAGGATCGGGCTCGGGGTCGTCGACGGGCGGTACTTCCTGTTCCACTGCGGCATCGGGTTCGACGCGGCCGTGGTGGAGCTGGTCGAGAGCCGCGGCCCGCTGAAGCGCTGGGCCGGGCACCCGCTGTTCGTCTACGCGGCGGCGACCACCTGGCTGCAGCGGCCCAACCGGCGACGTCCTCCCATGCGGGTGCTCGATGCCGACGGTGAAGCGCTGGCCGAGGGCCTGTTGACAATCGTGCTCAACCTCAACCCCTACACCTACCTGGGGAGCCGCAGCTTCGACCTCGTGCCGGGCCTCGGCCTCGACGAGCCCCTGGCAACCGTGACCCTTCCCAGCCTGTCGCTGCACCGGATGCTGCCGGTGGCTCTGAGGGCTCTGCGCTCAGGCGACGTGCGAGGCCTGCCCGGAGCGACAGTCCACGAGGGCCTGAGGGACCTGACCGTGAACGCGGAGCCGCCCGTCGCGTACCAGGCCGACGGCGACCACCTCGGCGCGGCGCCCCGCCTGAGGATCCGCTGGGCCCCCGAAGCCCTGCGCCTGGTCCTGCCCTGAGCGGCTTGCTTCCTCCCGCGGAGCCTCGGGCTCAGGCTGCGTCGACTAGGGCCCGGGCCACGTCGGGGACGTCGGTGATCAGGCCGTCCACTCCCATCGCCAGCAACTCCGACATGCGCTCCGGGACGTTGATGGTCCACACGTTGACGGCCAGCCCGGCGCCGTGGGCCCGGCGCACGAACGCAGCGTCGCACATGGCGTCGAAGGCGTGTACAGCCACCATGCTGTGGGCGCTGGCCCGGGCCACGGCCTGCACGGGCGCCACGATCCCGCAGATCAGCGCGGTCCGGATGGCCGGATCGACAGCCCGCACCGCAACCGCCGCGTCGACGTTGAACGACGACACCACGGCCCGCTCCGGGCCGAGATAGGCCGCGATGAGGCCGGCCACGGCGTCGGCCACGAGGTTCTCGCTGTCGTAGTCGGGGTCGTCGGGCAGGTTCTTGATCTCGAGATGCACTCCCATGCCCTCGCATGCCTCCAGGGCCTCGGCCAGGCTCGGCACGTAGTCGGGCAGTTCGTCGGCGTGGAGGTGGCCGATCCGCCGGCCGTCGGCCAGGTGAGCGTCGTGGTGGACCACGGCCACGCCGTCAGTGGTGCGGCGCACGTCGAGCTCGACCCAGTCGGCGCCGAATTCTCGGGCCAGCCGGAAGGCTTCCACCGTGTTCTCGGGCGCGGCCTCGCTGGCACCCCGATGCGCGATCACCGCTGCCACCCCGGCAGTCTCGCACAGACTTCCTGCCGGCAGGAATCGTGCGGCCGGACGAGCGCGGCGACGTCCGCGCCGAGACCGGCCGGATCGCGCGGACTGCCTGCCGGCAGGAACCGTCCGGCGCGCCCGCGCGTGCGGCCGACCTGCGCCGAACCCGGTCGGTGCCCTGGATAACCGTCCGGCGCGCCCGCGCGTGCGGCTGGCTAGACGCCGTCGGCATCGGCGCCCAGCGGGATCGACCGGCGCGCCCGCGCGTGCGGCTGGCTACCGTGGCCCGACTGCCCAGGTACCCGGCCCCCCGTAGATTGAGCATGCCCGGCACAGGACCACGTTCCGAAACGAGGCGGACACCGGCGCTACGGGCGGCGGGCCGTGCCCTCACGGCCATCGGGCTGACCTGCACCGCCGCGCTCTGCGTCGTCGGCGCGCCCGCTGCGCTCGGCAGCCGTCCCGCGTCGGGAGTCGAGAACGAAGTGGCCGTTTCCGGCGACATCCCGCGTGGTCGCCAACTGTCCTTCGGTCGATGCGGCCGCATGTTCAACAGGCCGTTCATCGAGGAGACGATGGCCGCCCATCCCGGCGCCCGGTTCACCGCAGCCGTCCACGACCACCGCACGGGCTGCAGGCATTACCTCAATTTCAGCCTCGAGATCACCACCGCGAGCGTCATCAAGGCCCAAGTCCTGGCGGGCGTGCTGCTGGCCGCCCAGGATGCGGGCCGCCGGCTGAGCGAGTCCGAGGCGGCCGACGTCGAGTTGATGATGCGCTACAGCCACAACCGCCCGCCCACCTCCAGGTTGTACCTGCAACTCGGCAGCGCGGCCGGCATGGAGGCGCTGGACGAGCGCTTCGGGATCGTCGGCACGAGCCACACCGCGTGGTACGGACGGACGCTGTCCACGGCCGGCGACCGGACACGGCTCGTGGAGCAGCTCCTCATCGGCGGAGGGCCCCTCAGCACCGAGTCGGTGCAGGCGGCATGGGAGTGGATGTCCGGCGTGAGCGCGGCGCAGAGTTGGGGGGTCACCGCCGGCCTACCCGCCGGATACGAGGCTGCGCTCAAGAACGGCTTCTTCCCGATGTCGGGCGCCGGGTGGCGGCTGGGCACCACCGGGGCGGTGCGCGACCCGACCGGCGGCGCCTACGCCATGACAGTGATGACGGACAACAACCCGAGCGAGTCGGCCGGCATCGCGCTCGTGGAGAGGATCGCCCGCCGCATCAACGCCGCGCTCACCGCCGGCACGCCTGCGCAGCGCGCCGTGGACCAGGTGGAGTGCGTCGAACCGCCCAGGGGATCGTCGTGGTCCTCGGCGGCCGAGATGCTCGGCGGAGTCGACGCCGTCGAGCTGAGGCGCCTCAACGGCGGCGAGCCCAGACCGCTGACCGGTCAGCGAGTCTGCTGGACATAGCCGCGACCGCGTAACTTTGTGGAAGCTCAGATGAACTAGCGCAGGGAGGCCCGCAATGACGTTGTCAGCCGCCGAAGGGCCGACTTCGGTGCCGCTGCTGTCCGAGACGATCCCGCAGAACCTGGCCCGAACGGTCGCCGAGCACGGCGGGCGCGATGCGTTGGTGTCGGTGGAGCAGGGTCTGCGCTACACCTACACCGAATTCGCCGGCGAGGTCGACCGGGTGGCCCGCGGGCTCATGGGGATCGGGGTGGCCAAGGGCGACCGCGTCGGGATCTGGAGCCCGAACTACGCCGAGTGGGTGCTGGTGCAGTACGCCACGGCTCGCATCGGCGCGATCCTGGTGACCGTCAACCCGGCCTACCGGTCCTCGGAACTCGAGTACGTGCTGAACCAGTCCCAGGCCTCGGTGCTGGTGGCGGTGGAGTCGTTCCTGACCAGCGACTACCGCTCGATGATCGCCGAGGTGTGGGACCGGGTGCCGGCCGGGCGGGTCATATACCTGCACACCCCGGATTGGGACACGCTGCTGGAGGCGGCCGAGACGGTGCCCGCGGACCGGCTCGAAGAGCGCAGCGCGCGACTCGAGCCCGACGACGCCATCAACATCCAGTACACCAGCGGCACCACCGGCTTCCCCAAGGGCGCCACGCTTAGCCATCGCAACATCCTGAACAACGGGCTGTTCATCGGCGAGGCCTGCAAGTACACCGCCGAGGACCGGGTGTGCATCCCGGTGCCGTTCTACCACTGCTTCGGCATGGTGCTCGGCAACCTGGCCTGCACCACCCACGGCGCCGCCATGGTGATCCCCGCCGCCGGATTCAACGCCAAGGCCACCCTGGAGGCCGTCGCCGCCGAGCGCTGCACGAGCCTGTACGGGGTGCCGACGATGTTCATCGCCGAGCTCGGCGAGCCCGACCTGGCCGGCTACGACCTGTCGTCGCTGCGAACCGGGATCATGGCCGGATCGCCGTGCCCCATCGAGGTCATGCGCCAGGTGGTGGACCAGATGAACATGAGCGAGGTCACCATCGCCTACGGCATGACCGAGACCTCGCCGGTGTCCACCCAGACGTCCGCCGACGACCCCCTCGAGAAGCGGGTGACCACGGTGGGGCGGGTCCATCCCCACGTCGAGATCCGCATCGTCGACCCCGCCACCGGCGAGATCGTGCCCCGCGGCACCAGCGGCGAGTTCCAGACCCGGGGCTACTCGGTGATGCTGGGCTACTGGAACGAGCCCGAGCGCACCGCGGAGGCCATCGACGCCGACGGATGGATGCACACCGGCGATCTCGCGGTCATGGACGACGAGGGCTACGTGAACATCGTCGGAAGAATCAAGGACATGATCATCCGCGGCGGCGAGAACGTGTACCCCCGCGAGGTCGAGGAGTTCCTCTACACCCACCCCGACATCGTCGACGTGCAGGTCATCGGCGTGCCCGACGTCCGCTACGGCGAGGAGATCATGGCCTGGGTCCAGCTGCGCGACGGCGCCGGCACCACTGCCGACGACATCGAGGACTTCTGCCGCGGCACCATCGCCCACTACAAGGTGCCCCGCTACATCAAGCTCACCGACACCTTCCCCATGACCATCACCGGCAAGATCCAGAAGTTCAAGATGCGCGAGCAGTCGATCGAGGAGCTCCGCCTCGACTCGGCCGCCCAAGTCCGGAGCGCCTAGCGCACGCCACTGCTAGCCGACCGGTGAGGGGACCGATCGGCGGGGGACGGTCACCTCGATCACGGTGCCGCGGGGCGTCTCGGCCGATGCGGCCTTGATGGTGATCGAGCCGCCGAGGTCGTGGACCACGAAGGTGCGCACGATGGTGAGGCCGAGCCCGGCGTCGCGGTCCAGGGAGAAGCCCTCGCCCACACCGGGCCCGTCGTCGGCGATGCGCATGGTCAACGTGCTGGCGGTGCGGGCCAGGCGCACCTCGACAAGCTCCCCCGCGCCCGCGGGGGGTGCGGCGTGCTGGAAGGCGTTCTGCACCAGCTCCACCAGCACCACCGCCAGCGGCATCGCCGTCTCGCCGTCGATCTCGCCGACGGCCCCCTCGACCTGGATCTTGAGGGGCCGTTCCACCGGGGCGAGCCCGTCCTCCACCAGGCGCACAAGCGGGCCCACGATCTCATCGAAGTCGAGCTCGGAGGCGGTGTCGAGAGCGAGATGCTCATGAACCATGGCGATCGACGAGACCCGCCGCACCGAGGACTCGACGGCTGCCTTCGCCTCCGCGCTGCCCAGGCGGCGAGCCTGGAGCTGCAGCAGCGAGCTCACCGTCTGCAGGTTGTTCTTGACCCGGTGGTGGATCTCGCGGATGGTCGCATCCTTGGACAGGAGCAGGCGGTCGTGGTGGCGCAGCTCGGACACGTCCCGGAGCATCGCCACCGCCCCGGTGATCCGGTCCTCGGCCACCATGGGGTAGGCCCGCAGCACGACCACGATCATCGATCCGGCGGTGAACTCGGCCACCGTGGAACGCCGGCGCCAGAACGAGCGGCGGATCACCGTGTCGTCCAGTCCCAGATCGCCGAGACGGCTGCCCGGCACCGGGCGCGTCACGCCCAGGCGGTGCAGGGCGCTGCGGGCGTTGGGCGAGGCGTAGCTGATCCGGCCCTCCCGGTCCAGCAACAGCACCCCGTCGCCGACACGGGGCTCGCGGAACTCGCCGACCCGCTCCATGCGCTCGTAGGGGAACGCGCCCTCGGCGATCATCCGCGCGAAACGGCTGTACAGACCGCGGTAGACGGTCTCCAGCGGATTCTCGTGGCGGATGGGCGCCGGCGCCGCCTCGCGCGAGAGCACCGCCACCGGCGCGTCGTCGCAACGGACGGGCACATAGTCCACGACCCGGCGGTGGTCGCGCCGCGGCAGGCTGTCCGCCTCCTCCACTACCGTGTCGTCGCCCACGACGGACAGCGGACCGGCCTCCGCCACCTCCGCCTCGCCCGCCTCGCCGGTGTCCATCGCGGCCCGCAGCCAGGCCAGGGCGGACCCGTGAACGATGGTGCCCACCGGGTCGACCTCATGAACGGTGGGCCCGGTGTTGGCCCGGGCGTGGGCCAGCACCACGAAGTCACCGCCGGCGCTGACGGCCTCGTCGGCGGCCAGATCCGGGGCGCCCGCCATCGCCGCCGGATCGAATCCGGCGACGCAGGGGGCGTACAGCAGCAGATCCCCGAAGGAGAGGTCGGCCAGCGGCGCCCACGAGCCCACCAGCCGGTGCAGATGATCGATGGAGCGCTCGTCGAGCGCGGTGCCGGCCCGGGCCAACTCCGCGAGACCGACCACCGCTGCGGCTCTCCGCCGGGCCTCTCAGCCGAAGCCGATGGGGTGGGAGCCGGGCGGGCCCATCTCAACATGGGTGATGCGCGACGCGGCCACCGCAATCTCCCGGCCCTTGTCGTCGGTCAGCCACAGCACCGGGGCCTTGCCCTTCAGAGCTGCCTCGACGGACGCCTTGATGTCCTCGCGGTCGGCGTCGTCGGGAAGGTTCACGGTGATGGACTGGGGGTTGTCGGCGATGCCGATGCGAAGCTCCACTCAGTTCTCCTTCAGAAGCGTCCACGAACAGGTTAAGTCTGTGGCGTCGAAGCCGTGACACTCCCGCTCTTGTTCGCTTCGCTCACGGGCCGCTCGGGCCACGGCCTCGCCCGTACGGGGTGTATCGCTCGCCTATTCGCTCGGCCTCTCAGACGATCTTCAACTCGGGATGGGTTCGTTTGGTGGGTCCGTGGGCTTCGATCCACGACGCCATCGCCGCGAAGACCGACGACGCTTCAGAACCGGGATCCACCGCCATTATGGGCCGACCGTGATCGCTGCCCTCGCGCAGCGGGATGGTCATGGGTACCTGGCCTATGAGATCCACGTCGAGAATGCGGGCCAGTTCCGCTCCGCCGCCCGAGCCGAAGAGCTGGTAGCGCTTGCCGTCGTCGCCGGTGAACCACGACATGTTCTCGATCACGCCCCGCACGGCGATGTTCACCTTGGAGAACATGAACGCCGAGCGCTGGGCCACCTTCTGGGCCGCGGGGTTGGGCGTGGTCACCACGTAGGCCTCGGCCCGTGGCAGGAACTGCGCCAGCGACAGCGAGATGTCGCCGGTGCCGGGCGGGAGGTCTACCAGCAGGAAGTCGGGATCGTCCCAGAACACGTCGGTGAGGAACTGCTCGAGAGCCTTGTGCAGCATCGGGCCCCGCCAGATCACCGGCTGGTCCTCCTGGGCGAAGAAGCCCATCGAGATGCAGCGCACGCCGTGCACCTCCGGCGGGACGATCATGTCGTCGATCACCACCGGGGCCCGGTCCACGCCCAGCATCCTCGGGATCGAGAAGCCCCACACGTCGGCGTCCACGACCGCCGTCGAGCGGCCCAGCGCCGCCAGGGCGATGGCCAGGTTGGCGGTGACCGACGACTTGCCCACGCCGCCCTTGCCCGAGGCGATCAGCAGCGTGCGGGTCGCGTTGCCGGGCTCCGCGAACGGGATGGCCCGGCCCTCGGCGTGGCCGTGGGCAGGGGCGGATCCGGCGGTGGCGGCCGGGTTGCCGTGCAGCTTGGTGCGCAACTCGGCCCGCTCGGCGTCGCTCATCACGGTGAAGTCCAGGGTGACCGCGGCCACGCCGTCGAGATCGAGCAGCGCGTCGGTCACCCGGCGCTGGATCTCGCCGCGCAGCGGGCAGCCCGCCACCGTGAGCGCGATCCGCACGCCGGCGTGGCCGCCGTCGATGGTGGCGCCCCGGTACATGCCGAGGTCGACGATGCTGCGGTGCAGTTCGGGGTCCTCCACCGGTCGGAGGGCCTCGATCACCTCCGCTTCCGTGACGGCCACACGCCTAGACTAACGGCGTGTCGAGGAGGGGCCTCAGCGCAGCGGCGGGAGGCGGCGGGGGCGGACGCGTCGCCGTGGACGCCTAGAGCGTCGGGCCGATGCTGCATCTCGTGCGCCATGCCGACGCGGGCAACCGGATGGCCTGGGTCGGCAACGACTTCGAGCGACCGCTGGACGACCACGGGCGGATGCAGGCCGAGGCCATCGGCGCGGCCCTGGCCTCCCGGCCGGTGCGTCGCATCCTGTCGAGCCCGTACGTGCGCTGCGTGGACACCGTCGTGCCGCTGGGACGCACCCTGCGCCTGCCCGTCGAGACATGCGACGAGCTCGCCGAGGGGTCCTACGTCGCCGGCGCGTTCGAGTTGCTGGGCTCGCTGGCCGGCGCCGAGGGCGACTCGGTGCTGTGCAGCCACGGCGACGTGATCCCCGGCCTGCTCTGGGTGCTGGACCAGTACGTGCTCGACATCGCAGAGCTCGGACGCTGCAAGAAGGGGTCCATCTGGGAGTTGGACGTGAGCGACGGCCGGATCGTCGGCGCCACCTACCGGCGCCCCCGAACCTTCGGCGCCTGATCCCCGCACTTGTTCGCTGCGACCCGCCCGTCCCGAATTCAAGCCAACCCGGCGCCGTCGGTCGAGGCTTGATTGCCGGAATTCTCCCGAGGCCGGGATCTGGCGCAGTCTACTGCCCGATGATCTCGGCTTCGGGATAGAACGCGGCCGTTGCGAACCAGAACGTGTCGAGGTGCTCGACGGGCGCCAGCGCAGCGGCGCCCTGCGCCGCCGGTCGGCCGAGAATGTCGTAGGTCGCACCGGTGGTCGCGTCCACGAAACCGCCGCCGGTGCTCGCCGACAGATCCAACGGCCGCCCCTCGACCGAGCGGACGAACACCCCGGTGGCCCCGACGTCGCGGCCCTCGGCGATGTTGCGGCTGTCGAGCGCGCTGGCCGTGCCCGGCTCGAACAGGGCCACCAGCTCACGGCCGGCGAAGGAGAACGGCACGACACGGCGCTCAGCCAGGACGTCCAGCGGGATCACCGCGCCCTCGCCGTCGGCGCGGAGCGCCAGCACACGCGCCAGAGGTTCGAGGCGCTCGTCGAAGGGGCCGCTGAACAGGAAGGGCCGTCCGCTGGAATCGTAGAACTCGTACGGGTTCTGCCCGTACGACCGGGAGTGGCCGGTGTCGAGGCTCAGCACGTGGCCCTGCGGGTATGTCGACAGGAAGCTACGGAACGACACCGTCTGCACCGGGATCAGATCCAGTTCGATGCCCGTCAGGTGGCCGGCGACCGCGGTCCCGGTGTAGTGCGACCACAGGCTCTCGGTCTGGCGGTCGTACATCACCAGCGACGAGTTGAACAGCTCGCCCGACGTTCCGAAGTCCAGGATGCGATCCCCCACCCGCCGGTCGTAGGCCACCGCGGAGTTGCACAGCGGGCAGTACGACACCGTCACCGGAACCCCGCCGACAGTGCCGTTCACGAGTTCGTGCCAGGTCATGATGCGAAGCGGGTAGGCCCGGGCGTCGCCGTTGATCTCCAGCGCGAGCACCGGCTCCACCTCCGCCAGCCAGTCCACCTCGCCGGCCGGCTCGAAGGCGGGGTCCTCCAGGGGCGGGATCCCGTCGGGCGGCGGCCCCCCGGAACGAATCTCCGAGAGGTCGATGAGCGGCTCGGGATGGTCGGGGTGGCCGCGGTCGCGCAGCGCGCTGGGCACATCCTCGCGGGGCGTCGAGCGGATCGACCCGCCAGGTTCGGCGGTCGCGGCGGAGGCATCCGCAGGCACCTCGTCGGGGAGGGGGGTCGAGTCGCCCTCTCCGGGGCTCTGCTCCTCCGGCTGCCGGGCGTCGCCGTCCCCGCCGCCGTCCGAGCCGCCGTCCGTGCCGGCCCCCGCGTCCTCCACGGACGGCTCGCCCGCCGACTGGGGGCCGGACAGCGATTCGCCCTGCTCGACGGCGGCGCCTCGATCGTCGGAGGAGCCGGCGCCGCAGCCGAGGACGGCCGCCAGCGCAGCGCCTGCCAGCAACGCTGCCAGAACCCGACCGAGACGCGCGAAGATCGTGCAAGCCATGGGGGAGCACGCTACCGAGCCACAGCCGTCCTCCTCGAGGGACATGCACATCGACGAGGCGGCCATCCCGGGAAGCCGCACCCGGCAGGTCCGTGAGGAGCCTTCCTCCGAGGAGGCGGCCTCACATGGTTGCTGCGTCACACCGGCAGCGGCGAAGCCCCTTCCCCCGGCGGGCTGCGTCTCGCTGTGTGTGCTCCGGGCCCGGACCTCTGCGACGCCCCCGGCGGGCTGCGTCTCGGCTCGGCCTCCTGCGGGCCGCTTACGCTTGGAGGATGGCTCAGGCCCCCGTCGGCATCCCGGAGCGATCGGCAACCCGGTGACCGTGGTGAGCCTGCGCGGCGCCGTCGTGCTGCTCGGGGGCTTCCCGGCGCTGGCCGGGGCCGACCTGGGCGTCGACCGCGGCGAGGTGGTTCTGGTGAGCGGTCCCAACGGTGCGGGCAAGTCGACCCTGCTGCACCTGTGCGCCGGGCTGCTGCGTCCGGCAGCGGGGCAGGCGGAGGTGCTGGGCTGCGATCTCGACGCCGACCGGGCCCGAGTGCGCCGCCGGGTCGGTCTGCTGGGCCACGACACTTCTCTCTACGGGGATCTGAGTGCGGCCGAGAATCTGCGCGTCTGGGCCCGCGCCTGCCGGGTGGGCGCCGCCGACGTCGGTGGCGCGCTCGACCGCCTCGGCCTGCCCGCCCGGCTGAGAGACGTGCCCGCCGCCCGGCTGTCGGCGGGCCAGCGCCGCCGGGTGGCGCTGGCCGCGATCGTGGTGCGCCGTCCCGAGCTGTGGCTGCTGGACGAGCCCCACGCCGGGCTCGACGTCGAGGGCCGGGAGATCCTGGACGACATCGTGACGGCCGCGGCCGCGGCGGGGGCCACCGTCGTGCTGGCCTCCCATGAGGCGGGGCCGGCCGCCGGCCTCGCCACCCGCACGCTGGCGATGGCGGGCGGGACGCTGACCCCGGGGCCGACGACATGAGCGCCTGGCGTGCTATGAGGACGTTCGCAGGCGACGCCGGCTTGGTGGCGGCCAAGGACCTGCGCATCGAGTGGCGGGCACGAACGACGCTGGGCCAGGTCCTGCCGTTCGCGCTGCTCGTGCTGGTGCTGTTCGGCTTCGCCCTCGACGCCAACCGGCCCGCCCTGCGGCTGGCCACGCCGGGACTGCTGTGGATGACGGTGCTGTTCGTCACCGTTGTGGCGGCGCAGCGGTCGGTGGCGCTGGAGTCGGCCGACGGCGCCCGCCGGGTGCTGCTGCTGAGCGGGATGGCTCCGGCGGCCGCCTTCGCCGGCAAGGCCGCCGCCGTGGCGGTGCAGCTGCTGGCGGTGGAGGCGCTGGTGGTGCCGGGCGCGGTGCTGCTGTACGGAGCGGCGATCGAATCGGTTCCGCTGGTGGCCGCGGCCTGCGTCGCCGCCACCGTGGGGCTGTCAGCCGCCGGTAGCCTGCTCGGTGCTGTGGTAGCAGGAGTGCGAGCCCATCAGACGGTCCTGCCGATCCTGCTGCTCCCGGTGTCGGCGCCGGTGCTGATCGCGGCCACCCGGGCATTCGCCGACGGTCTCGGCACCGTCGCGGTCGGCGGGTGGTCCTGGGTCGGGCTGCTGGCCGGCTTCGCGGCGGTGAACGTGGCGGTGGGCGCGGTCGCCTACGGCCCCCTGCTGGAGGACGCA
This sequence comes from Acidimicrobiaceae bacterium, assembly GCA_028819505.1. Taxonomy (GTDB): domain Bacteria; phylum Actinomycetota; class Acidimicrobiia; order Acidimicrobiales; family Aldehydirespiratoraceae; genus Aldehydirespirator. Next base: position 62,184 of record JAPPLH010000003.1, read on the forward strand.
TGACGCCCCCGGCGCAGACGGTAGAGCCGTCCGGCTCGCCGGTCGTCTCGTACCTGGACAGCCCGGCGCGCGCCGGCTCGCGCTTCACCCGGTGGCTCGGCTCAGCCACTCTCGCCGGCATCGCCGCAGTGGCCGCGCTGGGCCTGTTGACCGTGCCCGCCGACGACGTCCAAGGCGACGCGGTGCGCATCATCTTCGTGCATGTTCCCTCGGCCCTGGGGGCCTACACCGCCTTCGGGCTGACCGCGGCCGGCTCGGTGATGTGGCTGTGGCGCCGGTCGGCGTGGTGGGACACCACCGCCCACGCCGGCGCCGAGGTCGGGGTCCTGCTGTGCGGTCTCACGCTGGTCACCGGCATGCTCTGGGGCCGGCCCACCTGGGGCGCCTACTGGGAGTGGGGCGACGTGCGCCTCGTCACCACCCTCATCCTGTTCCTGGTGATGGTCGGGTACCTGTCGGTCCGGGCCCTGGGCGGGGATCCGGCCGCGGTGGCCACCCGGGCCGCCGTGGTCGGGCTGGTCGGCGGGGTCAACATCCCGATCGTGAACCGGTCGGTGAACTGGTGGGCCAACCGCACTCTGCACCAGCAGTCGTCGCTGACCGAGGGCAAGCTGGAGGATCTCACGCTGTTCACCCTGTTCCTGGCGCTGGTGGTGGCCGCGCTGGCCATCTGGTGGATGATGGTGCACCGCTTCCGCATCGGCTGGCTCGAACGGCAGTTGCAGGCTCGCGATCTGGAGACCGCGCTGGCTGCCCGGCGGGCCGAGGCCGGCCGGTGAGCCAGGCCGCCTACGTGCTCGGCGCCTGGGGCGTGACGCTGGCCGCCGGCGCCGTCTACGCGGCCAGCCTGGTGGTGCGGGGCCGGCGGCTGGTGCGCCGAGCCCGGGCCGTCTCCGACGAGAACGAGGATTAGCAGACCATGGACGGCGCCGCGGCACTGCCGGAGTCCACCGGCACCAGGAGCACGGACGTCGAGGGGGAGGAGCTCTCGCCGCTGGTTCCCCGGCCGGCCGTGCGCTCGGCCCGGGCCCGGCGCTGCACAGCCGCTCTGGTGATCGTGGCCGTGGCCGCAGGGGTGGCGCTGCTCGTCTCGAACCTGCTCGGCGACTCGGCCCTGTTCTTCTACAACGCCGACGAGGCGGTGGAGCGGCGCGACGACCTGGCCTCGCAGCGCTTCCGCCTTCAGGGGACCCCCCTGTTCGAGCCGGCGGACGCCTTCTTCGAAGACCGTCCGGTGCTGGCCTTCACCGTCGGGTTCAACGGGGCCGAGGTCGACGTGGTCCACACCGGCGACCCGCCAGAGCTGTTCCAGCCCGGCGTGCCCGTCGTGCTGGAGGGGGCCTGGCAGCAGGGTCCCGGCCCGGGGCCGGCGATCGCCTCCGACGGCTGGCACTTCGCGTCGGACCGGATGCTGGTGAAGCACGACAACGACTACCGCGGCCGCGACGGCTACGACGAGCGCATCACCGACGCCGAGGAGGGCGCCTCGCAGCCGTGAGCCGACAGCAGCCATGAGCAACGTGGCCGTCGGCTCGGCGGCCGTCTCCGCGGGGCTGGGCGCGGCCCTGCTGGGCCTGGTGGCGACCGGCGCGGGAATCGCCGGGCGGCTGCGGCACTGGATGCGCTACGCCCGCCAACTGACGTTCATGATGGCGGGCGCGGTGGTAGTCGCCGTGATCGTCATGGAGCGGGCACTGATCACCCGGGACTTCACGGTGAAGTTCGTGGCCGAGCACGGCTCGTCGGCCACACCGCCGTTGTTCAACGTGGCCACCCTGTGGTCGGCACTGGAGGGGTCGATACTGCTGTGGGCCCTGGTGCTGTGCGGCTACGCGGCGGCGGTGGCCGTCAAGTTCCGCGGCCACCGACCAGCCGCCCGCCGGGGGATCGGCCGAGACGACCCGGAGAACGGGCTCGAGGTCCGCGGGCACCGCCCGGGCGACCCGATGGTGGCCTGGGCGATGCTGGTGATGTTCGCTGTCAGCGCATTCTTCCTCGCGCTCATGGTGGGTCCGGCCGACCCCTTCATCGGGGTGGAGGTCCCGCCCGGCTACGACGGCCCCGGCCCCAATCCGCTGCTCCAGAACCACATCCTCATGGCGTTCCACCCGCCGATCCTCTACCTCGGCTACGTGGGGTTCACCGTGCCCTTCGCCTTCGCGGTGGCCGCGCTGGCAACCGGACGCCTCGGCGAGGGCTGGCTGGCCGCCACCCGGCGCTGGACGGTGGCCGCCTGGGGCTTCCTGACCTTCGGCATCGTGCTCGGCGCCTGGTGGAGCTACGAGACGCTGGGATGGGGCGGCTACTGGGCCTGGGACCCGGTGGAGAACGCCTCGCTGCTGCCGTGGCTGACCGGCACCGCCTACCTGCACTCGGTGATGGTGCAGGAGCGGCGCGGGATGCTGCGGGTCTGGAACCTGTCCCTGGTGGTCGCCACGTTCTCGCTGACGATCCTGGGGACCTTCCTCACCCGCTCGGGCGTGCTGGCGTCGGTCCACTCCTTCACCGAGTCGGGCATCGGCCCTGCCGTCCTCGGCTTCTTCGCCGTCATCGTGGCGGTGTCGCTGGCCCTCATCGCCTGGCGGGGCGACCAGTTGCGCACGCCGGGCCGGATCGCGGCGCCGGTGTCGCGCGAGGGCGCCTTCCTGGCCAACAACGCCCTGTTCGCCGCGTTCGCGTTCGTGGTGCTGCTCGGCACGGTGTTCCCGCTGCTGGTGGAGGCCTTCGACGGCCGCACCGTCTCGGTGGGCAACCCGTACTTCGACCGGATGACCCGGCCAATCGGCTTCGCGCTGCTGCTGTTGATGGCCGTGGCGCCCATGCTGCCCTGGGGATCCGAGGGCCGACGCCCGCCGACGGAACTGCTGGCCCGGAGGCTGGTGGCGCCGATGTGGATCGCGGCGGCGGCACTGGTGTCGTCGGTCGTCGCCGGGGCCCGGGGCTGGGCGGCGCTGCTGGCATTCGGCCTGGGCGGCTTCGCGGGCGGTGCCGCGCTGCGCCAGATCCTCCTGGCCGTGCGCCGCCACCGGTGGCGCGGCCTGGTGGGGAGGACCAACGGCGGCATGATCGTTCACCTGGGCGTGGTGCTGGTGGCCGTGGCCTTCGCGGCCAGCCAGTCCTATGTCCGCCAGGCCGAGTTCGATCTGGAGGTCGGCCGACGCGCCACGTTCGCCGGCCATGAGGTCGTCTACCTGGGCTCGGCGGTGGTGCTGCACGACAACCGCACCGAGCGGGTGGCATTCGTCCGGGTCGATGACGCCAAGACATACGGTCCGGCCATCGCCACCTACCCGTTCGCGTCCCAGACGATCGGGATCCCGTCGGTGCGCTCCACGCTGCGCGACGACGTTGCGCTGTCGGTGCTGACCTTCCCGGACGAGCCGGGTCCGGACCGGGTGATCCTGCGGGTCACTGTGCAGCCGCTGGTGGCGTGGCTGTGGCTGGGCGGAATCGTGATGGCTGCCGGCACTCTGCTGTCGCTGCTGCCCTCCCGATCCAAGCGCCGGGCGCCCGCCGAGGCCGCCGCCTCGGAGGCGCCGGCATGAACAGCCGGGGCCGGGACCGGCGCCGGCGGTCGCTCTGGATCGCGTTGCCGGTCGCCGTGGCAGCTGCTGCGCTGGTGGCGGTGCTGGCCACCCGCGACTCTGCGTTCGAGCGCAAGGCGTCCAGCCCCATCCTGGGCGGCTTGGCGCCCCCCGTCGTCGGGATGACGGTCACAGGCGAGCCCTTCGACCTCGACGACTGGCGCGGCCGGTGGGTTGTCGTCAACTTCTTCCAGAGCACCTGCGTGCCCTGCATCATGGAACACCCCGAACTGGTCGAGTTCGACGAGCGCCACTCGGCAGCCGGCGACGCCCGGATCGTGTCGGTGGTGTTCGACGACACCGTCGAGAACGTGCGGGAGTTCTTCGCGGCCCACGGCGGCGACTGGCCCGTGGTGGCCGCCGGCGCGAGCCGGGCAGCCGTCGCCTACGGCGTGACCGGCGTGCCCGAGTCCTACCTCGTGGCACCCTCGGGGGTGGCGGTGTGGAAGCAGCTGGGCGGGGTCACCGCCGACGGCATCGACGACGTGATCGCTCGGCTCTCCGCGGCGCCATGAGTTGGCGAACGGCAAGCTGGGTCGCCGCTGTCGTGGTGGCCGCGGCGGCGTTCGTGTACGGCGCGCTGGACGAGGGCCCTCCCAAGACCAACGCCGACCGGGTCCGGGCTCTGGCGGAGGACTTCGCCTGCCCGGTGTGCGCGGGCCAGTCGGTGGCCGAGAGCGACGTGCCGGTGGCCCGCGAGATCCGGCGACAGATGGCGGTGTGGGTGGACGAGGGCCGCAGCGACGCCTTCATCCGGGACCGGCTGGTGGCCGCCTACGACGTCGACATCGACTACAACCCGTCGGGGTCGGGCATCACCGGCCTGGTGTGGGTCCTTCCCGTGCTCGCCGGCGGCGGCATCGCGGCCGTCGTGGTGGGGATGCTGCGATCGGACCGGCGTCCGGCCCGGGACACCCCCCAGCCGCCGACGGCGGTGCGGCGGCGCCGGCGCAACGCGGCGGTGTGGACGGTCGCCGTGGTGGTCGTGGCCGGCGCGGCGGGCCTGCTCGTGGCCCGTTCGTCGGGCAGCCGCGGCAGCGACGGCTCGATCACCGGCGAGATACGGGCCACGACCCGCGAGCTGATCTTCGAGGCCCAGAGCCGGTTGGGCGAAGGCGACATCGAGGGCGCCATCGCCGCCTACGACGAGGCACTCGAGCTCCAGCCGTCCAGCGCCGAGGCCCTCACCTACCGGGGCTGGCTCACGTCGCGCCGCGGCGATCCGGACACGGCGGTGGTGTATCTCGACGACGCGATCGCGGTGGACCCCGCCTACCCCGACGCCCGGCTGTTCCGGGCCATCGTAGCTCTGGACCAGGGGGACGGATCCGGCGCGGCGTCGGAACTGGCCGTGTTCGACTCCCTCGACCCGCCCCCTTACGCCGAGGACCTGCTGGCTCAGGCCAGGGTGCGCGAGCGGGTCACCGAGGCCCGCCACGCGGCCGTGCTGCAGGTCGTCGACGGTCTGGCTGCGATCGGGGAGCGCCCCGCCTTCGGAGAGACCGCGCTCGGCGTGGACGACGCTCTGGTCGCTGCGGAGGCTCTGGCGGCGCGGGGCGACCTGCTCGATGCCGTGCAGTTCCTCGACTGGGTCCTCGAGTCCCGCCCCGACGACCCCGACGTCCTCGCCGGCCGGGGCTGGCTGCTGGTTCGCAGCGGTGACCCGGAACTGCTGGCGCTCGGCGTCGAGCACCTGGATGCCGCCCTCGATGCCGATCCGGCCAGCCCCGCGGGACTTGTGTACCGGGCCTTCGCCCGGTGGCAGCAGGGCGACGACTCCGGGGCTGGCGCCGACCTGGCCGCCTTCGACGCCCTGCAGTACCGGCCGCCCGATCTGGTGCGCCTTGTCGAGGACCAGGGTCTGCGCGGCGCGATCAGCGGTTGAGGCGGTTGTAGCCGTCCTTGAGGAATCCGACCGCGGCGGCGTGGTGGTCGTCGGCGGCGGCCAGCGTCCGGTAGGGCAAGGAAGCTCCGTTGAAGTCCTTCTCGTTCCAGAACGGGTCGGACCGGTCGACGTCAGCCCAGGCGGCCACGTAGACGTAGGGCTCGTCGTGGGAGCGGTCCCCGGGCGAGAAGCCGTAGGTGGCCCGCCGGCCCGCGTCGGCGTCGCCGGCCGCGATGGCCGGGTCGAAGTGCCCGGGCCACAGCTGCACCCGCTCGGGGTCGGCCACCCCGGGCGAGAAGCGCAACTCCTCGAGCGCTGCGGCGGCCAGGCCGAACCACGCGCCCAGGAAGTCGCCGACCTCGGCCCGCGCGTCGAGCGGACGGTCGATGTCGCCCAGCTCGGGGCTGTCGTGCTCCCGAGCGGTGGTGCCCGGGTCCACGCCCGCGAACTCTCCGGCCTCGCGCAGCGTGGTCACCGCCGTGGAGCGGGCCCGGCCCGCGGCCTGCACCACCAGCCGGTCGCCCGCCACCCGGACCTGCACGTCCTCGCCGAAGAAGGGCGTGCCGAAGCCGCGGCGCGTGTACCGCAGGCCGAACTTGCCATTGGACTGGTAGCGGGCCTCGGCCACGACCGCGTAGGCCAGCCGGTGGAAGTCGAACAGCGCCGACGGGTACCGGCCGGGCAGGTCGGGAAGGCGCCGGCGGGCGCCCAGCCACCGTCCGGCCGCGAATCCGGCCAGATCCGGCCGGGCCGCGATGAGATCGTCCCAGCTCAGATCGCCGCCCGAATGTGGCGTCACCACCGGGCCGGCGCCTCGGGGTGAGGGGTCGGCTGGGTCGTCGGCCCAGAAGGGGCCCTCGGCCACCGCAGGCGGGCTCGGCTCCAGCACCCGCACGTCGTATCCGTCGCCGACGACGGCGGCCGCCTCGGCCGCGGGATCGTGAGCTGCGGTGCCCGTGTCCATAGCCGGTCAGATGCTAGTCGTGTGCCGCGGCCGTCCACCGGCAAGCGTCGCGGTCCAGGCATCGAAAGCAGAATCCGCGCCGGTGACGGCACCCGTGGTCGGATGTCGTCACCGGCGCGGCTCAATGGCGAGGAACTGACCTCCAATCGCAATATCCAGTATTATCGAAGGATATTGGCGCAGCCGTAGAACGATTGCAAGTGGCAATCTCGCGCGGCGCCGGACGGGCTCGGTCAGGCCACCGGAAAGAAGTGCCCGGCGTTGACCACCAGCGTCTGGCCCGTGATCATCCGGGCCCGCTGCGACGCCAGGAACACGACCGCTTCGGCCACGTCGGAGTCGGTGGGCATCTCCCGCAGGGCCATCCCCTGGGCGATCTCGTGCTTGACCTCCTCGACGGTGACGCCCCTCTTGCCTGCCTGCCACTCGCAGTAGAGCTCGACGTTGGGCCCCCACATCCAACTCGGAACAACCGTGTTGACCCTGATCCCGGACGGGCCCAGTTCCGCGGCCAGGTCGCGGGCCAGCGACAGCAGCGCCGACTTGGCCGCTCCGTAGGGGCTCTGGGGGAACTCCGGCACCGGCCGCATCGAGGCCTGCGACCCGATCAGCACCGCCGACCCCCCGCCGGCCGCGACGAAGTGGGGCTCGACCGCCCGCACCACGTGCACCGCGCCGAGCACGTTGACGGTGAGGTTGAGTTTCCAGTCCTCGTCCGTCGTGCGGTGCCACGCGCCCTTCTGTGTGTCGAGGGCCGCCACGTTGACCACGGCGTGGAGCGCCCCGAAACGCTCGGCGGCGGCATCGGCCGCGGCGGTGCAGTCCTCCTGGCTGGCGACGTCGCCCGCGCAGGCGACCACCCGGTCGCCGGTGGGGTCGAGATCGGCCGCGGCCCCGGCCAGGCGCTCGGCGTTGCGGGCCATCACCGCCACGTTGGCGCCGTCGCGCAAGGCCAGACGGGCGCAACTGGCGCCCAGTCCGGGGCCGACGCCCACCACCAGCACGGTTCGTCCTTCGAGGATCATGGCTCGGGCCTCCTCTCGCGACCGCTCACCAGAGCCGGTCGGTGTAGGTGTCGGTGCCGACGATGGTGGGCAGGAACGGCGCCGCGAACACGACGTGCCCGACGCCGCCGTCTGCCAGCGAGGCCGCGTAGGCCCGGAAGCGGTCCCAGCTCTGGGCGGGATCACCGTCGAGGAAGAACATCTGCACCTGGCGCTCGGCCGGCCCGGCCGGGGTGCCGAGGTCCATGGGGGCCCGCTCGGTCTCGCCGCCGACCGGATCGATGTAGCGCCACGACACCATCGAGGCGATGGCCGAGCCGTCCATCAACGCGGGCAGCGCCTCGTCGCGCAGGTGGGTGTTGAGCCCGTCGACGTCGGTGCCGTCGGCCGGGTCCAGGGCCACCACGGCCAGGCCCTGGTAGGGGTGGTCGAGGGCCAACTCGACGGGCACGGGATCGTCGTCGCGGTAGTGCGACCACGGCTCATGGAGCAGCACCGTGTGGGCGTGGACCCGGTTGTGGAAGCCCCGACCGTCCTTGTACAGGTCCACCACCTGGTCGATGGCCCACGCGAAGTGCTCGCGGTGGCGGCCCTCGTGGACCCAGTAGATGGCCAGGTAGGAGCCGGCGTCGACCGGCGCGGCCAGCGGCGAGTCCTCCGGGAACCGCAGGTCCTTGAGGTCGCGGGTGGCCACCCAGCGGCGGCCCGCGAACAGCCACGGCCCGATCAGGCACCCGGCGTAGAAGTGGTCGCGCTCGTACCAGCGGTTGTAGGCCACCTCGTGGCCGCGTTCGGGGTCGACCATGGTGAACAGGCAGCTGCCGACCCGCACCGGGTAGGTGTTCATCGGTCCTCCCCCGCCTCGGGCGCCGCGGCGGCGTTGCAGGTGCTTACGAGTCGAACACCGTCCGGGTCACCCAGTCGGCCACCAGCGCCGGCCTGGGCGCGTCCTCGATCTCGACGGTGATGGTGGTCACGGTCTGGACGGATGCCGCCTTGAGCTCCACCGACTTGACCACCGCGTGGGCCCGCACCCGCTTTCCCCGGCTGACGGGGCTGATGAAGCGCACCCGGTCGAGGCCGTAGTTGATGCCCATGACCGCGCCGTCGAGCCGCGGCGTGTCCGACGGGACCGACTGCATCAGGTGGGTGATCATCGACAGGGTGAGGAACCCGTGGGCGATGGTGCCCCCGAAGGGCGTCTCGGCCTTGGCCCGCTCCTCGTCGATGTGGATGAACTGGTGGTCCCAGGTGCAGTCGGCGAAGGCGCTGATCTGCTCCTGGGTGATCTCGAACCAGTCGCCACGCCCTCGCTCCGTGGCCTCCTGGGCCTTCAGGACCGTGTACGCGGCCTCTGCGCTGCTCATTCGGCGCCCCTCTCGTAGCCGGGTGGACAGCGCCAACCTACCGGCCACTGCCATCCCAACGGCGACGGCACCGGGCCAGGATCTCACGGCGGACGAGGGGCTGCTCACACACTCGGCCTGCACCACCGGGAGCACCGACCATCCCGGCCCGAGCCGCCGTCTCGCACAGCACGTCGGGCTGATGGGGCTCGGCAACCGCCTGGAGCGGCGCGCCCCGCCGCCGCATAGCGCCCCCGGTCGATATGCCATCGGCTGAACTGTCCCTTATGTTGACTGCCATGACACTTCCCGCAGCCCGACGGATCGCCCCCGCGACCGGCAGTCTCGGCGTGCTGACGCCGGGTATGGGGGCGGTGGCGTCCACCTTCGTCGCCGGCGTGATCGCGGCCCGCCGGGGCCTGAGCCCGCCCATCGGCTCGATCAGCCAGATGGCCCACATCCGGCTCGGAACCAAGCCCGAGAACCGCAACCCCCCCATCAGGGAGTTCGTGCCGCTGGCCGGACTGGACGACCTGGTCTTCGGCGGCTGGGATCCCCTTTCGGCCAACGTGCTGGAGGCGGCCCGCGCCTGCGGCGTTCTGGAGGAGGGCGATCTGGGGGGCATCTCGGCCGAGCTCGAGGGCGTGGTCGCCATGGACGCGGTGTTCGACCGGCGCTGGGTCAGCCGCCTCGACGGGGTCCGGGTGAAGCCGTCGGCGTCCAAATGGGACCAGGCCCAGGCCCTGATGGACGACATCGAGAGCTTCCGCAGCGCCCACCACTGCGACCGGCTGGTGATGGTGTGGTGCGGATCGACCGAGGCGTTCTCGGCGCCCACGTCCGTGCACGAGTCGATCCAATCCTTCGAAGCGGGGCTGAAGGCCGACGACGACGCCATCGCCCCCAGCCAGATCTACGCCTACGCGGCGCTGCAGAGCGACGTGCCCTTCGCCAACGGCGCACCCAACCTCACCGTGGACCTGCCGTGCATGGAGGAGCTGTCCCGCATCCGGGGCGTTCCCGTCGCCGGCAAGGACTTCAAGACCGGCCAGACCCTGATGAAGACGCTGATCGCGCCCGGCCTCAAGGCCCGGATGCTGGGCCTGCGGGGCTGGTACTCCACCAACATCCTGGGCAACCGCGACGGCGAGGTGCTCGACGCCCCCGAGAACTTCAAGACCAAGGAGGTCTCCAAGCTGGGCGTTCTGGGCACGATCCTGCAGCCCGAGCTGTACCCCGACCTCTACGACGAGATCCACCATGTGGTGCGCATCAACTACTACCCGCCACGGGGCGACAACAAGGAGGGCTGGGACAACATCGACATCTTCGGCTGGCTCGGCTACCCGATGCAGATCAAGGTCGATTTCCTGTGCCGGGACTCGATCCTGGCCGCGCCCATCGTGCTCGACCTGGCCCTGTTCATGGACCTCGCCGCCCGGGCCGGCGAGTCGGGCGTGCAGGAGTGGCTCAGCTTCTACTTCAAGGCGCCCCAGCCCTCAGGCGACGCCGACGTCGAGCACGACCTGTTCATCCAGCAGACCAAGCTGAAGAACACCCTGCGGGAGTGGATGGGCGAAGAGCCCGTCACCCACAGCGAAGCCGGCTGAAGCCTCCCTGGCCCGCTTGGCCGGGAGCGCGCTCAAGCCCGCGACCCGTCAGGAGGCGTCGTCGCCCGCAAGCTTCTCCAACAGGCGACCATGATCTGCTAGCTGGTGGCTGTGAGTCTCCAACAGGCGACCGTGATCCTTCAACATGCGGCCGTGATCTGCTAGCTGGTGGCTATGAGTCTCCAACAGACGGCCCTGATCCTTCAACATGCGGCCGTGATCTGCTAGCTGGTGGCTATGAGTCTCCAACAGACGGCCGTGATCCTTCAACATGCGGCCGTGATCCGCCTGTGTGGCCTCGATCCGGGCCAGCACGTCCTTGACGTGTCCGAACTCGGAGATGGTGCGCTCCTCGAACCTGCCGAAAGCCGCCTCAAGCCTGCCGATGCGCTCGCCGTTGGCCTTGATGTCCTCGCTATTGGTCCGTACCCCGGCCCGCAAGCCGGTCAGGATGAAGCCGAGGCCTCCGACCACAGCGGCGCTCAACGAGCCGATGATGGCGGCGGCGACCGAAGCGTCCATGGACTGCATACTAGCAACCCGGATGACGCATGCAACTCATTTCGATAGATTTTTATGTTATGTCGATAATCAGTGGAGATTGTCGGTCTCCAGGATGCCGCTGGCGATCAGGTCGTCGATGGCGGCCTCGTCAAGGCCCAACTCGGCCGCAATCTCCCGTGTGTGCTCGCCCAGGCCGGGGGCGGGACGGATATCGGCGTCGGCCATGCCGGTGGCCGTGAAGGCCGGGCCTTCGAAGGTCATGACACCGATGGGCGGCTGGTCCAGCTCCACCAAGTAGCCCCGGGCCGCCAGATGCGGGTCCTGGAGCTGCTGTGAGGAGGTGAGCATCGGGCCCGCCGGCACGCCCGCGGCCAGGCAGGCGTCGGTGACAGCGTGCTTGGACATGGTCCGGGTCCACTCCGACACGGCCTCCTCCACCTCGTCCTCCCGCCCGCGGCGGGCTGCGAGTGTGGCGAGCGCCGGATCATCTACGCCGATGAGTCCCGCCAGTGCAGTCCATTCGGCGTCGGCTCGGCAGCAGATCGCCACCCATTGGTCCTCGCCGTCGCACGGAAACAGGCCCCAGGGTGCGCCCAGGTCCCTGCGGTTGCCCTGGGGCTTCACCGAACCGGCCTGCAGCGACTCCCGGGCCAGCAGGTCGCCCATCACCCCGACGGTCTGCTCGACCTGGCACACCTCGCTGTGGCAGCCGCGCGCCATCACGCCCCGGCGCCGGCCCAGCACCCCGGCAACCGCGGCCAGCGCCCCCATGCGGCCGGCCCAGTGGTCCGGGAAGATCGCCTGGGACCCCGACGGCCGGTCGACGTCGGGATAGTCCCACAGGTGGGTCATGCCCCCGGTCACCTGGGTGTTGGGGCCGTAGCCCTTCCAGTCCGACCACGGGCCGGAGGAGCCCATGAGCTGGCTGGAGACCATGATCACGTCGGGGTTGGCCGCCGCGAAGTGCTGGTATCCCAGCCCGAGGCCGTCCATGACCCCGGTAGAGCCGTTCTCAACCACCACATCGAAGCGGGCCGCTCCGCCGGCACCGGCGGCCAGATCCAGCAGCAGCCGGCGGCCCTCGTCCGTCTTGACATTGATGCCCAGACTCCGTTTCGAGCGCGACGATGAGGCGAACGAGGGCGACATCTCCCCACCCAGGATCACCCGTATGAAGTCCGGGTAGGTGCGGCTCTCGATCTTGACGACGTCGGCGCCGTACTCGGCCAGCATCCGGCTGATCTCCACACCGACCCCGCCGTGCCCGAAGTCGGCGACCCTCACGCCTGCCAGGGGCAGAGCCGGCTCGGGAGCGGACTCAGGCACGGGCGGCCAGACGACCAGGCCGTCAGCCGGTCCGGGCGTTGCCCCGGCGTCGAGAGCGGCCAGGACCTCGTCGGTGTGCTCGCCCAGGTGCGGGGGGCGCCCGGTGGGGCCGACCCGCTCGCCGTCGGTCTCCATCCAGCCCGACGGCAGGCTCATCACCCCTCCGGTGGACAGCGGCACCCGGTCGAACGTCTTGCGGGCCTCGAAGTGGTGGTTGACCAGCACGTCGCCGGGCTTGAGGATGGGGGTGGCCACGATGCCCCGCCGCTGAGCCTCCTCGGACACCCTCTCCATCGTCATGGTCGAGAAGAGCTCCTCGTAGAGGGGGTTGAGTACTGCGTCGGCGATCAGGAACCGGCTGATGAACCCGTCGTACTCGGGGTCCTGCAGGTAGTCGGGCTCGCCCAGCCACGCCCGCATGGCGTGCCACTGGCGGGGACTGAGCACCACCAGGCGCACGAAGCCGTCGGCCGCGGCCAGGATCGTGTACACCGGGCCGGGGCCGGCCCTGGTCTCCGTGGGATCGACCCCTTCGACCATGGCCTTGGACGAATTCGGCAGCGACCAGTCGGTGATCTGGGCGGCCGCCTCGTTGGCCGACACGTCGATCAGCTGCCCCGCCCCGTGGCCGAGCCGCTGGATCAGGGCGCAGACGACGGCGAAGGCGGCCGTCAGACCGGCGACGTCACCGGAGATGTTGCCGGGAGGCATCAGCGGCTCGCGCTCGGGCAGGCCCGCCTTCCAGCACATGCCCGAGGTGGCGTCGACCACCGAGCCCGGCACGTCGCGTCCCGAGTAGGGGCCGGTGCGCCCGTAGGCGGTGATCGAGGCGACCACCAGGTGCCGGTGGCGGGCCGCGATCGCCTCGGCCTCCAGCTCGGGGGTGCCCGCGTCTGCGGCCGCGCCCGGCTCGGCCGAGCCGACGAGCACGTCGGCAGAGGCGAGCAGGGATTCGAAGCTCGCCATGCCGGCGGCGTCGCCGGGGTCGATCACGACGCCGCGCTTGCCGCAGTTGCGCATGGTGAAGGACAGCGAGTGCTCCGGGGTGAGCGGGTCGAGGGGCGGCAGGCTGCGGCCGGGCGACCCCTCGGGCGGCTCGACCTTGACGACGTCGGCACCCAGGTCGCTGAGCAGGCGCCCGCACAGCTCGCCGCGGTCCACCGCGAGGTCGACGACTCGAATGCCGGTGAGCGGCCTGATTGGCATATCAATGCCCCCTTTCCGTGCCGAAGACTCCCACGAAGCTGACGATCTCGCCGGGATAGCCGCCCAGGTTGTGGGTGAGGCCCAAGGTTCGGTCCGTGTCCGGGATGCAGCGTTCGGCGGGCGCCGCGCCCCGCAGTTGCAGCCACACCTCGTACAGCATCCGCAGGCCGCTGGCGCCCACCGGATGGCCGAAGGACTTGAGCCCGCCGTCGGTGTTGACGGGCAGCTCGCCGTCGAGGTCGAAGACCCCGTCGAGCACGTCGCTCCAGGCGGTACCGCGGGGCGAGAACCCCAGGTCCTCCATCAGCACCAGTTCGGTGGGGGTGAAGCAGTCGTGTACCTCGGCCAGCGCCAACTGCGACCGGGGATCGGTCACGCCGGCCTGGGCGTAGGCGTCGGCCGCGGCCTGAGCGCACTCCGGCATGGTGGTGTAGTCGTAGTCGGGGTCGAGCGACCCTGCCCCGGTGCCGGCGACCACCGACAGCCCCTTGACGTACAGCGGGTCGGCGCACCACCGGTGGGCGTCTTCGGCTCGGCACACGATGGCGGCCGCGGCCCCGTCGGCCACCCCTGCACAGTCGAACACCGACAGCATCCCGGCCACTGCGGGCATCTCGCAGATCCGCTCGGCCGGCATCTCCCGGCGGAACTGGGCCAGGGGGTTTCGGGCCCCGTTGTGATGGTTCTTGGATGCGATCCGGGCCGCGACATAGCGCAACTCGTCGCGGTCGACCCCGTAGCGGTCGGCGTAGGCGGGCAGCATCAGGCTGAACATGGCCGCGGCGGTGAGCGTGCGCTGGGTGCCGTCGGCGGGGATGGGAAAGGCGTTGAGGCCCTGGTAGCCGCCGTCCTTGACCTTCTCGGCCCCGAGGGCCATGGCGGTGTCGTAGGCACCGGAGGCCACCGCGTAGCACGCCTGGCGCAGGGCCTCGGAGCCGGTGGCGCAGTAGTTCTCCACGCGGGTGACGGGCTTGCCCTGGATCTTGAGGGGTCCGGCCATGCCGAGGCCGGAGGCGGCCGACTGCGACGTGCCGAACCAGAAGGCGTCGATGCCGCCCTGAGCGATGCTGGCTGAACGGCAAGCCGAGTGGGCCGCGTCGATGATCAGGTCGTCGAGGGAGGCGTCCCAGTGCTCGGCGAAAGGGGTGCAGCCCATGCCGATGACGGCCACCCGGTCGGTGATGCCGTGCGAGCTCACAGGCTGGCTCCCGGAGGTTCAGCGCCGGACGCGCCGTCCCGCACCGGTCGGGCCTTCCAGAAGTAGTTGTGGATGTCGTCGGCGGTGTAGAGGCGCCGAAACGTGGGCACGACCCGCATGCCGACGTGCACCTCGTCGGCATCGACGTCGGTGAGCTCCAGCGGGACCCGTCCGCCGCCGTCGAAGTCCACCACCGCGAACACGGTGGGCGGGCTGGGCGAGTAGGCGAGCCGGTCCACGGTGAAGCTGGCCACGGTGCCGGTGCTGTGGGCCATGGGCGCGGGGTCCATATCGTCGGCTGCGCCGCCCTTCTGCGACACCCGGGCGGGCGGCAGGTGGACCATCTCGCTGGACCGGTCCCGGGAGCCGGTGAACCCGTACTTCCAGTCGGTCCGGCGGTTGGCGGCCGACGACGACGGGCGGGCCGGGGCGGGGCGATTCGGTGGCTCGACCGTCACCATGTTGCGCCAAGCCAGGAACCGGCCGTAGGAGAGGGATCCGCGCTGCGCGATCTGGCCCGCAATCGGCGCGACCGGACGGTGGTCTGCGATGGCCTCGCCGGCTCGCAGGACGATCGTCTCCACACCGTCGGCCAGCGCCACCACTGCGACGGTCTCTCCGGGGGCGGCGTGCTCGAGGGCGGAACACAACAGCAGTGCCGGATGGGCGGTGGCCGTGTTGCCGACCGTGTTGATGAGTGGATCCACGAGGCTGTCGGCCTTGGCGCCGATGGCCTTGAGTGCCGTGGCGACCGCCCGGCTGTTGAGGCCGGTGACCGCGAGGCGGTCGATGCCGGCCGTGCCGTCAACGCCGCTTGCGTCCAGGGCGGCCTGCCATGCCTCGGCCGCAGCCGGACCCAGTACGTGGGCGCCGAAGCGCTCCTCCCAGGCGCGCGAGCGCGCCCCGCCGGGGATCCGCCAGCGCTCGGTGACCTCGAGCGTGCGGCACGCTCCGCCGAGGTACTCGGCCAGCACCGGTCCATCGGAGTCGTCGCCCACCAGCACCGCGGCGGCGCCGTCGCCGGCAGAGGCCTCGTCGGCGCCGGCGGGCAGGCCATCACGGGCGTCGGCGGCGACCACCAGCGTCCGACCGCGCCCAGCCAGCGCGGCGTGCAGCGCGCCGACGCCGGATCGGACCGCGCCCCCGAAGTCGAGGGCTGACACGGCCGGATCGAACCGCAAGGCAGCGTGGATGGCAGCCGCGTTGGTCTTCTCCAGGTAGGCCGGGGCCGAGGTCGCGAACCAGACGGCCTCCGGCCCGGCCGTGGCAGCCCGCAGGGCCAGATCGGCGGCGGCCTGGCCCATGGTGGTGGTGTCCTCGTCGTAGGACGCCACCGCCCGGGTACCCGTGCCGCCCCCCGAGCCGAAGAATGCAGCGATCTCGGACCGGTCGAGCCTGCGATACGGCACATAACCCGCTGCCGAGATCACACCGCGCATCGCCGAAAACCCTACCGGCGCCCAAGCCGCCCCTCCCCGAGCAGCGCTGTCAGGCCCGACTCGAAGAGACGATGGCGTCGACCTCGATCTCGACCACGAGATCGGGATGCACCAGCGACGAGACCTCCACCAGAGTGGCCGCGGGACGGATGTCGCCGAACACCTCGCCGTGGGCCCGGCCGTATTCCTCGGCCTTCGATATGTCGGTGAGAAAGGCCCGTGTCCGCACCACATCGTTGAGTGACGCCCCCGCTTCGTGTAGCGCATCCCTAATGATCCGCAGAACTGCCTGGGCCTGCCGGTAGCAGTCGCCCGGGTGGTCGACCCCACCGGGGTGCAGTGTGGTAGTCCCGGCCACGGCCACATGGTCACCGACCCGAACAGCCCGCGAGTACCCAACCGTCGCCTCCAACGGCCCCCCGCTCGAGACGTTGAAGCGATTCGAGGTGTTGTCCGGTGTCTGGCCACCACTCACCGGGCCAGTATGTCGGCCTCGGAGCCGGACCCGAGCGCTTGCACCCAGATGTGCATCGGATAGCCGGCGCTAGAGAACCTCGACGTCGCAGCGTATGCCGGGGGCTTTGGCGAGCTTGCCGTCGGCCGTGACCAGCGGCGCATCCAGCAACTCGGCGAGCGCGACGTAGGCCGCGTCGTAGACGGTCACGTTGTCTCGCAGTTCCCAGCAGCGCTCCATCAGGAGCCGATGCGAGACGCGTTCGACGGGAAGGCGCCTCAGATCGGACCGGGCCAACGCCGCCCGTCTCGAGTCGAGGCGGCCAGCAGCTTCGTGTCGCCGCCAGGCCGCCGTGACCTCCACGTCAAGCAGTTCGGGGGCCACGAGACGCTCGCCGTCAAGCCGCTCCCGGGCGGCGTCGCCCGCCGGCCCGTCCTGACCCAAGGCCAGGACCACAGCGCTGGCATCGGTGACGATCAACGCGAGTCGCGCTCGGCCCGCACTGCGGCGACCGCTTCAGCGGCGCTGAAGTTGCCACCGGCCCGACCGGCGGCTCGCTCCAGCACCTCGTCCAGCGTCGGAGTACGGGCCTGTTCGCAGAGCAGCTGCAACAAGTACTCCTGCAACGACTGGCCTGAACCAACGGCGCGCTGCCGGAGCGTCTGGTGGACGTCGCTCGGGACGTTCTTTACCTGAATGCTCGTCATAGCCCGAGTGTAGCGCCAATACAGCGGCTGGACATGCAGAATAGCGCTACCCTAGAGGCCAGCAGCTACTCCTATCGCGGCTCTGGGGTCGGCCGCTCCGGCGAGGGTGCCCTGGTCGGTGACCTCGATGAGGTGGGCGTGGCCGAAGGAGTGGGGCGTGTCCTCGCGCAGAGCCGTGGTGTGGCCGCGGGCCGCCAGAGACTCCTGCCAGCCGGTGGCGGCGTCCTCGACAAGTACTCGACGGTCCTGGCCGGGGACCCAGGTGGCGAAGCCGGCGTCGCGGTCGTCGGGGCCGAGCACCCAGCGGGGTGCCCGGATGGCTGCGCCCGGAGACTGGCCGAGCCCCAGGGTGCGCGCCAGCAGCTGAAGCAGGATCTGGGGCTGGGAGTCGCCTCCCATCGTGCCCAGCACCTGGCGCAGCGATCCGTCGGGGTTGGTGACCAGCGCCGGAGACAGGGTGTGGGGTGGGCGCCGGCCCGGCCCGTACTCAGCCGGGTGGCCGGGCACGAGGTTGAAGCCGAGGCCCCGGTCGTGCAGGAAGATGCCGGTGCTGCCGGCCACCAGCAAGGATCCGAAGCCGTTGGCGTTGGAGTTGATGAGCGACACGCCCATGCCGTCGCCGTCCACCGCGCACAGGTAGGTGGTGTCGCCCATGGCTGCCGGTGCGGCGACGTTGCCCGCCCGATCGGGGTCGATGGCATCGCGCCGAGGTCCGAGCCGGGCCGGATCGACCAGCGCCTGGCCGTCGGTGCCGTCGTACAGCACCCGGACCCGGTCGTGGGCCGCTTGCGAGGCAGCCTCGACTAGCAGATGGGCCCAGCGCCCGTCGTCGGAAGCACCGAGGTCGAGACCATCGGCGATCCATGCTCCGGCCAGGGTGAGATAGCCCTGCGATGTAGGCGGGACCGTCCACAGAACGTGACCGAACGCCTCGGCCCGCACCGGCTCCACCCAGCGGGCAACCGGTTGGGCCAAGTCCCCTTCGCTGTACTCCCCCGCGCCGAGCGCGATCAGGCCCTCGCCGAACTCGCCTCCGTAGTAGCCGTCACGCCCGTGCTCGACGATCGCCCTGAAGGCCCGTGCCGTGCCGGGACGCCGCACCACCGTGCCGGCCCGAAGCCCTGCCGGGATGTCGGTGTTGCCGTCAACCCCGGCCACCTCGCCGGACCGCTCGGCCAGCAGCGGCGAGGCTGCAAACCCACCGTCAGCGATGCGTACGGCCTCGGCCAGAACGTCAGCCAGCGGCAGCCGCCCGTAGCGGGCGTGCAGGGCGAGCCAGCCGTCCACCGCGCCGGGCACGGTGACCGAGGCCACGTCACCGTGCAATGGCATCTCGCCGTGACCCTGCGCTCTCAGCCGATCAGGATCGGCCCCTGATCCCGCGAACCCGGCCGCGTCTAGCGCGGCCGGCGGGCCGCTGCCCCCGTCGTGTGCCAGCGCCCACACGTCTCCGCCGGGCCCGCACATGTGAGGCGAAGTCACTGCCAGCACCGCGTTGGCGCCCACGGCCGCATCCGCGGCCGATCCCCCGCGTCTCAGCAAGTCCACCCCGACGCCGGTGGCCAGGTGATCGACGGTCGACACCATCCCGGACACCGATGTGCGAGTCACGGCGGAAGGAAGTCGAGTCATGCCACCAGTGTTGCCCGCGTCACGTCTGATGGCACTATCGCGTCTCAGCAGGACGGCGAATCGCTACTGGCGTCTTCACCAGCGATTGACATGATGCAAACATCAATAACATAATATGTATAGGCCTTGTTGATAGCTTCGATACATGGCACCGTTACGGGACCGACACCCTGACAAGGACATCAACGCGGCCATCGCAGAACTGAGAGCTGCCGGCTGGCGGATCGAGCGCAGCAAGGGACGCACCGCTCACGCATGGGGCAAGGCGTTCTGTCCGCGCGAACGACATCGAGAGCATCCGGACTGCGCGACATCCATATCGGGTACGCCCCGTAGCGGTGCCGCCGAGGCCCGTAGACTGAGGCAGCGCATCAAGAGGTGCCAGTGGCTGAGCGAGGCGACATGAAGGACGCGACCCCCGACAACAGCGACCCGGCGCATCATCTGGTGCTTGTCACGGAGGGCCGCGACCTGCTCGATGACGAGGTGCTCGAAGCACTGTACGAAGCAGGTTGCACCGACGCCAGCATCGGGCATCGAACGGTCGAGTTCGACCGGGAAGCCCCTACTCGATGGGACGCAATCCAGTCGGCGATCCGGGACGTGACCGCGGTGGCCGGTGTGAATATCGTCGACGTGCGCGACAGCCTCGACGCGCTGCCCGGCAACCGGACCGAGCGCGCCCTCGCGTAGGCGCCCGCCGGCCGGGCTTGGCTCGACCGACTAGGCGTCGGTTCAGTTGGCGCCTATGCGACTCCGGCGGCGTTCAGGGCCCGCTCGGTGAGGACCCTGGCCAGATGGCTGCGGTACTCGGCGTCGGCGTTGAGGTCGTCGGGGGGATCGAGCCCGTCGGCGGCCACCGCGGCCGCCTCGGCTGCTGAGGCGCCGCCGGCCACCGCGGCCTCCACGCCGGAGGCCCGGACGGGCGTCGAGCCCATGTTGACCAGGCTGACGCCCGCGCCGCCGCCGGCCACGGCCACGCCGACGATGGCCCAGTCCTGGGCCCGGCGGTTGAACTTCTGGTAGTTCCAGCCGCCGCTGCCGGCAGGCACCCGCACCTCGGTGATCATCTCGTCGTCGGCCAGCACCGACTCGAAGTACCCGGTGAAGAAGTCGGTGGCCGCGATCTCACGCGAACCGCCGGGTCCCTGCGCCACGATGGTGCCGCCCAGGGCCAGCACGGCCGCGGGCAGGTCCGACGCCGGATCGGCGTGGGCGATAGTGCCGCCCAGCGTGCCCCGATGGCGCACGGCGGGGTCGCCCACCAGCGCGGCCACCGAAGCCAGCATCGGGCAGGCCTCGGCCAGCGCGGCCGAGTGCTCGAGCTCGCTGTGGCGGGTGAGCGCCCCGATGGACACCGTGCCGTTGCCGGTGCGGATGTACCGAAGGTCGTCGAGACGGCCCACGTCGACCAGCACGCTGGGCGTGGCCAGCCGGTACCGCATCATCGGAATGAGGCTGTGGCCCCCGGCCAGCAGCTTGGCGTCGTCACCGTGCTCGCCCAGCAGCGAGATCGCGTGGTCGACGGACTCGGCGACTTCATAGTCGAAAGCGGCGGGAATCACGACGCACCTCCTTGGGCATCGGCGATGGCTCTCCAAACGGTCTGGGGCGACGCCGGCATGTCCACGTCGGTCACACCGAGGTCGCGCAGGGCGTCCACCACGGCGTTGATCACCGCGGGGGCGGCCGCGATGGTGCCGGCCTCGCCCACGCCCTTCACCCCCATCGGGTTGGTGGGGCTGGGCGTGGCGTGGCTGTCGAGCCGGAAGCGTGGCGCCTCCGCGGCCGACGGCACCAGGTAGTCGCCCAGGTTGGCCGACACGAGCTGGCCGTCGGAGTTGTAGACGGCGTCCTCGTACAGCGCCTGGGCCGCACCCTGAAGGATGCCCCCGTGCACCTGGCCCTCGACTATCAGCGGGTTGATCTGCACACCGCAGTCGTCCACCGCCACGTAGTCGATCAAGTCCACGTCCCCGGTGTCGGTGTCGACCTCGACGGTGGCGATGTGGGTGCCGTTGGGGAACGTGAAGTTGGGCGGGTCGTAGGTGACGTGGGCCTCCAGGTTGGGCTCCATGCCGTCGGGCAGGTCGTGCGCCGTGAACGCCGCGAAGGCGATCCCCGCCAGCGGCACCTCGGCCTCGGGGGTGCCCCGCACGCTGAAGACGCCCCCGGAGAACTCCAGGTCGTCCTCGCTGGCCTCCAGCTGGTGGGCGGCGATGGCCCGGGCCTTGTCGATCACCTTCTCGGTGGCCATGTAGACCGCCGTGCCGCCGACCGCCAGCGACCGCGACCCGTAGGTGTCCAGGCCGGTGGGGCTGACCGCGGTGTCGGAGTGCAGGACCTCCACGTCGTCGGGATCGACGCCGAGCTTGTCGGCCACGATCATCGACCAGCAGGTCTCATGTCCCTGCCCGTGGGGCGTGGACCCGGTCACCACCTGCACCTTGCAGGTGGGCGAGATCCGCACCGTGGCCGCCTCCCAGCCGCCCGCGCCGTAGTCGAGCGACGCCAGCACCCGGCTGGGCGCCAGGCCGCACATCTCCACGTAGCTGGAGAAGCCGACGCCGATGCGCTTCGACGAACCGGAGGCCCGCCGCTGGGCCTGCTCGGCCCGGCGCCCGTCGACGTCGGCCAGCGCGACCGCCTTGTCGAGCACGGTCTGGTAGTCGCCGCTGTCGAAGACGAGGCCGGCCGCCGACTCGTACGGGAAGGCGTCGGCGCCGATGAAGTTGCGGGCCCTGATCTCCTCGGGCGACACCCCCACCGACACGGCCAGCGAGTCCATGGCCCGCTCGATGGCGTAGGTGGCCTCGGGACGGCCCGCGCCCCGGTAGGCGTCGGTCGGGGTCCGGTTGGTGAACACCGACGTGCACTCGAACATGTAGAGCCCGATGTCGTAGCAGCCGTGGTACAGGAACCCGCCCAGCAGCGGCACGCCCGGCGTGACCAGCTGGAGGTAGGCGCCCATGTCGGCCAGCAGCTTCACCCGCACCGCCGTCACCTTGCCGTCGGCGTCGGCGGCCAGCTCGATGTGCTGCACCTGGCCCCGGCCCTGGATGGTGGACACTGCGGCCTCGGCCCGGCCCTCGGTCCAGCGCACGGGGGCGCCCCGCTGCATCGCCAGGGCGCTGCAGAGGATCTCCTCGGCGTAGACGTTCAGCTTGCAGCCGAAGCCGCCGCCCACCGACGGGGCCACCACCCGCAGCTTGTTCTCACCGATGCCGAGCACCACCGCGGTCATCACCTTGAGGATGTGCGGGATCTGGGTGGCTGAGTACAGCGTGAGCTCGCCGCCGGCCGGCGACGGCACCGCCGCGCAGCCCCGGGGCTCCATCGGCGCCGGGATCAGCCGCTGCTGCAGGTAGCGCTCGCTCACCACGTGGGCGGCCTCCGCGAAGGCGGCGTCCACCGCGGGGGCGTTGTCGCCCCACAGTCCCCACGTGTAGCACTCGTTGCTGTCGAGGTCGGCATGGACCAGCGGCGCGCCGTCGGCCACCGCGTCGGTGATCTCGACCACTGCGGGCAGCGGCTCGTAGTCGACTACGACCGCGGCCGCGCCGTCGGCGGCGGCGTAGCGGGAGTCGGCCAGGACCACCGCCACCGCGTCGCCCACGTACTTGGCAGTGCCCCGGGCCACCGGCAGGTGCGTCGGGTTCTTCATGTCGGGGGTGACCGGCCAGGCGCACGGCAGGGCGCCCTCGCCCCACAGCGGGGCCAGGTCCTCGCCGGACAGCACCTCGTTCACGCCGTCGATGGCGAGGGCGGCGGCGCCGTCGATGCCGACGATGTTGGCGTGGGCCTCGGTGGACCGAACCACGCCCACCCAGATCGCGCCGGGCAGGGCGAGGTCGTCGATGAACTTGGCCTCACCGGTGAGCAGGGCCGGGTCCTCCTTGCGGAGCCGGCGGGAGCCGACGTGACCGGGAGCTTCTTCGGTGATGGTCATGTCAGTCACCTCCCGAGCCCGCCGCGGCGAGCACGGCATCGACGATGTTCTGGTAGCCGGTGCAGCGGCAGAGGTTGCCCTCGAGGCCGTGGCGCACGCCGCCCTCGTCGAGGCCGGGATACTCGTCCACCAGCGAGATGGCGGCCATCACCATGCCCGGCGTGCAGTAGCCGCACTGCAGGGCATGGTGCTCGTGGAACGCCTGCTGCATCGGGTGCAGCGTTCCGTCGGCGTCGGCGACACCCTCGATGGTGGTGATGTCGGCGCCGTCGGCCTGCACCGCGAACATGGTGCAGGACTTGGCGGATTGGCCGTCCACCAGCACCGTGCACGCCCCGCAGCTGCTGGAGTCGCAGCCGACGTTCGTGCCCGTGAGCCCTAGGTCGTCGCGCAGCGCATGCACCA
The DNA here is from genome assembly GCA_028819505.1 of Acidimicrobiaceae bacterium. Taxonomy (GTDB): domain Bacteria; phylum Actinomycetota; class Acidimicrobiia; order Acidimicrobiales; family Aldehydirespiratoraceae; genus Aldehydirespirator. The sequence continues at coordinate 85,397 of JAPPLH010000003.1, forward strand.
GCAGGGTGCGAGGCTCCACTTCGAGGCTCCGTTCGGTGCCGTTGACGGTCAGGGTCACAGCTGTCATGCGCTTCTCCTGTGTTGACCGGTTGGGGGCCGTCATCCTGTCGCGGATTCTGGCCGCTGTCGAATGAATGTGGTCGAAGCGGCGAACTTCAATCGGTTAGCCACCTCTGAGGTGGTCAACCCATTGAAGTTCGGGCCGTGACGGGCCTTCCTAGGGGTGTCCTCCGGCAGCGGGGTGTCCAGCCAGCGCGGCACGGGCCGCCTCCAGGTCGTCGGGGTTCGTCACACCGATCCACGCCTCGGTGGTGGACACCATCCTCACCGACAGCGCCCGCTGGGCCATCCGGTCGGCCACGACCGTCGGCAGCAGACACTCTGCATCGGCCTCACCGCCGTGGTCGGCCAGGAAGCGCTCGAAGCTCTCGCCGATCCAGTCGAACGCCGCCCGCGGGAAGGCCCACAGGTTCATGGACACGATGGTGTCGTCGCTGAGCGCGGCGGCGGGCTCGGACGAAGTGATCGCGCCGTCGGCCTGGCGGGCCACTCCGTGGTGCTCGACGATGCCCGTGAGGCGGTCCCCAGATAGTCGGCACACGCCGCGGCTGACGCTTCCCGTGGCGGAGAGTGTCCGTGCGAGGCCGTATCCGCACAGGCAGGCCTCGTCGTCGTCGAGACCGGTCGCCGAGGCGGCCAGAGCCGACATCGCCTCCGGGCCGTAGTAGTCGTCGGCGTTGCACACTACGAAGGGGCCATCGACCTCGGCCGCGGCCACCAGGACGGCGTGAGCGGTGCCCCACGGCTTGGACCGGGGCGCGCCGTGCTCGTCCTGGCGGACGTAGGCGAACTCGATGCCGGCGCGCTGCAGGTCGCCGTGCCGGGCGTCCACATGGGTGCGCAGGACGGGCTCGATCTCCGAGCGCACCACGAGCACCACCTTCGAGGCGCCCGCGCCCGCCGCCGCCGAGATCGCGTAGTCGAGGAAGGTCTCGCCGTCGGGTCCTACTTCGACGAGTTGCTTGTCGCCGCCGAAGCGCCGGCCGATGCCGGCCGCCATCACCACCAGCGCGAACATGCCGCTCAGCGCTCCAATGCGGCCATCGCGGGACGGCTCACAGAGAGGCCGGCCCGAGACGCGAGCTGCTGGCACTATCACGCTCACACTCTCGTCGGGCGGCGGGTGGGCCGGCCCGAGACGCGAGCTGCTGGCACTGCCCGACGAACTCGAATGCAGCGATCGCGGGACCGCTCACAGCGAGTGTGGAGCGGCTCGTGGCACGCTCAGCGCTCCAGCAGGTGGCGCACGTGGTGGGTCTCGTTCACGGAGCGGACCGTGCGCCGGCCGGTGCTGGACGCCGCGACCCGGGTGATGCCGCAGTAGTCGACCAGCAGCGACAGCGGGTCGTCGATGCCGAGCAGGCTCTGGAGGTACACGCCGGTCACCATGCCGTGGCAGAACACGGCCACCGTGCGGGAGCGGTTGGTGTGGATCACGTGCTCGAATCCCCGCTCCACCCGGGCCTGGAACTCCTCGTAGCCGTCCGAGAAGATGGTCTCGTTGAGGTCGGCGCCGGGGTCGTAGTAGTGGGCGGTGGCGGGGTCGTCGCGGCTGAACTCCTCTGCGGGCACGTAGATCTGCGACCGGTGGTCGGACTCGCGCAGGTCGTCGAGTATCTCGACGGCGAGGCCGAGCCGCCCGGCCAGGGGCTCGGCGGTCCGCCGTGCCCGCTTCATCGACGACGACACGATGTGGTCGATCCCATCCTCGATCAGGAAGTCGGCGGTGGCTTCGGCCTGGCGCCGGCCGATGTCGGCCAGGTCGGGGTCGGCGGATCCGCCTTCCGGGGCCTCGTCGCGCACCGGGCGGGCATGGCGGATAACGAGCAACTCCATCTGGACGCGGGAGGCTACCGGGGACGGTCCACGCTCGATCCGGCCGCATCGCCGGGGCCGGCTCGCGCCGCCCACAGCCCGGCACGCCGGATTGGCAGCCCGGGACGCCCAGACGGGCGCTCTGCGCTGCCAATTCCGGCGCCGAGATCAGAGCTCGGGCGCCACGCCGATGCCGCAGCCCGGCGGAAGGCTCATGGCCCCGGCGCTGACCAGCGGCAGATCGGCCACATCGGCCGCAAGCAGCTCCCAAGTGGCCAGGCCGTGGGCGCGGCGGGGCGGGACGACGGTGTCGACGCGCCGGCCGCGTAGCGAGCCGTCCATGCGGCGCTCGCCGTGGGCGCGGCGGGGCGGGACGACGGTGTCGACGGCTGCCGC
>JAPPLH010000003.1:87767-110990 GCA_028819505.1 Acidimicrobiaceae bacterium
TGCGGCGCTCGCCGTGGGCGCGGCGGGGCGGGACGACGGTGTCGACGGCTGCCGCGACGTGCAGGGCGTGGGCCACGCCCACGGCGGAGTCCAAGAACGACGTCACCGTCACCCGTGCGCCGGCTTCATGGGCGCGGGCCGCGATGGCCAGGGCCACGTCCGGGCCACCGAGGGCCTGCGGCTTGACGATCAGGGTCCTTACGCCCAGGTCCAAGGCCTGCACGGCGTCGGCATGGCTGCGCATCGATTCGTCGACCGCCACGGCAATGGGGCTGCGTCGGCCCAGGGCCGCGATCGCCTCGACTCCGGCGACGGGCTCCTCGCAGTAGGCGACGTCGCAACTCTGCACGCGTTCCAGCACCTCGAGGGCGGTGCGTTCGTCCCAGGCGCCGTTGGCGTCGAGCCGCAGCCCGGCGGCTGGGCCCAGCCCGGCGCGGGCGGCCCGGATCCGGCTGACGTCGGTCTCCGGATCAGCCGCGCCCACCTTCAGCTTGACCTGCCGGAACCCGGCCTCGACTGCGTCGCGCGCGGCCTGCTCGACCGCGGACGGCGCCGGCGCGGCCACGAGAGCGTTGACGGCCACCTCGGAGGCGGGAGCGCCGGTCGGGTCTGCCACTAGTGGTCCGTCGGGGATTTGATCATCCGGACCGTCCACGGGTCCAAGCAGGCGAACGCATCCGTCATGCGGATCACGGCTTCTCCGACATACGACTAGGCGCTCGGCCAACCGCTGTCCGGCGCGGCGGGCCTGAAGGTCGGCCCATGCGCCCGCCACGCCCGCTCTTGCGTGCGGCGTGTCGTGCATCGCGGCCAACAGTGTGTCCAGCGCGGCGTCGCCGCCGCGGGCGAGAGCGTCGGAGGCGTCCCGCAGCGATGTCTCAGTGTCGAGCAGGCTGGTGCGAGACCATCCGGGCAGCGGGCTGGCCTCGCCCCACCCGGTGACGCCGTCCGCACTCAACGCCACAAGGAACCCGGCCCGGAACCGGATCGAGACCCCGCCGGTCACGAGCGGCGCCTTCAATGCCAGCCGGAAGGGGTGGAGCTCGGCCCGCAACGCGGTCACCCGCTGCGTCCTTCCACAGCCAGGTCTGCTCCTGCCCCGGCCATGAGCCCCAGTGGTGCACCGGTGGCGGACGGCGGCGCCGGGCCGCCGGCCGGGAGGACCTCCGTCCCAGTGATGAACCCGGCGATCGCGGCCGCGGCGGCGTCGGGCTGCTCGACGTGGGCGGCATGTCCTGCACCGTCGATGTGGGCGAGAGCGGCTCTCGGCAGCGCCGCCGCGAGCTGCTCGGCCATGGCGCAGAACTTCGAGTCGCGGGCCCCGACGACCAGCAGCGTCGGCGTGTCGCAGTCCCCCAGGCGTCCGTGCAGCGGTTCCATGGCTCCGGCGCCGGCGGCCAGCAGGCTGCGGGCCAGGCCCTGGGGGCTGGACGCCAGACGCTGGTCCCGGGCCGCTTGCAGGTAGGCCTCGCCCAGCGCGGCTTGTCCTGCGAACAGAGGGTCGGCCATCCATCCGTCGACGAAGGCCTCGAAGTCGGCGAGGATGCGCTCGGCCCGGGCCGCGTCGGTCCGGGCCCGCCGGCGCCTCTGTCCGGGCTCGACCAAGCCGGCGGAGGCGCCGATCAGGGTGAGCGAGCGCAGCCGCTGCGACGCCGTGCATCCCATTCTGAGCGCCACACGGCCACCCATCGAGTAGCCGACCAGATGGAAGGTCTCGCAGTCGAGCGCATCGGCAAGGCCGGCGACCTGTCCGGCCATGGCCTCGACCCGGTAGAGGTCGAGGTCTTCGGGCACCTCAGATCGTCCGTGGCCGACAAGGTCCGGGCCGATGATCCGAGCGGGCAGCCGGGCCGCGAGCGGCTCGCTGAGCGGTGCCATGGCCTGGGCCGAGCCGGTGAACCCGTGCAGCACCACCACGGGCACGCCGGTGGCCGGGCCGCTCTCAGTCACGGCCATCTCCACGCCGCCGGCTCGGATCCGCCTTCTGCGTGCAGAATCCCCGCCCATGGCCGGGAGAGCGGGCACCGACTGGCCGGTCACGGCCCTGCAACGTCGGCCAGAGCCCGGCGGGCGGCCTGCTGGGCCGCGGCGGTCAGGGCGCGTCGCTGGGCCACATCGTCGTCGCGGTCGATGTCGACGACCAGCAGGTCGACGCCCGGCGCCCGGGTCGAGGCCGCGGCGGCGACTTCGGCGTCCAACTCGCCGGCCGTGGACACTCGACAGGCCCGGATGCCGGCGAACCCGTCGAGGCCGCACAGGTCGACGCGGTGCGGGGTGCGGTACAGGCGTTCGAAGTCCTGGGGCGGTATGCGGTCGGCCACGGGCAGCATCGAGAAGATCCCGCCGCCGTCGTTGTCCACGCACACCGCCGTCAGGTGCAGACCGAGGCGGTCCGCCGCGGCGAGGCCGCTCAGATCGTGGAGCAGGGCCAGGTCCCCGGTGTAGAGGGCCACGGTCGCGGAAGGATCGGCCGCGGCGATGCCCAGGGCGGTGGACGCAGTTCCGTCGATGCCGGCCGCGCCCCGGTTGGCGCTGCAGGCGACCGACCCGGTGTCGAACACGAAGGCGTCGAGATCCCTGACCGGCAGCGAGTTGGCTGCCACCAGCACGGCGCCGTCGGGCAACGCGGCGGCGAGGACCCGAGCGGTGCGGGCCGACAGCAAGGGACCGTCATCGGCGGCGGCCTCGACAGCTCCCCGAGCGCCTGCGTCCAGTCTCCGCCAGGCCTTGAGCCACCCGCCGGCTCGTGCCCGATCCGGGAGAGCCGGGGCTGCGGCTGGGACTGCCGGCCTGTCGCCGGGCCGGCCTTCGAGCCGCCGTCGCGTCTCGACCGGGGCCGCCTGCCGCACATGCCGGCCCAGTTCCTCCACGGAGGCCCGGACATGGCCTGTGAGCCGGAACACGGCCTTCTCCCAGCGGTCCTCGGGATCGACGAGCACGACATGGCGGGGGCGGGCGCACTCGATCCAGAGCCGCACCGGCTTGGTGGTGACCGTCCGGCCCACCAGCACGACCGCGTCCGGTCGCAGGGCCTCGGCGAGGGCCTCGTCGGCCAGCAGATGGTCGGCAGTGGCCACCACGCACGCCGGCATAACGTCGCCGCTGACGCCGGGCGACCCGCCGCTGCCAGAGCCGCCGGCACCGGGCAGGCCGCCCCGGACGTGCGAGATTGGCTCGCCCAGCAGGGGCCAGCCGGCCCAAGCCGCGAACCGCCTCGCCTCCGCGGCCCAGCGCAGCTCCCGGCGCAGTCCACCGCCCGGCCACGGGCCGGCCACCACCACTCCCCGCTCGCACTCGGCGACGATCCCGGCCAGCCGCGACAGCCCCGCCGACGCACCCCGACCCGCGCCGGCGGCGGCGACCGGCCGCGGCGGGCCCGGCCCAAGACGCCGATCGTCGCCGCCGGTGACGGGCTCAGATGCGATGCCGGCTGCCGACGCCGACCACACAGGGATGGCCGACGCCGGTTCCAGTGGCTCACGCAGGGGCCAGTTGAGATGCACCGGGCCCGGATCCGGACCCGAGGCCCGCTCGAAGGCGGCGTCGGCCCATCCGGCGGCGGTGCCGGGACCGGCCTCGCCGGGCGCCGGCAGGTCGATGCTCCAGCGCACCGCGGTCCCGTACAGGCCCACCTGGTCGATGGTCTGGGGCGCTCCCCATCCCCGCAGCTCCGGGGGCCGGTCGGCGGTGCACACGATCATGGGAACGCCCGCGTGGGAGGCCTCCACCACCGCGGGGAGGTAGTTGGCGGCCGCGGTTCCCGAGGTACACACCAGCACCGCGGGCCGGCCCGAGGCCCGGCCCATGCCGAGGGCGAAGTATCCCGCGGAGCGCTCGTCAAGTTGGATCCAAGTGCGTATCCCGGGCTGGGCGTCGAAGCACAGAGTCAGCGGAGTCGACCGCGATCCGGGGCTGATCACCGCGTCTGTGACCCCCAGAGCCGCCAGCCGGGCCGCGAAGGCGGAGACGGTGCGGTAGTCGGCGCCGGTCATGGCGCGGCCGCGGGTTGGGCGACGGCGAGCACCTGCGCGAGCGCGAGCAGGCCGGCGCCCGGCTGGTCGCAGCGGCGCCACTCTCGCTCATGTTCGCTGCGCTCCCGGTCCGCCCGGGCCACGGCCTCGCTCAGCGCCTCGCCGGAATCATCGGAATCATCGGAATCACCGCCCACCCGCTCGGCCTCCGGTCAGCGCCCGTCGATCGCGTCCAGGAGGGCTCGGAGTTTGTACGCCGTCTCGGCGAGCTCCTCCGCCGGCCGGGAACCGGCGACCACCCCGGCCCCGGCGAACAGGCATGCTCCTTCCGGTCCGGTCAGCGCGCAGCGCAGCGCGACTCCCATCTCGCCGTTGCCGTCGAGGTCGCACCATCCCACCGGGGCCGCGTACCAGCCCCGGTCGAAGCCCTCATGGCGGGCGATGAACTCCAGGGCGGCGCCGGTGGGGGCGCCCCCGACGGCGGCGGTGGGATGCAGCACGCCCGCCACTCGCAGCACGTCCATGTCGCTCGCTCCGGTCCGCCGGCGCTGAACCTCCGCAGTGATGGGAGTGTGCAGGTGCTGGACGCTGTTGAGGCGCATCAGTCCCGGCTCGGCCGGCGCCGGGTCCACCAGGCCCAGACCGGTCAGCGCCGCGGTGATGCCGTCCACCACGAAGCGGTGCTCGGACCGGTTCTTGGCCGACGCCAGCAGCCCGGCGGCGAGGCGCTCGTCCGTTTCGGAGGAGTCGCCCCGGGGGGCGGTCCCGGCCAGAGCAACGGTTTGCAGCCGTGAGCCGTCGAGCGCGACGAGCTCCTCGGGCGTGGCCCCCAGGAAGGTTGTCTCGCCGACTGAGAACGCGAAGGTCGCGCAGGCCGGGTTGCGCTGCCGGAGCCGGTCGAGGACCTCGACCACGTCGAGGCCCCGATCGAGCATGAGCGTCCGGGCCAGCACGACCTTGTGGAGGGCGCCCCGGCCGATGGCGGCGACGGCTTCGGAGACGAGAGCCTCGTAGTGGTCGTCACGGCCGCACTCCGCCGGGGCCGGCGTGGACCGGCACGCCACCGTCGAGGCAGTGCGCTCGCAGTGGTCGTCACGGCCGCAATCCACCGAGGCCGCAGTCCAGCCGGCCCGGCCGGCAGCAGCCGGAAGCGGCTCCGCCTCGAAGGCAGCCAGCCGCTGCTCCAGCGCGGCTCCGGCGGCTGCTTCGTCGCCGTCGGGGCCGACCCGGGTGGCGGCCAGCACCCAGGTGCCGTCCTCACGATCGATCACGGTCAGTTCGGGTAGCACCGTCCGGCAGTCTCCGAACCCTCGCCAGGACGGGCCCCGGCGCGGATCCTCCCCGTCGTTCGGGCGGGGCGGCTGCGAGTCGTTGCCGGCGGCTTGCCTGCTCGGGGCGAACGAGAACCCGCCTACCAGCACCGGGGCCGGCCCCTCTGGCGGCCCGTCGCGCCGTATCCGGGCCGCCAGCACGGCCCGAGCCGCCGAGGCGGCCGAGAACCGGTCCTCGCCGCTCGGCTCGATGGACTCCACTTCCCCGATGGCTGCGAGGCCCACCCCGTGGCCGGGTCGCAGCCACACGCTGCGCAGGCGGTCGGCCCCGGCCGAGGCGTAGACCGCGAGCGGGTCGACGCGCCGGTCGAGGCGCCGTGTCCTGACGAGGATGGCGCCGGCCGCGATGGCGGGCGCGTCGGCCACCCGGGCCATGGCCCTGGCCCACAGCGTCCTCTCGAAGTGGCCTACCACGAGCTTGGTGGCCACCGGGACGAGCCGGTTCACGCTGGCGACCAGGGCGTCCCGGTCCGGGCTGTCCCGCTTGATGTGGCGCTTGAGCAGGTCGATGGCGTCGTCGATCAGGTTCTCGACGTTGGTGACGTGGCGCATGGCCAGCGCGGCCATCTCCTCGATGGCGACGCCCTCGCCGACCAGGGCGCGGGCCGCGGCCAGGATCTCGACATCGTCGGCGCCGAAACACTCGCCCTCGGAGCCGTTGCCCCGAGGCGCCAGCAGACCGGCGTCTATCACGAGGTCGACGACGAAGGCGGGCACGTCGGCCCGTACGGCGAGTTCCGCCCGGTCGAGCAGACCGGCTTGTTCGGGTTCGGCCGCGGCGGCGCTGTCGGGCACGTCCACCATGCTACGAGTCTCGGCTCGGAGCGGACCGCGACGCCCCAGCCGTCCGGTCACCGGTCATCGGGATAGAATCGGCTCATGGTCATTGCTGCGGGCACTACCGCCTACAACATCGTCGAGTTGCTCCACGTTCTGACGGTCCTGGTGGCGCTCGCCCCGGTGTTCGTCCATCCGCTGCTGCGCAGGCAGATGCAGTCGGCGGGCGGCTCCGCGCACCAGCAGCTGGTCGTCGCCATGGCGTCCAACGCAAGGCGCATGTACGGGCCGGCGCTGATCGTGGCCGGCCTCCTCGGCATCGCCCTCGTCGAGATGTCCGAGGACGCGATCTCGCTGACGGAGGGCTGGGTGATCGCCGCCATCGTGATATGGGTGGCGATGAACGGCGTCCTCCACGGCCTGATCAGGCCCGCGCTCAAGGCCCAGGGCGCCGGGGACGTCTCGCTCGGGACCGGCAAGCGCCTGGAGGCGGGTGCGGCCCTGCTGTCGATCGGGTTCACGGTCCAGCTGGTCCTGATGATCTGGCAGCCCGGCGGCTGACCAACCCGGGCGCCGCGCCTCCCGGCGGAACTTCAATGGGTTTACCACCTCTGTGGTGGTTAACTGCTTGAAGTTCGGGGCGCGTCACCATTCGCGCTCCCCCGGGTCGGGAGCGAAGTCCGCCCACCGGGGCGCCGGCGCGGGATCGGCCGACTCTGCGGCTAGCTGCCCATCCGGTCGAGTCCAGCCGGCGGGGTCGGGGGCGCCGACCTCCGGGGCGCCGGCACCGGCCTTGACCAGCGCGGCCAGCACGGTGGTGACCGGTACGGCCGCTACCAGGCCCAGCGAGCCGCACAGCGTCCGGACGATCTCCACCGCGATCAGCTCGGAGTTGGCCACCATGGCCAGCGACTGGTCCGACGCCGCGAACAGCAGCACCAGCGGCAAGCCGACCCCCGCGTAGGCGAGCAGCAGCGTGTTGACGGTGGCCGCTATGTGCTCCCGCCCGACCCGGATACCCGAGGCGATGAGTTCGCGTCTCGGCAGCTGGGGGTTGTGGTGGCGCAGCTCGGCGACGGTGGCCACCTGCGTGACCGTCACGTCGTCGAGGGCGCCGAGCGCGCCGATGATGGCCCCGCCCAGCAGCAGCGAGGCCAGGTCGACGTCGGCGATCAGCGGCAGGGTCATGCCCTCCTCTGTTGCCAGGCCAGTGAACCGGGAGAGCCCAAAGAAGACCCGCGACAGCCCGAGGGTGAGCCCGAGCGACGCCAAGGTGCCGGCGAGGGCGACGGTGGTGCGAACGTTGAGGCCGTGGGTGACATACAGGCCCACGAAGGCGATCACCGCGGCGGCTACCACCGCCACCAGCACCGGATGGTTGCCGTCGAGCACGGAGGGTGCGACGAAGGCGACCAGCACCACCAGCGTGGCGGCCATCCCCACCAGGGCCATGGCGCCTCGCAGGCGCCCGAGCGCCACGACCACCACCGCGAACAGCCCGGCGAGCCAGACCAGCGGCGTGCGGCGGTCGCGGTCGACGAAGAAGTAGTAGTCGTTGGAGTCCTCGTAGCCGACGATCACCGTGTCGCCCGGCGAGATGCGTATGGGTGTGCGGTCGTCAGCGAGGTTGAACTGGGGCAGAGCGACACGGGTTCCGGCGTTGGGGCCTTCGTCGACGCGCACGGTGATGGTCCTGCACGCCTGCGGGTTCTCGGGCGCCGAGTAGCTGCACACCCGGTCGGCGACCTCGGTGACGGTCGCGGCCAGGCGCTGGTCGGCGAGGCCGATCTCGTCGGCCCGCTCCTGGGCGGCGTCGCGGCCCTCGCCGGTGGGCCACAGCAGGACGAGTCCGGCGACGGCGGCCGCACCGGCCAGCCCGACGAAGGCGAGCACCGACAGGAGCACCGGGTCGCTCCGCCATGCCTGCCAGTCGCCGCGGAGGCCCGGTCCTGGCCGGTGCCGATGCGAGCCGCCCGTCATGGGCACGATTATGGCCGCGATCGGCATCGGCAGGTCGCAGCACCTGGGAGGCGAAGGGCGATGACCGAGTTTCCTGAACTGGGCTTCTATGCACTGGCGGGCGCGGCCGACAGCTCGCGGGACCTGCTTCAGGAGGTGCGAGGCGGCGAAGCGCTGGGGCTGGGAACGGTGTTCATCTCCGAGCGCTACAACAAGAAGGAGGTGGCCGCGCTGCGCCGTGTACTTGCGCCTCGATGCGTCGATCACGCCTCGGGAGGCACACCTGATATCAATTGCGGGATTGGTTGATATCCTCTTAGGCGTGAGCAAGACATCCGTTGAGATCGACAGGGATATCGCCGCTCAGGCTGCCGACATCCTGGGCACGGTGACTCTGCGCGACACCATCGATGCCGCGCTGCACGAGATCGTCAACGCCCGACGCCGCCTTGAGCTGGTAGCAATGTTCTCGGAGCCGGGCCGCTTCGATTTCAGCGCTGCCGAGAATGCCTGGGGCGGAGACCACTGAGCATTGGCCTTCGCTGCGTATCTCGTCGACACCAGCGCGTTCGCCCGCCTCTCGCAGCCTCGTGTCTCTGCGGCCTTCGCTCCCATGGCCGCGGCAGGCCGAGTCAAGATATGCGCTCCGGTGGCATTCGAACTCGGCTTCACGGCGCGCAACGCCGCGGAGCATGCCGGGATCATGCATCGTCTCGAGGCCTTCGAGACCGCTCCCGTCACCGAGAGTGACCACCGGAGAGCGCTCGACATCCAGCAACTGCTCGCTCGAAGGGGCCACCACCGCGCCCTGTCCCTGGTCGACGCTCTCGTCGCCGCGATCGCCGAGAACTGCAGCCTCACCGTCCTGCACTACGACGCCGACTTCGAGATGGTGTCGGCGGTAACCGGCCAGCCCAACCAGTGGATCGTGCCACGCGGCACCGCGGACTGAGCCTCCTCAGCACAACGCTCCGACCGGGCCGACACCGGCGCTCTCGCTGCGGACCGAGCCGCCAACGACCGAATCGCCGCTGTCGATCGCGGCCTGAACTGACGGCCTACGATGCCCGCCGGTGCCTCACTCTGACACTGCCGATCCCTCGTCGGAGTATCTCGATCCCGAGCAACGGGCCCGGATGGAGATCGATGAGCAGCTCGTGACGTGCGGATGGGCAGTTCAGGACTACAAGCACGCCGCGGTGGCTGCCGCGCGGGGAGTGGCGGTGCGGGAGGTGCCCACCGGGGCCGGCCCGGCCGACTACGTGCTGTTCGTGGACCGGCAGGCGGTGGGGGTGATCGAGGCCAAGAAGGCGGGCAGCACCCTCACCGGCGTGGAGCCCCAGACCGGCAAGTACCGCACCGCCTACCCGGGCGGGTTGCCTGCATTCACCGTGAAGGGCGCCCTGCCGTTCGGCTACGAGTCCACCGGCGCTGAGACCCGCTTCACCTGCGGGCTAGATCCCGTTCCGGCCAGCCGGCGGGTGTTCACGTTCCATCGGCCCGAGACGCTCGCCCACTGGGTGGACGAGCATCTCCGCCTCGGCGGCTACGCCACCCTGAGGGCCGGCCTGCAGCTGCTGCCCGAGTTGGAGTCTGACGCGCCGGGGCTGTGGCCGGCACAGGCTGAGGCCATCGGCAACCTGGAGCAGTCTCTGCGGGAGAACCGACCCCGAGCGCTCATCCAGATGGCCACCGGGGCGGGCAAGACGTTCACTGCCGCCAACGTCTGCTACCGGCTGCTGCGCCACGCCGGGGCGCGCCGGATCCTGTTCCTGGTGGACCGGGCCAACCTGGGCCGCCAGGCGGTGCGGGAGTTCGAGGGCTTCTCCGTGCCCGACGACCCCCGCAAGTTCACCGAGCTGTACAACGTCTGCCGGCTGGCGTCCTCACGGCTCGACATGGCCGGCGAGGCCGCCACCAAGGTGCATGTGTCCACGATCCAGCGGCTCCATTCGATCCTGCGGGGCGACGACGACTACGACCAGAGCCTCGACGAGCAGACTGGCTTCGACTCGGCGCCCACTCAGCCCGTGGAGGTTTCCTACAACCCGAGGGTGCCCATCGAGTCCTACGACTTGATCATCATCGATGAGTGCCACCGGTCGATCTACGGGGTGTGGCGCCAGGTGCTGGAGTACTTCGACGCGTTCCTGGTGGGGCTCACGGCCACGCCGGGCATCCAGACGGTCGCCTTCTTCGAGCAGAACATGGTGATGGAGTACGGCCATGAGCAGGCGGTGGCCGACCGGGTGAACGTCGACTTCGACGTGTTCCGCATCCGCACGGAGATCACCGAGTCGGGCGGCACCGTGCCGGCCGATTTCGTGACCGAGTTCCGCGACCGCGAGACCCGGCAGCTCCGCTTCGAGAAGGTCGACACCGACCTCGACTACAACGCCGCCGAACTGGACCGCAAGGTGGTGGCCCCCGACCAGATCCGCACTGTGGCGAAGACCCTGCGAGCCTCGCTGCCGAAGATCTTCAAGGACCGGGAACGTGACGCCGACGGCCTGCTGAAGCACGTCCCCAAGACGCTGATCTTCGCCAAGGACGACAGCCACGCCGACGACATCGTGCAGGTCGTCCGCCGGGAGTTCGGCCTCGGCAACGACGGCGCGGTGAAGATCACTTACAAGTCCGGCGACTCCGGCAACAAGCCGGAGCAGCTTCTCCAGCAGTTCCGCACCAACTATCCGACGCGCATCGCGGTGACCGTCGACATGATCGCCACCGGAACCGATGTGAAGCCCATCGAGTGCGTGGTGTTCATGCGGATGGTGCGCAGCCGCAACTTCTTCGAGCAGATGAAGGGCCGGGGCGTGCGGGTGGTCGATGAGAACGACCTGCGGGCGGTCACGCCCGACGCCAGGGCGAAGGACCGTTTCGTGATCGTGGACGCGGTGGGCGTGACCGACGCCGGCCTGCACGACACGGTGCCGCTGGAGCGCAATCCCAGCGTGGGCTTCGACCGGCTGCTGAGCCAGGTCGGGCTCGGTTCGACGGATGCAGATGTGGTGTCGTCGGTGGCGTCGCGCCTGGCCCGCCTGAACCGCCGCATCACCGCTGAGGACCGGGCCGAGGTTGAGAACGTGGCCGGGATCGGGCTGGGCAACCTGGTCCGCCAGATCACCGACGCCTTGAATCCCGACTACCAGCACGCCGCGGCCGCCGCCGAGGCCGGAACAGAGGACCCGACTCCTGAGCAGGTTGCCGCCACGGCCAAGCGCTTGGTCGAAGAGGCGGTGCAGCCGATTGCGGGCAACGCCGAACTGCGGCAGAAGCTGATCGACGTCCGCCGCAGCTACGAGCAGGTCATGGACACCGCAACCAAGGACACGGTGATCTCCGGCGAGTTCTCCCGCGAGGCCGCGGACCGGGCCCGGGAACAGATCCGGTCGTTCCGCCAGTTCATCGAGGACCACAAGGACGAGATCACCGCCCTGCAGGTGCTCTACGGCCAGCCATACGGCGGCGGACTCACCTACGCCGACATCAAGGAGCTCGCCCAAGCCATAGGCCGCCCACCCCGCCGCTGGACACCCGAAGCGCTGTGGCAGGCCTACGAGACCCTCGACGCCTCCAAAGTCAGGGGCTCAGGTCACCGCGTCAGCACCGACTTGGTCAGCCTCGTCCGCCATGCCCTCGGCCATACCGACGAGTTGGTCGCCTACCCCGACCTGGTACACGAGCGCTTCGAGTCCTGGCTGCACGGGCAGGGGGCCATGGGACGCCGCTTCAGCGCCGAGCAGACCACGTACCTGCACCTCATCAAGGAACACATCGCCGCAAGCCTCTCGGTCGTCCCGCCAGACCTGCAGAACCCACCCTTCAGCACCCACGGCGGCCTCGGCAAGGCTCGCCAACTCTTCGGCAACAACCTCGACCCCCTGCTCGAAGAACTCACCCTCGCCCTGGCCGCATGACGTGCCGACCCAACAGACTGACAGGTTGCATTATGAGATTCCAAGCCATTACGATCACGGCATGAGCACCTTGACCGACCGCCACGGCGACACTTCTGCGACAGATCCCGAGCCTCGGCCAGATACCGATGCGACGGAGACGCCAACGCCTGGCACCCGCCGGGTGCCGACCCTGTCCAAGGAGGCAGCCCTGTCGCCCGGCACCGACAAGAGGCCGACGCTCCCAAAGGAGGAGATCGCCCGCCTCGGCGACGGGATCTATCAGCGCGATGTGCGGCCGCAGGTGGAGGGCAAGCACCAAGACGACTACGTGGCTATCGATCTGGACAGCGGAAGCTGGGCCGTGTCCGATGACATTCTGACGTCGGTGGCGTCGCTGCGCGCCGAGCAGCCGGACGCCGTCAACGTGTGGCTCGTCCGAGTGGGCCACCGGGCCGTTCACCACTTCAAGAGCCCCCGGCTGAGGAGGCCCGCATGATCGAGGGTGTCGTCAACGCCGATCTCGAAGCCGTCGTGGCTCTGTCTGTTGAGAGTCCCTCTGGCACGAAGCGCAACATCGTGGCCGTAATCGACACCGGCTACAACGGCCTGCTGACGCTACCGCCGGCCATTGTGGAGGAGTTGGAGCTCCCCTTCCAGACGACTTGGCGGGCAACTTTGTCCAACGGCAGCGAGGATGTCTTCGACGTCCACAACGCTACGGTCCGATGGGATGGACATCCGCTGAACATTCCTATCGAAGCGGCTGATACAGACCCGCTCGTGGGCATGGCACTGCTGGAGGGCCATAACCTGAACGTCGATGTCCACCCCGCCGGCCAAGTCCGCATCGAGCCCATCCAAGCCGCCTGACCCGCACCACACGACCACTGGCATCAACCCCGCTCCGCTGCCCACCCCACCGCCGACCCGGGCCCCATGACCGGCGACCTGCCCCCCGGCTGGGCCCGGACAGCGCTCGGCAGCATTTGCAGAATCGAGTACGGCAAGAGCCTCTCCAAGCGACAGCGCGTCGAGGCCGGATCAGTTGGCGTCTACGGGTCAGCCGGCCTCGTGGGACACCATGACCAAGCGCTCGTAGACGAGCCTGTGGTCATTGTCGGACGTAAGGGCAACGCAGGGGCGGTCTGGTATACGGAGGAACCGTCTTGGCCCATCGATACGACGTACTTCCTTCGGGTTCCGAGCGGTATCTGTGCAAAGTACCTTGGAATGCAACTTGAACACCTTGACTTGGTTGAGTATGACTCATCAACAACCATTCCCAGCCTCCGCCGGCCGGACTTGGAAGCAACTTCCGTGTGCTTCTCACCGCCAGCGGAGCAGGTGCGGATCGTCGCCGCCATCGAGGAGCACTTCTCCCGCCTCGACACCGCCACAGCCGCAATCACCGCTGCACAAGCCAGGATCGAGGCGTCGCGCCGCTCGATCCTGGCCGAGGCGTTCTCGGGCAGGATCGTCCTTCAAGACCCCAACGACGAACCGGCGGCGGCCCTCCTCGAACGCATAGCTGCCGACCGACAGCCCGCACGCCGGCCGTCCCCACCGACCGCCAGCACCGCCGACCCGAGCCGAGTGACCAGCGATCTGCCCCCCAGCTGGGTCTGGGCCACGGTTGCCGAGGTCGCGCGTGTCCAGCTCGGTCGCCAGCGCTCACCTCAGCAACACACCGGCGAGCACATGCGGCCCTATCTCCGAGCAGCCAACGTCACCTGGCAGGGCATCAACCTCGATGACGTGAAGGAGATGAACTTCGACCACCCCGACTTCGCGAAATACAGGCTCGAGTCGGGCGACATTCTTCTCAACGAAGCGTCAGGCAGCCCGCATGAGGTCGGCAAGCCCGCCATCTGGAATAACGAGATCAAGGACTGCTGCTTTCAGAACACCCTCCTACGCTTGCGCCCACAGCGAGTCAACGGCACCTATCTCCACTGGTACTGCTACGCGCAAGCCTCGACCGGACGCTTCGGAGAGGCTGGCCGAGGGGTGAACATCCGGCACCTCGGCAAGCGAGGTCTCGCCCAGTTCCCCATCCCCGTCGCGCCCTCCGCGGAGCAGGAGCGGATCGTCGCGGCCATCAAGGAACACTTCTCCCGCCTCGACACCGCCACAGCCGCAATCACCGCTGCGCAAGCCAGGATCGAAGCGTCACGCCGCTCGATCCTGGCCGAGGCGTTCTCGGGCAGGCTCGTGCCCCAAGACCCGAACGACGAGCCCGCGACGACTCTCCTGGAACGAATCGCGGTCTCGCGGCGCACAGCGCCAGCGCGGCAGGAGGCCAGCGCCTGACCCTCCCCACCGTAGGCACCCGGCCCGACGCCGCGCTACCCGCGTCCTGTGCGATACGACTGCCGGTACGCCGATCCCAGTAGCGTCGCTGCACGACGACCGCTGACTCCCCGGACATGCCGGCAAAGCAACCGCGGACCATCGTCTACATCGACGGGTTCAACCTCTACTACGGCGCAGTCAAGGGCACGCCGCACAAGTGGCTCGACTTCGAAGCGCTGTGCCGAAGGCTGTTGCGGCGCGACCACATCATCAAGATCCGTTACTTCACCGCTCGCGTCGCGGCCCAAGCCGACGATTTGCAACGGCCCGCTCGTCAAGCAACCTACCTCCGGGCTCTCGCCACGCTGTCACTCGTAGAGATCCACTTCGGCCACTTCGTGACCCGAGCAGTCCGGCTCCCATTGGCGACACCGCCCGCGCACGGGCGTCGGACCGTCGAGGTGCTCAGGACCGAGGAGAGGCTCCGACGTCAACCTGGCTACGTACCTGCTGCTGGACGCGTTCAAGGGCCGCTGCGACACCGCGGTGGTGATCAGCAACGACTCGGATCTGGCCCAAGCCATCCAGGTCACCCAAACGGAATTGGGCGTCAAGGTGGGGCTAATCAACCCGCATCCCCGCGACCGTCGATCCCGGAAACTCCGAGAGCTTGACTGCCTGTTCTACAGGCAGATTCCACAAGAGGCGCTGGCGTACGCTCAGATGCCAGAGGTCGTGCATGACGCCAAGGGCCCGATTCGCAAGCCTGAGGGCTGGTAGAACACGAAGGCCCGCCGAAGCGGGCCTTCGCCCAGCCACCGAGGCGACTGGGGGGATATGGAGGCACAGTATCGCACCCCTGCGACAATCCATCAAGGACCGCCCGTGCCGGAGCAGCGGCAAGCGGTCACTCGGTCGCTCTCGGGTGGCCCACACTCACCTTGGTCAGCCACACCGTCTTCTTCTCGTCGTCGATGCAGTACCAGATCCGGCCCGATCCGGTGACCTCGTACTGCCACTGCTCCATCTCGACGCCATTGACGGGATACACGCGGCGTCTGCCCTTCAGGCGCTGCTGTCTGCTGCTGCGGCGCCGCGGCTCAGCTGTAAGCGCCTCCCACGCCGCCCGCGCGCTTGAGGGTGACTCGCGGCTGAGGTGCTCCCATCCCTTCGCGGACGCGTTGTCCTCAAAGCGGATGTCCCATCCGCTGGGGCGCGGCGGCGGAGCGACCCGATCGCGCCGACGCGGCATCGGTTAGACGACGGGTCGCGGTACGCGCTCGCCGTTCGCCGTCCGCGGGTCCGTGAACAGTCGCGCGAGCTCGGGATCGGAGTAGGTCTCCGACGTGACACGCCACGCTCGCAGCGTCAGTTCGACCTCCGCGAAGTCGTCGGTCTCGGTCGCCACCGCCAACAGGTGGGACATCTCCTCGGCGAACAGCCTCCTGTCGCACTCGGGCAGCACATCCACCCACGGCCATTCGCGTTCGAAGTCGTCGCCTGCGCCATCGAAGCTGTCGTCATCTGGGCACGGGCCCTCGCGACCGCTCACGGTGCGAGCATAGCCCTGCCCCGAGGGTCCGACCCGGACGGTCCCGGCGGCGGCATTCCCATTCATCGCGTCTCCTTCCGACCCTGGCCAACTCCGCTCGGTGGGGCGACGGTCGCCTGCCGCGGCCTCATCCTCGACGGCGCCGGCCGGGTCGTGGCCCGACCCTTCCCGAAGTTCTTCGGGCCGTCGGAACCCGACGCCCCCGCCGTTCCCTCGGGACAGCCGATGGAGGTCACCGCGAAGCTGGACGGGTCGCTCGGGATCGCCTACACCCACCCGGAGCGACGCTGTTGACTCCCGAAGGGCTGGTGCCGAGACCGGGCGCCGCCCGCTCAGCACCGACGCGCTCATCGCGGAGTCGGCCGAGGGCGCTGCCCGCGGATGCGTACTCGCCACCCGCAATGGGTCAACGCCCGGAAATGGGAGGAGGCGCTGGCCCGCGGATGCGTACTCGCCACCGGGGCGTCTCTGAGCTTCACGCCTGCTGGTGACCGCTTGATCCCGTGACCGTCGCGTAGCGTGTGCGGATGCCCGGTAGCGATCCGAAGGCGCTGGTGCAGAGGTTGTGGGACTTCTGCGATGTGCTGCGTGACGACGGGCTGTCCTACGGCGACTATCTGGAGCAGCTCACGTATCTGCTGTTCCTGAAGATGGCCGATGAGCAGCACGAACTGCTGGGCGGTGAGCGGGTGGTGCCCATCGAGTACGACTGGCAGTCGCTGCTCGCCCGGTCGGGCGCCGAGCTCGAAGCCCACTACAGCGAGGCCCTATCCGCGTTGGGGGCAGGCGATGACATGTTGGGGGTGGTCTTTCACAAGGCCCGCAACCGGATCCAGACGCCGGCCAAGCTGGAGCAACTCATCAAGGGCTTCATCGACGCCCACGAGTGGCTCAGCTACGACGCCGACGTCAAGGGCGCCGCCTATGAGGGCCTGATCGAGAAGACCGCCCAGGAGGGCGCCCGGGGAGCGGGCCAGTACTTCACGCCGAGGGCGCTGATCTCAGCGATCGTTGACGTGATGCTGCCGGAGCCCGGTGATCGCATCTGCGACCCGGCCTGTGGCACTGGCGGCTTCTTCTTGGGCGCCTACCGGTCGATCATCGACCGCTTCACGCCACTGGAGCCCGAACAGGCGGCCCATCTGCGTTCGGGCGCGTTCACGGGCTGGGAGATCGCGGACCTGCCGGCGCGTCTGTGCGCCATGAACCTGCTGCTCCACGGCATCGAGAGCCCCGAATCCGGCTCGCCGGTGCATGTGGACGACGCCTTGCGCTCTGATCCCGGTCAACGCTTCGATATGGTGCTGACGAACCCGCCGTTCGGCCGGTCCTCGTCGGACAGCTACGAGCGCGAGGACTTCTGGGCCACCACCCGCAACAAGCAACTCAACTTCGTGCAGCACGTCGTCGGCCTGCTCAAGGTGGGCGGAACGGCCGCGGTGGTGGTGCCCGACAACGTGCTCTTCGAGGCCGGGGCGGGCGAGACCATCCGCCGACGGCTGCTGCACGACTGCGAGGTCCACACCCTGCTGCGCCTGCCGACGGGCATCTTCTACGCCCAGGGCGTGAAGGCCAACGTTCTGTTCTTCCGCCGCCGCGAGGGCGCCGAGCAGGCGTGGACCCGAGAGCTGTGGGTCTACGACCTTCGCACCAACAAGCACTTCACCCTCAAACAGAACCCGCTCACCCGAGCCGACCTCGACGACTTCGTGGCCTGCTACAACCCAGCGGCCCGCCACCAACGCCAGGAGTCCGAGCGCTTCAAGCACTACACCTACGACGATCTCATGGCCCGAGACAAGGTCAGCCTCGACCTCTTCTGGCTCCGCGACGACAGCCTGGAGGACATCGACAACCTCCCGCCCCCAGCCGTCCTAGCCGCCCAGATAGCCGAAGACCTCCAGTCCGCCCTAACCGAGATCCAAGCCCTCACGGAGTCGCTGACCGCAACAGCCGAGCGCGAGGCTGCGGGCTGAGGCCTGTCACACCCGGTCCATATCTTGGGACCGGTGAGTACCCTGTGGATAACTAGCCGAGAGGGGGTGGCCGTGGCCGACAGGACCGGCATCGAGTGGACCGAGACAACTTGGAACCCCAGCACTGGCTGCGACCGCACGTCGCACGGCTGCGACAACTGCTACGCGCTCACCCTCGCCAAGCGCCTCAAGGCCATGGGCAACCCCAGGTACCAGAACGACGGCGACCCCAAGCACAGCGGTCCCGGCTTCGGCCTCACATTGCATGACGACCTGCTGGAACTCCCCCACCGGTGGCGCGCGCCGCGCTTGGTCTTCGTGAACTCCATGAGCGATCTCTTTCACGCCGACGTGCCGCTTGACTTCATCCAGCGCGTCTTCAAGGTCATGGCCGACACGCCTCGCCACACCTACCAGATTCTCACCAAGCGCTCGAAGCGCCTGGCTTCGCTGGCCGATCAACTGGACTGGTCCCCCAACGTCTGGATGGGCGTAAGCGTCGAGTCCGAGCGCTACGCCTTCCGCATCGACCACCTGCGCGCGGTCCCGGCGGCCGTCCGCTTCATCAGCGCCGAGCCTCTTCTCGGCCCCCTCCCAAACCTGGACCTCTCCTCCATCCACTGGCTCATCGCAGGAGGCGAGAGCGGCCACAACGCCCGCCCAATGAGCGAAGAGTGGGTCCTAGACCTCCGCGATCAATGCGAGGCCGCAGACGTCGCCTTCTTCTTCAAGCAATGGGGAGGCCGCACCCCCAAAGCCAACGGCCGCCACCTAGGCGGTGAACTCCACGACCACATGCCGGCGACCACATTGCACCACAACTCATGATGTCATTGCAAGATAATCAGGGAATTCTCCTCAACGAGGCCGACCTAGATGCGATGGTCGTGGACATCGATTCGACAAGAGCCATTGGCCGCGCGCGCGATCCCGTAACTGAATTTCGGGAATTCCATGGTTGGACACTAGACAAACTCGATGTGTTCGAGACGTACCTTAAGCTATATCGACGAGTGGCAGGCGGCGGAGCCTTCATCGACGCATTCGCAGGTACTGGCCATGGAGTGTCCGCAACTCGCGGTAGGGCCGAGCAACGCGATGGATCATCAATCATCGCTGCGAAGAGCGGAGCGTTCTCTAGCCTGCATCTCGTTGAACGAGACTCGAACAACTTCCAAGTGCTGCAACGGACTATAGGAGCCTTGCCTGATCAGCTTGCGAATAGAACCCGCACATATAATGACGACTGCAATACAGTCGTGCCAGCGTTGCTCACCGGCAACGAACTTGACTCTACTCGGCCATGCTTTGCCTTCTTGGATCAAGAGTCCACTCAACTCAACTGGAACACGATCGAAGCACTAGCCCGCTGGAAGCAATATGAACCACCGGCCACAATGACCGGACGACCAAAGATGTGCAAGGTCGAGCTATGGATCCTGTTCAATTCGCATCAGGCGATAAATCGGCTCTGGCCTCACGACCGCCAGAAGTATCCTGAGTCCTTCAGCCCTGAGACCTTGGATCACATCTTCGGCTGCCGTGAACGGTGGTGGGATCTATGGAAAAACAATGAGCCAGCAAGTGCATTGGTGCTGCGATTCGCTGAGCAACTGAAAGAATTGGGCTATCAGTACGTGCTCCCGCAGCTGTTCAATGACCGCTCAACAAGTCGTCCGCAATATCATATGATTCATGCAACTGATCACCCAAGCGCAATCTCATTCATGCGATGGGCCAAGCGAAACACAGACGGCTACGAGAACCAGCAGTTACCGGGACTTGTAAGCTAGTCCACAATCTACGGAAAGTGAATGCCCATCGCCGCGTCCCTTGGCAATACAGGCGTGGGGTGTGAGCGATCAGCGGAAGTCGCGATCTGTGGTCACGCGAATTCGCGTTGGGTGATCGGGGTTCTCCTGGCTCGATCACCATCCACCCGTGAGGGTGGCGGCCCCTTCAGCGTGTTGAGCGACCAGGCATCGACACTGATCTGAAGGGACCGCCGGACTCAAGGGGAGGACTCGCAGGAGCAGTCTTGGCTCAGTCCCCTGCGACCTTGCTTGCCGCCGCCCGGCGGCGCAGCTGCTCTACGCGCTCAGCCAGTTCTTCGACGGTCACCCCATCGGTGTAAGGCTCATCATTCGCGCACCGTCGCTGGTGGTCCTCCCATGCCGCGGCGCGAGCAGCGTCAAGTTCATCGGCGGGCGTTCGCTGCGAAGCTGCTGTGGTCTTGATGGTCATCGCCTCTCCTTCCGGTCAGGCCGGGATGGCCCCCGCAGGAGAGCAGAGGACTTTCGCCGCGGGAACCGCCCAACCCTTGGGTCCCGCGACGGTACCACGCGCTGAGCGTCACGCGATTCGCGCGCGATCCTCCGAGAATCGGATCGAGACAACCGTCATGACTACAGTGTAGTCTTGTGTCGCAATATCGACCCGCTCACTTGGCGCGTCCGCGGTTGGCATGCCCCGGGCGGGCTTCTACTATCTGGCTGTCGTCGTCGTAGACCTGCCACTGGCCGCTCCGGGCGTGCCAGAACAGGCGGCCCGTGAGGCGTTCGAGCGCGAGGCCGTAGCAGTGGAAGTTGGTTGCCGCGCCCTCGATGTGGATCGAGTGCACGTCGTCGTGGAGCATCGCCACACCGCTGCCCCGCTCGACCACCACCTCGCTCTGCACCTGCGGCTCGTCTCCGCCTGCGCACGGGCCGTACATGCGGTTCAGCTCCTTCCCCCGCATCCCCACGATCACCGCCCAGGTCCTGTGCTCATGCGGCGGCGCCGACGTTCCGTCGCCCACGCACTGGACGTACAGCGCCAGTTCCTCGTCGTCGTTCTGCGCGATCCGGTAGCTGACCGAGGCGCCCGGCGCATCCGGGGGCGGGAAGTCCTCGTCGCTGAACAGGTCGTTGCGCTCGGCCAGGTGCAACAGCCGCCCCTTGATGCGCTCCACCCCGGCCCGGTCGATGCCCCCGTGGTCGCGGCCGTAGGCGTCGATCTTGGCGATGTCGTCCATGGCGTCGGCCACGGCTGCGGCCCGCTCGGCTGCCCGGTCCATCTCGCTGACGCCTCCTTCGGGCCAAGACCCGACGCGGCCTATTGTCGGGCACCATTATGGCAAGCAAGAGAAGCGCCGGCCTGATACTGCACCGACGGAACGCCGACGGTGTGGTCGAAGTGCTGCTGGTGCATCCCGGCGGGCCGTTCTGGGCCGGCAAGGATGTTCACGCCTGGTCGATCCCCAAGGGCGAGTACTCCGAGGGCGAGGACGCCGAGACCGTGGCCCTGCGGGAGTTCGAGGAGGAGTTGGGATCGCCGCCGCCGGACGGGTCGAGGCTCTTCCTCGGCGAGTTCGGCCCGCCCGGCCGCAAACGGATCAGCGCATGGGTGATCGAGGCGGACTTCGACGCCACGCACACCGTCAGCAACACCTTCGAGCTCGAATGGCCGCCCGGCTCGGGTCACCTCCGCCAGTACCCGGAGGTGGACAGGGCGGCGTGGTGGACCGTGGATGCGGCTCGGACGAAGCTGCACCAGGGCCAGGCACCGATCCTCGATGCCCTGGCCGGGGTTCTCGGCGACCGCGACGACGCCGAGGCGTGACGGACGCCGCGTCCAAGGCGCTCCCGAGGGGCGCGGGACCTTGCAGGCGCAGGGCTGCCCGTCGAGGGCACCAATCGCGTCGAGTGCGGGAATACGGCGAGTCGCTCGTGATCGACTTGGCGGGAATGCGCGAGCACCTCGACGGCGTGTCCGGATACAGCGGGATCATCCGGTCCATCGCCTGCGACGGCTTCGGCGACTGCGGCGTGCGGCGGATGGCCGTGGTCGAGCATCTCGATTCCGACGACCCGGCGGCCACCCGGTCCAACACCGTCTACGAGCACGTCCCCTAGAACGCGTCCGGAGGTGCGCCCAGCCGCGTAGTTGGCCGTTCAGGCGTAGGTGGTGGTCTTCTCGATCATCAGGCGGATCCATTCGCCGGAGGTGACCGGCTCGTGGCGGGGCGGGTCGTCGGGCGAGGTGCAGGTGGGGATGCACTCGATGAGGGCGTCGTAGGCGGGCTGGTGGAAGAAGGCGACCGAGATGCGGTCGCCGGTGACATCGTCCGGCACGACCACCCGGTGCTGGGTCGACACCCAGCGGTCGTTCGTCCAAGCGGCCATCATGCAGAGTCGAACTCCTCAGCGGCACATGGCCCCGCAGGTTGTCCGACGCCCGTCACTCGACGAACTCTAAGCAGTTAACCACCTCAGAGGTGGTTAACCCATTGAAGTTCGGCCGCGGACTTCGCCACCCGAGAACCGACCGTCCTGCTGTCATACCGCTGCCGTAGGGTGCGCTCTATGGCGATGCGATGCGTGACCACGGGCTACGGCCCGCCCGCCCATGAGGCGCTGGCGGAGGCCGTGGCGCGGGCCAAGGACGGCGACCTGCTCGCCCCGGTCACTGTCGTCGTGCCCAACCACTACGTGGGTCTGGCGGCCCGCCGGGCGTTGGGCCGTCGCGAGCACAACGGCACTCGGGGGGTGGCCGCCGTCGCCTTCCACACCCCCTACGACCTCGCCGAACGCCTCGGAGGGGCCGAGATGGCCGCCGAGGGGCGCCGGGGAGTGACCATGACGGTCATCGCCGCCGCGATCCGCACCGTGCTGCGGCGCGATCCCGGGCATTTCCGGGGCGTGGAGACCCATCCGGCCACCGAGCGGGCCCTCACCCGAGCCCACCGCGAGCTGTCCGAACTCGGCGACGGGCAGCTTCGGGCGCTGGCTGCGCAGTCGCCGCGGGCTGCCGACGTGGTGAGGATCCATCAACAGGTCGCGGCCGACCTCGAAACAGGCTTCAGCAACGAGCAGCAACTCTCGCGGGCTGCGGTCGCGGCGGTGCGGGCCGATCCGTTGGCCGTGGCGCGCCGGCTCGGGCCGATGATCGTGTTCCTGCCGCAGAGGATCACGGACAGCCAGGCAGGCCTGCTGCGAGCGGTCGGCGAGGCCACGGACATCACGATCGTCGCGGGCGCGACAGGCGCCGAGGACGCCGACGCGGCGGTGGCCGCCTCGGTTGGCAGGCTCGGCGCCGAGCTCGACGCCCCGGCACGGAGAGGCGGGCGTGCCGGGGCGTCGGCCACGGTGGAGGCACTCAGCGTCTCCGACGCCGACGACGAGGTGCGCCACGCCGTGCGGGCTGTGGTCGAGGCGGCCCGAGCCGGCACGCCGCTGGGCCGGTGCGCCATCGTCTACGGCGTCGAGAGCCCCTACGTGCGCCTGATCAGCGATGCGCTCGACGCGGCCGGCATCCCGCGCTGCGGCGCCACCTCGCGGACGGTGGAGACGTCGCTGCTGGGGCGGTCGCTGCTGGACACGCTGGCCCTGCGAGACCGCGGGTTCTCGCGGCGTGTCGTGATGGCGTGGCTGGCCGGCGCCCCGGTGAGCGTCAGACGGCCCGACGACCCGGATGGCGGCA
>JAPPLH010000003.1:111090-116104 GCA_028819505.1 Acidimicrobiaceae bacterium
TGGCTGGCCGGCGCCCCGGTGAGCGTCAGACGGCCCGACGACCCGGATGGCGGCAAACCCGACGGCAAAGCCAGCGGCGACGGGCCGGATGGCGGCGGATCCGACGGCGAAGCCGGCGGCGACGGGCCGGCGGCTCGCCGCAGATGGCAGGGAGTGCCGAGTGCGGCCTGGGAGCGGGAGGCCCGAGCAGCCCGGGTGGAGTCCGGGATCGACAGCTGGAGACGCAGGCTCACCCGGTACGCCGAGGACTGCACCGCCGAGGCCGACCATCACGCCGCCGACGAGGAGCAGGCATGGCGCGGCGACCGGCACCGGCGCAGCGCCGAGCGCTCGCTGGAGCTGCTGAGCTTCGTCGAGGAGCTCCATGCCGACCTCGATCCCCGCCCGGCGCCGCGCACCTGGGCGGAGCTTGCGGGCTGGTGCCAGAAGCTCATCCAGAAGTACCTCGGCGGGCGGATGCGCCGCAGCTGGCCGGAGGAGGAGCGGCAGATGGCCGAGAGGGTGGACCGGGCCGTCAGCCGTCTCGGCGACCTCGACGGCAGCGACGACGAGCCCTCGGTGGCCGCCTTCGGGCGGGCGCTGAGGCTCGAGTTGGAGGGGGCCGCGCACCGGCACGGGCACCTCGGCGCGGGTGTGCTGGTCGGCCCGGTCGGCCTGGCGCTCGGGGTGGAACTCGACCTGGCCGTCGTGTGCGGCATGGCCGAGGGAACCTTCCCCGCCCGCCGCAACGACGACGCCCTGCTGCCGGACCGGGAGCGGCTGGTGGCCGGCGGCGACCTGCCCGCCAGAGCCGACCGTCCCGGGGACGACCACCGGGCGCTACTGGCGGTGGTGGCCGCCGCGGGGCGGTCGCTGCTGCTGCACCCCCGCGGCGACCTCCGCCGGGCCGCGGACCGGTCGCCGAGCCGCTGGCTGACCGAGGAGGCGGGCGAAGCCGAGGTAGTGCCGTCGTTCGTGGCCGGGCTGCGCCGCACCGGGTTCCCGGCCCACGCTCAGGAGTACGACACCCGGTGCGTGCTCGACTGGCACGACGACCGCGCCCGCACCGCCGGCGGATGGAACGGGCTGGCCCGGATTCCAAGTGTGCGACGGCGCCCGGAGCTGCTGCGGGGCATCGAGCTGCGCCGGGCCCGCATGTCGTCTCGGCTCACCCGGTTCGACGGCAACCTGCAGGCCGGCGACCTCCGGGGGGCCGTCCTGGCCCACCCGGCCGGCGGCGACGAGACGACCTCCGCCTCGCGGCTGGAGAGGTGGGCCGGGTGCCCCCACGCCTACTTCATGCGCCACGTCCTGAGGGTCGAGGCCATCGACGACGCCGACGACGAGCATCGCATCAGCCCGCTGGAGCGCGGCAGCCTCGTACACCGGATACTCGAGCGCTGGCTGGCCGAGGCCATCGCCGAGGGCGCCGTGCCCGCGCCCGGGGCGCGCTGGCCCGAGTCGTGGCGGACCCACCTGCTCGCCGTCGGGGAACAGGAGTGCGACCGGCTCGCGGCGCGGGGCCTGGTCGGGCGCCGCCTCTACTGGGCGCACGACCGCCGGCAGATCCTCGCCGACCTCGTCCGCTTCCTCGACTTCGACGACGAGCAGCGCGCCCATTATGGATCGCAGCCCGCGGCGGTGGAGCTCGGCTTCGGGATGCCCCACAGCGAGAGCGGCCCCGTCAGCGTCGAGATCGGCGACGGTCGGTCGATGAGCGTCCGGGGGTCGATCGACCGCGTCGACGCGACCCCGCACGGCGGCCTGCTGGTGGTCGACTACAAGGCGGGCTCGGCCCGCGCCTACGAGAAGCTCGGCCCCGACGACCCGACGCTGGGCGGCCAGCGCCTCCAACTCGTCCTCTACGACCTCGCGGCTCGCGGCCTGCTCGGCGTCACGGACACCGCCGACGGGCACGGCGCCTACTGGTTCGTGTCGGCCAAGGGGCAGTTCAGCGACGTCGGCTACGCCACCAACGCCGCTCGCCGGCAGGTTCTCGCTGCGGTGAACGCCATCGTCGACGGGGTCGGTGACGGCCTGTTCCCGCTGCATCCCGACGAGCCGGTGTGGAGGCCGTGGGTCCCGTGCGGCTACTGCGACCCCGACGGCATGGGCACCCGCGACCAGTGGCGCGACTTCCAGCGCAAGCGTGACGATCCGGCCCTGTCCCGCTACCTCGACCTGGTGGATCCCGACCGCGAACCCTCCGAGGCCCCCCGCAGCACCGAGGGAGCGCCGCGATGACCGCCGCCACGCCGCCGCTGGCCGATCAGGCGGCCCGCGACCGGATCGCTGCCGACCTCGACAGCACGCTGTTCGTGGAGGCCGGCGCGGGGTCGGGCAAGACCCGGGCTCTGGTCGAGCGGGTCGTCGCGCTGATCGGTTCCGGCGTGGCCATGGAGAACATCGCCGCCATCACTTTCACCGAGAAGGCCGGCGCCGAGCTGCGGGACCGGATCCGGGACCGGCTGCACAGCCCCGACGTTCAAGGCGCCCTGGGGGCGGAGGTGGCGGAGGCCGCGCTCCGGCAGCTCGACGGCGCCGCGGTGGGGACGCTGCACTCCTTCGCGCAGAGGCTGCTGAGCGAGCATCCCGTGGAGGCGGGGCTGCCGCCCAGCGTCGAGGTGCTCGACGACATCGGCTCGCAGATCGAGTTCGACCTCCGCTGGCGCGACTTTCTCGAAGTGCTCCTCGACGAGCCCGCCATGGGTCCGACACTGCTGGGACTGGAGGTGCAGGGCGTGTCGCTCAAGCATATCCGGGCCCTGGCCGTGCAGCTGGACGAGAACTGGGACCGCCTCGAGGGCTGGGACTTCCAGCGTGAGCCGGATCTTCCGCCCGTCGATGTCACCGAAGCCATCGAGGCGCTCGACCTGCTGGCCGGCATCCGCGCCTTCTGCACGGATCCCGCAGACAAGCTCCTGGCCCGCATCGACACGATCGCCAAGCACCGCCGCCGGCTGCTGGCCCTGACCGGCGAGGCCGCGCCCACCGAGGCGGCCGCGGCCGGCCGCACCGACCAAATCGAGGCTCTGCTGGCCCTCGAGCGGGAATGCAAGGGCGCCAATCTCGGCAGGGCCGGCAGCTGGGACGGCCAGGTCCAGAACGCCCGCGACGCCATCAAGCGCCTGAAGGCGGTCTGCGAGCGTGCGCTCCGATCGGCTGCGGAGGCTGCGTTGAGGCGCCTCGTGGCCCGGCTGGCCGCCTTCACGCTGAGCGCGGCGGAGGAGCGGCGAGCCCGGGGACGCCTCGAGTTCCACGATCTGCTGGTCCGGGCCCGCCAGGTGCTGCGCCACGACACCCACGGGCCGGCGGTGCGGGCGGCGTTGCGCGACCACTACCGGCGCCTGCTCATCGACGAGTTCCAGGACACCGACCCGATACAGGTCGAGCTGGCCGCGCTGCTGGGCTGCGGCGACCCCGCCCCGGCCACCGCCGGCTGGGCCGAGATGGCCCCCGATCCGGGCCGCCTGTTCTTCGTCGGCGACCCCAAGCAGTCGATCTACCGCTTCCGCCGGGCCGACATCGCCACGTTCCTGGAGGCCCGCGACTGGACGAGCGGCCAGAACCGGGGACGGATCGAGGGTCTGGCCACGAATTTCCGCTCGGCGCGGCCGATCATCGACTGGGTCAACGCCGTGTTCGGCGAGCTGATCCAGCCGGCAGAGGGCAGCCAGCCCGAGTACGCGCCGCTGGGCGCGGTCCGCGAGCCGGTCCCGCGGGGGCCTGCGGTGACGGTCCTGGGCACGCAACCGATCCAAATCGCGGGCCGGGCCTTCGCCGCCGAGCTGCGCCGCCAGGCGGCCGAGTCGGTGACTCAGGCCGTGGCCGCGGCCCTGCGGGACCGGTGGGACGTCGATGCGGGGTCACCGGCCGAGCCGGCGCCCCGACCGGCCCGGCTGGGGGACATCGCCATCCTCATCCCGTCCCGGCTCAGCCTGGGCGCCCTCGAGGACGCCCTCGACGCGGCCGGGATCGGATACCGGGCCGAGTCCTCGTCGCTGGTGTACAGCACCCGTGAGGTGCGTGATGTGCTGTCGGCCCTCCAGGCTGTGGCCGACCCCACCGACGAGCTGGCCCTGGTCGCCGCCCTGCGCTCACCGCTCTACGGCTGCGGCGACGACGACCTGGCTCACTGGCGCCTGGCCTTCCGGGGCAGGTTCTCGCTGCTCCGCAGGCTGCCCGAGGACGCGCCGGCGGAGCACCCGGTGGCCGAGGGGATCGCCCACCTCGCCGAGCTCCACCGGGCCAAGCGCTGGACCAGCCCGCCCGCCCTGATCGACCGGCTGGTCCGCGAGCGCGGCGCCTTCGAGACCGCGGTGGCCGGCGGGCGGCCGCGCGACGTGTGGCGGCGGCTCAGGTTCGTGATCGACCAGGCCCGAGCCTGGGCCGACGCCGGCGGCACCAACCTGCGCGACTACCTGGCTTGGGCCCGGCTGCAGGGCGCCGACAACGCCCGGGTGACCGAGACGATCCTGCCCGAGACCGACGACGACAGCGTGCGCATCCTCACCGTGCACGCCGCCAAGGGCCTCGAGTTCCCCGTGGTGGTCCTGTCGGGCATGACCACCAGGCTCAGCGCGCCGGCCCGCGGGCCTTCGGTGGCCTTCGACGCGTCGGGGGAGCCGGTGGTGAGGCTGCGGGGAGGGATCGAGTCCGAGAACTACGAGGCGTGGAAGCCGATCGACGAGCAGATGGACGCCCATGAGCGCCTCCGGCTGCTGTACGTCGCCTGCACCCGGGCCCGCGACCACTTGGTGGTGAGCCTGCATCGCAGGGATCCCGGCGAGGCCGGCAGGAAGGAGAACTCGGCGGCATGGGCCCTCGCCGACGCGGGCGCGGCGGGAGCCGGGGCCGTGGACGGCTCGACCTTCCTCGACGCGTCCGACGAGGGGGACCTTGCGGCCCTCGGCGCAGGCCCGCCGTCCGTCGCGCCGCAGGTGCCGCTGCCCGACCGCGACGAGTGGGAACGCGAGCGCGAGCGCATCCTGGAGGCGGCCTCGATCCCTCTCGCGGTGGCCGCCACGAGCCTTGC
>JAPPLH010000003.1:116204-140026 GCA_028819505.1 Acidimicrobiaceae bacterium
AGCGCATCCTGGAGGCGGCCTCGATCCCTCTCGCGGTGGCCGCCACGAGCCTTGCGAGCGCAAGCGACACGGGAGGCGACGCAGCCACAGGCGGCGGGCGCGCCCACCGCGACGGCCCAGACCGCGGCCCCGACCCCCCAGGAACAGCCCCCCCAGACCGCGGGGCCGACCACGCAGGAACAGACACCCCAGGAACGGACCACGCAGGAACAGACCCGCCAGACCGCGGGGCCGACCACGCAGGAACAGACACCCCAGGAACAGCCCCCCCAGACCGCGGGGCCGACCACGCAGGAACGGACCCCGGGCTGGCGAAGGACCGCGACGACGCGGAGGCGCCCCCCTGGAACAAGGGTCGGTACGGCACCGCGATGGGCCGGGCCGTGCACGGCGTGCTCCAAGACGTCGACCTGTCCACCGGCGAGGGCCTCGAAGCCCTGGCCGACCGGCAGGCCGCGGCCGAGGGTGTCAGCGGCCGGTCCGGGATTGTGGCCGGCATGGCCCGGGCCGCGCTCGACACCGACGTGGCCCGCGAGGCAGCGGCCTCCCAGCACTGGCGGGAGCTGTTCGTGGCCGCGCCGTTCGGGGAGCGCCTGGTCGAGGGATACGTCGACCTCGTCTACCGCAGCCCCGACGGGCTGGTGGTGGTCGACTGGAAGACCGACGCCATCGGCGGTGCCGGCGCCGCCGCCGCCAAGCTGGCCCGCTACCGGCTGCAGGGCGCGGCCTACGCGGCCGCGCTGGAGGCGGTCACCGGCGAGCCGGTGGCTCGCATGGTGTTCGTGTTCCTCGACCGGGCCGGAGCGGTCGAGCACGACCTTCCCGACCTGCGGGCGGCGGTGGACGAGGCGGCCGCGACGGCCGCCGGCCTCAGCGGCTGAGCCGCTCGCTCAGCTCCACCGCCAGGCGCTGCACGGCGACGGCCACACCCTCACGCTCGGCCTCGTCGAGGGCGCCGATCTCGGTGTCGAAGGCGTCGAGCACCACGTCCAATGTCTCCCGGGCCATGCTCAGACCTTTGGGCGTGAGCTCCAGGAGGCTGCGGCGGCCGTCGTCGGGGTCGGCCACTTTGCGCACCAATCCCATGCCGACCAGGCGCTGCGTCGTCTTGGTGGCCCCGCCCGAGGTCTGCACGATGCGGCGGGCCAGTTCGCCCGCGGTCATTCGGTGCGGCGGGCCGACCAGCCACAGCGCGCTCAGGGCGAAGTAGCCGGAGGTGTCGAGTTGGCGGGCGGCCAGGGTCTCAGACAGCCACGCCTCGATCTGGCGCCCCGCCAGCAGCGTCCATATCAGCACGTCGACGGTGTGCCGGCGCTGCCTGCCCAGCAACGGGTCGATCGACTCGAGCGCCTTGTAGTCGATCGCGAACCGCGGCGCCCTCCCTGCCTGTCGCCCCTCCCCCATTGCTGCCATCGCGCCAGCTAGTCCTCGTGGGCCTCTAGCGAGCGCGAATGGGCGAGTGGCCGCCGCGTCGCAGCGGTGTCACTCCCGCTCTTGTTCGCTTCGCTCACGGGCCGCTCGGGCCACGGCCTCGCTCGGCGCCTCGCCGAGATACTCATGTGTCGCTCCCTGTTCGCTCGGCCTCCAGCGGGTCGGGGTCGCCGGGGCGCATCCGCCCGGTGAACAGCACGGCCACCCGCTCGCCGGGCGACACGGCGGAAGCCTCGGAGCCGCCGCCGGCCGCGGTCAGGGCCAGCAGGCCGCCGAGGCCCGCCGCCCCGGTGGGGCACACGTCGATGGCCGTGTGCTCGTGGGCGAGGCGATGCGCTCGACGGAAGTCGTCCTCCGACGCGACCAGGGGCCACCCCCCGGTCGCCAGCATGGCCTCGACTATGTCGATCCAGTCGTAGGTGATGTCGTCGAGGATTCCAGATGCGTACGACACCGGCGCCTGCTCCCACGCCCGCATGTAGCGCTCCGGATCTTGGCGCAGCCGATCCGTCAGCTCCCGCAGCCGGTCGCCCTCTATCGGTCCGATCGACTCGGCGATCGCGGCCCGTCTCCCGTTGTCCATGGCGCCTTCAGGCATGGCTTGGGCGCGGACGATCCGGTCGAGGAAGTAGGAGCCGTCCCGGGTGTTGGGAGCGCGTTCCGGCGTGAGCGACTCGAGCGCCAGCGTGTCCCAGGCCCGCACCAGGGGATGGTTGCCCTCGGGCTGGACGGCATGGACCACGGGCACGCTGGCCAGGTCGCCCCGGTCCGCCGCCGCGGCCAGCCCGGTCACCGCCGCGGTGGCCAGCGCGCCCCCGCCGACCTGCACGAACAGCCGGTCGAGGCGAGCAGGAGCGCAGCCGTCGTGCTCGATCAGCGCGTCGACCATCTCCCAGGCCAGGGTCCGGCCGCCGTCGATCGTGGCCGGGGTCTCGGTCCCCTGGCACGAGAACGGAACCGCGCCGGCCTCGATGGCGGCCAGCATGGCGTGGTGGGCGGGGTCGCCGGGCACGCCCGGCCGGCGCTCGCAGCGCACCACCCGTCCGCCCAGCCCGGTTATGCGGTCGACGACCGCTTCGTTGGCCCAGGTCGGCACGAACACGTCGATCGGCCGGCCGACGGCCCGGGCCACCACCGCCGCGGCCAGCGCGGCGTTGCCGCAGCTGGCGATGGCGTAGGGCGCGGCGTCGCGGCCGTCGCCGCCGGAATCTCCCAGCCGGTGCGCCAGGGCCACGCCGAACAGGTGCCGGGCCTTGTGCGATCCCGACACGTTGCCCGTCTCGTCCTTGACCCACAGCTCGGCGTCGCCGATCCCGGCCGCCTCGGCCAGCTCGGGCGCCGGAGCGAACGGGGTGGGCTCGAAGCCGTGTCCCTCCACGGCGGCAACGGCCGCGTCGAGCTCGCCGACCGCGGTCGCCACCGCGTCAGGGGCCGCGCCCTCGGGCACGAGCAGGCTCGCCTCCAGCCTTCCGGCGTAGCTCTCGAAAGTCGATGTCACGACGGCTGCCCGTACCGCTCAGAGGCCGAGCGGATGGACCGCGATCTCGCTGGGATCCTGCGCGACAGCGAGCGAGGCCGTGGCCCGAGCGGCCCGTGAGCGCAGCGAACAAGAGCGGGTAACACAACATCGCATCGCGAGGCGTCTGCCTTCAATCCACGCATGTTGTCAGTCGTCGTCGCGGGCGCCGGTCCGGCCGTTGAACTCGACGATCATCTCGTCCCAGTCGTCCACGAAGTGGCGCATCCCGTCCCAGAACCGCTGGTCGCGCCGGGCCACGAAGTCCTCGAACGCGGTGCCCTGCTGCTCCACCCAAGTGAAGTAGCCGAGGTTGAAGATCCGCCGCCGCTCGACCTCCGAGCAGGCCAGGTGGCGCACCTCGCCGCCCGCTCCGTCGATGAGCCCCCGTCCGAAGGCCGACGCGGCGGCCACGTCGTCGTAGCCGCCCCGGTGGTGGCGCCCGATGTAGGCCTCCCGCTCGGCGTCGTACAGCTCGGAGCCGTCGGTGGCCACGGTCACGATCACGTCGTCGCGGCCCATGTCATGGGCCTGGGCCACCGCTATGGCGGCCAGCGCGTTGCATGACGACGAGTAGCCCATGTGGGTGAGCAGCCCCACTGTGCCCGCGTCGAGCCCCGCCCGGTCCACCAGGTGGTCCCGACCGGCGGGGGTGTTGAACAGCACGTCGAGCGAGTCGGTGCACACGTCGCTGACCGCCACGATGTCGTCGGTGTTCATCACGTTGTGGATCAGCGGCACGTGCTTGTCGCCGATGCCCTGGATGTTGTGCTCGCCGTAGCCGTTCTCCAGCAGGGTCGGGCACTCCAGGGCCTCCGCGGCCACGATCCGGCACCCGTGGCGGTCCTTGAGGTAGTCGCCCGCGCCCAGAGTGCCGGCCGATCCCGACGCCGAAACGTAGGCGGCCAGCCGGGAGCCCGGCCGGTCGGCGGCGACATGCTCGTAGAGCCGCTCCAAAGCCGCCCCGGTGACGCTGTAGTGGCCCAGGTGGTTGGAGAACTCCGAGAACTGGTTGACGATCACATTCGCCGGGTCGAGAGCCATCTCGTTGCAGGCGTCGTAGATCTCCTTGACGTTGGACTCGGTGCCGGGCGTGCGCACGATGTCGTTGGCCGGGTCGAGCGTCCACTGCTCCAGCCAGTCGAAGCGGGCCTTGCTCATGCCGGCGGGCAGCACGGCCACGCCCCGGCAGTCCATGATCCGGCTGATGGCCACACCGCCCCGGGCGTAGTTGCCGGTGGAGGGCCACACCGCCCTGTGCCGGGTCGGGTCGAACTGGCCGGTCACCAG
The DNA here is from genome assembly GCA_028819505.1 of Acidimicrobiaceae bacterium. Taxonomy (GTDB): domain Bacteria; phylum Actinomycetota; class Acidimicrobiia; order Acidimicrobiales; family Aldehydirespiratoraceae; genus Aldehydirespirator. The sequence goes on from JAPPLH010000003.1 coordinate 120,442, forward strand.
CCTCGGCGCCAGGCAGGCGTAGGCGGCCAGCACCTTGTGGGCCCGGATCATGGGGAAGCGGTTGCCCAGGGCCAGCACGATGCGGGCATCGACGCCGGTCATCTCTGGCGGCAGCTCCACATAGTCGGGAACGGGGTGGGGGCCGCTGCCGTCGAGGCCCCCGAACCAGTGGACCCGGAACAGGTTGGCCGCGTCGGGCTCGTTGCGGTCCACGCCGGCCAGCGCGGCCAAGCGGGCTGCCGGGATCGTGGACGGGTCGCGCAGTTCCGCGAAGGCGGGCAGGGCGATGCGCCGGGCCCGGAAGCGCTCGACGGTGTTGGCGTAGGCGTCGGCGTCGACGACCTCGGCGGTCAAGCCCAGCGAGCGGTGGGCTCGGGCGACGTCGGCGTCGGAGATGGTGCTGGCATCTGTCATGGCCTGATTATCGCGCCCCGGAGGCGGCGGGCCACCGCGGGGCCCTGGCGGTGCCGCGGTGGCGCCCACTTGTAGCCGTCCCGTCGAATGGCTAGCCTTCGCACCCGCCGATCCTCGGAGGGATGCCGGTGGCTCTGGCCAACGAGAACGCTGCACCGTTGCTGAAGCGGGTACGTGGCCCCATCCCGCCATGAGCAGGCCGCGACCGGCCGACGGGAAGGCTGCACCGTTGCTGAAGCGGGTCCTCCGGGTCGGCGCGGTCGTGGCCCTCCTGGCCACGGCGGCCTCCGCCACCGCCTGGGGGTCTCCGCCGGAGCACGGTCCGGCCCTGCGGGCCCGGGACTCGTCGATGTTGGCGACCCTCCTCCAGATCGACACGCCGGTGCACTACCGGGTGCAGTTCAAGGGCGCATGGACCACCGCCTCCCTGGCGACGGGAGTGTCCATCCCGGCGGGCGCCCACTTCACCACGCTGGCGGGCGCCGCCCACGGCAGCGGCGTCACGTTCTGGGAGCGGGGCGGCACCGCCACGTCGGGCATCGAGGACGTGGCCGAGGTGGGATCCACCTCCGCCTTCTCCAGCGAGGTCAACGCAGCCGTCAACGCCAGTCCGGCCACCGCCCGCCAGTACTTCAGCGTGTCGGGCGGCGGCACCACGTTCACCACCAGCGGATTCTTCAACGTGTCCGAATCGTTCCCGCTCGTCACCCTCATCTCGATGGTGGCGCCGAGCCCCGACTGGTTCGTGGGAGTCTCGGGCCTGTCGCTGCGGGAGGGGGGAGAGTGGGTCACCCGCAAGGAGGTGGACCTGTTCCCCTACGACGCCGGCACTGAGAACGGCACCGAGTTCTCCCTGTCCAACACGGCCACCAGCCCGCAACAGACCATCACCAGCATCCGCAACACCGGGAAGTTCTCGGACGATCCGCTGGCAGTGCTCACGTTCGACCGCTGGGCGCCGGTGCTGTCGGTGGACGACGCCAGTGCCGAGGCGGGCGACGCGGTCACCTTCCGGGTGAGCCTCGACCGGCGCAGCATCACCCCCGCGCAGCAGGTGACCGTGCAGTACGCGACGGCCGACGGCACCGCCTCCGACGGCACCGACTACACGGGCACGACCGGAACGCTGACCTTCGCCGCCAGCCAGTCCTCCATGACCGTCTCCGTGACTACGGCAGCCGACTCGGACTCCAACGACGAGGACTTCACCCTGACCCTCAGCAACCCCACCAACGCTCTGCTGCTCGACGCGGAGGGCACCGGGACGATCACCGCCACAACCAACCGCGCGCCCGGGTTCGGTGCGGCCACCGACACACGCGACGTCGACGAGGGCACCCCGGCCAACCGGAGCATCGGCGCGCCCGTGGCCGCCACCGACCCCGACGGGGACGCCATCACATACACCCTCGGCGGCACCCACGCCTCCTCCTTCACTATTGACAGCTCCTCGGGGCAGCTGCGCACCAAGGCAGCCCTCGACTTCGAGACCCGGCAGTCGTACTCTGTGACGGTCACTGCCACCGACGTGAAGGGCGCCACCGACTCCATCGCGGTCACCATCAACGTCGGCAACCTGGACGAGGACGGCACGGTCACCCTGTCGCCGGGCACGCCCTCGGCGGGCGCGGCCCTCACCGCGAGCCTTCAGGACCCCGACGGCTCGATCAGCGCCAGGACTTGGGCGTGGCACAGCTCGCCGGACCGGGTCGCCTGGACCGCGATCAGCGGGGCGGCGTCGGCGAGCTACACGCCCCGGAGCACCGACGTGGGGCTCTACCTCCGGGCCACCGCTTCCTACAACGACGGCCAGGGGTCGGGCAAGTCGGCCGAGGCGGTGTCGGCCAACCCGGTCCAGGCCGACGCCCCGCCTCCACCTCCACCGCCTCCACCACCTCCGCCGCCTCCTCCGCCGCCGCCACCTCCGCCTCCACCGCCTCCACCTCCGCCGCCTCCACCGCCTCCTCCGCCCCCGCCGCCGCCTCCACCGCCTCCGCCCCCGCCTCCTCCACCGCCTCCAGAACTGGAGTTCGAGAGCTCCTTCACGGACATTCGCATGGCGGGCGTTCACCAGGGCGCCGTCGAGGCCCTCGAGGAGGCGGGACTGCTGGGGGGCACCGAGTGCGGCCCGAACCGGTTCTGCCCGGAGGATCCCATCCAGCGCTGGGTCATGGCGATGTGGCTCGTGCGCCTCATCGACGGCCCCGACGCTGAACCCGACGGCGCCCCGCGCTTCGCCGACGTCGAGCCCGACGGGGTGTCGGCGCCCTTCATCGAGCGCCTCGCCGAGTTGGAGATCACCCTCGGGTGCCAGACCGAGCCCGAACTGCTCTACTGCCCCGACGAGGAGGTGAGACGGGAGGAGATGGCCAGCTTCATCGCCCGGGCCCTGGAGCTGCCCGCCCCGGAGAGCCCTGCCGACTTCGCCGACGTTGCTCCCGACGGCGCCCACTCCGTCAACATCCAGGCGCTCTATGCCGCAGGCGTCACCCGCGGATGCCGGACCGAGCCCGAACTGCTCTACTGCCCCGGACGGTCCACCAGCCGCGCCGAGATGGCCAGCTTCGTCAATCGAGCCCGGTCAGCCCTCGACTCCTAGCCGGCCGCCGGAGGCATCACAGCCCGGCCGGCCGGGCTAGATGGCCCGGTCGCGGCCCGCCCAATAGGGGTCGCGCAGCTTGCGCTTGTAGAGCTTGCCGTTGGGGTCGCGGGGCATCTCGGTGGTGTAGTCGATGGAGCGGGGCAGTTTCTGGCGGCCGATGCGGTCGCGCAGCCACTCCAGGATCGCCCCGGTGGTGCCGTCGCCGGGCGCCCACCCCTCGAGCAGCTCGACCACGGCCTTGATCTCCTCGCCGGTGTCGGGGTTGGGCACGCCGAACACGGCCGCGTCGCCGACCGCGGGATGCTGTACCAGCTCGCCCTCGATCTCCGCGGGGTAGATGTTCACCCCGCCCACGATGACCATGTCGTTGGCCCGGTCGTTGAGGAACAGGTACCCGCCGGAGTCGAGGTAGCCGACGTCGCCCACGGTGAAGAACCCTCGCAGGCGGCTGGCCTCGGTCTTGGCCTCGTCGCCCTTGTACTCGAAGACGGCCCCCGGCATCTTCATGTACACCGTGCCCGACTCGCCCGGCGGCCGGTCGTTGCCGTCGGAGTCGACCACGATCACCTCGCAGCCGGGCCAGGCCTTGCCGACCGTGCCGGGCCGCTCCAGCCACTCGGCGGCCGACACCGACGTGCCCCCGCCCTCGGTGGCCGCGTAGTACTCCCAGATGGAGTCGCCCCACCACTCGATCATGCGCCGCTTGGTCTCGACCGGACAGGGCGCGGCGGCATGCACCATGGCCCGCAGCGACGACACGTCGTAGCCCGAGCGCACCTCGTCGGGGAGCTGCAGCAGCCGGTTGAACATGGTGGGCACCATGTGCGAGCTGGTCACCCGGTAGCGCTCGATGCGCTCCAGCGCGCCCTCGGCGGTCCAGCGGTCCATCAGCACCACGGTGTGGCCCAGGTGCAGCGACATCGTGGTCCAGTTGTTGACCGCGGTGTGGTACAGCGGCGCCTGGGTGAGCTGGACGTTGCCGTCGTGGGGCTTGGACCCGAACAGCAGCAGCAGCATGCCCGCGGTGGAGGAGGCCTCGTCGGGGGGCCGGGGGTCGAGCGCCCGCCGCACTCCCTTGGGCCGGCCGGTGGTGCCCGACGTGTAGAACATGAACGATCCGGTGGCCAGGTGCTCGGGCTCGGGCCGCTCGCCGCTCTGGTCGCGGACCAGCTCGCCGAAGGGCCGGAAGCCCTCGACCGGCCCGCCCACGCAGAAGCGGTTCTGCTCGGGGACGACACAGCCGTCGAGCGCCTTGACCGCCTCCGAGGCGAAGCGCTCGTGAACGATGAACGCCTCGGTCTCGGCGTCGTTGACGATGTAGTTGATCTCCGCGCCGACGAAGTGCCAGTTGACGGTGGTCACGTACAGGCCGCTCTGGTAGGCGGCCAGGCAGAGCGCGAGCTGCTCGATGCAGTTGGGCAGCACGGTGGTGACCTGATCGCCCTTTCCGAGCCCGGCGGCCCGCAGACCCCGGGAGATCCGGTTGGTTAGGGCCGCCAACTCGCCGAAGGTCGACTGGTTGTGCTCGGGGTCGACCACCGCCGGGAAGTCGGGATCGGCCTCGGCGATGTTCCACAGCCCCAGGACGTCGGTGTTCGCCATGAGCGGCAGTCTGCCAGGTCCCCGGCGGATTCTGGGTGCGAGTCTCGTGTCTCCAGCGCACAAGAACCTCCCGAGATCTGCACGGAGGCGAGCAGGCTGGCCGACCGGACGGATCGGGCCGAGGCTCGCGGCCGGGCCTCGTCCCGAGATCTGCACGGAGGCGAGCAGGCTGGCCGACCGGACGGATCGGGCCGACGCTCGCGGCCGGGCCTCGTCCCGAGATCTGCACGGAGGCGAGCAGGCTGGCCGACCGGACGGATCGGGCCGACGCTCGCGGCCGGGCCTCGTCCCGAGATCGGCACGGAGGCGAGTAGGTTGGCCTGCTGTGAGCGCGGAGCGACCCCTCGACGAGCAGGTCCGGCTCGACTACCGGGACTCGGTGGCGTGGATCACCATCGACCGGCCCGGATCCGGCAACGCTCTGTCCCCGCCGTGCCGCGACCGGCTGCGCGACGTCCTCAACGGACTCAACACCAGCCACCGGGCCCGTTGTGCGGTGATCACCGCGGCCGGGGACCGGTTCTTCTGCACCGGCGCCGACCTGCGCCACTCCTACGACGACCCCGACCGCTCGACCGAGGTGCCCGACAGGATCATGGGCGACGCCCGGCGCATGATGCTCGACGGCCAGTACGCGCTGTTCGACGCCCTGCTGGACTGCGACGTGCCCGTGATCGCCGCGGTCAACGGCACCGCCGCCGGTATGGGCGCCCACCTGGCGCTGGCCTGCGACCTGGTGATCGCCGGCGACCGGGCCAAGTTCGTGGAGGTGTTCGCCCGGCGGGGCCTGGTGCCCGACGCGCTGGGGCCCTGGCTGCTGCCCCGCATCATCGGCGTGCGCCGCACGATGGAGTTGTTCCTGCTGGCCGAGGACCTGCCCGCGGACCGGGCCCACGAGTACGGCCTGGTCAACCGGGTGGTGCCCCACGACGAGGTCCAGCCGGCCGCGGCCGAGTGGGCCGAGCGCCTGGCCACCGGCCCCAGCCGGTCGTTCGCGTTGACGAAGTGGCTGGTCAACCGCAGCCTAGACGCCGACCGGGCCTCCATGGCCCACGACGAGGCGGTCGCCGTCGAGCTGAACACGGCCACCGAGGACGCCGCCGAGGGCGTCGCCTCCTTCCAACAGCGCCGCCCCCCGGAGTGGAAGGGCTACTGAGCTAGCTATTCCGCCCGTTCTGTGAGCAGAATTGCCGACCAGCGCGGCTCAGTTGCTCACAGAACGCAGGGGCTAGCTGAACGCGACGGGCAGGCTGGCCAGGCCCCTGAGGGTGAGCCTGCCCTTCCATGGCGGGTTGTCGTCGAGGGGCGTCCATGTCCCGAACCGGTCAAGCAGCGCCTCGAGCACCACCTGGCCCTCCAGGCGGGCCAGCGCCGCGCCCAGGCAGTAGTGGATGCCCGACCCGAACGACAGCATCGGCACCTCGCTGCGGCCCACGTCGAAGCGGTCCGGATCGTCGATTGCGGCCGGGTCGCGGTTGGCCGCTCCCAGCAGCGTGAGCACCCCGTGGCCCTGAGCGATGGCGTGACCGCCGATCTCGGTGTCGGCCCGGACGTAGCGACCGTCGATCTGCACGGGCGGCTCGAAGCGCAGCACCTCGTCCACCGCGGAGGGCACCAGCGAGCGGTCGGCCCGCAGCCGGGCCAGCTGGTCGGGATGGCGCATCAGGGTGTGGACCATGTTGCCGATCAGGTTCATGGTGGTCTCGAAGCCGGCCGCGTAGATGAGCGACACCGTGACGGCCACCTCTGCCTGGGTGAGTCGGTCCTCGCCGTCGCTGGCTGCGATCAGCCCCGACAGCAGGTCGTCGGCCGGCTCGGCCCGGCGGCGGTCGATGAGGTCGTGCAGGTAGCCGTTCACCTGCACGGAGGCGGCCTCGGCCCTCTCCGCCTCCCCGGGCTGCCGGGTCGGTTCGAGGGTGGCGGCCAGGTCCGACACCAGCGGCCGCAGCCAGTCCCGGTCGGCGACCGGCACCCCGACCAGCTCGCTGATCACGTTGGCGGGCAGCGGGAAGGCGAGCGCGTCGATCAGGTCGCACTCCTGTGCCTCCGCGACGGCATCGAGCAGCTCCTCGGTCATGGCCCGCACGGCCGGGCGCACGTGCTCGACCCGGCGAGGCGTGAACGCCCGGCTCACCAGCGACCGGATCCGGGTGTGGTCGGGAGGGTTCAGGAACAGCAGCGAGCGGGGACCGTCGGGCCTGCGCCGGCGGGTGGCAGCCAGCAGCGACGGCGCCTCCTCGCCGGGATCGGGACTCCCGAGCCGCTGGTCGCGCAGGGCGGCCCGGCAGTCCTCGAAGCGGGTGAGGACCCAGAAGTCGGAGAACCCGGTCCGGTGTACCGGCGACGTCTCCCGCAGCTCCCGCAGCAGCGGGTACGGGTCGGCGATCACGTCGGGATCGGTGACAATCCGCAGCAGCAGCTCGTCGCTCATGGCTGCGCATCCCGCTCGGGTTCGCCGTCACCGCACCCGAACTTCAATGGGTTGACCACCGCAGAGGTGGTCAACTCATTCGAGTTGCCAGGGAATTGGGCCAGAGCCGCCGCGATCTCGGCGGCCACAACCGCGTTGGACTCAGCCAGAGCGACGTTGGCCGCCACCGCCGCCCCACCCGTGGCCTCAACCAGAGCGGCCAGGACCGCCGGGGTCACATCGCCGCCCGACACCCCGTCGCGGCGAGCCTCGGCCTCGACGCTGTCGAGGGCTTCGGCGACCTGTTCAGCGTCGAGTTGGGCGCCGGCGGGGATCGGGTTGGCCACCAGCATCCCGCCCGGGTGCCCCAGCGCCGCGGCGGCCCGGAAGGCGGCCGCCACCTCCCCGCCGTCGTCGACAACGGTGGTCAGCTCGAGTCCGCAGTCGCGGACGTAGAAGGCCGGGAGGCGGTCGGTGCGCCAGCCCAGCACGGCCACCCCCAAGGTTTCGAGCCGCTCGAGAGTGAGCGCCACGTCGAGGAAGGACTTGACCCCCGACGACACGACCACCACGCGGTGGCGGGCCAGGGCCTCCAGGTCGGCGCTGACATCGCCGGTGCGGTCCGCTCCCCGGTGCACCCCGCCGATCCCGCCGGTGGCGAAGACCTCGACACCGGAGGCGGCGGCCAACGTGACGGCGGCCGACACGGTGGTCACCCCAACGTCGAGACCGGCGGCCACCGCCGGTCCGAGATCCCGTGCCCCGAGCTTCACCGATCCGACGAACAGCCGCTCGGCCTGATCCCGATTCGCGCCGACCACGGCCCGCCCGTCGAGCACCCCGCACAGGGCGGGCACCGCACCAGCGGCCCGCACCGCGGCCTGCACCCGCTCGAAGCACTCGCGGTTGGCGGGCTCCGGGAGGCCCAGTTCCGAGAAGATGGTCGACTCCAGCGCCACGACGGGGGTTCCCGACGCGAGAGCGTCATCCACCTCGGACCCGATGTGCAGAACCCCATCCACCCTGTGAGGGTAGGGCACGTCCGGGGCTGCCGTCCTAGACGGTTGGTTCCATGGGGTGCGGACGGGGCTGTGGCCTGGGCATGGCTGAGAGCGGCCGAGAGCGGCGGCGGCCCCGGCGGCGGGATCGGGTATTGGTTGTGGCGTGGCTCTGTGGCCGCGGCCGCCCCGGCGCCTCAGCCGCGCCCTCGACGGGGCGCCGGCCCGGCGGAGGCGCCCAATGCCGTCGTGTCGGGCTGTGCGGCCGCCATGGCCCCGAATGCTAGCCGGGCATGGGGGTGCTGAGGATGGCGCAGGCGTCGTGCCATGCGCTGCTGGAGAACCGGCGACGGTTGGCGCAGGCATCTTCTCGGTTGATCGAACCGCCGGTGTAGGACCCGACCGCAGGTTCGCCGTACGCGGCGAGGAGGCTGTTCCATCGGTCGGTGTGGGCGCGGCCGTGGCGGGTCTGACCGGCGAGGGTGCGCACGATGTCGAGGTGGCCGCGGTACTCCTCGGTGCGGATCAACTCAGAGATCGTTGTCGGCTCAGGCGGTGCCGTGGTAACGGGTGGCGGCGGGTCATCGTTGTCCCGCACAGTGGCGGTGGCGGTGGAAGGCGACCCCACGAGATACCCGTTGCCAGGCAGCACGGTGTAAGTGATCGACCCGTCTGGCTCATCCACGTCGTCATCGACGGTGGGCACGCTGGCACTAAGGCTCGCCCAGATCTGGGTGCTCGGCGCACTGAAGTGCCGGCCCGCCGGGTCGTGGGTTGTGCCTTGCCCTGTGATTTGGATATTCACGGTCAGACCCGGGTCTTGGCGTTCGCTGACAGCGAGGAGGAATCTGGCGTCCGCCCCTTCGGTCACGACCGCGTTCTTGGCCGTGACAGTCACGACCGGAGTGTTGCCAGACAGCGTGACTGGAATGTCAGGGGCGTCTGCGTGGCTGTGGGAAACAGTCGCGGAACCGCTGGGACTGCCCGCTGTTCGGGTCACCCTGACATGGGCTGGGGTGTAGGAGTAGCGGGTTTCCCACTCCACGAACCACTCGCGCTTCTCCCATGCACCATTGCCGACGTAGACCTGCCTGCCGTCGCATCCTGGGCGCCAAACGGGATCAGGGAGGTTGCCGTCACTGTCAGGGATGTTCGATCTGCACAGATGCCACTGGGTCGATTCGAGGTTGAACTTCAGCTTCACCTGCTTGTGAGGTGGTGCAGCCGTAGTGAAGCACTGTCCGCCGCCGCAGGACAGCGTGATGTCCCCCGTCGCATCGACCAGCAAGGTGTGATCCGGGGAGTCCTTCGTCGGCTTGCTGTTGACTCGAACCGTGTAGTCGTAGTACTCGCCGGGACCGAGGTCGATGCGGTCGACGGCCTGGTCGCCGTGGCGGATCGTGAACGAGGGATCGTCGTCGAGGATCGTGATTGTGACCGACGACCTGGCCGGATCAATCTGATACCGATCGCGAGGTTCGAGGGCGAAGACCACCTTGCAATCTGGGGCCTCGAGGTCATCGACGGACGCCTTCAAATGAAACGGAACTTCTGGCCCGTTCCCATAAAGGTTTGGAGCCGCAAACCCAGTGTCGAGCCAGTATTTCGTTGTCACGTCGTCACCGTCTAAACAGTCAGACCGATCCGCAGCGAAGTGGACATTCATGGACCGATCGCCCGAACTGCCGATGCGAACGCTGAAGCCACCCCCTTCGCTTACAGTCGTGGGATTGGCCGAAATCCACACCAACGGCCTGCTGTTGTCCACTGATGGCTCGTCAGGCTCTCCGCTGGCGACGGTGACGGTGAGCGCGTCGATCCCCCAGATCGAGATGACCGCAGTGCCAGCGGCCTCTGCTCTGAAGCGGATCTTCGGTCGGGGGGGGCAGTTTCCCGAGGGGTTGTCGCCGGACAGGCCGACACACGCCCAGCCGCCCTCACCGGAACCAGTGAGTCCGGGAACATCGTCATTGGGGTCGTATTTCTCGGAGATGACCGCCCTGCTGCGACCCCACTCGACCGGGGCCCAGCCGCGCCCCGACGTGATCTGCACGATGAACTCGTCGCCGGGCTCGACGCTGATCTCAGCCGGGGAGCAGACCTCCCCGGCGCGGCACTCGACGACGGGATCGGCCTGCGCCGCGGCCGGGACCGCGGCCAGCGCCGCCGCGGCCAGTCCGACCACCACGACCCAGGCGACGGGACCAAGGCGCAGACCACAGGCGCTCACCCCCCCCCCCTTTATGTTGTGGAGTCCTCAGCGATTCAACCAATTTCGACACGACCACATCTCCTCTGGATCTACGGTCTGACGACTGCTTGAGAGAACCCCCGACCTCTGCGAAGAGAACCCCTCACGAACTCCTCGCAGCCTTTTTCGAAATTGTATACCACAAGCCTCGCTGCGCGTCAAATCCAGCGAAAACCCGAGTCCGGACACCCTCACCCCTCGAGTGGTGGACCCCCGCCCCCGTGGGAGCCACTCATCAAGGACCGCGGCCGAGCAATGCCGACTTCGCGCGACATGCAAGCCTCTGACCTGGGGTTTTGTGATCACGGAATCACGATTTCGGGACTTGCTCAGCACACTCTAGGATCGCGGCTGTGGCGGTCGAGTCCTCCCCTGACGAGCTGGTCGACGACTTCAACGCGGCCATGGAGGCATTGACCGCTCCCGGAGCGGCGTTCGGTTGGACGGTGCGCGAGGTCGGCGGCGCGCCGGTGCGGGTCTACGACAACGCCATGACGGACATGCGAGCGGTGTGGGCGATGTCGGCGCCGCACGGCGACAAGGACTACCTCGTCTACGGCGGCGAGCGCTACAGCTACGCGGAGGCCCACGCCCGGGTGAGGGCCCTGGCCCACCACCTGCGAACCGAGCACTGCGCCGGACCCGGCACCCGGGTGGCCATCTCGATGCGCAACTATCCCGAGTGGGTGCTTTCCCACTGGGCGGCCATGTCGGTCGGTGCCGCAGTGGTGGGCATGAACTCCTGGTGGACGAGACCCGAGATGGAGTTCGCGCTCAGGGACTGCGAGCCGGTCGCGCTCATCACCGACGGCGAGCGCCTCCAGAGGCTGGGACCGGGCCGCGGCGAGGCGCCGCTCATCGTCGCCCGCCACGGCGGCGACCTGCCCCCGGGGGCGCGGCTCTGGGAGTCGGTCGCCGACCCCTCGGCCGCGCCGGACGCCCTCCCGGAGGCGGACATCGACCCTGACGACGACGCCCTGATCTTCTACACCTCGGGCACGACCGGCACCCCCAAGGGCGCCCAGCTCACCCACCGCGCCGTGGTTCACAACCTGTTCAACATGATCTTCCTCACGGCCTGCGGAGACGCGGCCCGAGCCCGCCGGACGGCCCGCTCCGGCGACGGCGACGACGACGACGACGGGCCCGCCCCCGAGGCTCCGCCCGTCACAGCCATGCTTCCGGTGCCGCTGTTCCATGTGACCGGATGCAACTGCGTGATGCACACCGTCACCATCGCGGGGGGCTGCCTGGTGATGATGTACCGCTGGGATGCTGCGGAGGCCCTGCGGCTGATCGAGCGGGAGCGGGTCACCGTCTTCACCGGGGTGCCCAGCATGTCCCGGGAGATGCTGCAGCATCCCGACTGGGAGAGCACCGACACGTCGTCGCTGCGCTCGATGGGCGGCGGCGGCGCGGCCATACCCACCGACCTGGTCCGACGGATCGACGACGGGCTCTCCCAGGGGCGCCCCGGCGTCGGCTACGGCCTGACCGAGACCGCCGGCGTCGCCACCGCCATCAGCAACGAGTTCTACGTGGCCAACCCGTCGTCGGTCGGGCCGCTGGTGCCTTGCATGGAGGCCAGGGTCGTCGACGAGGACGGGGCGACGCTCGATCCGGGCCGGCGGGGCGAGCTGCTGCTGCGGGGCCCCAACGTCATGAAGGGCTACTTGAACCGGCCCGACGCCACCGCGGAGGCCATCGTCGACGGCTGGTTCCGGACCGGCGACATCGCCGAGATCGATGCCGACGGGTGGATCTACATCAAGGACCGGATCAAGGACGTGGTGATCCGCGGCGGGGAGAACGTCCACTGCTCGGAGGTCGAGAACGCCATCTACGAACTGGACGAGGTGGCCGAGGCGGCCGTGTTCGGGGTGCCCGACGAGCGCCTGGGCGAGGAGGTGGCGGCCGCGGTGGTGCTCGCCCCTGGCGCCGAGCTCGACGAAGCCGCGCTGGCCGGGCATCTCGAAGGCCGCCTGGCCCGCTTCAAGCATCCCCGCCGCGTGTGGTTCCTCGACGAGCCCCTGCCCCGCAACGCCAACGGCAAGTTCCTCAAGCGCGAACTGCGCGACCGCTTCGCCCCCGCCCCCTGACGCTGGGCCGGCCGGGCCCGCTACTCAGCGGGAGGCCAGCACGGCCAGACGCTCGACGGCCTGCTCCAGCACTTCGGGCCGCTTGCAGGCCGCGAAGCGCACGAAGGGCGCGCCCATCGCCTTGTCGTCGCACAGCACTTGGACCGGAACAGCCACCACCCCGCACCGCTCGGGCAGAGAGCGGCAGAATTCCAGTCCGTCGCTTGCGCCGAACCGGCGGATGTCGGCGGTGATGTAGTAGGTGCCCTGGGGCACGACCGGCTCGAAGCCCGCGGCTGACAGCCCGTCGCACAGCAGGTCGCGCCGGGCCTGCAGGTCGGCGGCGAGACCGTCGAAGAAGTCGTCGCCGAGGCGCAGCCCGACCGCCACCGCCGGCTGGAACGGTCCCCCGCTCACGTAGGTGAGCAACTGCTTGGCCGCCTGCACGGCCCGCACCAGCTCGGGGCGGGCACAGACCCAGCCGATCTTCCATCCCGTGAACGACAGCGTCTTGCCGCCCGACGAGATCGTGACGGTGCGGTCGGCCATGCCGGGCCGGGTGGCCAGCGGCACATGGGCGTTGTCATCGAAGACCAGGTGCTCGTACACCTCGTCGGTCACCGCTATCACGTCGTGCTCGACGCACAAGCGGGCGATGACGTCGAGCTCGTCGGGGCTGAACACCTTGCCGGTGGGGTTGTGGGGGGAGTTGAGCAGCAGCATCCGGGTGCGGGGGCCGAAGGCGGCGGCCAGCTCGTCGGGGTCGAACGTGTAGGCGGGCGGCCGCAGCTGAACCAGCCGCCGCTCGGCGCCGGCCATGGAGATGTCGGCCGGGTATATGTCGAAGTAGGGCTCGAAGGTCACCACCTCGTCGCCGGGCCCGGCCAAAGCCAGGATCGCGGCGGTGATGGCCTCGGTGGCGCCCGCGGTGACCAGCACCTCGGTGTCGGGATCGAACTCCAGGCCCCAGAACCTCCTCTGGTGCTCGGCCACAGCCTGGCGCAGCACCGGGTAGCCGATGCCGGGCGGGTACTGGTTGAAGGCGCCCCGGACGGCCTCGACGGCGGCCTCGGCCACCGCCGCCGGCCCGTCGGTGTCGGGGAAGCCCTGGCCGAGGTTGATGGCGCCGGTGCGAACCGCCAGCGCCGACATCTCCGCGAACACCGACGCCCCGCCGAAGGCCTGCAGGCGGTCGCACAGGTACGGCAGCCGCTCGCCGGTCATCGCCACAGACTACGACTCCATCCGCGGGCGACGGGCTGCGACGCGTCTGCGGCGGAACTGGCCGACGAAGCTGCCCACAGACTACGACTCCAGCTCCGGGTGACGGGCTGCGGACGCGGCTTCAGCCGGAGGCTTGTACGACGAAGTCGAGCAGGAACTCCCAGGCCTCATCATTGAGCTCTCCCGCGACTCGGGCCACCACCCTGCCGTCGGCGGCGATTCCGACGGTGTAGGGGAAGCCCCGCAGGCCGTAGGCGTCGCCGATCTCGCTGTCCGCGGAGTCGCGCACTGCCACGGCGGGCCATTGCTCCGCCTCGAACCATGCCGACGGCGGGTAGTTGGGGCTGCCGGCATCCACCGCGGTGCTGACCGCGATCACCTCCACCCCGGCGGGCAGCTCGTTGTTGGCCATCCAGTCGGCGATCCGGGGCAGCTCCCGCTGGCAGTGGGGACACCAGTGGGCGAAGAACCCGATCACCTTGGCCGTGCCGTCGCCGGGCAGCACGCTCACCTCGGTGCCGTCGAAGGTCGTCGCCGCGAAGGCGGGGGCCCGCATCTCCATGGCGGGATCAGGCTCCTCGCCCTCGAACACCGGCAGGGCCGCGCCCTCGATGCTGACGTCGGACACCTGGGCCACGCCGGTCTGCGCCTGCTGCTCCGCGTCCCGGCTGGCGAGCAGGGCGACCCCCACTGCCACCGCCACCAGCGCGACGACACCGACGATCATCCACTTCAGCAGCGGATTCGAACCGGAGCCGGCCCGGCCGCCGGTGGCGCCGCCGGTGCGGGCGCCGCTTCGAGACTTTTGGACGCTGGGTCGGTTGCTCATTGTCGCTCGCTCATGGATTGGACGCCGATCCCGTCCGCTACCGGGTCGGCAGGTTCATACCGGCCCGACCGTAGCGAAAGCAGCAGCAGTCCTGCGACCCCGACGAAGCCGCCGCCGGCCATGAACGGGATCGACACGAAGCCGAGGCTGTCCACCCACCGGTAGGCACACGGGGCCGATGCGTCGCAGGTCGAGCCCTGACCGGGGAACAGCTGCAGCTGGTAGTGGTACACCGACAGCCCGAGGCCGGCGACCGCCAAGGGCAGCCCGTACCAGCCGCCCCCGCGGTCGCGCCGGGCCAGGGCCACCGCCAGCACCGGCACCAGTGCGTACATGCAGATCCGCTGGTACCAGCACATCTCGCAGGGCAGGTATCCGGCGACCTCGGAGTAGTAGAGGCTCCCGGCAGTCGAGACCGAAGCGATCACCAGGGCCAGCGGCAGCAACGCCGGCCGCAGCGGCAGGGCGCGGGCCCCGGCTCTCGGAGCCAGCGCAGCCACCGCCCCCGAGCACCCGATGACCAGCGAGCCGAGGGCCAGCACCGCGAAGAAATCAGACACCTGGGCGGTGCTCACGTCCCCAGCCTGCCCCGAACGGCGCGGAATTGCTCATGCAGAGGTTGCCGTTGGCTTCTACATACGCTTACATGATTTTTCATGTCAGATCTCATGGCTCTGGACACCGAGCGAGCGACGGAGTTGCGTCAGCGGATGGAGACCGCCGCCGACGATCTCGACTGGGACGCCCAGGCGCTGGAGGGTCCGCTGGCGGAGGCCGCCTCACTGCTCGGAAGCCCTCTCCCCGACGTTCCCGGTGGTGCCCGCCGGATGGCCGGCGAGTTCCGGGACAGCGCCCTCGAACTTCAGGAGCGCACTCGCATGGTGCTGGCCGGGGGGCCGGACATGAACGAGGGCCTGGGCGCGCTGGAGCGAATCCGGGAGCACTTCACCATGATCGAGTCACGCGGCAACCCGGACGAGGCCGACGGCCTGCTCTCTCGCCGCGACCTGCGATGGGCGGTCCGCTCCGCCGACTCGGCCACCGCCGCGGCCGCGGGCTGGCTGCTGGACCACGACCTCTTCTTCGATCAGGTCGAGACGGCCAAGCACAACGACGGCTACCTCGACGGGGTCCGCACCGGCGAGTTCTCGTTCGACCCGGACGACCGCGACGGCCTGATGAGCCGCGACGACATCGACGCCTTCCTGGACAAGACCGCGGCGTGGACGGCACTGCTGCCCCACGCCGCCACCATCGACGCGGCCGGCGACGGCGCGCCCGACGGCGCCTTGAGCCGGGCCGACTTCGAGGCCTTCCTCGCCGGCTACAGCCTTACGGCGGAGGAGGCGAGGGCCGTGCGGCAGGTGCTCGACGACCGCGCCTACCACGCCACCGGCGGCAGGGTCGGCTTGGGCGGCGTGCTGGACGGCATGTCGTTCGTGCCGGTCATCGGCGACGTCGTCGACGGAGCCCGGTCGATCTACCACGCGCTGCACGGCGACTGGGCCACGGCCTCGCTGTTCGCCCTGGGCCTGGTTCCCCTGCCGGGGCTCTCGTCGTCGGGCGTGCGGGGGGCCCTGAAGGTGGTGGACCGGGTAAGGACGGTGGCCCGCACGGTCGGCCGCAAGGAGGCCGGCAAGGAGGCCGCAAGGTTGACCGTGAGGGGATCCGCCGCCAACTATGCGGTCCACGAGAGCACGCAGCATGTCAGCGGCGCCATCGACGTCGACGAGTCGGTCGACTACGTGCTCGACGACATGCTCGGGCCGCGGGCCGAGGACCTCCTCGACGAGGACCTCGACCCACGGCTCCGCGCGCTGCTCACCGACCGGCTGGAGCGGTCGCTGAACGACAGGCTCGACCTGGATACCCGGGTGCGTCTGTCGGAGGCCAACACGGTGATCGCCCGCCGCATCGCCGAGCACCACGCCTTCGAGGCCATCTTCCGCAGGGTGAGCCCCGGCTGAACCGGCTGCCGTGGCCGGGCGGCTCCGAACTTCAATGGGTTAACCACATCTAGTGTGGCTAACTCATTGAAGTTCCCGCGGCAGACCGTTCAGGCCGATCGGAGAGCCTCGGTGGGCGACACCCGAGCGGCCCGGATCGCGGGATACAGGCCAGCCACCGCCCCGATCGCCAGCGCAGCTGCGAAGCCCCCGCCCAGCGCCACCGACGGGATGATCACACGCCATCCCTGCACGACCGAGTAGCCGTAGGTGACCGCCACGCCTAGCAGCACCCCGCAGGCGCCGCCCAGGAAGGCAAGCGTCAGCGCCTCGGTAAGGAACTGCCGGCGGATATGGGCCCGGGTGGCGCCGATAGCGCGACGCAAACCGATCTCGCCGCGCCGCTCGACCACCCCGATCACCATGACGTTGGCGATGCCGATGCCGCCCACCAGCAGAGCCACTGCCCCCAGGCCCAGGAACAGCCCCGTGAAGGAGCTCTCCGCGGCAGCCTGCGCCTCCAGGAGGTCTGACGGCCGGCTGATCTGAACCTCCTCGGGGTTCTCCGGATCGACGGTAGCTCCCAGTACATCGCGGGTCTCGTCGATGTAGTCCTGGTCGACGCGCAAATACATCCGGGACGGGGCCAGTTCCACATCGTAGAACTCTTCGGCCGTGGTGTCCCCGATCAGCACAGCTCGGTCGAGGTCAGCAGCCAGGGCGAAGGGCTCCAATACTCCTTGAACCTCGATCCATCGCCCGCCGACGTAGATCAGCGCCGGCTGGTCGAGATTCCGGACGCCCAGGCGCTCGGCCGCGACCGAGCCCAGCACCGCGGCCGGATAGGACCTGGTCGCCGGCGTGAGGAACGAGCCGTGGGCCACGCCGCCGTTGAGGGTGTGGACCAGGCCCGGGTCGGTGCCGAAGACTTGAATGCCGCCGGTGCGGTCCGCAGGCACCAACTCGTTGCGGTAGGCGCCGACGTCGATGGAGTACACCGCTGAAGCCGCCTCGACGGTGGCGACTCGACCCACCCGTGCGATGGCCGTGTCCGGCAGCGCGGCATCGCCGGCGCCGAAGCCGGTCCCGGCCTCGATGGTCAACAGGTTGGTACCCAGCGCGGAGATCTGATCCAGCAGGGCGGACTTCGACGATTCCGACAGGCCCAGGACACCGACCAGAGACGCGATGCCGATGGCGATGCCGAGCGCTGAGAGCACCGAACGGAGCTTTCGGGCAGCCAGGGACCGCAGCCCGACTCCTACTGCTTCCCAGAGCCTCAGCCGGCTGGGGGCGACAGGAGCCATTATCGGGCCAGTGCCTCGGTGTCCTGCTCGAGCCGCCCGTCGAGGATCTCTAGGCAGCGGGGCAGGGCTGACGCGATGCTCTCGTTGTGAGTGATGACCACGATGGTGCGTCCCTCGCCGTGCAGCGATGCGAAGAGGGCCATCAGGGACTGGGAGGCCGCAGAGTCGAGGTTGCCAGTGGGCTCGTCGGCCAGAACGAAGGCCGGATCATGCACCAGCGCCCTAGCCACGGCCACCCGCTGGGTCTCGCCCCCGGAGAGCTGCTCAGGTCGGTGCCACATCCGGGAGCCAAGGCCGACGCGCTCCAGCACTGCCTCAGCAGCCTCGCGCCTCGCAGTCCGGGCGACACCGGCGTACAGGAGCCCATTGGCCACGTTGTCGATAATCGGGACTCCGGCCAGCAGGAAGAAGCGTTGGAAAACGAAACCGACCCGCTGCCCTCGGATGGCGGCGAGGCTGTTGTCGTCGAGCGCCGAGGTGTCGATGCCCTCGATCAGCACGGAGCCGCTGGTCGGATTGTCGAGAGTGCCCATCACGTGCAGCATGGTGGACTTGCCGCTGCCCGAGGGACCGACCACGGCCACCATTTCGCCCCTGGAGATCCGCACGGAGACCCGGTCCAGGGCGGTCACCGGCGGCGAACCCGGGTACTGCTTGGTGACCTCGCGCAGCTCGATGGCCGGCGCCTCCGGCTGGGGCGCCGCGAGATTCCCCCGGGGACGGGTCACCGCGGGACCACCACCGAAATTCCGGCCGAGAGCTCGGGGCTGCGGACCTCGACGTCCCCGTCCACGAACAGGCCGGTCTCCACACCGATAAGGCGGAGCGAGCCGTCCTCGGCCACTACCTCCACCGCGTAGCCACCCTCGACAAGAGCCAGCAGGGCAGTGGCCGGCACTACCAGGGCATCCTCGATGAGCGTTTCGGTGATCTCGACGTCGACGGTCGCTCCGATCCAGACCTCTGAAGCAGGCTCGGCCAGAAGGATGGTCACCTCGACCGCGTTCTCGCCCGTCTGTTCGTCGAGCACCGGCGACGGGTTGATTGAGGTGAGCGTGCCTGCGATGTCGGTGTCGTCGGGCAACTCGACATTGACGATAATGCCTTCGGACACCAGGTCCCGGTCACTGAGGGGCACCTGGGCGATGACTCGCTGGGTGGTGGACATCTGGCCGTCGACGGGTGCCTGAATGACGGTGAGCGTCGCGAGGGCAGTTTCGGCCGCCAGTTGCTGGCCCACTTCGATGCCCTGGGACCACGACCCGACGCGCACCGGCCCTGCCACGAACAAGATGTCGGCCACACCGACCATCCCGTCGGGATCCTGCCCGCTGGCCTCCTGCCAACGGCGCACCGCTGCCCCGGTGGCCTCGTCGAACACGCCGTCGATCGCGAAGCCGTCCTCGTCGCCATGACCGAGCTCGGCAAGGTTCTCCTCTAGCTGGCGCACGTCGTCGCCGGACAGCCCGAGCTTCATGGTCCGGTAGGCGGGCGTGCTGCCGTACATGACGATGAGCGAGTTCTGCCCGGCACCCAACTCAGCGAGATCGGCTTCGGCGCTGGCCACCGCAGCCTCCGCGCTCACCACTGAGGCTTCGAACGCCTCGATCTCCTCGGGAGAATGTCCGGCCATCAGATCGTCGAGTGTGTCCTCCGCGGCCAGCACCGTGGCTCCGGCTAGTTCGATCTCGGCCGCGGTGGGCCCGTCCTGGAGGTCGTCCAAGGCCTCCTTGGCGTTGGCGAGTTCCGCTCTGGCCGCCATGCGGGCTGCCTCGGTGGGGTTCTCGATGGCGTCGAGCGCCTCGAGGGCGGCTTGCACCTCAGCTTCGGCCTCGTCCAACTCAGCCGCTGACGCACCCCCCAACAAGTCGGCCAGAGCCTCCTGCGCGCTCAACACCGCCGCCTCAGCCGCATCCAACTCAGA
>JAPPLH010000003.1:140126-147897 GCA_028819505.1 Acidimicrobiaceae bacterium
CGGCCAGAGCCTCCTGCGCGCTCAACACCGCCGCCTCAGCCGCATCCAACTCAGACTCCGACGCACCCTCCAACAAGCCGGCCAGGGCCTCCCTGGCCAGGGACAGTTCGGCCGCCGCGGCGACCCTCTCGGTGTGATCGCTGGAATAGAAGCGGTACAGGTCGTAGTCCTCCTCGGCGGCCAGCACCCTGGCCCGGGCCGATTCGATCTCGCCGTACGACGCGCCCTCCCGAAGATCAGCAAGATCCGACTCCGCAGCCGCCAGCGCAGCCCGAGCAGAATCAACCTCAGCCTGCGACGCGCCCTCCCGAAGATCAGCAAGATCCGACTCCGCAGCCGCCAGCGCAGCCCGAGCAGAATCAACCTCAGCCTGCGACGCGCCCTCCCGAAGATCAGCAAGATCCGACTCCGCAGCCGCCAGCACAGCCCGAGCAGAATCAACCTCAGCCGGCGACGCGCCGGCAAGCAAGTCAGAGAGATCGGCTCGGGCGGATGAGAGCTTCGATCGGGCTTCGGACTGCGCCGCCGGGCTTGGATCCAGCAGATCCTCGAGCGCCTCGGACGCGGTCGCCACGGCCGACTCGGCGCTGGCGATCTCGGCCTCGCTCGGGGGCTCGACCAAGCTGTCCTGCGCCTCGCGGGCATCGGTCAGCGCGGCGCGCGCCGCTGCGACGTCGGACTCGGACGGCCCCGCCAGCGCGTCGCTCAAGTCCTCGCGTGCCGCCACGAGCGAGCTGCGGGCCGATGCCAGCCGAGCGAGTACATCGGCCGTATCGGCCTCGGTCGGATCCTTGATGATCCGGTAGAGCGACTCTCCCCGAGTCACGACGGTCCCCTCGGGCTCGAGACGGGTGAGCACGCCGCTGGTGTGCGCGGTAAGCGTCACCGAGTGGTCGTAGTCGAGGGTACCGGTGACCTCGAGGTACTCCGCCAGCGAACGCTGCGCGACCGCGGTCGTGATCAGGTCCGGTCCTTCCGGCTGCTGCCGGCCGTCGTCGCCGTCTCGAGCCAGGAGGATCAGCGCGGCTGCGCCCGCGCCGGCGACCAGGCCGAGCGCGACGACGATGCCCAGGGCCTTGCGCCTGCGTACCGCCATCAACTGCCTCCCCCGGGAAGCTGCTGCTGGCACACCGCGAATGCGGTGGCCACGTCCGGATCTTCGAGGTCGATGGTCCCCCTGAAGAGTCCGCCGGGCTCATCGTTCGGATCGGCTCCGGGAGCGAAGACACTCATGTCGGGGTCGCCGATGTCGACGCCGTTGTCGCGCATGCACCGGGCGAACTCGAGCAGCGCGTCTTGGAGTTCGATCAGATCGAAGCCACCCTGGCCGGGGCCGAAGGCGAGGCCCTCCAGCATCCCGCCGCAGGCGTCTTGGGCCGCTGGGAGATCCGGGTCGCGGCCGATCTCCCCGAGGGCCGCGAATCCGCCGCCCCCACTGCCCGGACGGGAGCCGAAGGTGACAGTGCCGTCGGCCTCCACGACAGGATCGGGGAAGTCGACGCCGTTCTCGCGCATGCACTCGGCGAAAGCTAGGAGACTCTCCTCGTCGGTCATGTTCTCGGCGTCGACGGACTCCTCGCCCGCTCCGCTTCCAGGCTCGGCGGACTCCTCGCCGGTTGCATTGCCAGGATCAGCAGACTCCTCACCAGCCATGTCCTCAGATTCGACGGACGGCTCATCGACGGGCTCGGTGGTGGACAGAGCACCGGTGGTCTCGTCGACTTCGATATCAGCCGGGTCGGCCGTGACGGAGGACACCGGCCCGATGGCCTCGGTCGTCTCCGGTCCAAGCTGCGTCACGGCTGTGGGCTCCGGCACTGGCTCGCTCGCTTCGGGATCGGCACTCGGGGCGGACGTCGCGGTTCCCGCAAGGGTGGCGAGACCACTGGAGTCATCGCCCCCGCAGGCCGTAACCAACAGCGCAGCGGCCGCCACGGCTGCAACTCCTCGCATTGCGCCCAGTCCTCTCATTGCAAACGTCCTCCTGCTTCAAGGGCCTCGAACGGCCAAAGAGGCAATCACAGCCGCGTAAGAGCCAGGGAAGGCTTGGGACGCCTCAGCGCAGGATGCGGGTCTTGCCGAAGATTGTTCCGTAGAGGAGCCGGCCGTCGTCGACGGTCACGCCGCCTCCGAGGGTGTTGTAGCGAGATCCGCCGACTACGTAGTGGAAGCGGCTCTCGCCGGTGGTCCAGTCGAGGGCCTCGATGGTCCAGCGGCCGTCGCGGGTGCCGCAGGTATAGACCAGATCCGACCCCTCGGCGACGAACGGCACCGAGTTCGGAGACGACACCTCGGTGTTGACCCAGGCCTCGACGAGCCGGCGCTCGGACGGGTCCCACTCGTACTTGTGCAGGCCGTAGGGCGTGTAGGCGGGCTTGTGGCCCAGGAAGAAACTGAACATGCGGGCCCGAGTGATGGGCCACCCGTCGGGCAGAGACGCCGGCTCGTTGTTGACGGTCATGGCGCCGTAGCCCGACACGGTGATCGACTGCTCAGTCTTGATCTCGGTGCGGGTCGGGTCGCCCATGTGGGCCGGGCCCATCCCCGCGATCCGCCGTGACGGGGCGTCGGGAAGCTGCTCCCAGTCCTCTGGAATCTCGTCGCGCCACAGCAGCGTGATGTTGACCACGTCATCGCCGTCACCGATCACCACGAAGCGGTCCTCATCGGGCCCGAAGCCCATCAGCGACGGCGTCGTGCCCGAACCGTCCCCGCCGCCGTTGCGGTAGCGGGCCGACCAGGCACCGTCGGCGGGGTCGAGCGACAGCCGCTCCCCCGTCCAGACCACCTTGTGGATGGTGTCGACCGAGCTGACGTAGATGCCTCCGTCGTCGCCGGTGCAGCTGCTGGTGCGCACCCAGCCGTAGCTGGTGTGGCCGTACCGGGCAGCCCGGTCGGCGCAGTGCGCGGCCGCGTCGGTGGCCGCTCCGGGAAGCTGGATGGCGTCGTAGGTGCTGAAGTCGCGGGCCAGGCACACCACCCAGCCATGGTCGGTGGTCATCACCAACCGGCCGTCGAAGGTGATGTTGATCCCCACGAAGTGCCCGTCGATGCCCTCGGGCCGGTACCAGCGGTTCCGTTCCACGATGGGGCTGGCCGGATCGGATGGGTCGACCTCGACGTAGGCCGCGGCGTGGTCCTTGCGACCCAGGAACAGCGTGTGGTCGCAGTCGAGCAGCGAGTAGATGCCGTCGAGTCCGGTCATGAACCGGACCGCGATCCCTATTGCGTGGGCCACGACGTCGTCGCCGTCGAGGTCGTCGAGACCTGCTTCGAGGGCCTCGAGTTCGGTCGGATCGGTGATGGGCTCGGTGCCGGTGGGCAGCGTTGCGAGAACTTCCAGGGTGTCGTAGTCGAGCTTGGCGATGGTCTGGCGGCCGTTGGACCAGATGACCCGCCGGCCGTCGGGGTAGCGCCCCGAGATCAGGCCGCCGAAGTGACCGGGCCCCAGCGGCGTGTACTGGATATCGCCTGTGCCGAGGACCTCGGTGGGCCCCTCGGGGCCGCGTCCCGGTGTGTTGTCTTGCTGATCGCAGCGACCATGGGCCATGGCGTTGCCGCTGTCAGCCAGATACGGGTTGCGCGGTCCGCTACGCATTCGGGTCACGTTACGGCCGCGGCGTCGAAGGCCTCCACCCATGGCGCCGGGTACTCCGCCGCCTGGTCGACGCCCGCCATCTCCTCCATCACAAGGTGTATCGACAGGCGGGGCTTCATGGGGATCCGTCCTCCTCTTGGCTGCGGGCGGCCCGGCTGGGCGCCACCCGGGGCGGCTCGTTGGGCATCTTCGGGTAGACGGGCGGCCAGGGGGCGTCCATCAGGCCGGAGTCCATGTCCCGAGCGTGCCACTCCATCAGCGGCGCCAGCGAGGCGGGCACGCCGTCCATGGCCGCCCACGGATCCCCGACCTCGGCCGCCCTGGCGCCGACGCTGGCGATGGTCAGGTCCTCGGGCTGCACGTCGTCCAGTTCGTCCCAGCTGATCGGCGCCGACACCTGCCCGCCGACCCGGGGGCGAGCCGACCAGGCCCCGAACACCGTCTTGTGGGGGGCGTTCTGGTTGAAGTCCACGAACACCCGCCGGCCCCGCTCCTCCTTCCACCAGGCGTCGGTGATCAGGTCGGGCCGGCGCCGGGCCATCTCCCGGGCCAGGGCCACCGCCGCGGCCCGGACGTCGTAGGAGTCCCAGCGGGGCGCCAGCCGGGAGTAGACGTGCAGTCCCCGCCGTCCCGAGGTCTTGATGTAGACCGCCATGCCCAGCTCGTCGAAGGCGGCCTTGACCTCGCGGGCCGCCTCCCGCACCTGGTCGAAGACGACGCCGGGCTGGGGATCCAAGTCGATGCGCAGCTCGTCTGCCGCGAGCGAGCTCGAATCGGTGGGCGCCCATCGTGGTGCGGCGTCGTCTTGCCCGCTCCTGTTCGCTGCGCTCACGGGCCGCTCGGGCCACGGCCTCGCCCTCATGAGCCGGATCGGCCCGCCCGTTTGCTCGGCCTCTGGGTCCGGGGCGTGGGCCAGGTAGGGCCAGACATGGAAGCCGAGGCAGCCCATGTTGACGGCCCACACCACATGGGCGAGGTCGGCGGCCACCATGGCGTTGGACAGGGTGCCGTTGGGGGTGCTCACCACTGTGGTCGTGAGCCATTCGGGGGCACCCTTGGGAACTCGCTTCTGGAAGAAGGACTTGCCCCCCGCGCCGTCCGGGTAGCGCTCGAGCAGCACGGGCCGGCCTCCCATGGCCCGCAGCAGCGGCTCGGCCACCGACAGGTAGTACTCGACGAGGTCGAGCTTGGTCTCGCCCCTGGCAGAGAAGAAGACCTTGCCGGGATTGGTCACGCGCACCTCGCGGCCGTCCACCTCCAGCATCACCGCGTCGGAAGCCACGGCGGCCTCAGCGAACCCGGAATCCGAGCACTTCGTCGCGGCGGTCAGCCGCCCAGCAGGTCGATGAGGGCGTCCACCGCCAGCAGGTAGCTGGTGGCGCCGAAGCCGGCGACGACCCCGGCGCACACCCCGGCGATGGCCGACGTGTGGCGGAAGTCCTCGCGGGCGTACACGTTGGACAGGTGGGTCTCCACCACGGGCACATCGACGGCGGCGATGGCGTCGCGCAGCGCGATCGAGTAGTGGGTGAGAGCGCCCGCGTTGAGCACCACGCCGTCGGCGGCGCCCTCGCCGTCGGCGGCACCCTCGCCGTCGGCCGCGGCAGTCTGGATGGCTGCCACCAGGTCGCCCTCGACGTTGGACTGCACATGGCGCAGCACCGCGCCCCGCGACTCGGCGTGGGCCGCCACTCCGGCGATCAGCTCATCGAGGGTGGCGTGGCCGTACACGTCCGTCTCGCGGGTGCCGAGCATGTTGAGGTTGGGGCCGTTGACCACCAGGATCGTCAGTGCCATAGCGCAGTTATAGCCGTTGCCCGGGCGCGAACGGGTGAGTGATCTCCGCGGCGCGGCGGTGTCAGTCCCGCGGTTCGCTGCGCTCACGGGCCGCTCGGGCCACGGCCCCACCCGTATGGGACGGTTCGGTCCGGCTGTTCGCTCGGCCTCTGAGCAGCGACATGACCGCGTCGGCCACTTCGTCGGGGCTGCGGTCGTCGGTCTCCACCGAGGCGAACCGTGCGTAGCCCTCGGCACGCTCGGCCAGCAGTTCCCGCACCCGTGCCGGGGCGTCCGGAACGTCGAGCAACGGCCTCCGGCCGGTGCCGCCGATGCGCTCGACGATGATGTCGGGGTGTGCGGTCAGGCAGACGACCCGCGCCGCCGGCTCCAGGCAGGCCGAGCACGACGCGTCGAGCATCATGCGGCCTCCGGTGGCGATGACGAGACCTGTGCGCCCGGCCAGCTCCCGGGCCACCGACCGTTCCAGCTGCCGGAACACCTCCTCGCCGCCGCGCTCGAAGATCTCGCCTATGGGTCCGGCGCGCGACTCGATCACTTCGTCGGTGTCGACGAACCCGTAGCCCAGCCGGTCGGCCAGTATCCGGCCCACCGTCGTCTTGCCCGTTCCCATGAACCCGGTGAGGACCAGGTTCCGCTCAGCTGCCGGCCCCACCCGCACGAGGCTACGGCCGACCGACCGTCGCCCGTCCAACGCGCTCCAACGCATTCTCGATGCAGTTGACCGCACCGGAGCGGAACAACTGCATCGAGAACGACCGGACGGCGCGGCTGCGGCGCTCGTCCGCGGCGCTCGGCCGCAGCGCCGGGCAGACTCGCGTACGTGGACGGCGGCTTCTTCGGCCTGCTTCGCAAGCGTCTCGCGTCCAGGATGGAGCGTCCGATGCTGCGCGTTCCGGGCAGTCCAGCGGTGACCTACAGGGACATGGACGAGCGGTCGGCCCGGGCCGCCGGGTGGCTGGCGTCGCAGGGCGTGGACATCGGCGACCGGGTGGTGGCGCAACTCCCCAAGTCGGTCGAGTCCGTGGCCCTCTACCTAGGCGCGCTGCGGCTCGGCGCGGTGTACGTGCCGCTCAACACGGCCTACACCGAGGCAGAGGTCGGCTGGTTCGTATCGGACGCCGATCCGGCCGCAGTCGTGCGCGACGCCGCCGCCTTGACCGCCGGGCTGGAGCGGGCCGAGCCGCTGACCGGTCTCGCCGGTCGCCGAGACGACGACCTCGCGGCTCTCGTCTACACGTCGGGCACGACCGGCAGGCCCAAGGGCGCCATGCTCACCCACGGCAACCTGGCCTCCAACGCCCTCGCGCTCAACGAGGCCTGGGCGTTCCAGCCCGACGACGTGTTGTTGCACACTCTGCCGATCTTCCATGTGCACGGGCTCATGGTGGCGCTGCACACCGCCATGCTGAGCGCCTGCGAGATGATCTTCCTGGAGCGTTTCGACGCCGGCGAGGTGCTCGCCTGGCTGCCCGAGGCGACCGTGATGATGGGCGTGCCCACCTACTACAGCCGGCTCATGGCCCTCGACGGCTTCGACGCGGCCGCTTGCAGCCGCGTCCGGCTCCTGGTGTCGGGATCGGCGCCGATGACCGCCGAGCTGCACCGAGCGGTGGCCGAACGCACCGGCCGCGAGGTCCTGGAGCGCTACGGCATGAGCGAGGCCCTGATGATCACTTCGAATCCGTACAACGGCCCCCGGGTGGCGGGCACGGTGGGTCCCGCCCTGCCGGGGATCGAGGTGCGGGTGTGCGACGATGACGGCTCGCCGGTCTCGGGGCGGGCCGGGATGGTGCAGGTGCGGGGCCCCAACGTCGGTCCCGGCTACTGGCGCCGGCCCGACGCCACCAGCGACACGCGCACGCCCGACGGCTGGTTCGTCAGCGGCGACGTGGGCCGCCTCGACGCTGACGGCCGCCTGACGCTGGAGGGCCGGGCCGGCGACATGATCATCTCGGGGGGGTTCAACGTGTATCCGTCCGAGATCGAGCAGGTTCTGGACGCCCACCCCGCCGTGACCGAATCGGCGGTCGTGGGCCTGGCCCACCCGGACCTGGGCGAGGCGGTCGCGGCCTTCGTGGTGGCAGAGCCCGGCGCCGACGACGACCTCGACCGGCTGGTCCCGGACCTGGCCGGCACGCTCGGCGACGTGGCCAGGTTCAAGCACCCCAAGCGCATCGTGCTCGTGGACGGGCTGCCCCGCAACGCCATGGGCAAGGTCCTCAAGGCCGAGTTGAGGACCCGGTACGCCGACCTGTTCGCGTAAGCCGCGCGATCTGGCCCGTGGGCCGCGAGACTGGCCGTGTGTACGGCTTGTCGCCAGGCCCGCAGCGAGGCCCCCTGGGCCCGAGCGGCCCCCAAGCCGCAGCGACCACC
>JAPPLH010000003.1:147997-211501 GCA_028819505.1 Acidimicrobiaceae bacterium
AGGCCCGCAGCGAGGCCCCCTGGGCCCGAGCGGCCCCCAAGCCGCAGCGACCACCAGCCACAACGACGCCCCCCAGGCCACAACGACCACCCGCGACAACGACGCCCCCGAAGCCACAACGACCACCCGCGACAAAGACGCCCCCCAGGCCGCAGCGACCACCAGCCACAACGACGCCCCTCCCGCGCGGCGGGCTCTCAGGAGGTCGCGCCCGCTCCTGGCGGTGACGGCGGCCCTGGCGGTCTCATTCACGCTGATGGGCGGGAACCTGGCGGCCAAGGCCCAGCAGGCGGCGCCCGACCGCGAGATCGAGGCGCGCATCGGCGCGCGGTGGCATGCCGACGGGCGCGTCGAGTTCGGGTTGCAGGTGCGCGCCGACACAGGCCACTGGGACGCGATCCTGCGACCGTCCAGACGCTTCATGCCTGCGGCCCGCCGGAGTTGGCCGCCGGCCTCGCGCTGGCTGGCGACATCGCCCATCACCCTCCGGGGCGCCGAGGCCCGCGTCGTCGCACGGCGGCTCGCCGACGGCCGCGTCGAAGCCTCGCTGCGGGTGCGCGTCGAGCGCGGGGAGTGGAGCGAGCGCCTGACCGAGCAGCAACGCCTGGTGACCGGCGGCGGAGCGATCGGCGTCTGGTACTGGTCGTCGCCGGTGAGGCTGGCCTCGCAGCGGGCTCAGATCGTCGCGTTCTACGGCCATCCCGGAGTTCGCGCCATGGGGGTGCTCGGCCATGGGACGCCGGCGGACACGGCCGCGGAGATCGCTGAATGGACAGAACGCTACGATCGGCTGAACGGGCCCCGCGGCGCGGTCGGGGCCTTCCACCTCATCACCGGCGTCGCCCAGGCGAACCCGACATCGGACGGCACCTGGCTGTACCGGCTCCCCCACGACCGCATCGCTGAGTACGTCGAGGCGGCCCGCGAGCACGGGATGCTGCTGTTCATCGACAACCAGATCGGCTGGAGCGACCCGCTCGCGGAGGTGAAGCGGCTCGAGCCCTTCCTGCGGGAGCCGTTCGTCCACATGGCCTTGGACCCGGAGTTCGCGACCCAGCCGTTGGGGGTCCGGCCGGGGCGGGCCATCGGCGGCATCACCGGCGGCCAAGTGGACGAGGTGCTGCGCTACCTCTCCGAACTGGTGGAGTCCGAGGGGCTGCCCACCAAGATCCTCATGGTGCATCAGTTCGCCGAGCGCATGCTGCACGACCGCGACGCCATCGGGAAGTACCCCGGTGTCGAGTTGTCGATCGACATGGACGGCATCGGCAGTCCCGGCGCCAAGCGCTACGGCTACGAGTTGTTCGCCATCACCGAGCCGTCGCAGCGACCGGCGTTCAAGCTCTTCTTCACCCAGGACGACCCGCTCATCAGCCCCGAGGAGGTGCTGGCGATGGACCCGGTGCCCGACGTGATCATCTACCAGTAGCGCCGCCCGGCCCGCTCGAACTTCAATGGGTTGACCACCACAGAGGTGGTCAACCCATTGAAGTTCGGGGCCGCCGCCTTCTCAGGCAAGCAGCAGCCCTATCTGGCGGGAGGCAGCCACCAGCGCGCCGGTCGAGTCCCACAGCGAGCCCGACTCGATCATCCGGCCGTCGTGGAGGTCGTGGCTCTCCTGGCGAACTTGGAGCCATCCCGGCGCCGGGATCCGCCGGGCGTGGACGGTCAACTCGATGGTCGGCACCCAGCCGATGTAGCCCAGCAGTGGATACAGCGAGGGCGGCAGGGCGTCGGCGAAGAACGGCAGAGCCGTCGTGGAGGGCTCGGCGCCGTCGCTGAAGCGGATCCAGCCGTCGATCAGCGCCCGGTCGCCGCCGCCCGCGGGCGCGTGCCCGGGATGCACGCGAACGTCCACCCGGGAGAGGATCGGCAACTCCACCCCCTGCTCGAGCGATCCCCGGTGGACGCAGTCCTCGACCGGCGGGATCGCCGGCGGCGCCTGGGCGATCTCCGGGCCGCCGCGGCCCGCAGCCAGGTCCGCGAACGCGGCCAGCACCTCCAGGCGCTGCTTGCCCTCCTGCCACAAGGAGCCTCTCAGGGTGCTCACGGTGCGGCCGGCGCGGACGACCGAGGCCCGCACCTCGCCGTCGGTGTCGCCCCGGGCCGGACGCAGGAAGTGGGTGGTGACCGAGATCGGGTCGGGATGCGGCACCAGCGAGCGCATGGCCCTCAGCACCGACGTGAGCGCGTAGCCGCCGTTGCTGTTGTCGGCGATGTTCCAGCCGGCCGACAGGCAGGTGGCCCATAGGCCCTCGCCGACGGGCACGACGGCCGTCTCGGTGTCGAACCGGCTCACGTCGGAGCTGCCTCCGAGCGTGTTGCGCCCGTCCTCCGAGCCCTCAAGTCAGCGCCCAGCACGCTGGTAGTCTGGCGCTTCGCTGCGTCCGCACAACGTGCAGGCGCCCTCACACAGTTCGGAGAATCCCCCATGCGGCTTGTGACCGTCCGGATCGATGGCGCCACCCGTGCCGGCCGGCTGTCCGGCGACGAGATCGTCCTGCTCGACGCGCCCGACGTCCGGGCCGTTCTGGAGGCCGGCAGCGTCGCGGACGGCCGCCTGCCCGTCGCCGAGGCCGACGGCAGCGTGGCCCTGGAGAGCGCCGACCTCGCCCCGCCAGTCCCAGCCCCCGACAAGATCGTGTGTGTCGGCAGCAACTACATGGACCACATACTCGAGACCGGCAAGCAGCCGCCCCCGTATCCGATCTACTTCGCCAAGTTCCGGGGCGCCCTGACCGGGCCCCGCGACCCGATGTGCCTGCCCGCGCCGGACGTGTCGGTCAACGCCGACTGGGAGGCCGAGCTGGCGTTGATCATCGGCAAGCCGGTGCGCAACACCACCGAGGGCGAGGCTCTCGACGCCATAGCCGGCTGCACGGTTCTCAACGACCTCTCGGTGCGGGACTGGCAGATGCGCACCACCCAGTTCCTGGCCGGCAAGACCTTCGAGCGCTCCACTCCGCTGGGACCGGCGCTGGTCACCGCCGACGAGGTCGGCGACGGCACCGGCTTGGACATCTCATGCACCGTGGACGGTGTCGTCAAGCAGTCCAGCAACACCTCGCAACTGGTGTTCGGACCGGCGAAGCTGATCTCAGACTTGTCCGCGATCATCACCTTGATGCCCGGCGATGTGATCGCCACCGGGACCCCCGGAGGCGTGGGCGCGGCCAGAGACCCGCAGGAATGGCTCACCCCGGGCGCAGTGGTCCGCACCGCCATCGAGGGCATCGGCGAGATGGTCAACACCTGTGTGGTCGCCTGACAGGAGGACGAGCGGTTCGGCCCCGCCCGACGACCTGCCGCCGGTGACGGAAAGGTCGCCGGCCCATCCCGGACCGTCGATGGCGGTGGCGGACACCGCCGACGAGCCCGGCCCGTGGCCGCTCATGCGTCTGCGCCGCTGACACTAGGATCGCTGCGATGATCCGAACGGGTGGGCCTCGCCGCGGGGCGCCCCGCACCGGCGTCGACCGGTTCCTGACCTTCATGCGGGTGGCCATCCTGACCCTGGTCGCGGTCGGGATCCTGGCCTTCGTCTGGCAGGAGATTGACACCGACAATCCGTTCGCCCGCTGGGCCAACCCCGACGCCACCGGCCTCACCGGCGCCCAGTTCCGGGGGCTGATCATCTCCGGCGTGGCCCAGGGCTGCATGTACGGGCTGATCGCGCTGGGCTACTCGATGGTCTACGGCGTGCTCGGGTTCATCAACTTCGCCCACGGCGAGGTGTTCATGGTGGGCGCCATGACCGGGATGATCACCTCCAACAAGCTGGCCGACGCCGGGCTGTGGGAGAGCAACTTCATCGGCTCGCTGATCTTCATCGTGATCGTCTCGATGATCGTGTGCACGCTGGTGGCGGTGATCATGGAGCGGGTCGCGTACCGGCCGCTGCGGGGGTCGCCCCGGCTGATCCCGCTGATCACCTCGATCGGGGTGTCGTTCTTCATCCAGAACGCCTCGATCGTGCTGCTCGGCCCGGCGGCCAAGGCCTACCCGGACGTGCCCGACTGGGTGAAGGACAAGCACACCTTCATCCAGATCGAGGGGTCCCGGATCCTGGTCGTGGTGGTGGCCGCGGTGTCGATGGGGGTGCTCTGGTACCTGGTGGAGCACACCAGGGGCGGCAAGGCCATGCGAGCCGTGGCCGAGGACGCCGAGATCGCCGCGCTGATGGGGATCAACGTCAACCGCACCATCGTGAAGGTGTTCGCAGTGGGCGGCGCCATGGCCGGACTGGCCGGGATCCTGTGGGGGATCCTGTTCCGCAGCGTGATCCACACCACCGGCTTCCTGCCCGGCATCAAGGCGTTCAGCGCGGCGGTGGTGGGCGGCATCGGCCATCTCGGCGGGGCCATGGCCGGAGGGCTGTCGATCGGCGTGGCCGAGTCGGTGGGTCCGCTGCTGATCCTGGAACCGCTGGGAGTCAGCGGCGTGTCACAGCTGCGCGACGCGGTCGCCTTCGCGGTGCTGATCGGTGTTCTGTTGCTGCGTCCCGCCGGGATCTTCGGCGAGCGCCTGCCGGCAGAGGACCGCGCATGACCGCCGAAGCCCCCTACGTGGAGCACCGCACATGACCGCCACCCTTCCGCCGGAGACGGGAGCGGTGGGCGGTCGGGCCGAGATGCCGCTGGCGCCGTCGCGGCCCGTGCTGGCTCACGACTGGCGGCGGCTGGTGCGAATGGGCGCCGTCGGAGCGTTCGCGCAGATCTTCATCGCCCTGTCGAACATGCCGGTGCGCCTCGACGAGCGGGTGGTGGTGAAGCCCGTCCTGAGCCTGGGTTACCTGACCCTGCTGATGGTGCCGTTCGCGGCGGGTTACCGGGTCGGCCACCAGATCAAGCGGGAGGGCATGCCACAGTACGCAGCCGGCGCGCATGAAGTTGCGGGCGGCGCGGCGTGCGGGGCCCTCGCCGGCGGCGGGCTGTCGCTGCTGGCAGTGCTCCTGGCCAACTTCGACCTGCGCGAGCCGCTGGTCAACTGGAGCCCGATGCTGGCCGAGCTGCTGGCCTTCGGCCGTGCCACATGGTTCGCGGTGGTCGTCTGGCTGCTGATCGGCGCGGCGATCGGGGCGGCGGGCGGGATCCTCCGAACGCTCGGTCCGCGGACCCGCCGGGCGGTGGTGACCATGGTCCTCGCGGTGGCGGGCGCCGCGGTGATGGAGCCGCTGGTGGTGGACCTGGCCGAGGGCATGAGGCTCGAGGGGCTGACCGACCGGCTCTATGCCCGCCGGGGAGGGGTCAACTGGACGAGTGCGCTCGGCATCGCGGCCGCGTCCGGGGTCCTCGCGGTGCTCGGCCGGGGACGGATCCGCCAAGCCCGCGACCACATCGCCTCGCTCGAGGGGGCCAAGCGCAACCGGGCCAACTTCGGGCTGATCGTGCTGACCGGCGCGGCGCTGATCATCCTGCCCCTCTTCGCGGGCAAGCTCACCAACGAGCTGCTGGCCAACGTCGGTCTGTTCGTGCTGCTCGCGTTGGGCCTCAACGTGGTGGTCGGGCTGGCCGGAATCCTCGACCTCGGCTATGTCGCCTTCTTCGCGGTGGGGAGCTATTCGGCTGCGGTTCTCACAGCCGCCACGTCACCCAGGATCAACCCGGAGATGCCGTGGCTTGTCGCGCTCATCGTGGTGGTGGTCATCACGGGCCTGGTCGGCCTGTTCATCGGCGCGCCGGTCATCCGGATGCGCGGCGACTACCTGGCCATCGTCACGCTGGGCTTCGGCGAGATCATCCGGCTGCTCTTCCTGTCGGACTGGCTGTCGGGCTGGTTCGGGGGCGCCCAGGGCATAACCAAGATCCCCGGCGCGGGGATCTTCGGGCTGACCAGCGTGGCCGGCACCGACCCGCGCCGCGTCTTCTACCTGGTGCTGGCCTTCTGCGCCATCGCCATCTACGTCTCGTGGCGGCTGGAGCGGTCCCGGCTCGGGCGGGCCTGGATGGCCGTGCGCGAGGACGAGACGGTGGCCGAGGCGATGGGCATCAACACCGTCAACGTCAAGCTCCTGGCCTTCGTCGTGGGCGCGATCCTGGGATCCTTCAGCGGCGCGATCTTCTCGGCCAAGGTCGGCTCGGTGTTCCCCAACAGCTTCCTGATCCTGGTGTCGATCGTGATCCTGGTGGTGGTGATCTTCGGGGGAATGGGCAGCATCGTGGGCGTCATCGCCGGCTCCGCGGTGCTGATCGGCGTGCTGGGCGGCCCCAAGCAGCCCGGCCTGCTGGCCGAGTTCTCAGAGTTCAAGCTGCTGATCTACGGGGCGCTGCTGATCTGGATGATGCTGGCCCGCCCGGAGGGCCTGATCCCCAGCGTGCGCCGGTCGCGCGAACTCCACCAGGAGGAGATGGCCCAGGACGCCTGGCTCAGGGGCCAGGTAGAGGATGACGACGGCAGCGGCACGCAGGCCGCACCGCTGACATGACCGCCACCAGCGGAAACGGGCTCGCCCCCGGCACGGACGCCGCCAACGGGACCGGGCGCCGGCCGCTGCTCGAGACCCGCGGCCTCAGCGTCGACTTCGGCGGTCTGCACGCCCTCGACGGACTCGACTTCGAGGTCCACTCCGGCGAGATCGTCTCGGTGATCGGGCCGAACGGCGCGGGCAAGACCACCCTGTTCAACGCCATCACCGCCACCGTCGAGCGGTCCGCAGGCGACATCCTCTTCGAGGGCACGTCGCTGCTGGGGCTCGACCCCAACCGGGTCACCGCCCGCGGCATCGCCCGCACCTTCCAGAACGTGCGGCTGTTCGCCAACATGACCGTGCTGGAGAACGTCATGGTCTCGCAGCACTGCCGCACCCGCCAGCACGCCTTCGGCGCGCTGTTCTACACGCCGTCGTTCCGCCGCGAGGAGGCCGAGATCCGCCAGCGGGCCGAGAAGGTCCTCAGCTTCTTCGGGTCCCGTCTGGTCGGCTACCGCTTCGACCAGCCCGCCTTCACCCTGTCCTACGCCAACCGGCGCCGGCTGGAGATCGCCCGAGCCATGGCCACCCAGCCCAAGCTGATCCTCCTCGACGAGCCGGTGGCGGGCATGAACCCGGTCGAGTCGGCCGAGCTCACCGGCATGATCGGACGCCTGCGCGACGAGTGGGGCTTCGCCATCGTCGTCATCGAGCACCACATGGACGTGGTGCGGGAGGTGTCGGACCGGGTGGTGGTGCTCGACCACGGCACCAAGATCGCC
Organism: Acidimicrobiaceae bacterium; assembly: GCA_028819505.1. Taxonomy (GTDB): domain Bacteria; phylum Actinomycetota; class Acidimicrobiia; order Acidimicrobiales; family Aldehydirespiratoraceae; genus Aldehydirespirator. The sequence continues at coordinate 155,186 of JAPPLH010000003.1, forward strand.
GAGGGCGACTACGCCGACGTCTCCGCCGATCCCCGGGTCATCGAGGCCTACCTGGGCCAAGGCGCCGAAACGTGAGCACCGAGCAGCCGGCAGAGCCGCTGCTGGAGATGCGCTCGGTCAACGCCCACTACGGCGCCGTCCACGCCCTGCGGGACGTGGACCTCTCGATCTACGAGGGGGAGCTGGTGTGCCTGCTGGGGGGCAACGCCAGCGGCAAGTCCACCACCCTCAAGACGCTGCTAGGCATGCTCAAGCCGACCTCGGGCGAGGTGGTGCTCGACGGCGAGGTCGTCAACGACAGGCCCACCAGCTACCGGGTGGCCCGCGGCGTGACCATGGTCCCGGAGAACCGCCGCCTGTTCAAGCGCCTCAGCGTGCGCGAGAACCTCGACCTGGGCGCCTACCTGCGGTCCGACACCGACGGCATCGCCGCCGACCTGGAGCGGATCTTCGAGCTGTTCCCCCGAGTCAAGGAGCGCCTCGGACAGAAGGCGGGCACGCTCTCGGGCGGCGAGCAGCAGATGGTGGCCATGGGCCGGGCGCTCATGGCCAAGCCCCGGGTGCTGCTGATGGACGAGCCGTCGATGGGCCTGGCCCCGGCGCTGGTGCAGCAGAACTTCGAGCTGATCCAGCAGATCCACGGGGCCGGCCTGACCGTGTTCATGGTGGAGCAGAACGCCAACATGGCCCTGTCCATCGCCGACAGAGGGTGGGTGCTGCAGACCGGCCGCGTGGTGCTCGACGACACCGCCGAGAACCTGCTGGCCCACCCCGACCTGCGAGCCTCCTACCTCGGCCAGGCCGACGCCTGATCCTCGCCGCTCCGAGGACTCGCCACCATCAAGCGCGCCGTCCGCACGTCATCTCGTTGCGGCTCAGATGGCGAAGCGGCGGCGCAGCCAGTCGCCGAGCAGCGGGTCGACCACGGCGAGGTACTGCCCGCGCCGGTGCAGGATGCCCTTGCCGGCGAGTGTCTTGGCGGCGTCTCGGGCTGTGCCGGGCGGCAGGTCGAGCAGCGACGCGGTCGTGCCGTAGATGGACTGTTCGACAGCGACGGCTCGCAGGACCTTTTGCTGGCCCGGGGGCATCAGACCGTAGATCCGCTCCGAGCCGGCATCGACATGGGCGCGCACGTCGCCGAGCGCTGCCTCCCATGCCCGCAGATCGGCGGTTCCTCCTCGGTCGACCTGCCGCCACAGGGCATCAGCAAGCTGCATCGCCCGCTGGGGATGCCCGTCGGCGAGATGAGCGATGCGGCTGGTAATGCCGCCGGTGCTGCGACCGGTGCCCTCGAAGCCGTCTTCGACGATGCCGCTGATGATGTCGGCGGCGAGCGGCTCGACCTCCACAAGATCCGCCTGCGCGAAGAACGGCTGGGTCTGCTCGCTGAACAGCGTCCGCATGGTGGACGGTTCTGAGCCGGCGAACACGATGCCGAGCGACTGGAAGTGGTGCTGCAGCTCGGTTCTCAGCACCGCCGCGCCCCCTTTGACGCCGGCGATTCCCGAGAACTCGTCGAACACGACGAACAGGCTGTGGCGTTGCGCGGCAGTCGTCAGCACCTCGAGCAGGGTCCGCAGCGCCAGCACCGGATCGGGTCGGTGCCTGGGGCTGCGGGACAGCTGGACGCCCAGCACGCCCAGATGCACCGACAGCGTGCCGGCGATGGAATCGAGCATGTTGCGCACCGGCCCGACGATCCCGGCGAGGCCGCGGTCAACGGCCGCGGCGACATCGGCGATCGAGGTCCGCTCGTAGAGATCGATCCACACGCACTGGTGGCCGACAGCTTCGAGGTCGGCGGCGACGCGCTTGAGCAGGCTCGTCTTTCCGTAACGCCGGGGCCCGACCAGCGCGGTCAGCCGCCGATCTGCTATGCGCTGGGCGAGACCGACCGCCAGGTGCTCGCGGCCCGCCACCTGGTCGGGCTGCAACGGACCATGATGAGGAAACGGCGACCGCTCCATGAACACATGATACTCGGCATGACCGACTCTATGCACTCGCTTATTTCGAGCAATACCACTCGGCACGGCCGAGTTAACCGACATCGGGGGCGGGCCGAGGCTTCCGGCACTGCGGCGGCACCGTCTCCCGGGTTATGCAGGCGCTTCGTTACCGCAGCCAGGACCCGGTGCAGGCGACGGCCGTCTGAAGGGCATGGCAGATCTGGCCCATGCGCTCATCGCTCAGACGGCCCAGCCTTCGCACCAACAGCGACCGCGGAGCGGACTCGACAGAGTCGAGGTTGACGGCCGACACCGCCGGGACCGGGTCGTCGCCAGGCTCGAGCACGACCTCGCTGGGGAGTCCCCTGATCGTGGTCGTACACGGCGCGACGATCGCCGTCCTGAGCCGATCCAATGCCGCGTCGCGCGACAGCACCACGACCGGCCGTCGGCCCGCGTGCGGCGACTCCCACCACCAGACCTCCCCCCGCCGTACGGGCTCGGCCGTCACCCGCCCGCCTGACCCTCCGGGCGTCCTCCACCCATCGACCCGGGTTCCTGCCTGTGCAGGAGGTTCGCGTCATGGAAGGACGCCAGATCCCCCCACTCGTCGGGCTCGTCGGGGGGGAGACGGTCGTAGGCCTCGTAGGCGGCGTCGATCTCGGCCTCCCGGTAGCGGGCCGCAAGCGCATCGAGGGCCGCGTCCATCATCGCCGCATCGTTGGGCCAATCCTCAAGACGACGAGCCCGGTCCAGGAGCCCTCCATCGACAGTCGTGCTGACCCGCATCCTGCTCATGCCACAACTATACCATGATTGTGGCATCACGAACGTGCAGACGCCCGAAGCCCTGATGCGATGACATCACTGGAGGGTCGTCTGTCCACGTCTGTCGTATGGCCGTGGGACGATCACGAACCCTGCCTCGCGGCGGCGGGTCGGGAGCGATCCCCGGCCCGCTTGTCGTATGGCCGTGGGACGATCACGAACCTGCTAGAGAGTGCAGATGAGGTGGCTCTGGGAGCGTCGAGCCGCGCTTAGGCTCGGCCGGAAGCCCTGAGGCGGTGGATTCGACCGGAAAGGAGGCCTAATGGCGGAGCCCGAAGACGAAGACCAAGAACGGTTGCGGCCGGTCAGCATGACGCCAATGGACTCGCGCTACGCAGCACTGCGCGACCTCGTCCCGGAGGCTTTCGGCGAGGGCGAACTCGACCTGCGCAGCCTCGGCGCCGCGCTCGGCTTGACGGGGGCGCCCGAGTCGGAGCGGTACTGCCTCTCATGGCCCGGCAAGCACGCCGCCGGTGCGATCCGCCAGGAACGCTCCATCGGAACCCTGCGGCCCGACGGCCGATCCGGGCATGGGCCTCCCGACGCGCCCGACGTGGTCATCGAAGGCGACAACCTGGAAGTCCTCAAACTGCTCCAGAGGTCGTACTACAACCGGGTCAAGATGATTTTCATCGACCCGCCGTACAACACCGGCAATCAGTTCATCTACCCCGACAACTTCCGTGAGGGTCTGGCCGACTATCTCCGCTTCACTGGCCAAGTCGACGGCAACGGCCAAAAGCTGACTGCAAACACCGAGACCAACGGCCGCTACCACTCGAATTGGCTGTCGATGATGTACCCGCGACTATCTTTCGCTCGCAGTCTTCTGACCGACGACGGCGTCATATTCATCACAATCGACGACAACGAAGTCCACAATCTGAGACTCATAATGGACGAACTCTTCGGCCCCGAGAACTTCATCGCATGTTGCATCTGGCAGAAGATCTTTTCCCCTAAGAACACAGCACGACAGTTCTCTGAGGATCATGATTATGTGGTGATCTATGGTAGAAATGGCGTCGAATGGAGACCCAATCTTCTACCTCGTACCGAAGAAATGGAGGATCGATATCATAATCCAGACAATGATCCACGTGGACCATGGACTTCGTCCGATCTATCAGCCAGAAACTACTATAGCAAGGGGATATACTCTGTTGTTGCTCCTGATGGGACGAAGATCGATGGCCCCCCTCGCGGTCGATTCTGGAGTGTTGATGAGGGTGAGTTCTCGGCTCTGGAGTCGGACGGACGCATTTGGTGGGGGCAATCCGGGCAGGGCATGCCTAGGCTAAAGCGCTTTCGGTCGGAGGTTCTTGCGGGCAAGGTACCTCAGACCCTGTGGCAGTTTACCGAGGTCGGGCACACACAGGATGCCAAGAAGGAGCTACTGAGCCGCGTCGCATTCAGTTCATCAGAGTCGGTTTACGACACTCCCAAGCCGGTACGACTGATCGAGAGGATGCTTCGTCTTGCCACGCAGCCCGACACCGAAGACATAGTGTTGGACTTCTTCGCGGGTTCAGGCACCACCGGCGAGGCGGTATGGAAATTGAACCTTGAGGATGGCGGGAACCGTCGCTTCATTCTCGTCCAGTTCCCAGAGCCGACTGGCCACAGCGACTACGCAACAGTAGCAGACATCACGCGTGCTCGGCTCACTGGCGCCGCGGAGGCGCTCGCCTCGGAGGCGTCCGACAAACTGGGCTCTGCGCCGGAGTTGGGGTTCCGGAGCTACAGACTGTCCGAGTCCAACTTCCGTGTGTGGGACATCACCCCAGACATGTCCGTCGAAGAGATCGAGGCCGCTCTTATTCGCCTCGTCGACAACGTCCGAGAGGATGCAACGAAGCCCGGCATGGTGATCGAGTTGCTCCTCTCCATCGGGTATGAGCTGACTTCGCAGGTGGACGAACTCACAATCGAAGGCAAGACCGTCTACTCGGTGAACCAGGATGAGGTCCTGATGTTCCTGGATGACCTGATCAGCGTTCCCATCATGAACGCCATGGTCGCCAGAGCGCCGTCGCAGATTCTCGTGCTCGACAAGAGCTTCGGCGGGAGCGTCGAACGCAAGTACAACGTGATGCAAGCTGTAAGAACCGCCAACTGGACAGGCACCGTGGACATCGCTACCAAGGTCATCTGAGCTGTGGCCGCGTTGAAGCTCAAGTTCCAGTCAGACCTCCCATACCAGCGCGCAGCCATCAATGCCGTAGTGGATCTGTTCGACGGACTGCCGAGATCTGTCGCCCAGTTCTCCATGTCCGCGGGCACCGGCGGACACCTCCGTCTCACAGAACTCGGCGTTGGCAACATGGATCCAGGCGAGGCCCTTGATCCGGTGCTGCTCCACAATCTGCATGCTGTCCAAGAGCGCAACAATCTCGACCGGACTGACAGCGGCACCATCGGCAGGCACTTCACTGTCGAGATGGAGACGGGTACCGGCAAGACGTACGTGTACTTGAGAACACTGTTCGAGTTGCACAGACAGTACGGATTCACCAAGTTTGTGATCGTGGTCCCTTCCGTGGCAATACGCGAAGGAACGCTTGCGAGCATCAAGCTGATGAGCGAGCACTTCGAGGCTCTCTACTCTTCCGCATTCGATGCCCAAGTGTACGACTCTCGCAGTCTGAGCCGCATCCGCCAGTTCGCCACGGCGAGCACCATGCAGATCCTGATCCTCAACATCGACGCCTTTCGCAAGGACCTCGATGTCGCCGAAGACGACCGACCTTCCACCGCCAACGTGATCAACCGGGTCGACGACCGCATGTCCGGTCGCCGCCCCATCGAGTTCATCCAGTCCTGCCGGCCGGTCGTGGTGATCGACGAGCCTCAAAACATGGAGTCCGCCAAGGCCGCCGCCGCCATTGACCGGCTCCATCCGCTGTGTACTCTGCGCTATTCGGCCACGCACAAGAAGCTCTACAACCCGGTCTACCGCCTCGGGCCGGTGGAGGCTCATCAGGAGGCCCTGGTGAAGAGCATCGAGGTTGCCAGCGTCGTCGAGGAGGAGAACCTCAATGCGGCCTTCGTGGAGCTTATCGCAACCGACCAGGCCAAAATACGTGCTCGGCTCCGGATAAACGCCGGACGCGGCACTGCGGCCCGCCAGAAGCTCGTGTGGGTGAAGCAGCACGACGACCTGCACCACCTCTCCCAAGGGCGCCAGGAATACGCGGACAGCTATGTCGTCACCGATATCTCGTTTCGATCCGGTGATGAGTACGTCGAGTTCAACAGCGGCAGCGTCGTAGACATGGACTCGCCGTTCGGCGCGTTCCGTGACGAGGTGCGACGGCAGCAGATCCGCACCACGATCGAGCAGCACCTCGACCGCGAGCGAGCATTCGCTCGCCGGGGCGAGGACATCAAGGTGCTCTCACTGATCTTTCTTGACCGGGTGGCGAACTATCGTGTCTACAACGACGACGAGGTGTCGCCCGGACGGTTCGCCGGCTGGTTCGAGCACGACTACGCCGAACTGGCAGCCAAGCCGAAGTACCGGGACCTGGGTCTTCCCAGCGCAGCCGACGTACACGACGGATACTTCAGCAAGGACTCCCAAGGCAAGCTCAAGAACACGCGTGGCGAGAGCACCGCAGATCGCGACACCTACGACCTCATCATGCGGGACAAGGAGCGACTGCTGAGCCGCGAGGAACCAGTGCGGTTCATCTTCACACACTCTGCATTGCGCGAGGGATGGGACAATCCCAATGTCTTTCAGATATGCACACTGAATGAGTCGCGATCGCAGGACCGCAAGCGACAAGAGATAGGACGAGGACTACGCCTACCTGTAAATCAAGACGGCGAGAGAGTCCACGAGAGCCAGATCAACCGGCTGACCGTCATCGCCAACGAAGCATACGAGGACTTCGCCCTCGCGCTCCAAAAGGAATACGAGGAGGACACCGGCCGAACCCTCCGCGGCGACGACATTCCGATCCGCAACGTTCGGGACAAGCGCGCTGTTCGATTCCATAAGGCGGTCACACTCGATCCTGACTTCAAGCAACTCTGGGACAGTATCAGCAAACACACGACGTATCGGGTGAGGGTAGACAATGACCGCCTGATTCAGGACGTCAGTGAGAAGCTGAGTGCCTCAGTTCCTACCACTCCACCGCAGATCGCTGTCAGAGTTGCGAGGATCGACCACAGTCAATCAGGAATCGGAACACGAGAGATCCGTACCCGACAGGACATTGACACTGACGGATCGATCTTCCTTCCCGATTTCTTTGTGGAGGTCCAGAATGAGACGGAATTGGACCGACAGACCATTACCGCAATGATATTGGAATCGGGCCGCTCCAGCGACCTCAAGACCAACCCGCATGCCCTTCTTCGGAGGTTGACGCATGCCATCAAGGATTCCATCCGGGAGCAAGTCCTGACCGGCATCGAATACGATCAGATCCTCGACTCACGGTGGGAGATGCACCGGCTAGAGCCGGAGGATGAGGATTCGCTCAAGCGGTATGTCCATCGCCTCTATTCAGTCCAGAATCAGGACAAGACTCCTTACGACCATGTGGAGTACGAGTCGAGTTTCGAGTACCGGTTCGCCAAGGCCCTCGACGACAACGAAGACGTTCGATTCTATATCAAGCTTCCGTCATGGTTTACCGTAAGCACACCGGTCGGACCATACAATCCCGACTGGGCCATCATGTTCAACTCAGATACCAAGCTCTACTTGGTTCATGAGTACGTGATCAACGAGACGAAGAGCAGCCACGATCCGGCCGACCGGCGGGAACGCGAGAACACCAAGATCGAGTTCGCCAAGAAGCACTTCGACGAGATCAGCGTCCCCTACTACGTGGAGCCCACGTTCGATGACCTGGCTCGCGAGATGAATCGCGAGGCCGCCGTCAGCTGAGGCGTCGGCGCTGCGCCGAACAGGGTCCCACGGCGCTGAGCGCCGCCAGCGTCGGCGGGAACCGCATAGAGAGTCCACGGTGGCGGTAGGTTGCGGCCCGTGAGCATGGGTGACATCGACATCGGCCGCGTCGGGATCTGGACGTGGGTCCTGGACCATGTGCCGTCGTCGCGTTCCGTCGAGCTTGCAGCCGAAGCGGAGGAGTTGGGCTACGGGGCGATCTGGTACCCCGAGGCGGCCGGGCGGGATCCGTTCGTGGTAGCCGCGCTCCTGCTTCAGGGAACCTCCTCCATGAAGGTCGCCACCGGCATCGCCAACATCTACGCCCGCGACCCGGTGACGACGGCCAACGCCCAGCGCACCATCGAGGAGGCGTTTCCGGGACGCTTCCTCCTGGGTCTCGGAGTCAGCCACCAGCACCTGGTGCAAGGCCTTCGCAAGCACGACTACTCCCGTCCTCTCAGCTACATGCGCGAGTACCTGGTCCGGATGGGCGAGGCCCCGTTCTTCGCCCACGGCCCCCAGGAACTTCCCGAGATCGTGCTGGCCGCGCTCGGGCCCAAGATGCTGCAACTCTCAGCCGAGGCCACCGCCGGAGCCCACCCGTATTTCGTCCCGACCGAGCACACAGCCGTCGCCCGGCAGACCATGGGACCCGACGCGGCCCTCTGCCCCGAGCAGATGGTGATTCTCGACACGGATCCGGTGGCGGCGCGCACGCTGGCCCGCGAGAGCATGGCCCTGTACCTGCGGGCGCCGAACTACACCAACAACCTGCGGCGTCTCGGATTCGAGCAGTCCGACATCGACGGCGGGCCCGGTGGCGGACCGTCGGACCGGCTCGTCGACGCCATCGTGGGGTGGGGCACTCCCGAGCAGATCGCGGCCCGAGTCCAGGAGCACTTCGACGCGGGCGCCGACCATGTGAGCGTGCAGGTTCTCGCCGACGGCACCGACGCCACCGTCGAGGGCTGGAGGATCCTGGCTCCCTACCTGCTGACCTGACATGGCCGAGACGCACGAAGATGAAGGGATTCCGACCAGGCCGCTGGACTTCATCCGGGAGCAGGTGCGGGCCGACAACGCGGCCGGGACCTACGGGGGCCGGGTGCAGACCCGTTTCCCGCCCGAGCCCAACGGGTTCCCCCACATCGGCCACGCCAAGGCGGTGTGCCTCAACTTCGAGGTGGCCGCCGAGCACGGCGGGACGTGCCGGCTGCGCTTCGACGACACCAACCCCGAGGGCGAGGACGCGGCCTACGCCGAGGCCATCGCCGACGACATCGCCTGGCTCGGCTACGAGCCCGACGGCCCGGTCGTCCACGCCTCCGACTACTTCGAGGAACTCTACGGGTGGGCCGAGCACCTGGTGGGCGAGGGACTGGCCTACGTCGACGACCAGGACGCCGAGACCATCTCGGCCACCCGGGGAGACTTCAACACGCCCGGGGTCGAGAGCGGATGCCGGGATCGCTCGGTGGAGGAGAACCTGAGCCTGCTGCGCGCCATGCGGGCCGGTCGCTTCAGCGACGGGGAGAAGGTGCTGCGGGCCAGGATCGACATGGCCCACCCCAACATGCTGATGCGGGACCCGGTCATGTACCGGATCCGCCACATCCCCCACTTCCGCACCGGCGACGCCTGGTGCATCTACCCCACCTACGACTGGGCCCACGGCCAGAGCGACGCCATCGAGGGGGTGACCCACTCGCTGTGCTCGCTGGAGTTCGACGCCCACCGGCAACTGTACGACTGGTACCTGGAGCATCTGCCCCTGCCCGGCGACCGGCCCCGCCAGTACGAGTTCGCCCGCCTGAACCTCACCCACACAGTCACCTCCAAGCGCAAGCTGAGCGCCCTGATCACGGATGGACTGGTGGACGGCTGGGACGACCCCCGCCTGCCAACCCTGCGGGGCCTGCGCCGGCGGGGCTACCCGCCCGAGGCCATCCGGGAGTTCTGTGCCCACATCGGCGTGGCCCGGGTGAACGGCGTCCACGAGATCGAGCTGCTGGAGTCGTTCGTGCGGACCCACCACAACCGCCACGCGCTGCGCCGCATGGCCGTGCTGCGCCCCCTGGAGGTGGTGATCGACAACTGGCCCGAGGGCCGGGTCGAGCATCGCCGAGCGGTGAACAACCCCGAGGATCCCGACGCGGGCGAGCGGGACGTGCCGTTCTCGGGGCGGCTGTGGATCGAACGGGATGACTTCATGCTCGACCCGCCCCGCAAGTTCTACCGCCTGGCCCCCGGTCGGGAGGTCCGGCTGCGGGCCGGCTACTTCCTGCGCTGCAACGACGTCGAGACCGGCCCGGACTCCGAGGTGCTGCGGCTGCGCTGCACCTACGACCCCGACACCGGCGGCGGACAGGCCCCCGACGGCCGCAAGGTGCGGGCCACCATCCACTGGGTGTCGGCCGACCACGCGGTGGAGGCGCGGGTTGCGCTGTACGACCGCCTGTTCACCGATCCCGTGCCCGGCGCCGACGGCCGAGACCCGCTGGAGTCCTACAACCCTGCCTCCCGCGAGCTGATCGGAGGCGCCAAGGTCGAGCCGGCGCTGGCGGGCACGCCCCCGGGGGAGGTCGTGCAGTTCGAGCGCTTGGGCTACTTCGCCCGCGACACCGAGGCGGCCGACCTGTTCCACCGCACCGTCGGCCTGCGAGACGAGTGGGCCAACATCCAGAAGCGCCGCCAGCAGAACCGCTGAGCCGGAACTTCAATGGGTTAGCCACCGCAGAGGTGGTCAACCCATTGAAGTTCGTCGCCGCTCCTAGGCTTGGCTGGTGCCTGCCACGGGTCCCTGGGTGTTGGAGGACGGGGTGCTGCACCTGAACCACGGGTCGTTCGGGGCGACGCCGACGTCGGTGCTGGAGGCCCAGCAGCGGCTGCGCAGCCGCATGGAGGCCAACCCGACGAAGTACTTCCTCGGCGGCGACTACCAGCGCGAGCTCGACTCGGCCCGCCGGGCAGTGGCCGGCTTCGTGGGCGGCGAAGAGGCCGGGCTGGTGTTCGTCAACAACGTCACCGCGGGCGTGAACGCGGTGCTGCGCTCGCTGGAGCCGGCGCTCGGGTCCGGCGACGAGATCCTGGTCACCAACCACGAGTACAACGCCTGCCGCAACGCGGCGGAGGTGTCGGCCTCGCGGACGGGAGCGAGGGTGACGACGGTCCGGGTGCCGTTCCCGATCGAGTCGTCGCGGCACGCCGCCGACACGGTGCTGGCCGCGGTCGGCGACCGCACCCGGATCCTGCTGATCGACGCGGTGACCTCGGCGACCGGGCTGGTGATGCCGGTGGCGGAGATCGCGGCCGAGGTCGAGCCCGACGTGCGGGTGCTGGTCGACGCCGCCCACGCGCCCGGGATGATCAACTTCGACGCGGTCGCACTGGGCGCCTCGTATGTGACCGCCAACTGCCACAAGTGGATGTGCTCGGCCAAGGGCGCCGGGTTCCTGTGGGTGCGGGCCGACCGTCGCGACGACGTGTACCACTCGGTGATCAGCCACGGCTACAACGGCGGCTGGCCATCGGGAGGCGGGCGGCTGCACGCCCAGTTCGACTGGACCGGCACCGACGACCCGAGCGCCTGGCTGACCGTGCCCGACGCGCTGGACGCGGTAGGGGCCATGCACCCCGACGGCTGGCCCGGCGTCCGGCAGGCGATCCGCGACCTGTGCCTGTCCGGCCGCCGGATCCTGCTGGACGCGCTGGGGATCGACCCGCCCGCGCCCGACGACATGATCGGGGCCATCGCCTCCGTGCCGGTTCCGCCCGCCGGCCACTCGGGCACCGAGATCTTCGACCCGCTCATGACTGCGCTGGAGCAGCGGCACCGCATCCAGGTCCCGGTCTTCATCTGGCCCGCGCCGCCCGAGCGCCTGCTGCGCATCTCCGCGCACCTCTACAACGACGAGTCGCAGTACCACCGCCTGGCCGACGCCATCACCACCGAGTTGGGACGCTGAGTACCTCGACGCCCCAGCCAGCCTCTACCAGTCGGCGGCTATGTACTGGGTCTCGCAGAACTCGTAGATGCCCTCGGAGGCCCCCTCGCGGCCGAGGCCGGACTGCTTCATGCCGCCGAACGGGGCGGCCGGGTCCGACACCGCGCCCCGGTTGAGCCCGACCATGCCGGCCTCGATGCGCTCGCTGACCCTCAGGCCCTTGGCCAGGTCCTCGGTGTAGACGTAGCCGATGAGACCCATCTCGGTGTCGTTGGCCGCGGCGATCATGGCGTCGGTGTCGGTGAAGCTGGTCACCGGCGCCACCGGTCCGAAGATCTCCTCGCGGGTGATGGGCGCGGCCACCTCCACCCCGCCCAGCACGGTGGGCTCGTAGAAGAACCCGGGCCCGTCGATGGCCGACCCGCCGGTGACGGCGCTGGCCCCGCCGTTGATGGCGCCCTGCACCAGCCTGTCGATGTTGGTGATCGCGGCCGGGTTGATCATCGGGCCGCAGGTCACGTCCGGGTCGAAGCCGCTGCCCACCTTCATCGAACCCACGGCCCCGGCCAGGCGCTCCACGAACTCGTCGTGCACCGGCGCCTCCACGAAGAACCGGTTGGCCGCGGTGCAGGTCTCGGCCGAATGGCGCATCTTGGCCACCATCGCCCCCGCCACCGCCGCCTCCAGATCGGCGTCGGCGAACACCACGAACGGTGCGTTGCCGCCCAGCTCCATCACCGTCTTGAGGACCCGGTCGGCGCAGCGGCGCAGCAGGACCCGCCCCACCTCCGTCGAACCGGTGAACGACACCATGCGGACCGCCGGATGGTCCACTGCGGCGTCGAACCAAGGCCCCGAGGCGGTGGTCGGGACCAGGTTGACGACCCCGGGCGGGACCCCGGCCTCGGCCAGCAACTCGCCGACCCGCAGCGCGGTGAGGGGTGCCTCCCTCGGCGGCTTGATGACGACCGCGTTGCCCGCACCCAGCGCGGGCGCAAGCTTGCGGGTGATCATGGCCGCCGGGAAGTTCCACGGCGTGACCATCACCACCACCCCCACCGGCGGATGGAGCGTGATGATCCGCTTGTCACCGGCCGGCGCGGTGCTGATCGAGCCGTGGATGCGCACCGTCTCCTCGGCGTTCCAGCGGAAGAACTCGGCCGCGTAGGCCACCTCGCCGACCGCGTCGGCGCGGGGCTTGCCGTGCTCGAGGGTGATCAGGTCGGCCAGCTCGTCGGTGTGCTCCATGAGGATCCGGTGACAGTCCCGCAGGATCTCGGAGCGGGCCCGGGGCGCGGTGGCGGCCCAGCCGGGTTGCGCGGCGGCGGCCGCGTCGCAGGCCGCGACGGCCTCGGCCGGGCCGCCGGCGGCCACTTCGGCGATGCCGTCGCCGGTGGCCGGATCGAGCACCTCGATCCGCTCGGCCCGGCCGTCCTGCCAGCTCCCGCCGATGAGCATCTGCGTCTGCATTGTCTCAGCCTCCCGCGAATTGGCAGCGAGATGCACGCTATACGTGCATTACGCTGCCAATTCGGTTGACCGGCGGAGGCCACATCTCGAACTGGCAGCAAAATGCGCGCTATACGTGCAAAACGCTGCCAATTCGATTGAGGCTCAGCCTCCCAGTTTGGGGATGGGATGGTCGCCGTGGGCGACGGCCACGTTCTTGGTCTCCATGTAGAAGTCGAAGCTCCAGTCGCCGCCGTCGCGGCCGATGCCGCTGCGCTTGGTCCCCCCGAACGGGGTCGGCAGGTGGCGGACGTTCTGGGAGTTGACCCACACCATGCCCGCGTCCACCGCGCCGGCCACCCGGTGGGCCCGACCCACGTCGCCGGTCCAGACGTAGGCGGCCAGCCCGTAGTCGGTGTCGTTGGCAGTGGCGACGGCGTCGGCCTCGTCGTCGAAGGCGATGGCGGTGAGCGCCGGGCCGAAGATCTCCTCGCGGGCGATGCGCATGTCGTTGGTGGCTCCGGTGAACAGCACCGGCGTGACGAAGTTGCCGTCCTCGGGTGCGTCGTCCCATCCGGTGCCCTCCACCACGGTGGCGCCCTCGGTCGAGGCCAGCTCGATGTAGCTGCGCACCTTGTCGCAGTGGCGCCGGTGGATGAGCGGGCCGATGACGGTGGCGGGGTCGAGGGGGTGGCCGACCGGGATGTCGCGCAGCTTGGCCGCCAGGCGCTCGACGAAACCGTCGTAGATGCTGCCCTGCACCAGCAGGCGGCTGGAGCTGGTGCAGCGCTCGCCGTTGAGGCTGTAGATCATGAACACCACCGCGTCGAGGGCGCGGTCGAGGTCGGCGTCGTCGAACACGATCACCGGGTTCTTGCCACCCAGCTCGAAGTGGAGCCGCTTGAGGGTGGCCGCCGACTGGGCCTGGATGGCCGACCCGGTGGCCGACTCGCCCACGAAGGCGACGGCCGCGATGTCGGGGTGCTCGGTGAGGGCCCGGCCCGCGGTCTCGCCCGTGCCGTGCACCACGTTGAGCACCCCGGGGGGCAAGCCCGCGTCGAGAGCGATCTCAGCCAGCAGGCAGGCCGTGAGCGGGCTCCACTCCGCCGGCTTGTGCACCACCGTGCAGCCCGCGGCCAGCGCGGGGGCGATCTTCCAGGTGGACAGCATGAACGGCGTGTTCCACGGCGTGATCACCCCGACCGGTCCGACGGCGCGGCGGCTCGTGTAGTTGAGATGATGCGCCGACGGCAGGGCCAGCCCGTCGGCGGCCGCGGGGGCCCGGTCGGCGAAGAACCGGAAGTTCTCCGCGCCCCGCAGCGCGGCCGAGGACATGAACCGGATGGCCTGCCCGGTGTCGACCGACTCCACCACCGCGATCTCGCCGGCGCGGGCCACGATGGCGTCGGCCACCGCGTGCAGGATCCGCTTGCGCTGCTCGCCGGGCGTGCCCGACCAGGCGTCGAAGCTCTCCCGGGCGGCCGTAGCCGCGGCGTCGATGTCCGCGGCGTCTCCGGCGGCCACATCCCCCAGGTGCATCCCGTCGATGGGAGATGCGTTGGCGAAGGTCTCGCCCGAGTCGCTGGCCGCGGCCTCGCCGCCGATCAGGTGCCGCGTGGGCGCGGCCGCGAAGCGAGCCAGATGCCGCCCGGCGGCGGCAAGGTTCGCAGCGAGGCTGGAGCTGAGGCTGGCGGTGGTGGCCATCGTGGGACTCCTGTCGGCGCCGGATCCGAGGCTAGGTGCCACCGGACCCGGCGAGGTGGGCGCGGATGTGGTTGCGGTTGATGCGCATGGTCGGGTCGATGAGCTGGACCTCGGCGCTGATGGCCACCGGATGGTCGGCCTGCAACGGCGCCAGCGCCTCGTCGACGGCGTCGATCAGCCGGGTGAGGAAGCGCTGGACGGCCTCCGGCTCGCGGCCGGGACCGATCCGGGCGGTCACATAGACAAATCCGTAGGCCGGGTCGCCGTCGGCGATGCGGTAATGGTCGCGGGGAGCGGCCCTGGTCCGGAGGGCGTCGAGGGCGGGCAGGCCGTCGTCGAGGGCCGCCTGGTGGACGGCCGCCACGAGGGCGTCCATGTCGGTCAGGGCGGCCAGATTGGCGGAGTGTTCGATGATGATGTGCGGCATGGGCGTTCCCGTACGCCACGATTGTACGGTTCTGTCCCCCCGCCGATTCCCCACGGACACCCATGCGCCTGCTCAGCTACAGCGTCGACGGAGCCCCCTCGTTCGGGCTGCTCACAGCCGACGGCACCGGCGTCATCGACCTCGCCGGCCGCATCGACGGCGCGGCCGACCTCAGCGACCTGATCGCCCAAGGACGCATCGGCGAGGCAGCTCAGTGGGCCGACTCCGGCGCCGACCACGATCTCGCCGACATCGCCTTCGAGCGCCTGATCCCGTACCCGGGCAAGATCATCTGCATCGGCGTGAACTACGGCGGGCGGGGCGCCGAGTACGCCGAGGAGCGCCGCGACGCCTACCCGAGCGTGTTCGTGCGCTTCCCCGAGACGCTGGTCGGCCACGAGCAGCTCCTGCTGCGACCCCCGGAGTCCGAGCAGCTCGACTACGAGGGCGAGATCGTCGTCGTGGTCGGCGCCGGCGGGCGCCGGATACCGATGGGGCAGGCCCGCAGCCACATCGCCGGCGTGAGCCTGGGCAACGAGGGCACCATCCGGGACTGGATACGGCACGGCCGCTTCAACGTCACCCAGGGCAAGAACTGGCACCGCAGCGGTTCGCTCGGGCCGTGGCTGGTGACCATCGACGAGATCGGTGCGCTGGGCGACCTGCACCTCACCACCAGGGTGAACAGCGAGCTGCGCCAGGACGACCTGGCCGCCAACATGCACTTCAGCATCGAGTACCAGATCCACTACCTGTCCACGTTCGTGGGCCTCGACGCCGGCGACGTGATCTTCACCGGCACCCCCACCGGCGCCGGCGCCCGCTTCGACCCGCCGCGGTGGCTGAAGCCCGGCGACGTCGTGGAGGTGACCGTCCCCGAGATCGGCACCCTCCGCAACCCCGTGCAGGACGAAGTGTCCAAGGGTCTGGATGCCTGAGCACGGCAACGTTGTGCTACTATGTAGAACATGGACGAGGTTGGAATCCGCGAACTGAAGCAGAACGCCTCCGCCGTCGTGGCGCGGGTGCGGAGGGGCGCGACGATCACAGTGACCGACCGGGGCCGGCCGGCCGCTTTGCTGAGTCCCATACCGGGATCGAGAATCGAGGAGTTGACAGCGTCGGGTCGGCTCCGGTCGGCCACACTGTCCTTCGCGAGCCTCCAACCGCCCGAGTCCCATGACAAGCCGCTCTCAGCAACCCTCGAAGAAATGCGCGCAGCCGAGCGCTACTGATGGTCTTCTATCTGGAGACATCGGCGGCGGTCAAGCTAATCGTGCGGGAGACGGAGACCGAGGCGATGCTGGCTTGGGCGGCCGAGCACGCCGGGAACATCGTGTCCAGCGACTTGACCCGGACCGAGTTGCTCCGGGCTGTGCGCCGGGACGCTCCGGACAGCGCCGACGAGGCCGGCAGGCTGCTTGACCGGGCCCACGTCGTCGATCTGCCCACCAGCGTGTTCGCGAGGGCCGCAGTACTGGACCCGACGATACTCCGCACCCTCGATGCCTTGCATCTGGCCGCAGCGATGGAGTTCGGAGCCGACCTCGAGGGCATGGTCACCTACGACGACCGGTTGGCCTCCGCCGCCAGGGTCCACGGCATCACTGTCGTCTCACCCGGCGCGGCCTAGGTGAGGGAGAGGCCACACGCCACCGGCTTGTCACCGGTCCTATCGCTGGCCTGACAACTGGCCCTGCTTGACCTGGCGCGGCGTTCGGCCGTATGCCTCGGCGAAGCGGCGCGAGAAATGGGCCGAGGTCTTGAAGCCGTTGCCATGAGCGATCTCGGTGATGGTGCGGGACGCCGCCATCGGGCTCAGCAGATCGTCCATGCACCGGGCCAGCCGGCGCTTGATCAGGTACTCGTTGACCGTCATGCCGTGCTCCTTGAAGATGGCGTGGAGATAGCGCAACGACACCCCTATGGACGAAGCGATGCGGGCCGGGGTGAGATCCGGGTCCGATGCGTAGGCGTTCATGTAGGTGCACGCTCTCAGGAAGTGCTTCGTTCGTCCCGCGTTGGGGCTTCCCTCGGTGCCAAAGCGGTCGGCGAGCGCCACCCCCAAGAGATCCAGTGCGCTTGTGGCCAACTGGCGCGACACGGCGCTGTCATCTCCCAGCGCCAGCGGCTCCAGCGACCGCAGGAACGACGACACGGGCGCAGCGACAGTGGTGTCGTTGGACATTCGGACCGCTGTAAGCCGCTCGGGCGAAGGACAGCGCTCCATCAGAAACTGGCGATCGAACTGGAAGACCAGCATCTCGAACTGCTCGCGCATGATGAGGTCGTAGGGGCGGGTGGCGTCGTACATGGCGAAGTCGCCCGGATCGAGCACGGCTTGGCGGTCGTCCTGCTGTATGACTGCGCTGCCCTTGAGTTGCACCGAGACCAGCACCTCGTCTCGGGGCTCCTCGCTGATCAGTCTGGTGGAGCGCTGCACGGCATGGGGCTGGGCGCGTACGCGGCTAAGTGTCAGGGGTCCGAGGTCGGACCTCGCGATCTCAGCCCCGAAGGGTCTCTCCGATGGCAGCGTCTCGGCCTCAAGGCGGACGAAGGCCGTGCATATGACCTCGTGCCAGAAGTCGAACCGCTCCTTGGCGGATACCGAGTCGGTTGTCACTGCGATGCTCATGCCACACCCCTGCCGATCGCATATGCGCTTACAGACAAGAGACTAAGCGTCGTAGAGCAACGCCCAGTCCGTCTCGACCCGTTGTGCACTGTGAGACAAGGGATTGCACGCTCACAGGGAAGGGTCCGACGCATTGTGCTTCCTAGGTTGAAGCGAACAATGGCCGATTGGCCCGGGCGCCGCCCCGGGCTTCGCTACGTGGGGAGTTGACGTGAGCGCTGACGGACCGTACAAGGTGGCAGCCGTACAGGCTGAGCCATGCTGGCTCGACGCCGATGCCGGTGTCGAGAAGGCGACTGCTCTGATCGCGGAGGCGGCGTCCAGCGGTGCTCGGCTGATCGCGTTCCCGGAGTTGTGGATCCCGGGATATCCACACTTCTTGTGGCTGGACGCCCAAGCGCTGGGCATGCGGTTCGTCCCCCAATACCACGCCAACTCGATCGTGGTCGGCGATGCACGGTTCAACCGCCTGGCTCAGGCCGCGGCCGACAGCGAGATCGCGGTTGTGATGGGCGCCAGCGAGAAGGACTACGGCTCGCTCTACATGTCCCAGTTCATCTTCGGTGCCGACGGCGAGGTGCTGTTCACCCGGCGCAAGCTCAAGCCCACCCACGTTGAGCGGGCCATGTTCGGCCAGGGCGACGGCAGCCACCTGCATGTGCTCGACGTTCCCGGCATCGGCCGGCTCGGCGCGCTCAACTGCTGGGAGCATCTGCAGCCGTTGTCGAAGTTCGCCATGTACAGCCAGGGCGAACAGGTCCATGTGGCCAGTTGGCCGTCGTTCTGCTTGTACCGCGGCGGTGCTCACGCCCTCGGCATCGAGGTCAACATGAACGCCACCCAGATCTACGCGGTGGAGGGCTCCAACTTCGCGCTGGCGGCCACCACCGTCACCGGGTCCGCGGGGATGGAGCTGTTCTGCGACAACGACCAGCACGCGGCCCTGCTCGGTGGTGGAGGAGGGGGTTGCAGTCGCGTCTACGGCCCTGACGGCATGATCATGTCAGACCTGCTCGACGAGCACGCCGAGGGGCTGGTATACGCTGAGGTTGACCTGTCGCTCATCGCCATCTCGAAGATGGCCACCGACCCCAGCGGACACTATTCCCGCCCCGACGCCACCCGCCTGCTGTTCGACAAGCGGCCCCAGCCCGCGGTGGAGATGGTCGGAGATCAGGGACCCTCGGGACCTGTTCTCGCCACGGTCGGCGCCGAAGCCGGCGCGCCGGAGCCGGCCGACTGAGCATCGGCCCGAGGAGGACGGCCGCCATGACCGCAAACCGGCCCGAGGGCCACGTGCCCAACGTTCCAGCTTGGAGTGCCGTCAATCTGCCCGAGCGCACTGCGTTCTCGATGATCTTGGCCCGAGGCAACGGCGACACCGGCACAGTCGACGAGTTGAAGGCAGAACTGATCGGCGGCGGTGATGCTCCCGATCACCTTGAGC
Source organism: Acidimicrobiaceae bacterium (assembly GCA_028819505.1). Classification (GTDB taxonomy): domain Bacteria; phylum Actinomycetota; class Acidimicrobiia; order Acidimicrobiales; family Aldehydirespiratoraceae; genus Aldehydirespirator. The sequence continues at coordinate 174,478 of JAPPLH010000003.1, forward strand.
GGGCCCGAATCGTCAACTCTGATGACCAGACGACTGTGTTCCTCGGATACTGGACCGACCCGGAATCGCAGATGCGGTGGTGCCAGCGATCTGCGGCTTTGAAGCGACCCGGGATCCTGAAAGAGACCGCTGTCATCCCGGCCGATCGTTGGGAGACGCTTCATTCGACCCCCGAGATCACCCCCGGCGTGCGCAACCTTCTGGTAGCTGAGCTCACCGACGTTCACGAGTACTGGGGCGCGGCCCGCGATCGGATTCCAGCCAGCACAACCTCGGACCTGGCGTCGGAGCCAGCTGATCCGCTGCCGGGCAACCTCTGCCTGATCCGGTCGGGTCAGGTCTGGGAACACTGCGGGAACCGCGAGCGCTCCCTGTACTTCACCGATGTCGAACCCAATCTCACCGCCGGGATTGACTTCCTGGCCGAACATCCCGAGACGGGTTGCATCTCCAGCCGGTTCCTTCGAGAGCAGACCATCGACGGGGATGATCTCGAGTCCACCAGCTTCGTGGGCTGGTTCCGCGACCTCAAGTCGCTTGAGGACTGGTCAAGAACCCATCCCACTCACCTCGCCATCTTCAACTCGTTCCTGACGATGGTCGCCGACATGGGCTTCCAGATCGAACTGCGCCTATGGCACGAGGTGGCGGTCGTCCCTGCGAACGGTGTCCATGTTGCAGGCACTGAGCTATCCCCGCTGATGGCTGCGTCATGAACAGGACCAGTCCCTAGTCGTACACGGAGACCCAAGGAGGGCCAACTATGAGACACAATTCTCACCCCGGGCTGCGAGCATCACGGGCCGCAGCACTCGCGCTCGTCCTTCTCGCCGCATCATGCAGCGATGACGAGGACAGCTCCCCGGTACAGGAGGAAGTACCCGCCACCAACGCGGGCGAGGCTCCTGAGACCGTTGAAGAACCCACCGGGCCGGCCGACGACGCACAGGACGCAGTGCCTGACGACTCTGCTGCCGTGGAGCCGGACGAGGTCGAGGGCGCAGCGCCATCGGAGGACTCCGACAGCGACGAAGTCGACGACGCCCCCGCCGCGACCGCGCCCGCTGTGGCGGATGGGGAGCCGATCCGGGTCGGCAACGTCAGCTCGCTGACCGGCGCGGGGCTGTTCCCGGAGGCATCGGTAGCGGCCAAGGCCGTGTTTGACAGGGTGAATGCCAGCGGAGGGATCGGCGGCAGGCCTATCGAGCTCATCATTGAGGATGACGGTGGCAGCCCCGAAGGAGCGGCGACCGCTGGCCGCAAGCTTGTTGAACAGGACAACGTCGTGGCGATGGTGGGATCGGCCAGCATCCTCGAGTGCGCAGTGAACTCAGGCTTCTACGCCGAGCAGGGGGTGTACTCGATCCAGGGCACAGGCGTGGATCCGCTGTGCTTCCTGTCCTCGAACATCTCGCCCGTCAACACAGGGCCGTTCACGGGGATCACCGTCTCGCTGTACTACGCATCGGAGACGCTGGCCCTGGATCGCGTCTGCAACATCAACCTGTTCGTGATCCCGGACCTAGCGCCGGCCTTCGACGGTGCGGTGGCCCGTTGGGAGTCGATCACCGGCAAGTCCCTGACCTTGCGAGTGAAGGCGGCGACACTTGAGGACGACCCCACGCCGCTGATGCTGCAGGCCCGAGACGCGGGTTGCCAAGCGGTCGTCATCGACGGAGTCGAGCCGCACGCGCTGGCGGTCGGTCGGGCCATCGACGCTCAGAATCTGAGCGACATTGTGTGGATCGGGCTCACGTCGTATTACACCGACGCCATCGCGTCGCAGCTTGGCAGCGCCGGCAACGGGCTCAGAGCCAACTCGGAGTTCGAGCCCTACGGCTCGGATTCGCCCGCGCTGGACGACTGGAAAGCCCTGATGACTAACGCTGGCGTACCGCTGACATCGTTCGCCCAGGGCGGCTACCTCGCCGCCACGGTCTTCGTGGAAGCGCTCCGGGGGATCGACGGAGAGGTCACCCGCGAGTCCGTGGCCGCGGCGATGCTCGACCTGGAGCCCTACGAGACTCCCCTGCTCGGAACGCCCTACACGTTCGGCCCGGGTGACGCCCACGCTCCCAATCAGGCTTCGAAGTTCGTTGAACTGCGCGATGGCCAGTGGGTGACCGCGGCGGACGACTGGGTGATCCTTCCCGGCTGATGGTGGACTGCGGCGAGCTATGGAAGCGTCTGCTGTCGGGCCACCAGCTACCTAGACCCTTCGGCTGAGCCGCCGGGGGCGACGATGCTCACCTTGGTTGTTGCCGGGCTCGCCGCAGGCGGCGCTTACGCGATCTTCGGGGTGAGCATCGTCGTCCTGCACCGGATGGCCGGCGTGGTGAACTTCAGCCAGGCGGTGGTCGGCGCCTTCGGTGCGTACGTGGCTGCTACCGGTGTGGAACGAGGCTGGGGGCTGCCTTGGGCGGCCGCCGCCGGGATCGCGCTGTCCTCGGTTCTCTCTGTCGCCATCGGGCTGCTGTTCGCTCGCCTGTTCAGCGAGGCCGGCGCCGCCGTCCGCACCGCCGCGATGATCGCCACCACGGTGGGCCTGTTCGCCGCCGGGTTTCGCTTCTTCGGCGACGCGCCTCGGGCGGTGCCCGTGCTCCTCCCGGGAGCGTCGGTCTCGATCGGAGGCGTGGTGGTCACTGCTGGAACTGTGATCGTGCTGTTCATCGCGATCGCGACGGTGCTGGGCATGGGCTGGGTCCTCAGCTCCACAAGGGTGGGCGTGCAGGTGCGGGCCATCTCGGAGAGGCCCGTCGTGGCGGAACTGCTCGGCGTGCCGCTGTTCGCACGGACCGCGCTCGTCTGGGGGTTCACCGGTCTGGTGTCAGCCACCGGGATGCTGGTCGTTGCGTCCAACCTTCCCGGCAGCTTCTCCAGTCTGGGTTTTCTCATCTTCCCGGCCATGGCAGCCGCCCTGATCGGTGCCTTCCGAAGGCTGCCCCTCGCATTCGCTGGCGGGATCGGGGTCGGCGTGGTCGAATCGGTGTCGTCGTACCGCGAGGCCTGGTCGGAGTACCGCGGCGCGGTCCCGTTCCTGATCGCGGCGGCCGTGCTGCTGTGGACCCAGCGCCACGAGGTGTGGGATGCGGCGCGGTGACCTCGCGGCCGGAGCGGCGTACGTGGGGGCCGCAGTAACCGTGTCGCAACTGGCCGGCCCGTTCTGGCTGTTCTTGTTGACGAGCGCGGTCATCACCGCCGTGGTGGCGGTCAGCGTGGGTGTGATCTACGACAACGCCGGGCTGCTCTCGCTGTGCCAGATGACCTTCGCCGGGCTCGGGGCTTGGACCGTTGGCTGGCTCAACCTGAAGACGAATCTCCCCTTCCTCGCCATGCTGCCGTTCGCGGCCGCGGTGCCCTTCGCAGCCGGCGTAGCCATTGGAATACCGGCGCTCAGGCTCCGAGGACAGAACCTCGCGGTCTTCACTCTGGTCTTTAGCGCGGCAGTGGCCAGGGTGGTGTTCGCCGATGGATTCCCCGGCCTCATCGAGGGCAACCGCGTCCATCCCCCCGGCTTCGCCGACAGCGACTCGGGCTATTTCTTGTTCTGCGCGGTCACGCTCGGCTTGATCGGGATAGCGGTCACCGCGCTGCGGCGCACCCGCACCGGCCGATGGTGGTTCTCGGTGCGCCGCAGCGAGAGGGCGACGGCGGCGATGGGCCGCAGCGTCGTGTTGACCAAGCTCTCTGCTTTCGCGGTCAGCGCAGCCATCGCCGGTGTGGGGGGAGCCCTGCTGCTCGCCCTCAACGGCATTGTGAGCGGGGCCAGCTTCCAACCGATCGAATCGATGACCATCCTCACTTCAGCGCTCATGTTCGGCGCCGGACACCTCGAAGGCGCCCTGCTCACCGGGCTGTTCGGTCAGCTCATACCGAACTTCCTCAGCGATGTCGGTCTGCCGCGGGACATCTCGCCGATGCTGTTCGCCGTCGGAGGGGTCATCGCACTTAGCCGCGGCGAGGGCGGCCTCTCGTCGGCGCTGCGTGCCGCCGGCCGCCGGCTGCCCAGCCTGCGCAGGACTCGCAGGGCCGAGACCGTCGCCCCAGCGCTGCGGTCGCTGCCCTCTGGACACGATCCAGCAGCCAAGGCGAGGTCCGTCCTCGACATACAGGACGTGTCGGTCTCTTACGGGGCTGTCAAGGCGCTGGACGGCGTCAGCCTGTCGATGCCGGAGGGTGGCTTTCTCGGGCTGATCGGTCCCAACGGCGCGGGCAAGTCGACTCTGGTGGATGCACTCAGCGGATTCCTGCCCAGCCACGAGGGACGTATCCTCCTGGGCGGAGAGGACATCACCGTCCTTCCGCCCCGCAAGCGGGCCCTCCTGGGCCTGAGGCGAACCTTCCAGCAGGGCCACACGCCGCTCGATCTGACCGTCGGTGGCTACCTGGCTTTGGCTTCCGCCGGGGCGGACACGCCGATCGCTGAGGCTCTGGACTGGTTCTCGCTTCCGCCTCCCCCGACTCCAATCGCGGGACTGGACGTGGGATCCCGCCGGATCCTGGAGGTTTGTGGCGCCTTGATGTCGCACCCGAAGGTTGCGCTACTCGATGAACCGACGGCAGGGCTGGCCGGACCCGATAGGGATGTGTTCGTTGAAGCGCTGGCCGCGGTCACAGCCCACATGGGAGTGGCTGTCCTGCTCATCGAGCACGACATCGAAGCAGTCGTCTCGCTGTGCCACTCGATCGCGGTGCTCGACTTCGGCCAACTGATCGCAACCGGTTCTCCCCAGGACGTGCTCGAGGATCCGAGAGTGGTAGCGGCCTACTTGGGAAGCTCGACATGACGGAGTTGGACCGAAGCGAGGGCACCAGAGGGCCGGATGCCGCGGAACTCCGAGTGGAGGGGCTGCGGTTGGACCGGCTCGGCCAGGCAGTGGTGAGAGGGGTCAGCCTGTCGGTGGCGCCCGGCGAGGTGACAGTGCTGCTGGGAGCTAACGGTGCGGGCAAGTCGACGTTGCTCGACGGCATCAGCGGGGTGGTGCCTGCGAGTGGCGGCCGCGTGCTGCTGGACGGCGTGGACATCACCCGGTCGTCGCGGCGGTGCCGAGTCCGGTCGGGACTTGCCTACGTCCAGCAGGGACGGACGGTGTTCCCGAGCTTGACCGTCGAGGAGAACTTCCTCGTGGCGGCGGCTCGCGACCGTCTCGACCCGGCCTTCGAACTCTTCCCCGAACTGGGGGCCCGCCGGTCGGTCCCGGCCGAACTTCTTTCCGGAGGAGAGCAGCAGATGCTCGTCTTGGGTCGGGCGGTGCTGCGCCGACCCCGGATTCTGATGATCGACGAACTCTCCCTCGGACTCGCGCCGGCCGTCATCGACCGGATGCTGCGGGCTGTGAAACAAATGGCCGGCAACGGCATCGGCCTGCTGCTCGTCGAGCAGTTCGCCGAACGAGCGCTCGACGCAGGCGACAACGCCGTCGTGATGGCCAGGGGAGAGGTCGTGCTGCGGGGCACAGCCTCGCAAATCAAGAAGCAACCTGACCGGCTTCGCCGCGCCTATCTGGCCAAGGCCGGTGATCGTTGATGAGCGCGAACACCTACCACAGCGAGCCGGTCACCAGCCCAGCCGCGCCGACGAGTTGCCCGGTGCACAAGACATGGAGCCCGCTGGACGACGATTATGTGACCGATCCCTATCCCATCGCGTCGGCTCTGCGCTCCGCCCACCCGGTGTTCTATGCCCCGACGGTGGGATGCGTGGTGGTAACAGACATGGCCGACGTTGAGGCCGCGTTCTCGGACCACGAGACGTTCGCGTCGACGAACGTTCAGGATCCGGTGTTCCCGCTGTCGCCGGAAGCGAGGAAGATCCTCTCAGCGGAGGACTTCGACCCAGTGGCGGTGATGTCCAACCGGCCCGAGCCAGACCACGGGCGCATCCGTCGCTACACCCGTCAGGGGTTCTCGAATCGGCGGATCAATACTCTCGAGCCCTACGTGCGCCGGCGCGCCCATGAGTTGATCGACGCAATGATCACGATGGGGCCACCAGCGGAGTTCGTTGCCTCCTTCGCGTTCCCGCTGCCGGGCGAGACCATCTTCCGCTTCATCGGGTTCCCCGAGAGCGACGATGAGACGCTCAAAGCCTGGTGCGGCGACCGCAAAGCCTTCTCATGGGGCCGGCCCACCCCGGCCCAGCAGGTCGAGATCGCCGAGAACATGCTCGCCTACTGGAGATACTGCCGGGACTTCACCGCCCACAAGCGCCGCCACCGCGGCGACGACTTCGCATCCGAGTTGATCGGAGCGCACGAGGCGGATCCCGACGACTTGAGCTACCGCGAGGTGGAGTCGATCATCTACGGCCTGTCCTTCGCCGGCCACGAGGCCGTCACCGCGCTCATCTGCAACACCCTGATGTGCCTCCTTCCCCGCCGCGACACGTGGACCGCGATCCGCGAAGACCACACGCTGATACCCAACGCCATCGAGGAAGTCCTGCGGTTCGACTCCAGCCAGATCGCCTGGCGGCGCATGACGACCCGCGACACCACCATCGCCGGCGTCGACGTGCCCGCGGGAACAACCATCTTCTTGAACTTCGCCTCAGCCAACCGGCAAGACGACATCTGGGATAGCCCGGACGACTTCGACATTCGCCGTTCCAACGCCAGCCAGCACATCTCCTTCGGCAAGGGCGTCCACTATTGCCTCGGAGCCAAGCTGGCCAAGTTCGAGGTCCGGACCGTCACGGAGATCCTCACCCAGCGGTTGCCGTCGCTGCGCCTGGAAGAAGAGCAGGATCTCGCCTACTTCCCGAACATCACCTTCCGCGGCCCCACCGAGCTGCACGTGACCTGGTCCTAGGAGACTGCTGAGTAGTCCGGTTTTGGGTGCTCGCGATCGTTGGCCCACCCCGGCCCGCCGAGACCCCAACCAGCACCGCGTACCGACAACCACAACCAACCACCCACACCCAACTGCCTGCCTGACCGCCACCACCAGGCGACCTGCTCAGCAGTCTCCTAGGCCCGGGCCCGCATAGACCAAGTCAGCAAGCTCGATCTGATCGGCCAGGCCACCTCCCGCGCGATCCACGACATCGGCATGTGGCTCGCAGCCGGTCGCGCGTAGCGATGAGCGCCACCCCGACGCCGGAGGAGACCGCCGCACAACTGGTGCGGGCCGGCGTGGGCAAGGCCCGCGCCATCATGGCGTCCACCGTCGTGCTGGCAGTGATGGCCGGGGCGTTCGTAGCACTGGGAGCGATGCTCACGAGCACGATCGGAGCCCAGTCGACGCTGGGCGCGGGACCCCCCAGGCTCATCATGGGCCTTGGCCTGACGATGGGCCTGTTCTTCGTCGTGGTCACCGCCTCAAGCAAGGACACGCCCAGTTGACGCGGCTCGGTTTGAACTTGACTAGATATGTTTCATCTTTCTTCATGTTGTATCGTGATGCTGGCCCCTTTGGGTGGCCGTGTGGTCTTGCAGCGGTGCCCGATCCAGCCAGACGGTGTATGTTGCGGTGTATGCAAAGGACCAACGTGTACCTGACTGAGGATCAGACCCGGTACTTGGAGGCTCGCGCCGACGCCACGGGCACAACCCGCAGTGCTGTACTGCGGGACATCATCGATGACGCCGCGGCTCGGCCCGCCGTACTCGATCACGAGGTCAAGCGAGCATTCGCGGCGCTGGCTGACGAGTACGCCGAGGTGTCCGCCCGACTGTTCGCCGACGACCCGGAACTCAGCGTCGATCCTCCCGAGGACGACTCGTGAGGGCATCCCGCCGGTGACTGCCCGACGATCGTGATCATTGTCGACGACCACCTTGCGGTGTGGGCACTTGCGGGTCGGAGCAGCCGGCTATGGCCCGGCGAAGTTCCCACGATTCCGTGGGGCTTCCACTTCCGTCTGCTGCGCGCCCTGCTCGACAGCCGGGTTCGCGGCCGGTTGAGCAAGGGGATCGACGAGCGAATGGTGCGCGCCGCTCTGGCGCCGCCGACCGATGTGCTGATGGTGCTCGACCCCCGGTACCTGACGGTCACGGCTGCACAGATCATGTCGCGGCACCGGCTCAGCGTCGTCACCTCCGAACTTCTCGCCGCCGCCCTCGTCCACGGTGCCCCCGTGCATGTGGCGGAGGCGAATGTGGGCCGCTCTTGGCGCGATGCCTTCGCCCATGAAGGCGTGGCAATCCACATCCACCCCTCGACTATGTGAACCGCGGCTACAGCGAGCAAGACGACCTGTCCGGCACACTCGCTGATGTGCTCGATCGTGTCCAACCCGTCGCGGCAAGCATGCAGCGACTGCGCAAGGATGCAAGCCAGGCACGGGTCGCCGCGTAGTCGATCGTGCTCCGGGCTGCCAGCACGGGAGGCCGCCCGGTACCATCGGAACTGTGAACTCGGCTAGTTCGCCCACGACGGCACTCGTACAAACTGGCCTGTTGTGAGCCGCAGGCAACTCACCATGCTGAAGGCGAAGGGCTTTCGATCCCTGGCCGAGGCCGATGTGCCTCTCGGTCCGCTGACGGTTCTGGTCGGGCCCAACGGCTCTGGAAAGACCAACGTGTTGGGAGTACTGAGATTTCTGGCATCCACCGTGCGGTTCGATCTCGCCGCCGCCATCGACGCAGCCGGGGGATACTCCTACGTCCTGCGACAGGACGGCCGAGGGCCCTCATCAAGGGTTGTTCTGGGGGTGCAGGGCATCGTCACAACCCACGCCAGCCTCGGCGCGCTGGACGAGTATGAGCTGAAATTCTACCGGAGCACCAGTGACCAGATCATTCGCGAGGAGTCGTTCGCCTGGAAGCGGACGCCTGGACAGGGCCGACGTCTCACCGTGAAGGGCACGAAAGTCGAGTTCGGCGCCGACGACATGGACGAAGGCGACCGCGAGACCCGGCAGCTCGCCAACCGGCAGACGACAGGACTAGCGACGCTCCCCGACTGGTCCGATGAGGAAGGCGGCGAAGGAATCCGCTTGCTAGCGAATTTCTTGTCGGGAATCAGGATCCTCGAGCCCGATATGCAGGCGGCCCGCCATCCGTCGAGAATCATCCCGGGACCACTAGCCGACGACGCCAGCAACCTGGCCTCGGCACTGCACAACCTCTCCCTTGCGGAGCCGGACTCGTTCGCAATACTCGTGGAAGAGGTCAGAGCGTGTCTTCCTGGTCTTGATGCAATCGAGTTCGAGCTGCTGGGCGGGTCTAGCCGCGCCGTGATGGTGGTGCTGCGTGAACGCGGCGTGAGGATGCCGATCGAGCTTGCTGACGCCTCCTTCGGCACGGTGCGGCTGCTCGCCCTGCTGACGGCATTGCACGAACCGGACCAGCCTCCTTTCACGGCAATCGAGGAAGCCGACCATGGTCTGCACCCCTACGCGCTGGATCTCTTCGTAGAACGGCTGCGGGCCGCTTCCGAACACACTCAGCTGCTTGCAACCACCCATGCTCCCACATTCGTCAACCGCCTACGTCCACCAGAACTCGTCGTGTGCGACCGCGACCCTGCTACGGGCACGTCGAAGATTCCCGCAATGCATAGCCATGAGATCGTCCGACGCGAGAAACGGTCCGAGTACGGTCTCGGCGAACTCTGGTTCGCGGGCGCGTTGGGCGGCGTCCCCAACTAGGACGCCAAATGACTCAGCCGACTCGGCGTCACCAGCCCGGCCGCGCAGCCGTGGTGCTCGTCTTCGGCGAGAGCCGCAACGACCGGCTCGCCATCGTCCGGCTGATTGAGGCGCTCTGTCCCGAACTGGCTGGCAGGGTACGAGAACGACCTCATCCGGTGTCCCTGAACAGATCGGCCTCACCACGCTCGGTGTCGGGCTGGATCGAGCGCATCGCGACGGAACAACGACCGTCGGCCGCAGTCGGTCCTATGAGCGATTCGCCGCGGCCGTCAGCGAGTGCTGCAACGCCGCGTAGTGGGAGCCGGCGCTCCTACAGCACCGCTGACACGGTGCCTACGCCTTCTATTTCGGCGTGCAGTTGGTCGCCGGGGGTTAGGGGGAGCATCCCGCATAGGGAGCCGGTCATGATGGTCTCGCCGGCCTGCAGCGGGGTGCCGTGTTGGCACATGGCGTCGGCCAGCCACAGCACCGAGTTCAGCGGATTGCCCAGGCAGGCGGCTCCGTTGCCGGTGGCGGCCGGCTCGCCGTTGATCGTCAAGTGCATCTCCACCCGGCGCAGGTCGACCGCGGCCAGCGGCACCGGGCGGGTGCCGAGCACGTAGAGGCCGCTGCCCGCGTTGTCGGCGATCATGTCGAAGTTGGTGATGTCCCACCGAAGGCGGCTGTCGACGATCTCCAGCGCGGGCAGCACGTAGGCGGTAGCGCTGATCACGTCGGCCACGGTGTGCTGGCCATTGTCGAGGTCGGAGCCGAGCACCACCGCGACCTCGACCTCGACCCGCGGCTCGATCAACCCGGCACCGCCGAGGTCGCAGCCCTCGGTGCGGCACTTGTCGGCGTACAGCACTCCCCATATCGGCTCGTCCATGCCGAGCTGAGCCTGGACGGCCGGGTTCGTCAAGCCCACCTTGTGCCCGCTGATCCGGCGGCCGGCTCCGAGCCAGTGGTCGGTGTTGATCTGCTGCACCGCATACCCGGCCTCAGGGCCGGCGGAGTCACCCAGCAGGCCGCGCACCGGCTCGCAGGGAACACCGGCGACCATGGCGTCTCTCAGCCGCCCGGCCGCTTCCGCGAGCGCTCCATGCATGGGTGAATCGGTCATGTTGCCGCTCCTTGCTCCAAGGCTTCAGAGGTTCAGGGAATGGGCCGGGTCACTCGCCGTGGACGTACTGCCAGCCGAAGCGGCCCTTGATGCAGAGATGGCCGCTGGTGACCGAATGGTCGGACGGGGAGGTGACCTTCACGATCCGCTCGTCCTGAACGTGCAGGTCGAGGTTGCAGCCCACCCCGCAGTAGGAGCACACCGTGCGGGTGACCGTCTGGTCCTCCGGGCGCCACTCCCCCACCTCGCGCAGGTCGTACTCGGTCTTGAACTGGAGGGCGCCGGTGGGGCACACCCCCACGCAGTTGCCGCAGTAGACGCAGGCCGAGTCGGGCAGGGCCACGTCGAACTCGGTGGAGATCCGGGCGTCGAAGCCCCGGCCGGCCACCGCGATGGCGAAGGTGTGCTGGGCGTCGTCGCCGCAGGCCTCCACGCACTTGTAGCACAGCACGCACTTGGAGTAGTCCCGGATGTAGAGCTCGTCCTGGACCTTGACCGGCTCCTCGACCCGCTCGACCGGATGGTCCTCGTCGCCGTAGCGGTCCGGGTCGGCGCCGTAGGCCTTCATCCAGCGCTGCAGGTCGTCGGCCTGGCTCAGGTCCACTCCCGAGCCGAGGAACTCGAGCACCATGCGGCGGCTGTGGCGCACCCGGGGAGTGTCGGTCTGCACGACCATCCCCTCGGTAGCGGGCCGGGAGCACGACGGCACCAGCGCCCGGGACCCCTCCAACTCCACCACGCACACCCGGCACACGTTGACCGGGGTCAGGTTCTCGGCCCAGCACAGCGTGGGGGTCTCGATGCCGGCCTCGACGCAGGCGGCGTGGATGGTGGAGCCCTCCGCCACCTCGACGGGACGGCCGTCGATGGTGAGCGTGACCGCGGTCTCTGTGATGGTCGTCTCGGTCATCGGGAGGGTGCCGACGCTACCAGGCGCAGGGCCGCGCACCGTCGGCGACCGTGCCGGGCGGGCGGGCGGACGGCGACAGCGGACATCAAGGCGACGGCGCCTCCCGGATGAGGCCGAGCGCCAGGGCGGAGCGGACCGCCGAGGCAGCGGTGTGGCCCAGGCCGCAGATGGAGGCGTCCACCATGACCTCGGCCATCTCGCCGATCAGCGCCCGGCGGGCCGGCGACAGCGACCCTCGCCTCTGCATCTGGACCAGCGTCTCGTGCTGGCGCACCGCCCCCACCCGGCACGGAACGCACTGCCCGCACGACTCGTCGCGGAAGAACTCGGCGATGCGCACCACGACGCCGGTCATGTCGTCGGACGTGTCGAAGGCCATCACCACGCCCGAGCCGAGGGTGGTGCCCGCGGCCCGGGTGTCCTCCAGCGTCAGCGGCAGCCCGAGCGAGTCGGGGCCGACGAACGATCCGGCCGCGCCGCCCATCAGCACCGCCTGGAGCTCGCCGTTGCCTGCGATCCCGCCGGCCAGTTCCAACAGGTCTCCCAGCGTCGTTCCGAACGGCACCTCGTAGAGGCCGGGCCGCCCGACCTTGCCCGACAGGCACAGCAGCTTGGTGCCGGGAGAGCGCTCGGTCCCGCGGGTCCGGTAGGCGTCGGGACCCTCGATGACGATGTCGAGAACGTTCAGCAGGGTCTCCGGGTTGTTGACGGCGGTCGGCTCGCCGAACAGGCCGTGGGTGGTGGGGAACGGCGGCTTGTTGCGAGGCTCCCCCCGGAACCCCTCCAGCGAGTTGAACAGGGCCGTCTCCTCGCCGCAGATGTAGGCGCCCGCCCCCCGCCAGACAGCGATGTCGAAGTCGTGGCCGGTGCCGGCCGCGTCCTCGCCGAGGAGTCCCGCGGCCCGGGCCGCGTCGATCGCTCCCTGAAGTCGGGCGGTGGCCAGCGGGTACTCGCCGCGGATGTAGATCCAGCCGTTGCGGGCCCCGGTGGCCAGGCCGGCGATGGACATGGCCTCGATCACCGCGAACGGGTCTCGCTCCATGACGATGCGGTCCTTGAAGGTGCCCGGCTCGGACTCGTCGCAGTTGGCCACCACGTGCTTGGGCCGCCCACCCTCGGCGGCCACGGCCCGCCACTTCACCCCGGTCGGGAAGGCGGCGCCGCCCCGTCCCGACAGCCCCGAGGCCGCCACCGCCTCCAGCACCGCCCCCGCGCCCATCTCGCCGGCTCTGCGCAGCGCCTCATAGCCGCCGTGGGCGCGGTAGGACTCCAGCGAGGAGGGGTCGGCCACGCCGATGCGGCGCAGCAGGCGCAGCGACTCGTCGCCGGCCTGGGGCAGCTCGAAGGGCTCGGCGTCGGCGGGCACGTGATCGGGCCGTCCCCCGGCGCCCTGCACGAACAGCGCCGGCGCGCGCTCGCACTGGCCCAGGCAGGGCCCCAGATGCACATGGCCGCCCGCCGCCCGCACCGAGGCGGCCAGGTCGTCGTATCCCGCGATCTGGCAGGCCGCGTCGACGCACACGTGGAAGGTGTCGCCGTCGTGGTCGGGCGGCTCGGTGCGGAACAGGTCGTAGAAGGTGGCCACCCCGAACGCCTCGGCCGGGGGCACGTCCAGCACCTCGGCCACATAGTTGATCCCGCCCGGGCTGATCCAGCCGGCCTCGTTCTGGAGGGCGTGCAACGCCGGCAGAAGGCAGTGGCGCCGCGCAAGGCGCCGGGCTCGCCCAGAGGTGACCAGCCGCTCGGTCTCGGGCTGCACCACGGCGTCCACACCCCGCTCGCGCAGCGCCTCATCGACCGCGGCGGCCTCAGCGTCGGAGGCGCGGTCCGCGCCCAGGTAGATGTCGGTCATTCGGTTGCGCTCCTAGCCGGTCCCCGTCGCGCTCCGTGCGGAACTGGCAGCAGAATGCACGCCTACCGTGCAAAACGCTGCCAATTCTCCAGCCGCCACCAGATCTGTGCGGAATTGGCAGCAGAATGCACGCCTACCGTGCAAAACGCTGCCAATTCCGGTGGGTGGGTCGGTCATGTGCTAGGCGGGGGCGTGCTCCGGCTCGAGCTTGGAGATGCGGATGGCGGCCGCCTTGAACTCCGACGTGCCCGAGCGCGGGTCCCAGTCGTCGTTGGTCAGGATGTTGGCGTCCACCAGTTCCGGGAAGTGGAAGGTGGTGAACGTGAGCCCTGCGGGGATGTCGGGCTGGAGGCGCACGTCCATCGCCACCGAGCCGCGGGGCGAACTGACCAGCACTCTCTCCCCGTCGGCGATGCCGAGCTCGGCCGCGTCGGCCGGGTTGACGTCTATGGCGTCGCCGTAGCGGATCGGCGAGGCATAGCCGCCCGACTGGACGCCCGTGTTGTAGGAGTCGAGGGCCCGTCCGGTGGTGAGCCGCAGCGGGAACTCGTCGGTTAGCTGCTCGGGCGGGCCGGCGTGGTGGACGATGCTGAACGGCGCCGGGTCCCGGCCCCCGAGGTCGTCGGCCCACAGCCAGCCGTGCAGGAACTCGGTGCCGGGATGATCCGCACTGGGACAGGGCCACTGGATGCCGCCGGAGGCCTCTAGGCGCTCCCAGGACATGCCGGTGTGCATCGGCGACAGCGACCGCATCTCGTCCCACAGCTCCTCGGGGCCGGGCTCGCCCCAGTCGACGCCGAGGCGGCGGGCCAGGTCTCCGATGATGTCGATGTCGTGGCGGGCCTGGCCGGGCGGCGGCACGGCGGGGCGCACACGCTGCACCCGCCGCTCGCTGGAAGTGACCGTGCCCTCGGACTCGGCCCAGGCAACCGAGGCGGGCAGCACCACGTCGGCCATCTCGGCGGTGCGGGTCATGAAGATGTCCTGCACCACCAGGATGTCGAGGCCGGCCAGCAGCTTACGGGCGTGGCCGATGTTGGCCTCGGAGTCCGCCGGGTTCTCGCCGATCACGTAGCAGGCCCGCAGCTCGCCGGCCTCCATCGCCTCGAACATCAGCGTCAGGTGCTTGCCGGGCACGCCGTTGAGCTCGACGCCCCAAGCGGCCTCGAACTTGGCCCGGACCGCGCCGTCTTCCACGTCCTGGAAGCCGGGGAACTTGTTGGGTATGGCGCCCATGTCGCCGCCGCCCTGCACGTTGTTCTGGCCCCTCAAGGGGCACAGTCCCGAGCCCCAGCGGCCCACATGGCCGGTGAGCAGGGCCAGATTGCAGAGCGACACCACGTTGTCGACCGCGTTGTGGTGCTCGGTGATGCCCAGCGTCCAGAGGATCTGGGCCTTGGAGGCGGTGGCGTAGGCGTGGGCCATCTCCCGGATGGCCTCCGCGGGCACGCCGGTCTCGACGGCCGCCCAGTCGAGGGTGTACGACTCGACGTGGGCCGCGTAGGCCTCGAAGCCCTGGGTGGAGCGGGCGATGAAGTCGGGATCGTGCAGCCCGGCGCGGATGATCTCGCGCCCCATGGCGTTGGCCAGCGCGATGTCGGTGCCGACCGACAGTCCCAGCCAGCGGTCGGCGAACTTGGCCGAGGACGTGCGCCGGGGGTCGATGGCGTACATCCGGGCGCCGTTGCGGAGGCCCTTGAGAACGTGGTGGAAGAAGATCGGGTGGGCTTCACGGGCGTTGGAGCCCCACAGCAGGACGACGTCGGCCTGCTCGACCTCCGCGTACGACGAGGTCCCGCCTCCCGCTCCGAACACTGTCGCCAGACCGACGACGGAGGGAGCGTGTCAAGTTCTGTTGCAGGAATCGATGTTGTTCGACCCGATGGCGGTGCGGATGAACTTCTGGGCGGCGTAGTTCATCTCGTTGGTCGCCTTCGAGCAGCTGAACATGCCGAAGCCGTCCGGTCCGTGGCGGTCGAGGACGGCCCGGAAGCCGTCGGCGGCCCGGTCGAGGGCCTCGTCCCAGGCGGCGGGACGCAGCCTCCCGTTGTCGCGCACCATCGGCGTGGTCAGCCGCGGCAGCCGCTTGTCGCGTGATCGTCGGCCCATCTGCCTCTTCCCTGCTCGCTGTCTGCTCCGCTCGGTCCGGGCGTCAACCCAGTGACAGGGTGTCACGCGCCTGGTCCGGGGACTGAATCCTGCCCCCCATTGCCTCCACTACCTCTCGCGCCCGGTTCACGAGATCCGCATTGGAGGCGAAGACGCCGCGGGCCAAGTACAGGTTGTCCTCCAAGCCCACCCTGATGTGTCCGCCGAGCAGCATGGACTGGGCCACCCATGGAATCTGGCTGGCCGACAGCGCGAAGCTGGTGAACTCGGCGCCGGCCGGCAGCAGGCGGACCAGCGCGGCCAGCAGGCCCACGTCGGTGGGCGTGCCGTAGGGGATGCCGGTACACAGCTGGACCCACGGCGGATCGGCGATCAGGCCCTCGTCCACCAGCGTGTTGGCCAGCCAAAGGTGGCCGGTGTCGAATATCTCCAGCTCGGGCTTGACGCCGAGCTCCCGGACCCGCTTGGCCATGTCGCGGATCATGTTCGGGGTGCTCACGTACACCTGGTGGCCCTCGCCGAAGTTCAGAGTGCCGCAGTCGATGCTGCACATGTCGGGCTTGAGGGCCTCCACGTGGGCGAGGCGCTCCAGGCCGCTGACGAGGTCGGTGCCGTCGGCGCCGAAGTCGAAGGGATCGGGGTCGCCGATCAGCAGGTCGCCGCCCATGCCCGCGGTGGTGTTGATGATCACGTCACCGTCGGACGCCCTCACCTGCTCGATCACCTGGCGGTACAGGTCCACGTCGCGGGCGCCCTTGCCGGTGGCCGGATCGCGCACGTGGATGTGCACTATCGCCGCGCCCGCATCGGCGGCCTCCAGTGCGGCCGTCGCGATCTGGGAGGGCGTTACCGGCAGGTCGGGATGCTTGCCGGCGGCGTCGCCCGCACCGGTCACCGCGCAGGTGATGATCGGGTTGCGGTTCACCATCCCAACCCTACCGCGCCCGGCGAGCACGGACTGCCTCCGGGGACGGGCTTGCGGGCGTGCGCGGGCAGGTGCAAGCCCGCCGCGTCGGGGCGGGGAATCTCTCGCTCTTGTTCGCTGCGCTCACGGGCCGCTCGGGCCACGGCAGGGCGGCAGTCCTCATGCCGGTCTTACCCGTGCTGCGCTCACGGGCCGCTCGGACCACGGCAGGGCGGCCCGCATGAACCGGATGGGCTCGCCTACCCGCTCGGCCCTTGGCAGGCACGGCCATCAGCCCGGGATACCGATACGGTGACGGCGCCATGAGATGGTCGAAGCTGTTCATCCCGACGCTGCGCGACGCGCCCGCCGACGCCGAGGCGGCCAGCCACAAGCTGCTGGTGCGCGGCGGGTTCATACGACAACTCCACGCCGGCCACTACTCGCTGCTGCCTCTGGGCCTGCGGGTTCACGACAAGGTCGAGAACATCGTGCGTCAGGGCATGGAGGAGATAGGCGCCCAGGAGTTCCTGCTGCCGGCCATGCACCCGGCGTCGATCTGGCAGCGCTCGGGGCGCTGGGACTCGGTCGGCCCCGAGATGTTCCGGCTCCAGGACCGCAAGGAGGCCGACCTCGCCCTCGGGATGACCCACGAGGAGGTGTTCAGCGAGATCGCCAGGGAGATCGCCTCGTACCGGTCGCTGCCCCAGATCTGGTACCAGATCCAGTGGAAGTTCCGCGACGAGCCCCGGCCCAAGTCGGGCCTGCTGCGGGTGCGCGAGTTCGCCATGAAGGACAGCTACTCCTTCGACCTCGACGACGCCGGGCTGGACCACGCCTTCGAGATCCACAGGGAGGCCTACATCCGGACCTTCCAGCGGCTCTCGCTCGACGCCATCGCGGTGCAGGCGTCGTCGGGCATGATGGGCGGCACCGGGTCGGTCGAGTTCATGGTGCCCTCCCCAGCCGGCGAGGACGACATCGCCCGTTGCGCGGGCTGCGACTACGCGGCCAACGTCGAGAGGGCCACCTCGACGCTGGCGCCGGTAGACGACGGCGACGCCAGCGCCGATCTCGCCCGGTTCCCGACCCCGGGCGTTCGCACCATCGCCGCTCTGGAGACGGTGGAGGGCGGCGCACCGGCCCACCGCCAGATCAAGACCATGGTCATGGTGCTCGACGGGGCGATGACGCTGGCCCTGGTGCGCGGGGACCATCAGCTCAACTTCCAGAAGCTGGCCGACGGCACCCGGGCCACCGAGATCCGTCCGGCCGAGGCGGCTGAGACGCTGGAGCGCTTGGGCGCCCACCCCGGCTCACTGGGGGCGGTGGGCGTCGAGGACCTGCGGATCGTGGCCGACCACTCCCTCCGGGGTCGGCACAGTCTCGCCACCGGCGCCAACGAAGACGACTGGCACTACTCGGGTGTGGACGTAGACCGCGACATCGCCGTGGACGAGTGGCTCGACCTGCGGGAGGTCTCGGCCGGCGAGCCGTGCGTGAACTGCGACCGGCCGCTCGAAGTGGTCCGCTGCATCGAGACCGGCCACATCTTCAAACTGGGTCGCCGCTACAGCGAGGCCATGGGCGCCACCGTGCTGGATGCCGACGGAGTGGAGCGCACCATCACCATGGGCTCCTACGGCATCGGCATCGGCCGGGCCATGGCCGCGGTGGCCGAGGTGCACCACGACGACCGGGGCCTCGTCTGGCCGGCTGCGGTAGCCCCCTACGAAGCGGTGATCACGGTGGCCAGCATGCGCGACGCCGCCGCGGTGGCCGCGGCCGAGCGGCTGTACGGCGAGCTCCGGGGGCAGGGCGCGGAGGTCCTGCTGGACGACCGCGACGCCCGGGCCGGCGTGAAGTTCGCCGACGCCGAACTGGTCGGCATCCCCTGGCGGATCACCGCGGGCCGGGCGGTGGCCGACGGCGAGGTCGAGCTCACCGAGCGGGCCACCGGCGACACGAAGCGGGTCCGGATCGAGGACGCCGCGGCCCGGGTGGCGGCGGCGCTCGCCTCAGCCCGCCCCTGAACGGCCGGGCTCTCACCTACCCGCGCAGCCGCCCGGGAGCGTCAGTCTGAGAGCTGCTGCGACAGGCGGCGGGCCGCCTCGATCACCGCCATGCCGTGATCGTGGGTGTCGTCTGGGTTCGGGAACCGGTACGCGGGGCCGTGGACGTGCAACGCCGCCTCGACGCGGCCGTCGTCCTCGAAGACCGGGGCAGCCACGGAGTTGAGATCCTCGGCGAACTCCTCGTACACCCAGGCGTAGCCGATGCTGCGGATCTGCTCGAGGCGGTCCCGGAGTTCGCCGGCGTCGGTCATGGTCCATGACGTGCACTGCTCCAGCGGACCGGCCAGATAGTCGGCGATGAAGCGCTCGGGCTGGTGGGCCAGGATCACCAGGCCCGAGGGCACCGCGTGCAGCGGGGCGTGCTCGCCGGTCCAGTCCCGCACCTGGATGTTGGAGGAGGACTCGGTCTGGTCGAGGTAGTAGACCTGCCTGCCGTCGATGATCGACAGCCCCGCGACCTCGTCCAGGCTCTCGGCCAGCTCCAGCAGGTGCGGCCGGGCCGCGGCCACCAGGTTGCGGCCGCGAGGCGCCGACCCGGCCAGATCGATGAGGCCCGAGCCCAGCCGGTACTCGCCGCCGGCCTCGGTCTGCTCGACGGCCTGCTCCTCCTCGAGGGAGGCCAGCAGGCGGGCCACCGTGCTCTTGGGCAGGTCGACCCGCTCGGCCAGTTCGGTGACGCCCACCGGGCCCAGCGCCAGCGCCCGCAGCAGCGCGAACGACCTCTTGATCGACTGCACCGTCACGTCGGCACCCCGATTCGCGCCGACGCGACCCGGCTCGGGAATTGGCAGCAGAATGCACGTATAGCGCGCGCACTGCTGCCAATTCGCGGCAAGGCTCCGGCAGCGCTCATGGCCGGTCCCTCCGGCGGCGGATCTCGGCGTTCATGGCCGGGATGACCTGGTGCAGGTCGCCGATCACCGCCCAGTCTGCCTTCACCACCATGTTGGCCTCGGGGTCGATGTTGACGGCCAGGATGTGCTTGGATCCCATGGCCCCCACCCAGTGCTGGATGGCGCCGGAGATGCCCGAGGCGATGTAGATCTCGGGCGCGATGCGGGTGCCGGTCTGGCCGACCTGGTCGGAGTGCGGCCGCCAGCCGTTGTTGGTGACGGCCCGGCTGCAGCCGACCCGTCCTGCCAGCAGCTCGGCCAGCTCCTCCAGCGGGGCGAACCCCTCGGCGGAGCCGACGCCGCGGCCTCCCCCCACCACGACCGGTGCCGTGGGCAGGGTGACGCCGGCATCCAGCACCACCCGGTCCTTCACGACGGTGCGGGCCAGCTCGGCGCCGAGATCCACCGGCACGGCCCGGGTCTCGGGGGGCGCGGCGGGCGCGGGCTCCACCGGGGTCGAGGCCACGCTGTGCAGGCCGCAGGTGAGCAGAGCGGTGCCGGACGCGGCCAGGGTGGCGTCCTCCAGCAGGGACCCTCCCCACTGGATGCGGGTCAAGGACCACTCGCGGCCGGCGCCGGCGGGCGGGGTGACGTCGGTGCAGTTGGCGACGAACGGCCAGTCGAGACGGGCCGCGGCCTGGGCCATCACCTCATTGCCCCGCTCGCTGCCGCAGGCCAGCACCGCGCCGGGCCCGAGCGCGTCGATGACCTGGACCAGCGACTGGCCCCATGCCTCGGGGCCGAAGTCGCTCAGCACGTCGTGGTCCACGGTGTACAGCCGGGCGGCGCCGTGGTCGCCGGAGACGGCCGCGACCTGCTCGGTCGCCGCCGCTCCGGCCCCGATGGCCAGTGCATGCATCTCCGCGCCCATCTTGGCGGCCAGCGTCCGGCCGAAGGTGAGCGCCTCCCGGGCAGGCTCTCCGAGCGCGCCCCGGTCGTGCTCGAGCACCACCAGCAGCATCACATCGCTCCTGCGCCCTGCGCCGCGGCCGCCGTCGCCGCTACCCGATGCAGTTGTCCCGCTCTGATGCGGTCGACTGCATCGAGTTCATGAAGCGCGGCCATCACACCAGTCCCAGTTCCTCGAGCACGTCGACGGCGGCGGGGGCGGCGTCGGGGCCGGCGCCGAGGATCACGGTCTGCGACACGGTCTCGGTCGGGCGGTGCAGGCGCACCAGCGACTGGTCGCCGGCGTCGGCTTCGATTTCGAACGTGGTGATCTCCAGTTTCTTGGACGCCAGCCGGCCCCTCATCGTCGGGTAGCGGGGCAGGTTGATGCCCTCCTTGACTCCGAGCGCCGCCGGCAGGTCCAACTCGTACACCTCGAAGCCGCCGTCGATCTCGCGGCGGGCCCGCACGCCCGATCCCTCTGTCTCGATGCCCTTGATGCCGTTGACGATGGGACGGCCCAGCGCATGGCAGACCCGCACCCCCACCTGGAAGCCGCCCGAGTCGGCCGACTCGTTGCCGAACAGGATCAGGTCGAAGACGCCTCCGTCTGCCTCCAGCGACCGGATGGCCGCGGTCAGGGCCCGGGCCGTGCGCTGGGGGTCCCAGGCCGATCCGTCGGTGGAGACGAGCACGCCGTGGCGGGCGCCCACCGAGGCCGCGTAGCGAAGCTGCTCGGCTGCCTCGGCCGGACCCAGGGTGAGCACGGTCACCTCGCCGCCGGTGCGCTCTGCGATCTGCACCGCCTCCTCCACGCCGCACTCCTCGTGGGGGCTGGTGGTGAAGCCGAGGTGGGCGGCGTCGACGGCCAGGCCGTCGGCGGTGACGTTTATCTTCGCGCCGGGCGCCGGCACCCGCTTCACACAGCACAGGATCCGCATGTCGACTAGTCCGCGTCCCCCCGGTGTCGTTCCCGCTCCTGTTCGCTGCGCTCACGGGCCGCTCGGGCCACGGCCCCGCTCGGGCACCCTGCGAAGAAACTCATGAACCGCTCCCCATCCGCTCAGCCTCTAGCTCTTCATGCGGGCGTCGTCGGGGTCGAACACCGCGCCGGTTCCGGCCACCCGCACCGGGAACAACTCGTTCATGTACATCACCTGGAGGTCGGTGCCCGCCACCGCCAGCTCGGCCGGCAGGTACCCCATCAGCAGGTGCTTGCCCAGCGACGGGCCCGGCCCTGCGGTGGTGACCCGCGACACCCGGCCGTGGGAGTCGACGATGCGCTCGCCGCCGGAGGTGAGGATGGGCTCGTTGCCGCCCTGCATGAAGCGCTTGCGGCCCCGGCTGTCGTGCAGGTCCTCCACGGTGAGCACGCACATCTTGACCTCGGGGTCGCCGGCCTCCCGGGCGGCCAGGTAGGCCTCCTTGCCGATGAAGTCGGCAGCCTTCACCCGGGGCCGGGCCAGGCCGGCCTCCAGCGGGTTGTACTCGCTCTCCAGCTCAGCGCCCATGAGCCGGTAGCCCTTCTCGAGGCGGCCGGAGGTGCCGTACACGCCGCCGCCGGTGGGCCTCAGCCCGTAGTCGGCGCCGACCCGCATCAGGGCGTCCCACACCGCGGGGCCATCGTCCCATGCCAGGTAGATCTCCCAGCCGGTGTCGCCCACATACGAGATGCGGAACAGGGTGGCCGCCACCGGCCGGCCCGTGCCGCAGTCGAGCTCCACGTCGACCAGCGAGCCGTAGGGCGAGCCGGCCTGACTCAGATCGGCCTCGCACAGGGCGCCGAGCACCGCCGGGGCATTGGGCCCCCACAGACCCAGGGTGGTGATGTGGTCGGTGACGTTGGCGAAGCTCACCGAGCCGTCGGTCGGCAGGTGGCGGCGGACCCAGAACTCGTCGCGCCCGCCGTCGAACACGCCGGTCACGACCCGCACCCTCTCGGTGCCGAGGCGCATCATGGTCAGGTCGGAGTGGAAGCCGCCGTCGGGCGTCAGCCACGGCGTGTAGATGGAGCGGCCCACCGGCACGTCGACCTTGTTGACGGCCAGACGGTCGGCGTAGGCGACCGCGCCCGGCCCGGTCAGCTCAAAGATCTGGAAGGCGCTCAGATCGACCAGCCCGCAGTTGTCCCGCAGGTTGAGGTGCTCGGCGTTGGTGATCGGGCTCCACCAGCGGTTGTCCCACTCGACCTCCCGCTCGCCCAGCCCGTAGCGCTCCACCAGGTCGGCGTTGGACTCGAACCACTGGGGCCGCTCCCAGGTGCGGGCCTGGAAGAAGAAGGCGCCCAGGTCCTGCTGGCGCGAGAAGTACGGCCCGACCCGCAGGTTGCGGCGGCTCTCCCACTGCTCGGCCGGATGCACGATGCCGTAGGTCTTGTTGAAGTGTTCGGCGGAGCGGGCCCAGATGTGCTCGTCGGGGCGCTCCTCGGGGTAGAAGCGGGCGATGTCGGCGCCGTGAACGTCGATCACCCGGGGATAGCCGAACGTCATCCACTCGGCCACCACTTGGGCCATGCCCGGCCCCTCCTTCACCCACACCGCGGCGGCCGACCACAGGTTGCGCACCTCGGGGACCTCGCCGAGGCACGGCATGGCGTCGGGGGTGAGCGACAGCAGGCCGTTGATGGCGTACTTGATCTCGGCGTCGCCGAGCATGTCCATCAGCTCGATGGCCTGCTCCATCTGGGGGTCGAAGTCGTCGGGCGTGAACGGCATCTCGGTGGGCGACAGCGCGGCCTCCTCGTTGGAGGGGATGTCGTCGGGGTGGTGGAAGATGGGCCGGTGGGCATACGAGCCCACCTCCATCGAGCCGGCGGTCTGGCGCTCGTAGCAGAAGGTGTCCATGTCGCGCACGATCGGGTAGCCGATCTCGTTGCCGGTCTGGGCCAGGACGTCGATCGGTCCGACGTCGGCCATCTGGTGTACGGCCGGCACCAATGGGATGTGGGCGCCGGCCATGTTGGCCAGCCGGTTGGACCACACGCCGCAGGCGATCACCACGTACTCGGTGTCGATGGTGCCGGCGCTGGTGACCACGGCCTTGACGGTGCGGTCGCCGGGGTTGGGGCCGGGCTCGGTGACGATGTCGAGCACCTCGGTGTTGGCCAGCACCCGGCATCCGTTGTCGACGGCCAGGCGGCGCATCACGGTGCCGGTCTCCAGGGAGTCGACCACCGAGACGGTCGGGCAGTAGAAGCCGCCCAGCACCACGTCGGTGTTGATGAATGGGCAGAGCTCGGCCACCTCTTCGGGGGTGAGCAGGTGGGCCTCCACGCCCCAGGCGGTGGCCGACGTCATGCGGCGCTGGAGCTCGGCCATGCGCTCGGCGGTGCGGGCCACCTCGATCCCCCCCGAGTCCACCGACAGGTCGAGGTCCCGGTACTGGTTGGCGCTCTGCACCCCGAGCAGGCACATCTCCTTGTTGTGGTCCACCGGGAAGATGAAGTTCGACGCGTGCCCGGTCGAGCCGCCCGGATTGGGCAGCGGGCCCTTGTCCACCAGCACCAGGTCGCTCCAGCCGAGCTTCGTCAGGTGGCCCACCAGGCAGTTGCCGACAATGCCGGCCCCGATCACCACGCACTTGGCGCTGGTCGGAAAGTCGCTCACGTGCAGTCCTCCCTCATCGGGTCCCCGGGCACGGCGAGCCTCCAACCTGCTGCGCCCGACGGTCACCGTCCCCGGACGGTCACCGCTGTGTGTTCTGTAATGCGGAATCGTTCCGAGATACGGAACGACAAGCTACCCTCCGGGGTGGTCCCGTGCCAACCATCCGGCTGGCGCGGGCGACCGCGCACGACCGCTCCGAAAGGAAGGGCAACGATGCCGTTTCCGACCGACCTGGAGATCGCCTCGCAGGCCAAGCTGAGGCCGCTCGGCGAGATCGCCGCCGCCGCCGGGATCCCGGCCGAGATGCTGGAGCCCTACGGCGCCGGCGCAGCCAAAGTGAGCCTCGACGCTGTCGAGGCAATGGCCGCCGCCGGCCGGCCCAAGGCCCGCTACGTGGTGGTGTCGGCCATCACCCCCACCCCGCTCGGCGAGGGCAAGACGACCACGACTGTGGGACTGGGCCAGGCCTTCCAGCACATCGGCCGCAGCGCCACCATCGCCATCCGCCAGCCTTCGATGGGCCCGACGTTCGGGATCAAGGGCGGAGCGGCCGGCGGCGGCTACAGCCAGGTCGTGCCCATGGATCTGTTCAACCTGCACCTCACCGGCGACATGCACGCCGTGACCGCGGCCCACAACCTGTGCTCGGCCATGGTCGACGCCCACCTGTACCACGGCAACGAGGCCGGCCTCGACATCCACAACATCACCTGGCGACGGGTGCTGGACGTGAACGACCGGGCCCTGCGCAACATCACGCTCGGTCTGGGCGGGCGGCTCGACGGCGTGCCCCGCGAGTCGGGCTTCGACATCACCGCGGCGTCCGAGGTGATGGCGGCGCTGGCGCTGTGTACCGGGCTGCACGACCTGCGGGCCCGGCTGGGGCGCATCGTGGTCGGCTACACCAAGGAGGGCACGCCGGTCACGGCCGAGGAGATCGGGGTGGCCGGGTCGATGGCCGTGATCCTGCGCGAGGCCATCAAGCCCAACCTCATGCAGACGCTCGAGAACACGCCTGCGCTGGTCCACACCGGCCCGTTCGGCAACATCGCCACCGGCAACTCCTCGATCGTGGCCGACCAGGTGGGCATCCGCACGTCGGACTTCCTGCTCACCGAGGCCGGCTTCGGCGCCGACATGGGCGCCGAGCGGTTCTTCAACATCAAGTGCCGCTACTCGGGCATCGCGCCCGACGCGGCCGTGCTGGTGGCTACCGTGCGGGGCCTCAAGGCCCACTCGGGCAACCACAAGATCGTGGCCGGGCGGCCGCTGCCCGAGGCGATCCTGGCCGAGAACCCCGACGAGGTGCACGCCGGGGGCGCCAACCTGCGCAAGCAGCTCGAGAACATGCGCATCCACGGCTGCACGCCGGTGGTGGCCATCAACGTGTTCCCCGAGGACCACGCAGCCGACGTCGCCGCCATCGGGGAGATCGCGGCCGAGTACAGCGCCCGCTCCGCGGTGACCACCCACTTCGCCGACGGCGGGCGTGGCGCGGCCACCCTCGCCGAGGCGGTGGCCGAGGCGGCCGAGGAGCCGAGCGACTTCCAGGTGCTGTATCCCGACGACGCCTCCCTCGAGGCCAAGATCGAGACGGTGGCCACCCGTGTGTACGGGGCCGACGGGGTGGAGTACTCCGGCACCGCCAACAAGCAGCTGGCCACCTACACCGAGGCCGGGTTCGGCAACCTGCCGGTGTGCATCGCCAAGACGCACCTGTCGATCTCGTCGGATCCGTCGCTGAAGGGCGCCCCGACCGGCTGGACGCTGCCGGTGCGCGAGGTGCGGGCGTCGGTGGGTGCCGGGTTCGTGTACCCCATCTGCGGCGACATGCGCACCATGCCGGGTCTGGGCCGCGTGCCCGCCGCGATGGGCATCGACATCGACGCCGACGGCAACATCGTCGGCCTCAGCTGAGGGTCTTGACCGCACCGATGCCAGCGACGAACAAGGTGTCCGGCCTCCTGCGCTCCGCGTTCCGATCCATCAGTGTCATCGTGCGCAGCAAACTCAAGGCAGAGATGCGGAGATCGGTGCGGGCGGTGATTCGGCCCGTCTTGGACGGCGCCGCCTGGCGTCTCACCCGCACCTGGCGGTCTCGGCGGCAAGATGCCGGCACGGCTGCCGCGTCCCAGGGCAACGCACCGGCCGATCGACAGCAGCACGGTCGGAGTGGCACCATGGCAATATGGTCGAGGCTCCGGCGCGCTCCCCTGATCGCCGAGTCCCACGGGGACCGGTCCCACCGCCTCGAGCTAATCAGGGGGCTGACGTTCGAGGTCATACCGCTCAAGAGTCTCGACGGAGCCATTGAGGCGCTGCCCGAGGGTTCCACGGTGTCGGTGACGGCATCTCCGGTGAAGGGACAGGAGGCCACCTGCGAGATCACCGAACGGTTGATGGGGCTGGGCCATGTGGCGATCCCCCACGTCTCGGCCCGGCTGGTGCCCGACCGGGCCCGGGTCGTGGAGCTGGCGAGCTGGTTGCGCTCCGCCGGGGTGTCGACCATGTTCCTGGTCGGCGGCGACGTGGAGTCGCCCGGCGCCTACCCGGACGCGGCGTCGTTCCTGCGCGACCTGCTGGAATGCGACCACGGGCTGAGCACCATCGGTGTGACCGCCTACCCGCACGGCCACCCGCTCATCGCGGACGGAGTGCTCCACGAGGCGATGCACGCCAAGCAGGAGCTGCTGGCGGAGGCTGGTCTGCAGGGCTACTGCAGCACGCAGATGTGCTTCGACCCGGGCCGGATCGAGGACTGGCTTCGGGCGGAGCGGGCCGCAGGGCTGACGCTGCCCGTGCATCTAGGGATCTCAGGCGTGGTCGAGCGGACCAAGCTGCTCACGATGGGGGCGCGGCTGGGCGTCGGGCCCTCGCTGCGCTACCTGCGCAAGAACCGGGCCGCCATCACGAAGCTGATGACCTCACCCAACTACAGCCCCGACCACCTGCTGACCGCCCTGAGCCCGAGCCTTGAAGAGCTGAACGTGACCGGCCTGCACGTGTTCACCTTCAACCAGGTGGGCGCCACCGCCTCCTGGCAAGCCTCCCACCGCCGCCACTAGCAGCGTCACCCCTGTTCTGACCGGCACGCTCGACCCGCTGCGGGTGCGCACCCGAGCGGTCGCCTCCAGCGCGGCCCAGATATTTCGTCATTCTTAATGTAGTTATGCCGATCTGGTGAGGTCAACTACGTTAAGAATGACGCGGAGAGATGCAGGCGGCGGCGACGGCGTCACACAGCGCCTTCGGACAATCGATGTAGTCGTCCCATGTAAAGGACAGCACTTTCCAGCCGGCGACCGTGAGACGGTTCCGTCGCCGCGGATCGGAGACGAAGGACTCGCGGTTCAAGTGATAGCGGACGCTGTCGAGTTCGACGGCCACCCGATGGGCTGGGTATGCGAGGTCGACCTGCGCAAGAAGCGCTCCGGCGTCATCGCAGATCCGGTACTCGAGGCGGGGACGGGACAGTCCTGAGCCGATCAGCAGGTCCTCGACCATCCGGCTCCACTCGCTCAGCGGAACGGGGGCGTCACCCAGACGGTCGTCGAGCGCGGTCCGCAGGGCCGGGCACCCTTGGCGACCTCTCCGGGCATGGGTCGCGAGCACCCCGTACAGGTCGGACGGCCGAAGGAGCCCGTCGCGCAGCACTGCGTCGATCACGCGCTCCAGTTGCTTGTACGTGACCACGGAGGCCAGGTCTACAACGGTGCGTGCTCGGCCGGTGCAGGGCACACCCTGTCGCTCCGTCGGCTTGGCCAGGCGCATCAGGCTCGACTGATGAAGCCTCACGCCCGCCATCGACGGGCGCTTGCCTGGCGGGACCGTCAACTCGACGCGGTCGAGCTTGAACCCCTCGATTCCGTGCAGGGCTGCCGCCGACCGGTGGCTGGCCAGTCCGTCGTGGGCCATGCACGCGGCGAGCAGCCTCGACATCGGTGTGGACGGCACCGCAGCATGCCGGTACACCCCCCGGGCTTCACGCACCCAGTCGCCCGTGCGCACACAATGGTCGATCTGAGCCTTGGTCATGCCGTCGGCAAGTGCTTGCGCACGAGTGATGATCCCGTACTGGCGCCGTATCCGCCTCAAGACCCGTTCTTCCACCTGGCACCCCCGCATCCTTGATCCCTGCCCTAGTACCGTCCGTGCAGCATTATATGACAAGGACTGAAATAGTCATTCTACGTTAGGGGTGGGGATGTCTATTCGGGGAGCGAGCGACGGGGGGCATCACGGGTGATGTCACAGGGGGCAAGTACTTTCGAGGACATGGAAACGACAGCATTACTCGTGGTCATCGCGGCCTTGGCCATCATCGCCGTCGGCGGCGTGGTCCTGCTTCGCAGGCGGCCGATCACGGCAGCCAACGCCCCCGGCGATCTGGCTCGTGTGACCGTCCAACTGGAGGAGCGGGAGCGGGAGGCGAGAGAGACCCGAACGGAGCGTGACGAAGCCCGCCGGGAGCTGGCCGATACCCAGAGAGAACTCGCCGCGGTCAAGGCTGATCACAAGGCTCGCACCGAGGAGTTGGCCAGCGCTCGCGAGCAGCTGGACAACCAGTTCAAGGGACTGGCCGCCGGCGTCCTCAAGGACAGCACCGAATCACTGCTCAAGCAGGCAAAGGCGCAATTCGAGAGCCAGCGGCAGTTGGGAGCGGCAGAGCTCGAACAGCGCAGGGAGGCCATCGACAACCTGGTGGGACCGATACGCGAGAGCCTCGAGAAGCTCGGCGAGCATGCCAGCGAGATCGAGCAGAAGCGGGTAGGGGCCTACGAGCGGCTGACCACCCAGATCGCTTCTCTGCAGCAGGTTGCGGGCAGCCTCAGCGAGGCGCTCCGATCGCCCAACATCCGGGGCCAGTGGGCCGAGCAGGAACTGGGCAACATCCTGGAGCTGTCGGGCCTGCGACAACACATCGACTACTCCCCGCAGCACACCGTCCCGGTGGCGGGGGGCGTGGTTCGGCCCGACGCGATCGTGAACGTGCCGGGCGGCCTGAGGGTCGTGATCGACGCCAAGGCGCCGCTGGAGAACTTCCTGCGAGCCCACGAGGCCGAAGCCGGCGACGAGGAACGCGACCTCCTCGCGGGCCACGCGGCCGCGATAGCAAGACATGCCAAGGCTTTAGGAGACCGCGACTACGCCGACGTGGTGGCCGGATCCCCCGACTTCGTGCTGATGTTCGTGCCCGCCGACCCCATTCTCGACGCAGCGATGAAGGTGCAACCGACTCTGTGGGAGCAGGCATGGCGGGAGCATCGAGTGCTGATCGCAACTCCCGGCCTCCTGTTGGCCTTCCTGCGGACCGTGGCGTTGGCGTGGCAGCAGCAGGACATCCAGAAGAACGCCCAGAAAGTCGCTGATCTCGGCAAGGAGCTGTACGACCGGCTGAGGGTCTTCGCAGAGCACATGCACGGCGTCGGGAAGGGCCTCCACCAAGCAGTCGTGGCCTACAACAAGGGGGTCGGCTCGCTGGAGGGCCGTGTGCTGCCCCAGGCCAGACGCTTCGAGGAGCTCGGAACCGTGGGCGACACCAAGCCCATCCCTGAACTGGCTCACGTGGAGGAACCCGTCCGGAGCGTCAAGGGGCACGCCGAGGGCGAGGAGGAGGCACCGCCGAGCATGATCGTTCCCCACAAGAGGAGTGCCTAGACGAGCATTCGCGTCCTGCATCGGCAGGTGGCAGAATGGAGGGGATGACCGGATCGAGTCTTGGATGGCCGGCGGTGGAGCCGGTGCTGGAGGATCCTGTCGCTGAGCGGGCACGGCTCCTGGACGATCTGGCCACCTCGTACCGGCTGTTCGCGGCCTTGCGCTGGGGCGAGCTCGGTGACGGCCACATCACCTGCCGCGACACCGAGCAGCCCGACCACATGTGGCTGCTGCGCCATCGGGTCCCCTTCGAGCGGTCCCGGCCCACCGACCTTGTGCTGGTCGCGCCCGACGGCAGCGCCACCGACCAGGACGGTCGCCCCGCGCGCATCAACGACACCGCCTACCACATCCACCACCCCATCCACGAGGCCCGCCCCGACGTCACGGCGGCCGCCCACGTGCACACCGCCTGGGGCACCCCGTTCGCGGCCGAGCGGCGCATGATCGAGCCCATCACCCAGGAATCGACGCTGTTCTTCGAGGATCACGCCCTCTTCGACGACGAAGAGGTCCAGATCCTCTCCTGCGACGGCGGCAAGCGCATCGCCGTAGCCCTGGGCGAGTGCCGGGCCGTGATCCTGGCCAACCACGGCCTCCTCACCGTCGGCGCCAGCCCCGCCGACGCTGTCGGCTGGTTCGTCATGATGGAGCGGGTGGCCGAGGTGCAGATGAAGGCCCGGCACGGGCTGCCGGTCTCAGCCGAGGCCGCCCGTACCTCCCGCGACGACATCGCGGCGGGCGACTACGGCTGGGACCTGTTCAACTGGGCCGTCCGCCGCCACCTCAAGGTCCCGTAGGCGAGCCGCCCCAAGACCAGGCGCCCAGCCCGCGCAGGCGACCACGACCAGCCCAGGACGGCCCAGGAGGGGCCGGCCAGCCCGAGCCGCCCAAGCCCTAGTCCGGGAACGCCCCCAGCATCCGGGCTGCGGCCAGGGTGTTCTGCAGCAGGCAGGCAATCGTCATGGGACCGGTCCCGCCCGGCATCGGCGTCACCGCGCCCGCCACAGCCTGGACCGTCTCGAAGTCCACGTCGCCGACGATGCCATCGGCCGTGCGCGAGATCCCCACATCGATCACGGCCGCACCCGGCTTCACGAAGTCGGCGGTGACCAGCCTGGCCATGCCGGCCGCGGCCACGACGATGTCGGCCTGCCGGCACACCTCCTGCAACCCGGGCGTGCGGCTGTGGGCCAGCGTCGGCGTGGCGTCAACCCCCTTTCGGCCCAGCAGCAGCACCTGGGGCAGCCCCACCAGCGTCGACCGGCCGATCACGACCGCGCTCCTGCCGGACACCGCCACCCCGTAGCGGTCCAGCAGACGCATGACGCCGAGCGGGGTGCAGGGCACATGACCCCGCTGTCCCCTGACCAGCCGGCCCATCGACCTCGGCGTGAGACCGTCCACGTCCTTCTCCGGAGGTATCAACTCCAAGACTGCATCGGCGTCCAGACCCTCCGGCAGCGGCAGCTGCACCAGGATCCCGTGCACGCCGGGGTCTCGGGCCAGGTCGCCGACAGCCTGCTCGACCTCGGCCTGGCCGGCGTCGGCGCCCAGCTCGACATGGCGCGAGAGCATGGCCGCCTCGGCCGCCTTGCGCTGCTTGTTGCGCACGTAGATGCGGCTCGGCTTGTCGTCGCCCACCAGCACGGTGGCCAGACAGACCTCCGGCCCGCCCGCCGCCGTGATCTCGGCGTTGAGTTCGGCGACGATCTCGTCGCGCAGCCGGTTGCCGTCCATCAGCACGGCGCCGCCCTCGGTCAGTTCGAATTGTTCGGTCATCGATCCCGCCTGTGGTCTTTCGGGGTCCCGCGGCAACACGGTCGGATCTTTCAGCCGACCCCCGAGACAGGATACGCCCCGCCGACCTACGATGAACGTTCCGACATGCGGAACCGTTCCGGGACGGTTCCGCCCGGCGTGCTCACGCCCCCTTGAGTTCCCGAAGGTGGTAGCCGCATGAGGATCCTGTTCGCCGACGGCCTGTCCGCCAGCGCGGTCGAACGGCTGCGCGCCGGCGGCGACGAGTGCGTCACGAAGCCGTCGCTCACCGCGGAGGACCTGCCCGCGCACATAGCCGGCTTCGAAGCGCTGGTCGTGCGCAGCACGCGGGTCACCGCGCCGGCGCTCGAGGCCGGAACCGACCTGGGACTGGTGGTGCGAGCCGGTGCCGGCACCAACACCATCGACTGCCAGAGGGCCGCCGAACTGGGGATATACGTGTGCAACGTTCCCGGCCGCAACGCCGTCGCGGTGGCCGAGCTCGCAATGGGGCTCGTGTTCGCGACCGATCGTCACATCGCGTCCTCCACGGCTGACGCGCGGGCAGGCGCCTGGAACAAGAAGGCCTACAGCCGGGCCAGGGGCCTCTACGGCTCCACCCTCGGCATCATCGGCATGGGCGCCATCGGCCTGGAGACCGCCCAGCGGGCCGCCGCCTGCGGGATCAGGGTGGTCACCGAGGACAAGGCCCGCAGTCGCGGCGTGCGCCGGCGCATGGCCGACATCGGCGTAGTGACCCTTCCCGACCTCGACGCCGTGCTGGCCGCCGCCGACATCGTGTCGTTGCACGTGCCCGGCGGCCCCGGCACCGCCGCCATGGTCGACGCGGGATTCCTGGCCAGGATGAAGCCTGACGCCGTGCTGGTCAACACCTCCCGCGGCGAGGTCGTCGACGAGGCCGCCCTGCTCGAGGCGCTCGACTCCACCGACATGAGGGCGGGCATCGACGTGCTCGCCGGGGAGCCGTCGGCCGGAACCGGCTCGGTCGACTCCGCCCTCGCCCGCCACCCCAAGGTGACGGTCACCCATCACATCGGAGCGTCCACCAACCAGGCCCAGGAGGCCGTGGCCGAGGGCACCGTCGAGGTGCTCGAGGAGTACCGCACCGGCTCGATCATCAACTGCGTGAACCTCGAGCAGGCCCCCCACCGGACGGCCACCCTGAGCGTGCGCCACTACGACCGGGTCGGCGTGCTGGCGTCGGTGCTGCAAGAACTCCGCGGCTGCGGCCTCAATGTGGCCAACATGAGCAACCGCATCTTCGCGGGCTCGCAAGCGGCGGTGGCCACCATCGAAGTGTTCGGGGCCGTCGACCGGCAACTGCTGGAGGCGGTGCGCGCCCTTCCCGACGTGATCCAGGTCTCGGCGTTCGACGCATGAGCAAGCCCGGATCGGTGCTGGCGCCCTTCGCAGGCTGGCTGGTCAAGCCCGAGTGGGCCGACCGGGTCATCAGCCGCGCCTACGACAGCCTGACACCGGGCCAGCGCCGCTCGATCGCCAGGGAGAACCCGTACAGCTACGTGAACGTGACCCGCAGCAGCGAGGACCTGCTCGACGACGAGAACCTGTCGCTGGGCCATCTTGTGACCCAGGGCGCGGCCGCCCTGTCCCGCCTGCTCGACGCCGAGGTGTTCGCCCCGACCGGGCGCCGGGCCCTGTACCTGTACCGGCTGACCCATGCCCGGGGCTCCCAGACCGGCCTGATCTGCACGGTGGCGGTGAGCGGCTTCGAGGAGGGCCGCATCCGGATACACGAGGGCGTGCGCAAGGACCGCACGGAACTGCTCACCGCGCACCTGCTGGGCGTGGGCGCCACATCGCACCCGGTGGCGCTGGCGGTCAGAGCCTGGGCCGACTCGGAGTACGCGGCCCTGCTCGACGAGACCGCCGGGGCGGCGCCCGCCGACCTGGAGTTCGGCTCGGATCTGGTTCGCCACCAGATCTGGACGGCGCCCGCCGAGTCGACCGACAAACTGCTGGCGGCACTGGACGGCAAAGTGCTGTACGTGACGGACGGGCACCACCGTTCGGCAGCGGCGCAGCGGGCCCTGGCCAGCGACCCGTCCAGCCCGGAACTGAGCCGCACGCTGGCCGCGGTGTTCCCCCACAGCCAGCTCCATGTCGAGGCCTATCACCGGGTCGCCGCCGACCGGCACCACGACAGCCGCCGCGACTGCCTGTGGGCGATGCGATCCAGGGTCAGCTACATGGGAGGGGAGCTCGAGCGGGTGCCGACCGCCGACGACGCCCGGCCCAGGCATCGTGGCGAGGTCGGCGTGTACACGGCGGGAAGCTGGCACAGGCTGACGCTGCCCCACCCGGACTCCGAAGCAGGCGCGCTCGACTCCCTCGACGTCGACCGGCTGCGCCGGCTGGTGCTGGACCCCGTCCTGGGCGCCGACGAGCTGGCGGCCACCGGCACCGTCGACTACGTCCCCGACACCGCCGGTCTCGACGAACTGATCCGCCGCTGCGACGACTCCGGGCGCCTCGGCTTCGTCATGTACCCGTTGTCGGTGGACGAGTTGCTGGCGGTGGCCGACGAGGGCAGCAGGATGCCGCCCAAGTCGAGCTTCTTCTATCCCAAGCCCCGGGCCGGAGCGTTCCTGCGGGTGCTGGGGCGGGGCGCCACCGCCCACCTGGAACCCTCCTGATAGGCCTGCCTCGTCGGGGTCACTGCCGGGCCATCTCGGCCCCTGCCGGCCGCGACGCCCGATCAGGCGTCGGCGGCGGCGAGAGCCCCGACGAGGGCGGCGGCGCCCTCGTCGATCTCGGCCGCGCTGACATTGAGCATGGGGGTGACCCGGATCACGTTGCCGTAGAGGCCTCCCTTGCCGACCAGCAGGCCCCGGTCCCGGCAGGCCTCAAGCACCGCTCCGGCGCGGGCCGCGTCGGGCTCGATGGAGCCGGGATGCACGAACTCCATGGCCTGCATCAGCCCGCGGCCCCGCAGCTCGGCCACGAAGTCGGCCTGCTCCACCGCCGGGGTCAGAGCTTCCACCAGCCGCCGGCCCATGGCCAGCGCGTTGGCCTGGAGGTCGTCCTCCAGCACCCGGCGCAGGGTGGCCCGCCCCGCGGCGGCCGACAGCGGGTTGCCGCCGAAGGTGGAGAACTGGAGCGCACCGATGGAGTCGAAGATCTCGGCGCGTCCCACCACGCCGGCCAGGGTGATGCCGTTGCCGACCCCCTTGGCGAAGGTGAGCATGTCGGGCAAGATCCCGTGGGCCTCGTAGCCCCAGAAGTGCTCGCCGGTGCGGCCCCAGCCGGTCTGCACCTCGTCGGAGATGAACAGGATCCCGTGGGACGCCAGCACCTTTCCCATGGCCCCGAAGAAGCCGTCGGGGGGCACCGCGAACCCGCCCACGCCCTGGATGGGCTCGGCGATCATGGCGGCCACGTCCCCCGAGGTGGTCATGTCGATGAGTTGCACGAGGTCGTCGACGCACGCTGTGGTGTATGCGTCGTCGTCGAGGTGGCGGAACGGGCTGCGCAGCCGGTAGCCGCCCTGGACGAAGGTCACGTTGAGGCCGGTGAGGCTGGTCGACGACCAGCTCCGGTGGGCGGTCACGGCCTGGGCCGAGAACGTGCGCCCGTGGTAGCTGTTGCGCATGGCCAGGATCTGGTTGGAGCCGCGGTGCACGGTGGCCATGAGCAGCGCGGCGTCGTTGGCCTCGCTCCCCGAGGGCGTGAAGAACACCCGGGCGTCGTCGATGCCCGACACCCGGGCCACGTCCTCGGCGAAGGCGATCATCGGCTCGCTCAGATACAGCGTCGATGTGTGCATCACCTTGGCCGCCTGCTGCTGCACGGCGGCCACCACGCTGGGCTCGGCGTGGCCGATCATGGTGGTGAGCACCCCGCCGAAGAAGTCGAGGTAGCGACGGCCCTCGACGTCCCACACATAGCTGCCCTCGCCCCTGTCGATCGAGATCGGCCGGTCGTAGAGCAGGTGCAGGAAGCTGGGGAGCGCCGAGGCGTACCGCTCGGCCAGTTCAGCGTTGGTGGTCATGCGCCAGATTATGCCTTCGTTGGGCCCGGTCCGGGTGCGGCCCGTTCGCCCGGACAGCCCCTGGATGACCGCTGCAAGCCGTCAGTCGTTGCGGATCTTGCTGGCCAGCGCTACCGCGGCTTTGGCCTCGCGGTTGGTGCGGTACTCGTACATGTCGGCGCCGGCCAGCATCCAGCGGCTGCCCCGCACGCCCAGCCACCGGAAGGGCTCGGGCTCCCAGCGGCGGTGGTGGACGCCCACCCACGGCAGGTCGACCCGCTCGGAGTCGGCGCCGGTGATCAGGTCGGCCAGGGTGCGGCCGGCCAGGTTCGACGGCGCCACGCCCTCCCCCACGTACCCGCCCGCACCGGCAGTGCCGGCGGCCCGGTCGAAGTGCACGAAGGGGGTCCAGTTGCGGGGCACGGCGAGCACACCGCCCCACCGGTGGGTGATCCGGGCGCCCGACAGCGCCGGGAACAGGTCCACCAGCGTGCGGTGTATGCGCTCGTGCGATCGGTGATGGCGCTCCACCGACGGGCTGATCCGCGATCCGTACAGGTAGGGGACTCCCCGGCCGCCGAACGCGATGCGGTCGTCGGCGGTGCGCTGGCCGTAGATCACCATGTAGCGGTCGTCAGCGAAGGTGGGCCGGTCAGCCAGGCCGATCCCGTCGAAGGTCGACTGCGGGAGCGGCTCGGTGCCGATCATCAGCGAGTAGACGGGCAGCAGCTGGCGCCTGCGGCCCCGCAGGTCCCGGGTGTAGGCCTCCGTGGCCCGCACCACCACCTCGGCCCGCACCGTGCCCCGGTCGGTCAGCACCCGGCCGGGCTCGACGGCGACCGCGGCCGTCTGCTCCACGATGGTCGCGCCTCGCCGCTCCACCGCCTCGGCCAGGCCTCGCACCAGCCGGGCCGGGTCCACCGCCGCGCAGGGGGCGTAGAGGATGCCGCTCAGCACGTCGGTGGCGTTGGCGTGGCTGCGGGCCTCGTCCGCGGTGAGCAGCCGGATCTCGTCCTCGTTGAGCCCCAGCTCATGATCATGGGCCACCTCAGCAGCCTGGCGCTCGGCTTGGGGGCGGTTGCGGGCTAAGCGGATCACCCCGCCCTTGTGGTAGCCGCAGTCGATGCCCTCGGCGGCAGTGACCCGGCCGATCTCGTCGACGCTGTCGAAGATGGCCCGAGAAAAACGCAGCGAAGCGGGCAGGTCGGCTAGGGCTGCGTACTTCTTGATCCCCGCCGCCAGTTCGCCCACCGCCCAGCCGCCGTTGCGGCCCGAGGCACCGAAGCCGCAGATGTCGCGCTCGATCACGGTCACCCGCAGCGTCGGGTCGAGCTGTCGCAGGTAGTAGGCGGTCCACAGCCCGGTGTACCCGCCGCCCACGATGGCCACATCGGCGTCGGCGTCACTGTTGAGCGCGGGCCTGGGTTCGAGTGAGCCGGGATACGTGTCGAGCCACATCGACCGTTCGCGGTAACGGGCGTCCGAGGCCGGGCCGGGGGGCATCCGCCAACTGTACGCTCGCCGCATCCGGGCTCACCCGCGAATTGGCAGCACCACGCACGCCACCCGTGCATAACACTGCCAATTCCCCAACAACGCCGGACCACACCGCGAATTGGCAGCACCACGCACGCCACCCGTGCATAACACTGCCAATTCCCCA
>JAPPLH010000003.1:211601-220846 GCA_028819505.1 Acidimicrobiaceae bacterium
CAACGCCGGACCACACCGCGAATTGGCAGCACCACGCACGCCACCCGTGCATAACGCTGCCAATTCCGTGCGGCGCCGTACGGCCCATCCCACGCCGCGAAGCAGGCGCGGGAGTGTCAGCGGATCTGGACGATCCGGCCCGAACGGCCCCAGGACCTGTCGGCGGTGAACACCTTGGCATCGAGACGCTCGCCCAGAGCCAGGCACAGTCGATCGGCGAGCGAGAGAGCCTCGCCACGACGCCAGCGACGAGCGGCCCACTCGGCGTCATCGCTGGTCACCGGCTCGACCCGCACGCCGTAGCTCTCCAGCAGGACTCGGGCCTGATCCCAGTCGCGGCCCGCACCCAGCACGCGCTGGGCGACCTCCGACCAGTTCGCCGCGCCACACCTCGGATCGTCGGCCGCTGCACCCTCAACCGCATCGGCCCCGTCCTCACCCAGCAGGAACGCCAGGATCGCCGATGCGTCGAGCACCGACGTCACTCGACACCCTCACTCTCACCGTCCTCGACCGCGGCCGCCCTGCGCCGGTCGGTCAGGAGCTGCTCCACCAGGTCCAGCCCCTTCAGGTCGTTGCGAACCCGATCCCGAAGTTGCTCACGGGTCAGTAGGACCAAGCCGTCAGGCGACTCGACGAGCACCATCGGCAATCCGGCAGCCAGGCCGGCGCGCTCCCGGACTGCGGCCGGCACCACGATCCGGCCCCGGTCTCCCATTGCAACTATATGTGTCCCATTCATGCACCAATAATACCATTCTACTTGTATATGTGGGACAAAGTGGGACAGGCCCAGTTCCGCTCCGATGACCGGTCGGGAGCTTCGGCTGCACAGCGCCAGCGCTAGCCTGCGGGCATGCGACGGCCGCCTATCAGGCACCTCGACCTGGCCGGGTCGCCGGAGGCCATGGGCGACGCCCACGGGCGGGCCCACGCGGCCGAGATCCGGCGCTACACCCGCGAACGGGTGGAGCTGGTCGCCGAGGGGCTCTGGAGCGGTGGACCGCTGGAGCGGGGGGCGGTGCTGGAGCTGGCCGCAGCCTGCCTCCCGGCCCACGAGGCGTTCTCGCCCCGCTTGCACGCCGAGATGGTGGCCATGGCGTCGGCCGCCGGCATCACCCCGGCCGAGGCAGTGGTGGTGGGCGGGTTCACCGACTTCGTGGACACGGTTCGGGCTGCCACCTCGGGCCCGCACCCGGCCTCGGTGACCGAGGACGACTGCACCGCCTTCGTGGTGCCCGACGCCCGGGCCGGCGGCGCGGGGATGGTGGGCCAGACGTGGGACATGCACGACACCGCCACCGGCCATGTGGTGCTGGCCCGCCTGCGCCCCGACGCCGGGCCCGACGCGCTGGTGTTCACCACCGTGGGGTGCCTGGGCCAGATCGGCATGAACTCCGTAGGCGTGTGTGTGGGCATCAACAACCTCACCGGCAACGACGGCCGCTTCGGGGTGATGTGGCCCACCGTCATCCGCGAGATGCTGGCCCAGGCCACCGCAGCCGAAGCGTTGGACGCGCTGCTGCGAGCCGATCTCGCCGGCGCCCACAGCTACCTGATCCTCGACGCCGAGGGTCGGGGCTACAACGTCGAGGCCATGCCGTCGGCCCGGCCGGTGCAGGCCCTGGCCGCCGACCCGCTGGTGCACACCAACCACGTCACCTACCCCGCGGCCCTGCCGTTCGAAGGCGAGAGGGACGGCGAGCTGATGGCCAACTCGCGCCGCCGCCTGGAGCTGGCCACGGCCATGCTCGCCGACGCCGGCCATGCGGTCGATCCCGAGCGGCTCATGGAGGTCACGAGGGAGCCGACCGCCATCTGCCGCCGGCCCGACGCCACCTACCGGGTGGAGTCCAGCGGCGCGGTGATCATGCGGCCCCGCACCGGCGACTTCTGGGCCTGCTGGGGCCAGCCCGCCGAGAACGTATACGAGCACTTCTCGCTGGCACCGGCCGCGGCCCAGCGCAACTGAGCGGGCCACGATCGCCATGGGCGAACTGACCTACACCGACATCAGGGCCGAGTGGGCGGAGGCGCTCCAGCACATCGAGCACACGTCGTTCCCGACCGCGGACACCGAAGACCTCTACTGGGCCGACGAGCTGCGGGCCCTGGCCGAAGAGTTCCCCGAGGGCGGCGTGGTGGTGCTCGACGGCGACACCCCGGTGGCCATGGGGCTGGGCATCCGCATCGACTTCGACTTCAGCCACACGCAGCACTCGATCCGCGACCTGGTGGGGGTCGACGGCGGCACCGGCCACGTTCCCGACGGTGGCTGGTACTACGGCACCAGCATCGCGGTGCTGCCCGACTACCGCCGCCGGGGCATCGGCAAGCGGCTCTACGACATGCGCAAGCAGATATGCCGGAACCTGAACCTGGCCGGCATCGTCGCCGGAGGGGTGATCCCCGGCTACGCCGACCACAAGGACGAGATGTCGGCCGCCGACTACGTGGCCAAGGTCTCGGCCGGCGAACTGTACGACGCCACCCTCACCATGCAGATCGCCAACGGCTTCGACGCCCGCGGCGTGATCGCCGACTACATCACCGACCCGGCAGTGGACAACTGGGCCTCGCTGATCGTCTGGGACAACCCCGACTACAACCTTGGCACTGCGGCCTATCGCGGCACGCCAATAGCCTGAACGAGCTAGGGGGTCGTCGCCGACCCGCTCGGCCGACCGAAGGACGCTGGGATGAGCGGACAGCTCGACTGGATCGCCAACTACATCTGGGGCATCGCCGACGATGTGCTGCGCGACCTGTACGTGCGCGGCAAGTACCGCGACGTGATCTTGCCGATGACGGTGTTGCGCCGCCTCGACGCCGTGCTCGAGGACACGAAGCAGCAGGTGCTAGACATGAATGCCCGACTGGACGAACTAGGTGTCGGCGACAAGGACGGGCCGCTTCGCGAGGCCGCTGGCCAAGCCTTCTACAACACCTCGCCGTTCACGATGCGCGACCTTCGGGCCCGCTCGGACCGCCATCAGCTTCGGGCCGACTTCGTGGCCTACCTCGACGGCTTCTCTCCCGACGTGGCCGACATCATCAACAACTTCGAGTTCCGCAACCAGATCGACCGACTGTCCCGGGCCGACGCCCTGGGATCGCTGATCGAGAAGCTCACCTCGCCCGATGTCAACCTCAGCCCGCGCCCGGTGACGGACTCCGACGGGTCTGAGAGGCATCCCGGACTCGACAACCACGCGATGGGCACGATCTTCGAGGAGCTGGTGCGCCGCTTCAACGAGGAGAACAACGAGGAGGCGGGCGAGCACTGGACGCCGCGCGATGCGGTCACGCTGATGGCCCGATTGGTGTTCGAGCCGGTGGCAGACCAGATCGAGTCGAGTACGTACCTGATCTACGACGGCGCCTGCGGCACAGGCGGAATGCTCACGCTGGCCGACGAGACATTGCAGGAGATCGCAGCCGAGCGGGGCAAGCAGGTGTCCACGCACCTATACGGCCAGGAGATCAACGCCGAGACTTACGCGATCTGCAAGGCCGACATGCTCCTCAAGGGCGAAACCGCGGACAACTTCGTGGGCGGCCCGGAGCATTCCACGCTGTCCAACGATGCCTTCCCGGACAAGGAGTTCGACTTCATGTTGTCGAACCCTCCCTATGGGAAGAGCTGGAAGACCGACCTGAAGCGGATGGGCGGCAAGA
The DNA here is from genome assembly GCA_028819505.1 of Acidimicrobiaceae bacterium. Classification (GTDB taxonomy): domain Bacteria; phylum Actinomycetota; class Acidimicrobiia; order Acidimicrobiales; family Aldehydirespiratoraceae; genus Aldehydirespirator. The sequence continues at coordinate 215,280 of JAPPLH010000003.1, forward strand.
CCGGCATGCGCGACCCTCGTTTCGTGATTGATCACGCGGACGACCCCGCATATTCGCTGGTGACGCGCGAGAGTGACGGACAGATGCTGTTTCTGGCGAGCATGGTGAGCAAGATGAAGCACGCCACTGCGCTGGGCAGCCGTATCGCGGAGGTTCACAACGGCTCGTCGCTGTTCACTGGCGACCCTGGCCAAGGAGAGAGCAACATTCGCCGCTGGATCATCGAGAACGACTGGCTCGAAGCAGTCGTCGCGCTTCCGCCCAACATGTTCTACAACACAGGAATCTCGACGTTCATATGGATAATCACCAACCGCAAGCCCGAGCACCGGCGTGGCAAGGTGCAACTCATCGACGCCACCGAGTGGTTCAGGCCTCTGCGCAGGAACCTGGGCAAGAAGACCTGCGAGCTTTCCGAGGACGACATCCGTCGGGTCTGCGACACCTTCCTCGCCTTCGAGGAAACCGAGCAGTCGAAGATCTTCCCCAACGAAGCGTTCGGCTACTGGAAAGCGACGGTGGACCGACCGCTTCGCCTAGCGGTCGATCTGTCGCCGGAGCAGCGGGGACTCCTCCGGTCCGCTTGTCTGGACGCCAACGAAGCCGCTCTCACCGACTTGATCGACCATCTGGCATTACGCCTTGGGCGGGGCCCACATCTCGACTACAACGGTTTCGTGGACATGGTGGCGGAAGCAGCGACCGAGCCGCGCTTCAGGCTGACGACCAAGCGGCTCAAGCTGTTGCGCGGATCGCTCGGAATGACCAACGATGCTGCGAAGCCGGTCGTACGCGACTACCGCGGCACTGGCTTTGCGCCTGATCCCCTGCACGGGCTGTTTGAAGCGACGGTCGACGGTCGCCGCAGTGTAGTCGAGTATGAGCACGACCCCAGCTTGCGCGACACCGAGCAGGTGTCCTTGCAGGAGGACGGCGGTGTGGACAGCTTCATTTGCCGCGAGGTTCTGCCTTACGACGCCAACGCCTGGTACGACCCCGTAACCGTGAAGGTAGGCTACGAGATCAACTTCAACCGTCACTTCTACCGGCCGCAGCCGATGCGCTCCCTAGAAGAGATTAGAGCCGATCTCGTAGCCATGGAGCAAGAGACAGTCAGCTTTCTGGATGTGACCGATCTTGGTCATGACCCAAACGAAGGAGTCCGATGGCGGGTCTACGTCGACACCTCCGTGTTCGGCGCGAGCCAGAGTGACGAAGACGACGCGTTCAGAGAGCCGTCGCAGGAACTCTTCCGTGACATCCTTGCTGGAAAGCTCAAGTTAGTATTGTCCGATGTGACACAACGCGAGTTGGATCAGGCCCCGGAGTCAGTACAGGCCGTTCTCAGTCGCCTTCCTTATCACCAAGCTGAGCTTGCAGACGTGTCGGATGAAGCAGAACGCCTAGCAGAACGCTACATCTCGGAGGGTGCTCTAACAGTTAAATCTTGGGCTGATGCTCTGCACATCGCTATCGCCACTGTGGCCCAAGTTGACCTGCTTGTTAGCTGGAACTTCAAACACATTGTCAACGCACGCCGTATTCGCGCCTTCAATCGTGTCAACGTACGAGCGGGCTATTCTCAGATCGATATCCGCACACCGAGGGAGGCCATAGAATATGAGTGATGGTCAGATAGAGAGATTCGATGGTATCGCAGTCATGCGAGCCATACGCGACCGCATGAACGAAGAACTAGCCGACATGACCGCTGATGAGGTCCGAGAGTGGCTCGACTCCTACGAATACAAGAGTCCTGCAGTGAGGCACTTTGTCGAGTACCACAAGTCGGATATCCAGAGGAATCATCACACCTCCACAAGTACAGTGTGATGGAAGGCAGAGATCATGTCAGCAACTCCTAGGTCACCGGTTCACAGAGCAGTGGACCTACAGTGGCTCGATGAAATCCCTGCACACTGGGAAACACATCGTATCAAGTCAATTGTATCGAACGTTGCAGACCTAACTAGCAAACTCGACGAGGGCGACACGTATGTTCAGCTACAGGATGTTGAGAGCTGGACAGGAAGGTTGATGGACCGATCTGATACGGCTCAATTCGAGAGTCGCGTTAAGCGATTCCGTCCTAATGACGTACTCTTTGGCAAGCTAAGGCCATACCTCGCGAAGGTACTGCTCGCTGAAGTTCGAGGTGTTTGTGTTAGCGAGTTTCTCGTACTCCGTTCTGATACCACAGTGCTGATCCCGGAGTATTTTGCCACAATGCTACGCACCAGAGAAATAATAAATCTCATTGATTCTGCTACATTTGGAGCACGCATGCCCAGAGCCGATTGGAACCACATCGGTAATATCTTCATTCCCATTCCGCCTGTCACTGAACAAGCTGCTATTGTCGGTTGCTTGAACGCAGAGATGCAGACAATAACGGACGCCATCAGTAGAGCAAGGTCGCAGGTACGACTCGCGAACGAGTACCGGGAGCGGTTTATCGCGGACATCGTGACTGGTCGGTACGATGTCCGCAAGTTGATACCAGACCTGTTGGACGAGGGGCATGAGTTCTGACACGAGTGAGCGGGGGCTTGAGCGGCTGATCTGTCAGGTCCTGACCGGATCAACTTGTGATCCGGGTGTGAAGGCGGGACATCACACCGAGGTTGGATGGGCTTGCGGCTCACCAGCAGACTATGACCGAGAATACTGCGTGGACTTGCAGCAACTCTCAGGCTTCTTGTCCGACACGCAGCCGGGGGTTGCCGAGGCGCTGACACTCGGAGACGACGGACCTGTGCGACGCAAGTTCATGCAGCGACTGTCGAAGGAGGTCTCCAAGCGGGGGGTCGTGGATGTGCTACGTAACGGCCTTGGGCATGGCCAACACCAGATCGACCTGTTCTACGGCACACCCTCTCCTGGCAACACAGTGGCGGCTGAACTCTATGGGACAAACCGGTTTACGGTTACTCGACAACTCCGCTACAGCCGCGACGAGCGTCAACGGGCCCTTGACTTGGCGCTCCTCGTGAATGGGCTGCCAGTGGCCACCTTCGAGTTGAAGAACAGTCTTACCAAGCAGACGGTGGCCGACGCCGTGCAGCAGTATCGGCGCGACCGCGACCCGCGAGAGCCCTTGTTCCAGTTGGGCCGGTGCATGGCGCATTTTGCAGTGGACGATCAAGAAGTGCGCTTCTGCACGCATCTCCAGGGCAAGGCGTCGTGGTTCCTGCCCTTCAATCGAGGATGGAACGACGGCGCGGGCAACCCTCCCAACCCCGACGGCATCAAGACCGACTATCTATGGCGGGAGGTGTTGACGCGCGCCAGCCTCACCAACGTCATCGAGAACTACGCCCAGAAGACGATCAGCCGCAATGATTCTGCGGGCCGATCGACCAGGCAACAGATCTGGCCGCGCTACCACCAGCTCCAAGTCGTGCGCCAACTGCTGGCCCATGCGCGAGAACACGGCGCAGGTCAGCGCTATCTGATCCAGCACTCGGCAGGCAGCGGGAAGTCGAACTCCATCGCCTGGCTCAGCCATCAGCTTGTCGGCTTGCGAAGGGACCAGCTTCCCGTCTTCGACTCGGTGATCGTGGTCACCGACCGACGGGTGCTCGACCAGCAGATCAGCGACACGATCAAGCAGTTCGCACAGGTGAGCGCCACCGTCGGGCACGCCGATCGATCCCGAGACCTGCGCCGGATGATCGAGGGCGGCAAGAAGATTATCATCTCGACCGTGCAGAAGTTCCCGGAGATCCTCGACAAGATCGGCGGAGTCCAAGCGGATCGCAAGTTCGCCATCATCATCGATGAGGCGCACTCCAGCCAAGGCGGAAGGACCAGCGCGGCGATGTCTCGGGCGCTCTCTGGCGACAGCCGCGGGCTTGAAGCCGACGAAGAAGCCGACGAGGAGACCTTCGAGGACAAGATCAACCGGCTCATCGAAGCCCGCCGCATGTTGCCCAATGCCAGCTACTACGCGTTCACCGCCACGCCCAAGAACAAGACCCTGGAGATGTTTGGTGCACCGCTGCCTCAGCCCGATGGCACCGTGAGGCACGTTCCGTTCCACTCCTACACGATGAAGCAGGCCATACAGGAGGGCTTCATCGTGGACGTTCTTGCCCACTACACGCCGGTACAGAGCTACTACCGGCTCACCAAGACAGTGGAGGGCGACCCGCGTTTCGATACTCGCAGAGCCCACCGCAAGCTGCGCCGTTATGTGGAGAGCCACGATCACGCGGTGCGCCTGAAGGCCGAGATTATGGTGGACCACTTCCACGAGAAGGTGCTCGGCCAACGCAAGATTGGTGGGACGGCCCGCGCGATGGTGGTCGCGGACGGCGTGAAGCGAGCGATTCAGTACCACAATGCCATCAGCGCCTACCTGGCTGAGCGCAAGAGTCCGCACCGGGCGCTGGTGGCGTTCTCCGGCGAGCGGGAGTTTGGTGGGTCGACGGTGAGCGAGGCTTCGCTGAATGGCTTCCCATCGGCTCAGATCGCAGAGCGCTTCCGGCAGGAGCCGTACCGACTCCTTATATGCGCCGACAAGTTCCAAACTGGCTACGACGAACCGCTCCTGCACACAATGTATGTGGACAAGCTTCTCTCGGGAATCAAGGCGGTTCAGACGCTGTCTCGGCTCAACCGTGCGCACCCCGACAAGCACGACGCCTTCGTGCTCGATTTCACCAACGACGCCGACACGATCCGCGACGCGTTCGAACCGTACTACCGCTCGACCGTGCTGGCCGACGAGACCGACCCCGACAAACTGCACGACATCGTGGCCGACCTGTGTGGGCACCAGATTTACGCGCAGAGCCAAGTGGACAGTTTCGCGGAGGCCTTCCTCGACGGCGTCCCAAGGGACCAACTCGACCCGATCCTCGACGAGTGCGTAGCGGCGTACTTGTCGCAGTTGGCGGAGGACCAGCAGGTGGACTTCAAGGGCAACGCCAAGGCATTCCTGCGTACCTACGGATTTCTCGCGGCAGTGCTGCCCTACGGCCACCCCGAATGGGAGAAGCTGTCGATCTTCCTGAATTTCTTGGTGCCGAAGCTGCCCGCGCCCCAAGAGGACGACCTGTCGAGAGGCGTGCTCGAAGCTGTCGACATGGACAGCTACCGGGCCGAGAAGCAGCAGGCCATGCAGATCAACCTGGCCGACGAGGACGGTGAGATCGACCCTGTGCCGACAGGCGGTGGCGGCCACCTCGACGAACCTGAGTTGGACCTGCTGTCCAACATCATCGCATCGTTCAATCAACTGTTCGGCAACATCGAGTGGGAAGACGACGACCGTGTACACCGCCTCATCACCGAGGAGATCCCCCAGAAGGTCAACGCCGACGTCGCCTACCAGAATGCCCGCGAGCACTCCGACGAACAAAACGCCCGCATCGAGCACGACCGCGCCCTGCGTGCCGTGATGACGGCCATCCTGAGCGACGACGCCCAACTCTTCCGCCTCTACTCAGACAACGAGAGCTTCAAGCGCTGGCTAACGGATACCATCTTCGACCTCACCTACAGATCCCTAACCCCAATCGTTCACGAGAATTCGTGAGCGGTCGGTGAGAGTGTATTTTGGT